>CAZGIK010000043.1:0-31362 GCA_964525755.1 uncultured Verrucomicrobiota bacterium
ACGAACGCGCCAAGGTGGCGGCGGATGGTGAATCCGCCGGGGGGCCGGGGGGCTCGGGGAACGGCGGCCTGTCGGCCTCCGCCACGAACGCGCCGTGTGGCGGCGGAGCCGTCTACTCGAGGAACGCGCGGTGCACCGCCTGCATGGCGCGGTCGCCGTCCTTCAGCTCGATCACCACGCTGATCTTGATCTCGCTGGTGGAGATCATCTCGATATTGATGTTCTCCCGGGCGAGGGTGTCGAACATCCGGGCGGCCACGCCGCTGTGGCTCCGCATGCCCACGCCGACGATCGACAGCTTGCCGATCTCCTCGTCGGCCGACACCTCGGTGAAGCCCAGTTCGGCGCGGAGCCCCTCGATCAGCATCGTGGCCTTGGGGAGGTCCGGCTTGTCCACGGTGAACGAGATGTCGGTGACGCGGACGCCGCCGGTGTGGCTGACGTTCTGGACGATCATGTCCACGTTGATCGCGCCGTCGGCCAGGGCGCGGAAGATCCGGGCGGCCTGGCCGGGGCGGTCGGGGACGCCCCAGACCGTGACCTTGGCCTGGTGCTTGTCGAGGGAGACGCCGCGGACCACGACGTTCTCCATGCTGGCGGTTTCTTCTTTCACGAGCGTGCCGGGGTTGTCGTTGAGCGAGGAGCGGACTTCGAAGACCACGTTGAACTTCTTGGCGAACTCGACCGAGCGGAGCTGCATCACCTTCGCCCCGGACCCCGCCAACTCCAGCATCTCGTCGTAGGCGATCTCCGGCAGGTGCCGGGCCTGGGGGACGATCCGCGGGTCGGCGGTGTAGACGCCGTCGACGTCGGTGTAGATCTGGCAGAGGTCCGCCTCGAGGGCGGCGGCGAGGGCGATGGCGGTGAGGTCCGACCCGCCCCGGCCGAGGGTGGTGATCTGGCCGTCGGGCGTCCGGCCCTGGAAGCCGGCGACGATCACGACGTTCCCCGCGTCCAGCAGGCGGTGGACCTCGCCCGGGGAGATGTTCTGGATCTTGGCCTTGGTGTGGACGCCGTCGGTGGTGATCCCGGCCTGGGCGCCGGTGAGCGAGACGGCGGGGACGCCGAGGTCGTGGAGGGCGATGGCGGTGAGGGCGATGGTCTGCTGTTCGCCGGTGGCGAGGAGCATGTCCATCTCCCGCTCGCTGGGGAGGCGGGTGATCTCCCGGGAGAGGCGGATGAGATGGTCGGTCACGCCGCTCATGGCGGAGACCACAACCACCACCTGGTCCCCCTGTTCACGGGAGCGGGCGACGCGGCGGGCGACGTTGCGGATGCGCTCGGTGTTGGCGACGGACGTGCCGCCGAACTTCTGGACGATGAGTGCCATGGGGCCTCGAAAGGCGGGTGTTCTGGCGGAAAGGCCGGGGGCGCACAAAGGAAAAATGGAACCCGTCCCGGGCGCAAATCCCTTCCCCGGACGCCCCGCTTCCGGTATCGGCTTCCCGTGCCAGACACCCCATCCAGCCCCGGGGCCGCCACCGGACGGTTCCCGTCGCAGGTCCGGTTCATCATCGGGAACGAGGCCTGCGAGCGGTACAGCTTCTACGGGATGAAGGGCATCCTGGCCGGGTACATCACCGGACAGGTCATCCGCGGCGGCCTGGGGCAGTCGGCCGACCATGCCACCGAGGTGATCCACCTGTTCATCCTCGCCAACTACTTCACCCCGCTGCTCGGCGCGTGGGTGTCGGACCGGATCTGGGGCCGGTACCGGACCATCCTCTGGATCTCCCTCCTGTACTGCCTGGGCCACGGGGTGCTGGCACTGTCGGATGTCTTCTTCCCCCTGGCGGCGATGCCCGGGCCGGTGGAGGCGATGGACGAGGCGGCGCGGGCGGCTTTTGCCGCCGACAACGCCGGGGTGGTGCGGGGGCGGATGTGGATGTTGTTCGCCGGGTTGTCGCTGATCGCGTTCGGCGCCGGGGGGATCAAGCCCTGCGTGTCGGCCTTCATGGGCGACCAGTTCCTCCGGGCCGATGCCCGGCTCTACGAGCGGGCCTACGCCGCCTTCTACTTCTCGATCAACTTCGGGTCGTTCTTCTCCTTCCTCACCATCCCGTTCCTGGCCAAGACCGTGGGGTATGGGTGGGCGTTCGGGGTGCCGGGGATCCTGATGGGGGTGGCGACGCTGATCTTCTGGCTGGGTCGGAAACGCTACGTGATGGTCCCGCCGACCCGGGCCACGCGGACCGCGGGCTTCCTGCCCGTGCTCTGGGCGGCCTTGTCGAACCGGACGGGCGGCGGGTTCTGGGACGGGGCGCGGGCCCGGTATTCGGAGGAGGAGGTCCGGGCGGCCGCCTCGGTGCTGCCCGTCCTGTCCATCTTCGCCCTGATCCCGCCGTTCTGGGCGATGTTCGACCAGCATTCGTCGACGTGGATCCTGCAGGCGCAGCGGATGGTCCCGTTCCCGGTGACCGGCAGCTACCAGATCGGCGGGGAGGAGATGCAGTCGCTCAACCCGCTGCTGGTGATGATCCTCGTGCCGCTGGTGACGCTGGTGCTGTATCCGATGGCCGGACGGGCCGTGCGGGTGACGCCGCTGCGGCGGATCGGCCTGGGGATGTTCATCGCCGGTCTTTCCTACGTCGTGGTGGCGGCGATCCAGTCGCGTCTCGATGCCGGGTCGGAGATGAGCGTACTGTGGCAGGCGGTGCCGTATGCAATTCTCACACTGGCCGAGGTGCTGGTGTCGACCACCGGGCTGGAGTTCGCCTACACCCAGGCGGCATCCTCGATGAAGAGCACGATCATGAGCTTCTGGCTGCTCACGGTGGCCGCGGGGAACGCGATCGTGGTGCTGATCACGCGCTTCGCCGGGACGGGTTCCGGGGCGGACTCGGTCACGCCGGGACGCTTCCTCTTCTACGCCGGCCTGACCTTTGCCGTGGGACTGGTGTTCATCTTCGTCGCTCTGGCCTACCGCTACCGGGATGCGGTAGCCTCCGGGCCAGCCCCCTCCGGTGAATCCGGGGACGGGACGTCACGGTGACCCACGGAGACCCCTGAACCCATCCACCCGATGAACCTCTATCGCGTCCGCGGAGCCGACCAGAAGGAGTACGGCCCGATCGACACCGACCAGCTCCGGCAGTGGATCGCCGAGCGTCGGCTCAACCAGTTCTCGCAGGCCTGCCTGGACGCGGACGGCATCTGGAGGCCCCTGGGGCAGTTCCCGGAGTTCGCCGACGCGCTGGGGCTGTCCGCCGGCGGGGTGCCGGGCGCCGGGGCGACCGTGTCGCCCGTGACCGAGGGTCTGCCGATCAACGCCCCCCTGACGCCGCCGCCGGGCGGGAACTGGATGGCGGACGGCCGCGAGGCGGCGCGTCGTCGGCTGGCCACGCCGGCCCTGTTCCTGATCGTCATCGCGGTCCTCGGCCTGGTCGGGGCCCTCACCACGCCGCTCTGGCGCGGGGCCTACATCGAATCGTTCCAGAACCTCCCGAACATCCCGCCGGAGGTGAAGGAGCAGATCCGGGCGGCCCGCGACAAGGGCATGGGGGTGGCGGACTTCGCCCAGATCGGTTTCTCGGTGGTGATGAACGGCCTGATGCTGGCCGGCGCGCTCAAGATGCGGAAGTTGGAGAGCTTCGGCCTCTCGGCGACGGCGGCCATCCTGTCGATCCTCCCCTGCACCTGCTGCTGCCTCGGACTGCCGTTCGGCATCTGGGCGCTGGTGGTGATGAACAAGCCCGAGGTGAAGGAACACTTCACCTGAGCGTGCCGTCGGCGCCGTCCATGGACACCCCGATCCTGCCCCGGATGCCGACGCCGTCGGGTCGGCTGACCCGCTGGCTCTGGCTGGGGGGTGGTCTGGTGGGTGCGACCGGACTGTTCCTGCTGTGGCGGTTCGAGCCGGAGGGGCAGTTCTTCTTCCCCCGCTGTTTCCTGCATGCGGCCACGGGGCTGGAGTGTCCCGGTTGCGGCGGACTGCGGGCCACCCATGCCCTGCTGCACGGCGACATCGCCGCGGCGTGGCGGCTGAACCCGATGCTCCTCGTCGGGCTTCCCCTGGTCGCCTGGTCGGTGGCGGCGGGCATTGCCGCCCGGCAGGGGCGGCGCTGGCCGAATCCGCTGGCCCATCCCGTCGGTGTCGCCATTGCCGTCTCGGCCGCCCTGCTGTTCGGCGTCCTGCGCAACCTGCCGCCGGTCCGGCAGTGGCTGGGCGGCTGACGTCCGGACGGGCGCCGCCGCACCCCGCTATTCCCGTCGGCCGCGACGGTGTCCGGGAAACACCCGGCGTTCCTCCGCCTGCTCCATCTGGCCCCGGGTGACGCCGAGCTGGTTCTGGAGCTTCAGTTCCCGCCAGAGCTGTTCCCCGGTGATCTCCCCCCGCAGGAGCGCCCGGTACCGGGCGATGGTCCGGGAGACCTCGTCCGGGGACTCGTCGACGAACTCGATCCGGAACTGTCGCAGCCCGAGGGCGAGGAGGCGGGGAACGGCCTCGGCGCCGGTCTGGGCCCGGGCGTTGAAGACGGTGTTGCGGCAGCCGGCATCGGCCCGGAGGGGGTGTTCCATGCCGACGCGGTCCCGCAGCCGGACCTCGCGCTTCTCACAGGGGCGGCCGCAGTCCCGGTAGTCGCGTCCGTCCGAGAGGAACGCGCAGAACACGCAGTGCTCCATGTGGAACATCGGCATGTGCTGGTGGATGGTGACCTCGAACCAGGCGGGCGGGGCCGACCGGAGCAGGGCCTCGAGCTGCGCCGCGTTGAGGTCGTAGCTGGCTGTGACCCGCTCCAGCCCGGCCTCGCGGAGAAGGAACTCCGCCGTCAGCGGGTTCGCCACGTTCAGTGAGAAATCCCCGCGCCGCCGACACCCCTCGAAGAACCGCAGGTGGTCGGCGTTCCGGACCAGGTAGCCGTCGGCATCGGAGGACCGGACCTGCTGGAGGATCCACTCCTCGCCGGGCTTGGTGATGCGGGGCGGGGCGACCCAGATGGACGGCGCGTCGGCGGACCCGGCGTGGACCCGGCAGCCGAAGGCCACATGGAACCGCTGCACCGTGTCGCGGTACCGTTTCGGGTCCTCGAACTCGCAGTACACGGTGGTGGCGCCGGCCCCGAGCGCAGCGTCGAGCTGGTCCGGACGCCGGATCAGCACGCACAACTCCGCCGGCCCCGGCGGCGCCGGATCCGCCACCGGGTCGATCCGGGCGGCCGCGGCCACGTCGACCGCGGTTCGCATCCAGCGCAGCGGACGGCTCCGGACATCCTCCAGGGCGGCCACGGCCGCGCGACGCACCCGGTTCAGTTCGCTCACCGGCAGCAGGACCGCCCCCTCCAGATGGTTCTCCACGCCCGCCAACCGGAAGGGGGTTCCTCCCAGGCGACCGAGCTGGGCCGTCAACAGTTCGTTGCTCAGCGGCTTGCGGTCTGCGGGCAGCAGCGGGGTTTCCGATGCCACGCGTACCTCGTGTCCGTCCGCGTCGCGGAGTTCCAGCGTGAGGGGCGACCCGGCATGGCCGTGGACCCGGGCGGTGACCGGTCGGGTGTGCCGGATGGCATCCCCCTCGAAGGTCCGGCGGAGGTCGCGGTTGAGCGCCGGGTCGTCGGTCTTCCACACCCGGTCCCCGGGCTGCACCCGCGCGGGGTCGACCGTACCCCGGGCGAAGGTCAGTTCCCGTCGGCCCGGCGCGGGATCGGTCACCCCGTAGATCCGTCCGCCGGTTTCCGGAGCGTCCGGCCGTCCGGCGTCGAACACCACCCCGTCGCCCGGCTGCACGGGGGCCTCGGGACGCACCGTCACCCGGTCGCGTCCCACCTGGAGCACCTCGCCGAGGAACACCCCGCGCTTCTTGCCGAAGCGCGCGTGGGCGAGGGACTGGTTGTCGATTCCGCGGAACCATCCGGTGTACAGCCCCCGGCTGAACGCCATCTCGAGCTCGTACCGTTCCCGTGGGGCCGACGGTCGGGGGACCGTGGGGGCGTCGGCGAGCCGGTCCAGCGCCTGGCGGTAGACCCGGGTGACGCTGGCGACGTACTCGGGGGCCTTGAGGCGCCCCTCGATCTTGAGGGAACGGACCCCGGTCCGGACCAACTCCGGCAGTACCTCGATCCCGGCCAGGTCCTGGGGGCTGAGGAGGTACCGGCGGTCCCCGAGGTCGACCGTTTGCCCATCGGCTACCAGTTCATAGGGCATGCGGCAGGCCTGGGCGCACTCGCCCCGGTTGGCGCTGCGTCCCCCCAGGGACTCGCTGGTGAGGCATTGCCCGGAGTAGGCGACGCACAGGGCACCGTGGACGAACACCTCGAGGGGCAGGGCCGGGCCGGGGCCGGCGGCGAGCGCGGACTGGATCGCGTCGATCTCCCGCAGGGAATTCTCCCGGGCCAGCACCACGAGGTCGCAGCCCAGCCGACGGGCCAGCTCCACGCCGGCGGGGCTGGTGATGGTCATCTGGGTGGAGCCGTGGATGGGGAAGTCGGGCGAGAGCCGGCGGATCAGCCGGCAGATGCCGACGTCCTGGACGATGGCGGCATCGACCCCGGCGGCGATCAGGCTCTCGAGATACTCGGCGGCGGCCTCCAGTTCGTCGGAGAAGACGAGGGTGTTGAAGGTGACGTACCCGCGGACCCCCCGCCGGTGGAGGAAAGCCATCAGTTCGGGGAGGTCGGCGACCGTGAAGTTCTTCGCCCGCATCCGGGCGTTGAAGCGGTCGAGTCCGAAGTACACGGCATCGGCCCCGTTCTCCACCGCGGCCCGGACGCATTCCCAGTCGCCGGCCGGCGCGAGCAGTTCCGGCAGGAACCGGCCCACCGGCGGATCGTCCACCGGGCCGGCGGGCGCGGTGGGTTGGGTGGGGGTTTCGGCGGTCGGAACCATGGGGACGGGAGTGTGCCCTCGGGGCGGGGCGTTGTCCAAGGGGGGTGAAGGGCGAAGGGGCGGTTCGGAGCCGCACGCTCCTGCGTGCGGGCCCGCGAAAGCGGGATGGGGTTTCCCCCGGGGGCCCGGCCTCGACGGAGCGAGGCCCTCCGGACGGAGGCGGAGGGGGAAGGGCTGGGGGACCGGCCGCCTATCGGCGTCGGCTACGAACGCGGCGCGCAGGCCCGGTCCAGGGAGGGAACACCCCCCGCAGAGGCGCCGAGGCGCGGAGAGAAAGATGCAAGAACCTCTGCGTCTCTGCGCCTCAGCGGGAGTTTCTCCGGAGAAAAGGGTCTTCCTCCCTTTGTCCCTTCGTTGTGGATCCCGGTTGGGGGGGGCGTGCCCCCGGCCTCGACGGAGCGAGGCCCTCCGGACGGAGGCGGAGGGGGAAGGGCTGGGGGACCGGCCGCCTATCGGCGTCGGCTACGAACGCGGCGCGCAGGCCCGGTCCAGGGAGGGAACACCCCCCGCAGAGGCGCCGAGGCGCGGAGAGAAAGATGCAAGAACCTCTGCGTCTCTGCGTCTCTGCGGGAGTTCTTCGCCCCTTTGTCCCTTCGCTGTGGATCCCGGTTGGGGGCGCGGGGCCCAGGCCTCGACGGAGCGGGGCCCTCCGGACGGAGGCGAAGGGGGAGGGGCTGGGGGACCGGCCGCCTATCGGCGTCGGCTACGAACGCGGCGCGCAGGCCCGGTCCAGGGAGGGAACACCCCCCGCAGAGGCGCCGAGGCGCGGAGAGAAAGATGCAAGAACCTCTGCGTCTCTGCGCCTCAGCGGGAGTTTCTCCGGAGAAAAGGGTCTTCCTCCCTTTGTCCCTTCGTTGTGGATCCCGGATGGGGGGCGGGGCGGTCGACAGGCGCCGGCGTTTGACCGGGGAACCTGCGTCAGACATCGTGACGGACATGAAGGTCACCTCCCGTGCGTTTCAGCGCGACTTTGCCCGGATGAAGGCGGAGGCCAGCGCCGGCCGGCCTGTCTACATCGTGTCCGAGGGGCGGACCTTCGTCTTCCAGGCGGTTCGGCCGGCGACATGGCACGGGGCCTTGAAGGGCAAGGCGAGGATCCGGGGTGACCTGTTCGGGACCGGTCTCGAATGGGAGGCATCGAAATGACCCACCTGCTGGACACGCATGCCTGGATCCAGCGGGCCCTGGGTGAATCCCTGCCGCCCCTGGCGGATGCGACGCTCACCCGGCATGCGGACACGCTCGCCCTTGCGGACATCTCCCTCTGGGAGGCCGCAAAGATGGTGGAATTGGGACGTCTGGAACTGTCCATTCCGTTGTCGGAGTTCTTCCGGCTTGCGATCGGCCCGGGGTTGACGGTGTTGCCGGTCACCCCCGCGATCGCCGGACGGGTCACGACGTTGGAGGCGGAAGGGTTCCACAAGGATCCGGCCGACCAGTTGATTGTCGCGACGGCGTTGGTGCATGGCCTCCGGTTGGTCACCAACGACGCCCGTATCCGGGAGTGGGGGATGGTGCCGACCCTGTGGCGGACGGCCCGCAACTGAGCCGCATGGATACGGCTGAGAGCCTGACCGGGGGCAGGGGCTCCGGAGCCGCACGCTCCTGCGGGCGGGCCCGCGAAGCGGGATGGGGTTTACCCCGGGGCCCCGGCCTCGACGGAGCGAGTCCCTCCGGGAGGGGACGGAGGCAGGGAGGAGAGAGATCGATTCCGATCCCGACACCGACCCCGACGCCCGATGGAAGCGCGGCGGCCTGGAGGCCTCCGCCACGTAGGCGGCTCGCAGGCTCGGTCCTGGGAGAATTTCTCCCGCTGGTAGGCGCCGAGGCGCTGAGAATGAAGGAAAAGAGCCTCTGCGTCTCCGCGCCTCAGCGGGAGTTCTTCGTCCCTTTGTCCCTTCGTTGTGGATCCCGGATGGGCGTTTCCCCGGGGGCCCGGCTTCGACGGAGCGAGGCCCTCCGGAAGAGGCGAAGGGCCAAGGGCGAAGGCGGTGGTTCAGTTCGGTTCGCGGCGCCAATTGCCGTCCGGTCCCGGTGTCAGTCGGAGGAGCCGGGCGGTGCGGGCGAACACCTCGGCGGGAACGCCCAGCGCCCGCTTGAGCCGGATGTCCCGGTCCCAGGCGTTCGTCACCGACGCGAGTTCGGTCATCTCGGCGCGCGTCAGGTTCAGGGGAAAGAACCACGGGCTGACCAGCGGCGTGTTGATCAGGGGAAAGTCGCTGCCGTAGCAGAGCCGGCCGGCGAACTCCGGCCGGTGCAGCGCCTCGCGCAGGTAGCCGAGCTTGTTGGCCTGGGTCAGGGACGAGATCTCGGAGTGCAGGTTGGGAAACTCGCCCATCAACCGGGCCAGGCGCTCGGTGTCGGGCTCGGAGTCGTTCGCCCCGGTGGAGGCGATGTGCGCCGCGATCACCGTGACGCCCAGCGACAGCGGGAGGCGCAGGCGCATCGGGTCGGCCAGCTCATCCTGCGCATGGGTGAACGACCGTTCCTGTCCGGCGTGGGTGAGCAGGGGCAGGTCGAGTTCCACCATCCGACGGTAGAACGGGACCAGGCGTTCGTCGGATGGGTCGATGTGCATCACCGACGGGATCCACTTCACCAGGACGGCGCCGTCGGCCGCCGCCCGGTCGAGGCGCGCGAGGGCGTCGTGGCGACGGGGGTTGATGGAGGCACCGAACAGGAGGCCCGGATGCCGGCGCACCTCGCGGGCCACGAACTCGTTGGGCACGTACACCTCGGTGGCGGCGCGGTCCAGCTCGCCGTCCGCATCCACCGCCCCGTCCAGCGCCAGCACCACCGCGGCCGCCACCCCGGTGCTGCCCCCGATGCCGTCCGCGATCCGGTCGATCAGCAGTGCATCCCCCCGGGCGGTGAGTTCGTCGAGGGTGGTTCCGAACGCCGCCAGATAGATCCGGAACTTGTAGCTGTCGCGGAGTGCCGGGGAGATGAAGCAGCCGCTGTCGCCCGTGCCCAGTCCGGCGGTGTGGCAGTGGAGGTCGACGATGACCGGGGGTGTCGCGGGGTGTTCCGGCGGGTGGTACGGACCGGTGAACCACACCTCGCGCAGCAGGAGGGCCAGGGCGAACCAGCCGGCGCCCAGCAGGGCAAACCGGACGATCCGGGTGCGGCGGGGCGGGGCGGGGCGGGGGGCGGGGGCAACGGGGTCGGCCATGGCGGGAGGGGTGGGGACGGCGACCCGGGAAACCTCGCACCCGGGCGGCGCCCGGGGAAATGGAATCCTTAGCGGCCCTGCCCGGAGGGGCTCGCGGAGACGCTCGCGCCGCCGCAAAGGGGCGGCCGGGCCGGTGGCGCGAGGCTCCCGCCGAGCCGTGCCTTCCCCGTGGCCGACGCCGATCGGCGGCCGGCCTCCCTGCCGGGCTCTCACTCCCCCGGCACGCGCTGGATCCGGGCGCCGAGGGGCTCGAGCTTGGCTTCCATCCGCTCGTAGCCCCGGTCGAGGTGGTAGACCCGATGCACCTGCGTCTGCCCCTGGGCCGCGAGGCCGGCGATCACCAGTGCGGCGGACGCCCGCAGGTCGCTCGCCATCACCGGGGCGCCACTCAGGGGACGCCCCCCCTTCACGATCGCACTCGGTCCCTCCACCGCGATGTCCGCCCCGAGCCGCATGAGCTCCGACGCGTGCATGAAGCGCGACTCGAAGATCCGCTCGGTCAGGATGCTCGTGCCCGGCGCGAGGCACATCAGGGCCATCAGCTGGGCCTGCATGTCGGTGGGGAACCCCGAGTAGGGCATGGTGGTGACGTCCACCGGGCCGATCGTCGCGCCGGCGCGGACGGCGAGGGCGCCGCCGTGGCGTTCCACCACCGCGCCCGCCTCGCGGAGCTTGTCCAGCACCGCGCCGAGGTGGTCCGCCCGTGCCCCCCGCAGGGTCAGCGCCCCGCCGCTGGCGACCGCGGCGATGGCGAAGGTCCCCGCCTCGATCCGGTCGGGAATCACATCGTGCTCCACCCCGTGCAGTTCCCGGACCCCGGTCACGGTGACCGTCGGACTCCCCGCCCCGGAAACCCGGGCCCCCATTCCGTTCAGGAAATCCGCCAGGTCCACCACCTCCGGCTCGCACGCCGCGCTCTCGATCACCGTCACCCCGTCGGCCAGGGCCGCCGCCATCATCACGTTGGCCGTTCCCAGTACCGTCGGCCCCGCCCGTCCCCCGAGGAACACCATGGTGCCGTCGAGCGAGGGCGCCTCGGCCCGGATGTAGCCGGCGTCGATGGTGAACCGGGTCCCGAGGGCGCGGAGACCCTTGAGGTGGAGGTCGATTGGGCGGGTGCCGATGACGCATCCGCCGGGCAGTGAGACGCTCGCCTGTCGGAGCCGGGCGAGGAGCGGGCCGAGGATGCAGATCGACCCGCGCATCTTGCGGATCAGGTCGTAGTCGCCGAATCCCCGGACATTCGCCGCGCAGATCGTGACCGTGCCGTCCTCGAACCGCACCTCGGCGCCGAGGGAACGGAGGATCTGGCCCATGAACCGGACATCGCTCAGGTCGGGGACGTTGCGGATCACGCAGGTCTCCGGGGTGAGGAGGGCGGCGGCCATGATCGGCAGCACCGCGTTCTTGGAACCGCTGATGGCGACCTCGCCCCGGAGGGGCCGGCCGCCTTCGATCAGGAAGCTGTCCATGGTGTCGGTGCCGCCGGAGGCCGGAGGTGCGCGGCTGGGTCACACCTCGACTGCGGGGCAGTCCGGGGATTGGGGTCGCGGCGACGCGGGCGGCCGGCGCACGATGATAACCCGCTCGCGGCCGCTCAAGTCTTTCTCCAGCACCCCGTCCACCCATCCCGCCCCGGCCATCAGCCCGGCCACCGCCGGACCCTGCCCGTCCCCGAACTCCAGCAGCATCCACCCGCCGGGACCCACCCACGCCGCGGCCTCGACCGCGAGCCGACGGTAGAAGTCGAGTCCGTCGACACCGCCGTCGAGGGCCATCCGCGGGTCGTGATCCCGCACCTCGGGTGCCAGGGTGGCGATCTCGGCGGTGGGAATGTACGGGGGATTGCTCACCACGAGGTCGAACACCGCCTCCGGCGCCGGCCAGATCCCCGCCAGGGCCGCAAACCCGTCGCCGAGCCCGAAACGGACCCGGTCGGCCAACCCGGTCCGGACCGCATTCCCGCGGGCGACCTCCAGGGCCTCCGGGGAGAGGTCGACCGCATGGACGTCGGCCCCGGGGAGCCCGGCGGCGAGGGCGAGGGCGAGGCAGCCGGACCCGGTGCCCAGGTCGAGCACCCGGGGGCGTCCCCCGGGGATCCCTCGGCCCAGCTCCACCGCCCGCGCCGCCAGGGTCTCGGTCTCCGGCCGCGGGATGAGCACCGCCGGACCGACCTGCAGGACGTGGTCCAGGAACGGGGCCGTGCCTGTGAGATGCTGCAGCGGTTCCCGCGCCCCCCGCCGCCGCACGAGGTCGCGGAGGGGCTCGAGTTCGGACGGCCCCAGCACCCGGTCGAACTGCAGGTACAGGTTGAGCCGGGGCAGCCGGAGGACGTGGGCGAGGAGCAGCTCGACCTGCAGGCGCGGGGATTCCACCCCGTGCCGGGTCAGGTACTCGGTGCTGCGGCGGATCACTTCCAGGACGGTCACCGCCGCCACCCTCCCCGGCCACCCGCGCCGGTTCACGCGAAAATTGCATCCCGGGAGGCCGCGGCCGAGGATCCGTCCCATGGATGCCCTGGTGCGACAGCTCGACACCTTCCTCCGCCGATCGCCCCGCCTCGGGCGCGATGTGTACATCGCCCGGACCGCGGTGGTGCTGGGCGACGTCACCCTGGGCGACCACAGCAGCGTCTGGTACGGCGCGGTGCTGCGCGGGGACATCAACCGGATCGAGGTGGGCCACCACACCAACATCCAGGACAACGCCGTGCTGCACCTGGCCGACGAGCTCCCCTGCCTCCTGGGCAACTGGGTGACGGTGGGGCACGGGGCCCGGGTGCATGCCTGCACCGTGGGCGACGAATGCCTCGTGGGCATGGGCGCCACCATCCTCGACGGTGCCGTCGTCGGCGGGCAGTCCCTCATCGGGGCCCACGCGCTGGTGACGCCGGGGACCCGGATCCCCCCCGGGTCGATGGTCCTTGGCGCCCCCGCCCGGGTGGTGCGGGAACTGACGCCGCACGAACGGGCCGGGCTGCGCCACTGGGCCGAGAAGTACGTGGTCAACGGCGCCTACTGCCTCCGCCACGGAATCCAGGTCGGGGCTCCCCTCGACACCGGATCCGATCCCGCCGGGAATGGAACCCGGCACCCGGCGCTCTGACCCCGATGCTCCGCTCCGCACCCCATCGCTGGCTCCGCCCCCTCCTCGCCCTCCTCCTGGCACTGGCCGGATGGCCGGCCGGGGCGGCGGCGGACGCGGACGGTTTCGACCGGGACCATCCCGGCCTGGCGCGGGTGCTGGGAGCGGTCGTCCGGGACGGGCGGGTGGACTACGCCCGGCTGCAGGCGGCGCCGGGGGAACTCGACGCCTACCTCGACGCCGTGGCGGCCCTGCCGGCCGCCGAGTTCGCCGCCTGGCCGCGCGCCGACCGCCTCGCCCTGCTCATCAACCTCTACAACGCCGCCACCCTCCGCCTCATCGTCGACCACCACCCGGTGGCCAGCATCCGGGACATCGGACTGCTCCCCGGCGCGGCGTGGCGACGGGAGGTCGTCCGCCTCGGGGGCGCGGTACATTCCCTCGACCATCTCGAGCACCGGATCATCCGGCCGGACTACGCCGAGCCCCGGATCCACTTCGCCCTCGTGTGCGCCGCGCGGGGATGCCCCCCGCTCCGGGCCGAGCCGTTTGTGGGGAGCCGGCTCGAGGCGCAGTTGGCGGACCAGGCCCGGAGGTTCCTCGGCGAGCCGGACAAGAACCGGTTCGATCCCGACAGCGCCACCCTGTGGCTGTCGCCGATCTTCGACTGGTACCGCGACGACTTCGTGGCCGCCGCCGGCTCGCTGGAGGGATACGTCCGACCCCTGCTGCCACCGGACGCCGCCGCCGCGCTGGGCGCCGCCGGGAAACGGGTCCGCGTCCGGTTCACCGACTACGACTGGCGGCTGAACGACGGCCCGTCGGGCACGGGCGCGGGAACCTCGCCGTAGAGCGTGGTGCGTCGCCGCGGCACCCGGCCGGCCGAGCGGATGGCCGCCTCGATGTCCGCCGGGGCGAGGCACTCGCCGAACTCGCCGCCGCTCTCCCGGGTGATGCTCTCCTCGTAGAGCGTGCCGCCGAAGTCGTTGCAGCCGGCGTGCAGCATCTCCGCCGCCCCGGCCGGACCGAGCTTCACCCAACTGGTCTGCAGGTTGGGGATCTCGACGCCGAAGAACAGCCGCGCCAGGGGATACAGCCGACGGATCCGCTCCCGGGCCCGTTCGGCGAGGACCGCCGGGGAAACGCCCTCCTCCCGGGACAGCTCGGTCCCGAGACGGTTGCGATGGGGAACGAACGCCAGCGGGATGAACTCGGTGAACCCGCCGGTCCGGCGCTGGATCCGGCGCAGACGGTCGAGATGCCGGATCACGTCCTCCCACGTCTCCCGGTGGCCGAACATCACCGTGGCCGTCGACCGCAGGCCGCACCGGTGGGCCGTCCCGATGATCTCCTCCCATTCCGCAGCCGACAGGCGGTCGGGCGACGTGCGCCGGCGCAGGTCGTCGTCGAGGATCTCCGCCGCGGTGCCCGGCGTGGACCCGAGCCCGGCACCGATCAGCGCGTCGAACAGCCGCGCGTACCCCCAGCCCGTCTTCCGCCGGAGCGAGAAGATCTCCATGGGCGAATACGCGTGGAGGTGCACCCCGGGGAGGGCGGCCCGCAGGGCGCGCAGGAGGTCGAGGTAGTAGTCCAGGCCCAGGTCGGGATGGATCCCGCCCTGCAGGCAGACCTCGGTCACCCACGGCGTCCGCATCACCCGTGCCACCACCTCGTCGATTCCCCGCGTGTACCCCTCCCCGTGCCCGGGCGGACGGTAGAACCCGCAGAAGCTGCACCGGGTGGTGCACACGTTGGTGAAGTTGGCGTTGCGGTTGACCACGTAGGTGACCACGTCGCCGTGGAGCCGACGGTTCAACTCATCGGCCGCCGCACACAACTCGCGGTCGGCCGTACCATCGGCCCGCGCCAGGCGGCGGGCGTCGTCGACCGACATCGACCCGCCCCGGAGGGGGATGGACAGCCGGTCGGTCATGCGCCCGCCCCGGCCCGGTCCCGTTCCCGGTCGTCGATCACCTGGCCCACCCGCGGACTCACCCAGCCCTCCCGGACGAACCGGTCATGGACGGCCCACCGGTGCCGGAGTTCACGTCCCACCTCCCGGGCCGCGTCGGCATAGACGGCCGGCGGATCCCACGGATGGTCCGGGTTCACCTCGTCGCCTTCGGCGCTGATGCCCCCCAGGTCGTCCACCAGCGGCAGGAGTTCCCGCCAGTGGGGATTCAGGTTGGGCGGGATCTGGACCGGCACATCGGGCGCCACCCGACGCCAGTGCTCGATCAGGGCATGGTAGGCGTCGGGTCCCGGCACCTCGGGCGCCTCGCGGAGGGCCGAACCCGTGTTGGGAACGAAATTCTGGAGGATGATCTCCTGCAGGTGGCCGTGTCGTGCGTGGACGGCGGCGAGGGCGTCGAGGGAACGGATCCGCGAGGCCGGGGATTCGCCGA
Organism: uncultured Verrucomicrobiota bacterium; assembly: GCA_964525755.1. Classification (GTDB taxonomy): domain Bacteria; phylum Verrucomicrobiota; class Verrucomicrobiia; order Limisphaerales; family UBA9464; genus UBA6176. The sequence goes on from CAZGIK010000043.1 coordinate 15,481, forward strand.
GGCCGATGAGGATGCCCGAGGTGTACGGCACCCGGGCCTGTCCGGCCGCCTCGAGGGTGGCCAGGCGCCCGGCGGCGGTCTTCTCGGGGGCGACGGTCCGGTTGAAGTCGTCGTCCACGTTCTCCAGCATCACCCCCATCGACGCGTTCACCGGCCGCAACCGGTCGAACTGGGCCCGCGACATGGCACCGATGTTGGTATGCGGCAGCAATCCCCGCTCCAGGATCCGTTCACAGGCCCACCGGACGTAGTCGACGAACGACGAGAAACCCCGGGCACGTACCTCCCGCCGGATGTTCGGGAGGGTGTCGGAAACCTCGCCGGCCAGCACCAGGATCTCGGTGGCCCCGGTCCGGGTGGCCTGTTCCAGCAGCCGATGGAACTCCGGATCGGGGAGGAGTCCGCGGTTGTCCGACCGGAAGCCGCAGTAGGTGCATCGCCAGGGGCAGTCGTGGGTCAGGGAGACCGTGAGGGAGGGCGAGAAGGTGATCGGACGCGGGGGGGCGGATTCGGACACGGGCGGGACGGTGTCGCCTGTCGGTCCCGGGGGCAACCCCCCAACAAGAGCCCCGCTCCGGCGTGACGCCACGCGGGCGGTGGCGCGAGCGTCCCCGCGGGCCAAGGGCGCATCTTGTGGGGCGAGCCTGCGAGCCCGATCGGTCCCGACAGGGACCGACACCCTCCGCCCGTAGCCGCCGCCGATAGGCGGCCGGTCCGGCTTCTCCCCGCACCCCCTGCGGGGTCCTGGCGGACCCCGTCGGACTCACCCGCTGACGCGGGTTCATCCCTCCACGGCCCGAGGGGATGCCGGGCACGCCTCGCAGGAGCTCGGCGCTCCGGAAGGGGCGAAGGGGAAGATCGATTCCGATGCCGATTCCGACCCCGACCCCGATGGGGAACGGAGCGGGGAGAAGCTCGGCGGGAGCCTCGCGCCACCGGTCCTGCGGGATTCCTGCGTGCGGTGGCGCGAGCGTCCCCGCGGGCCAAGGGCGCATCTTGTGGGGCGAGCCTGCGAGCCCGATCGGTCCCGACAGGGACCGACACCCTCCGCCCGTAGCCGCCGCCGATAGGCGGCCGGTCCGGCTTCTCCCCGCACCCCCTGCGGGGTCCTGGCAGACCCCGTCGGACTCACCCGCTGACGCGGGTTCATCCCTCCACGGCCCGAAGGGGAGCTCCGGCGGACGCCACGCGGTCGTTCCCCCCGCTATCCCCCACCCTTCGCCCCCGGGGCCTGGCCCAGCTCCAGCAACGGCCCCCCGCATCGCCGGCAGTACTCCGCATCGTCGGAATGCCCGGCCAGCCGACATCCGGGACACTCCCGGTCGATCGCCCGGCGCTGGGTCGCCGCATGGATCTCGGCCGTGACGATGCCGGTCGGCACCGCGATCACGCCGTAACCGAGGATCATCAGGATGCTCGCCAGGAAGCGTCCCATGGCCGTCTGCGGGGCGATGTCCCCGTAGCCGACGGTGGTCAGGGTCACGATCGCCCAGTAGACCGCCCGGGGGATGCTGGTGAACCCGCTCTCGTCGCCCTCGACGATGTACATCACCGTCCCGGCCACGATCACGCTGGTGACGACGAACCAGAGGAACACGCTGATCTTGGCCCGGCTCTGCCGCACCGCCTGCAGCAGCAACTCCCCCTCCGCGACAAACCGGCTCAGCTTGAGGATCCGGAAGATCCGGAGCAGACGCAGCACCCGCACGGCCATCAGGTAGTGGGCATCGGACACCACCAGCTCGAGGTAGGTGGGCAGGATGGCCATGAGGTCGATGACCCCGTAGAAGCTGAGGGCGTAACGCCACCGCCGACGGACCACCGCCAGTCGGGCGATGTACTCGAGCGTGAACAGGACGGTCAGGCACCACTCGAATCCCCGGAACCATCCGGCGTGGACCCGACCCAGCTCGGGCACGCTCTCCAGCATCACCGCCAGGACGCTGAGCCCGATCAGGACCAGCAGCAGGATGTCGAACCCCTTCGCCGCCGGGGTGTCGTGGTCGAAGATGACATGGTACACCCGCTCGCGGAGGGAATCTCGGGAGGGCGGACGACTCATGGCGGCAGGACGCGACGCCTGATTGGCAGGACGGGTCGGATCAGGCAAGGACGCAGGTCCGGCTCAGGACCCGACGTCGCCACCCTGCGGATCGGGGGGTGCCTGGCGGACGGCGGCGAGCATCGGACGGGCGAGGACGGCCCATTGCCAGAGGGGGATCCAGAGGAAGACGCGGATGTTCCGGTGTCCCTCGGGATGGAGCAGGAGGAAGTACGTGTACAGGGCGGCGCCGGCGACGGCCACCAGGACGGTCCGGGTGCGGAGGCGGCCGGCGGCCGGGCCGAACCGTCCCCGCCATGCCGAGGCGACTGCGAGCAGGAACGGGAGGACGGTCCACGGGAGGATCAGGCCGTAGATCGGGGATCCGGAGTTCCCGGGGGCCGACACGAGGGTCATGTAGATCCCGGGGATGACCCCGCCGAGGAGGGCGGAGAACAGGGTGCCCACGAACGCCGGGGGGAGGGCGTGGGGATTCGGCTGCGGGGCAACGGGCTCGGGCATCATCGGCGTCCCCACCCTACCGCTTCCGCCACCGGGGACAATGCCGCCGCCTTCCGGCCGTTCCCCGGAGCGCCTCGCTCCGTCGAGGCGGGGCCAAGGGGAGATCGACCCCGCCCCGGGCGGGATCGACCGCACGACGGAGCGTGCGGCTCCGAATCGGCCCGATGGGCAGGGGGGCGGCTCCGGATCGGCGGATTCATCATCCGCCGCCACTCTGCGCACCCGCCGCGGCCCCGGCTCGCGGGGACGCCCGCCCGCCGGGGTCAGGCGCCGGCGGCGAGGGAGTCGAGCAGGGCGCGGTGGTTGACCTTGCCGGTCCCCAGCTTGGGGATCTCGCGGACCGCCCGGACCTCGCGCGGGGCACAGAGGTTGGTCAGCCCCTTGGCGCGGATCGCCGCCCGGACCTCGTCGAGGGCCAGCCGGGGTTCGTTGGACACGGCGATGAGCTTCTCGCCCTTGTCGTCGCAGGGCACGGCCACCACGGCCACCTCGCAGCGGGCCCCGTACTGGGGGAAGGCCCCGGCGAGGGCATCCTCCACGGCCGTGAGGCTGACCATCTCGCCGCTCACCTTGGCGAAGCGCTTCATCCGCCCGAGCAGGCAAAGAAAGCCGTCGGCGTCCACCCGGGCCAGGTCGCCGGTGTCGTACCAGCCGTCCAACGCGCGGAACGCCGCGTTCGCATCCGGGTTCAGGTAGCCCCGCATGACGTTCGGTCCCCGGACGAAGAGCCGCCCGCCCTCGCTGATCCCCTCGACCGGTTCGAGGCGCCACTCGATGCCGGGAAGGAGTCGGCCGACGCTTCCGAAGCGGAGGTCCATGCGGGTGTTGATGCTCACCGCCGGACTGCATTCGGTGGCGCCGTAGCCCTCGATGATCCGGATCCCGAAACGGCGGGCCCAGGTGTTGGCGGTGGATTCCTGGAGCTTCTCGGCGCCGGCGACCAGGTACTTGATCGAGTGGAAGTCGTACGGGTGGGCGCGGCGGGCGTAGCCGTTGAGGAAGGTGTTGGTGGCCACCATCACGGTGCACGCCTTGTCGTACACGGCGGCGGGGACGATCCGGTAGTGCAGCGGCGACGGGTAGAGGAACGTGTAGAACCCCCGGACCAGCGGGAACAGCGTGCACGCGGTGAGGCCCATGCTGTGGAAGATCGGCATGGAGTTGAACACCCTCTCGGAATCGTCGGTGTCGAGGGCGGAGTCGACCTGCCGGACGTTGGCGAGCAGGTTCCGATGGGTCAGCTCGACGCCCTTGGGGATGCCCTCGGAACCCGACGTGAACAGGATGACCGCGGTCGCGTCGGCAGCCGCCGGCGTGCGGTCGCCCGGGGTTTCCCGGAACCCGGCACCGCAGGCGATCCGGTGCTTGAGCGCCGCGCCGATCTTGCGCAGGGCGGGGATGGCGGCGCGGATCTCCTCCAGCAGCACGATCTCCACCCCGGCGTCGCGGAGTGGTGCGACGTCGAGCCGGGCCTTGTCCAGGAAGGCCTGCGACGTGATCACGTGCCGGAGGCCGGCGAGTGCCGCGCATTGGACCATGACCGGCACCCCGGTGGAGAAGTTGAGGATCGCCGGGACATGGCCCGACGCCCAGAGGCTGAGGAGGGTGACCGGGTTGGCGTTGACGTTGGGCAGCAGGACCCCGATGCGGTCGCCCGGTGCCGCGCCCCGCAGCCGGGAACGCCACTGGCCGGCGAGGAGCTCGGTGGCGGTCATCAGCCGACGGAAGCTCAGCGCGGTGAAGCTGATGTCCTCGAGCACCACCTTGCCCGGCTGGTCCGAGGCCGATTCGGCCACCGCCGCGAGGACCGTCGCCGGGCCGAACTCCATGGCGACATCGAACCGCTGCCGGACCATGACGTCGCGCAGCCAGGTGGTGATGCGCGTCCGGGCCACGGCGTTCGACTCCCCCTCGTGGACCGGTGCGTGGAGGACATCGCTGAAGTGCGCGCTGACGCGGGGGAACCAGCGGGTCCATCCGCGGTGGCGGACGAAGGGCACGCGGACGGCGTTGCGGAGGTGGCAGGTGATGACCTTGGACCGGGTGCGGTGGAGCAGGAATCCCGTGCCGTCGAACAGCTTCATCAGGGACCCGCTCAACGTGATCCGTCCCTCGGCGAACAGGACCAGGCGCCCGCCCTGCTGGAGGTACTCGGCCATGCGCCGGGCGGCGTAGGGCGACGAGGTGTCCACGGGGAACGTCCGCCGGTTGATCATGAGCTTCCGATGGATCCAGCTCGTCTGGGCGGTGGTCGCGCTGGTGACGAAGCGCCAGTCGTCGTCGAGCACCGCCAGCAGGAAGAGCCAGTCCAGCCACGAGGCATGGTCCGGGACGAGGAGCACCGGCCCCGGGGTGGCGAGGACGCCGGTGTTGTGGGCGCGGAACCGGAACCACAGCCGGACGACGAGGAGGGCGAGGGATCGGATCATGGGGCTTCCGGACGTCGACGCCGAGCAAAGCGGTCGCGGACGACCCGTGCAAGCAGCGCCACGGCGACGGCACCGGACGCGGCGAGGGCGACCGGTGCCAGCCAGGCATCGGGCGGGACGGTTCCCGGCCCGGCCAGGACCAGGGTGCCCGACAGGATCTCCCCCGGCCCCGGGAACGGCGCCGTGACCGCCTCGCGTCCGTCGGGACCGACGATCTGCGAGATGCCGGAGCTGGCGATGCGGATCACCGGCAGGCCGTACTCGGCGGCCCGGACCCGGGTCATCCGGGCGTTGAGCCGGTGCTGCCATTCCCCCCAATCGACGACATCCATCGCCGGGACCACGAGTCCGTGGGCGCCGGCCCGGACCAACCGGTCCATCACCCGGCGATAGCTCAGGTCGTAGCAGACCGCCACGCCCAGGGGGCCCCAGGGGGAGATCCACGGCGCCTGCCCCGGGGCGGGAAGCCCGTCGTTGAAGAACTGGATCGGCTGGGCCTTGGCTTGGCGGAAGACGACCTCCCCGTCGGGTCCCACCACGAACGCCGTGTTGTGGAAGGCGGCATCGTTCGTCGCGGCACCGCCGCCGGCCGGTACCGGGTCGCGTCCGCCCGCCACCATCCAGACGCCATTCCGGCGGCACCACTCCCGGATGGCCGGCGGGACGGGACCCTCGAGGACATACTCCGGGAGGACCACCAGCTCGACGTCGGGGTTGCGGGCCCGGAGGGTCGCGAGTCCGTCGAGCACCTCGGGGATTCCGGGGAACTCCAGCTGGAGCCCGGCGACGCGGAGGTGCCGGGTCGGGATGTCCGGCCGCGGGGACACGGGGAGGGACAGGAGGGCGACCAGGGCGATGGGCACCGCCGCTGCGAGGAGGGCGCGGGCGGGGTGTCGACGGCGCCACGCCGGGACGGCGATGCCCAGCAGGGTGGCGGCCGTCGCCATGAGGACCAGGCCGGCGCCGTACACCCCGGCGCGACGCATCAGGCCGGTCCATTCCGAGACCGCCTCGCCCGTGGTGAACCAGGCGAACCGGAGGGGCCAGACCTCGCTGCGGAAGTACTCCAGCCCGGTCCACAGCACCGCGGCCAGCGCCAGGGCCCGACCGGTTCCGCCGCTGCGGGCGACGCCGCGGACCAGAAGCAGGAACATCCCGTGCCACAGGGCGATCAGGAGCCAGAGGACGGGTGCGGCGAGGCCGAACACCCGGACGAGGAAGCCCATGGGCGGGGCGCAGACCAGCAGGCCGACGGCGGTGCCCGTCCAGAAGGCCCGCCGCGCGGTGGGCTGATCGTGCAGGGCCAGCAGGAGGACCAGGTGGACCACGACCAGGGGCGCGAGCGGGGGGAAGACGAAGGCCAGGTGATAGGCCCCGGCCGACCCGACCGCCGCGGCGGCGGTTTCCCTCCAGGAAAGACCCGCAGGCCGCGGGGTCGCCGGGAGGACATCGCCGGGGGCCGGGGTGGTCGTCATGATGGACAGACCGGGGCCGCGGCCGGAGCTCACACCGTCCGGCGCTGCGGGATGCGGAGGAAGCAGGCGGCGAGGCCCACCAGCACGGCGAGGCTGAGGAAGAGCTGGGAGGGGCCGAGCCGCGCGGTGACGTTGATCGCGGCGAAGGCACTGCCGCCGAGCATCGCGGCGTTCTCCATCAGGTTCTGGGTGGCGATCGTCTTGCCCAGCCGGCCCTGGTGCGACTCGCACTGGAGTCCGGCGTTGAGGGGGATCAGGAACAGGCCGGCGAACACGCCGGCGCCGATGAGGAGTCCGACGACCACCGGCTGGGGCCGGGTGAGTCCGGCGTGCATCAGGGGGCCGACCGCCCCGAGGGCGGCGATCCCGGCCGCGAGGGCGAAGGCGTATCGTCGGGTGTGGTGCAGGTCGCCCACCGCGTACAGCCGTCCCGCCAGCAGGCTGCCGGCCATCACCCCCACGCTCAGCCAGAGCCCGAGCAGGGCGATGCGGGTCATCGAGTCCAGCCCGAGCACCTGCTGGCCCCACGGCTGGAAGTTCATCTTGAGCAGCGCGCCGCAGATCCAGAACAGCGCCGTTCCCGCCAGCATCCGGACCAGGCGCGGACTGGCCACCAGGCCCCGCAGGTTGGCGTGGAACTCGCCCAGCGAATCCTGCCATCGGACCGACGGATCGGCCGGCCCGCGGGTCATGAACAGGTTCAGCACCAGGCTGGACCCGAACAGGGCGGCCACGACCGTGTAGGCGATCGGCGCGGGGAGGCGGTCGACGAGGACCGCCCCCACGATGTTGCCGGCGAGGATGGCCACGAGGGTCAGGACCTCCACCAGTCCGTTCGCCCGGACGAGCCGGCCGGGCGGGAGGATCTCCGGAAGGATCCCGTACTTGGCCGGGGAATACAGGCACGAGCCCGCTCCGACCACCAGGTAGCCGGCGATCATCCAGGCGGCCGACGGGTGCCCGCCCACCCGCCAGGCGGCCACGGCCATCAGGCCGCCGCCGGCCAGTTTCAGCAGGTTCCCGCCGCGGAGGCCGAACGTCTTGGGGTAGCGGTCGTTGAACCACCCCGCGATCGGGGCGAGGAGGACATACGGGATGAACAGCAGGCTGGTGTAGAGGATGTTGAGGTACTGCTGCCCGCGGCCGTCGATGGTGCCATCCGACAATCCCCGCAGCAGGGCCCCCAGCATCACGGTGAGGACGGCGTTGTCGCCGAAGGCACCGAGGAACTGGCTGACCAGCAGGAGCGGGTAATTGCGGAAGGGGGTCAACCGCGGTAGACGATCATCACACCAAAATCGGTGAGAAGCTTCTGGGTCCCGAGCTCGATGTAGCTGTAGTTGATCGGGGTGATGCTGACGATGTTCTCGTCGCCCACCTCGTTCAGGAACTCGGTGACCGTCGCATCGAACTTGTCGTGGCCGACCTCCTTGCAGTCGCTGTGCCGGATGGTCTTGAGCCGGATGATCCGCTTGCCGGGTTCCCGGGCCTGGGCTTCGAGCGGCGGCAGGGGTTTCTGGATCAGGGGTTCCACGGGCTTGTCGGTCACCGGCACCACGAATCGCTTCTCCCGGGCGGTGTCCATCGCCCCCTTGATCGCCGGGGGCGGGGTCGGCGGCGCCGACGGACGCAGCATGTCCGGGCTGGGCTCGGGGATCCGGATGTCCCTTTCACAGGCCGGGCAGGTGATCGTTTCCCCCGAGGCGGAGGCGTCCACCTCGAGCTCGGTCTGGCAGTTGGGGCACTTGAAGACGATGTCCATAAGCGGGATGCCGGTGGGCCGAGTGGAGCCCATCGCCGACCCGAAGGAAAGCCCGCAGAGGGATGATGCGGACGGGGAATCGGGGTTCCCATCCCGCGCCGCCAAGGCTCACTGCGGGGTCGGATCGACGGGCCTGTCCGTCACCGCGACGGTCCGGCGCGCCATTGCCATTCCCCCGGGCGCCGGCTTAGTTGGAGTGGATGGGAATGCCCGAATGAGAACCGCCTTCTACGACACCAAGCCCTACGACCGGGAGTACCTGCGGGCGACGCCCGGGGCGTCGGGGATCGACTGGGAGTTCCATGAGTTCCGGCTCACGGCCGAGACCGCCGCCAGCGTGCGCGGTGCGGAGGCGGTGTGCGTGTTCGTCAACGACCGCCTCGACCGTCCCTGCCTGGAGCAGCTGGCGGAGGGCGGGGTGCGCCAGGTGGCGCTCCGGTGCGCCGGGTTCAACAACGTCGACCTCGCCGCCGCCCGGGAGCTCGGGATCGCCGTCACCCGGGTTCCCGCCTACTCCCCCCACGCGGTGGCCGAGCACACCGTGGCCCTCCTGATGACCCTCAACCGCCGGATCCACCGGGCCTACAACCGGGTGCGGGAACACAATTTCTCCCTCGCCGGACTGGTGGGCTTCGACCTCGCCGGGAAGACCGTCGGCGTGGTCGGCACGGGCCGGATCGGCCGGATCGCCGCCCGGATCTTCGCCGGGTTCGGCTCCCGCGTCCTCGTCACCGACCCCTATCCCGACCCGGAATGGGCCACCCGGGAGGGCGTCACCTACGCACCGTTCGACACCCTGCTGGAGACGTCCGACGTCCTCACCCTCCACCTGCCCCTGACGCCGGAGTCGCATCACCTGCTCAACGCGTCGACCCTCGCCCGGATGCGGCGCGGGGCGTATGTGGTCAACACCAGCCGGGGTCGGCTGATCGATACGACGGCCCTTCTCGAGGCGCTCAAGTCGGGTCACCTCGGAGGGGTGGCGCTGGACGTGTACGAGGAGGAGGAGGGGGTGTTCTTCGAGGACCTGTCCGGGGAGGTGCTGGCCGACGACGAGCTGGCGCGTCTCCTGACCTATCCCAACGTGCTCGTCACCGCCCATCAGGCCTTCCTCACCCGGGAGGCGCTGGGGGAGATCGCCCGGGTGACGGTGGAGAACCTGACCCGCGGCGCCGGTGGGGCCGACTTCCTTCCCGACACCCGCCTGGCCTGACCGCCCATCCCGCACGGAACGATCCCGCCGAATGAACGCCGCCAAGAAACCCCTCGCCGACTGGCACAGCCGCAGCGTGGAGGAAACCCTGCAGAAGTGGGGGACCGTGCCCGGGAGGGGACTCGCGGGTGAGGACGTGACCCGGCTCCGGGCCGAGTTCGGCCCCAACGAGGTCAGTTCCACCGAGGGTACCCCCGCGTGGCGCCGGTTCCTCGAGCAGTTCAACCAGGCGCTCGTCTACATCCTCATCGCCGCCAGCGTGCTGTCGGCCGTCCTCGGGGAATGGGTCGACGCCGGGGTGATCCTGGCGGTGGTGCTGGTGAACGCCGTGATCGGCTTCCTCCAGGAAGCCAAGGCCGAGAAGGCCATCGGCGCCCTCTCGAAGCTGGTCAGCACCGAGGCCACCGTGTTCCGCGACGGCCGCCGGGTCCGGGTGCCGTCCACGGAACTCGTCCCCGGCGACCTGGTCTTCCTGCAATCGGGCGACCGGGTGCCGGCCGATCTCCGGCTGGTCAAGGTGCGGAACCTGCAGTGCGACGAGGCGCCGCTCACCGGGGAATCCGTCCCGGTGGAGAAGATCGAGAACGCCCTGCCGGTCGACACCGTGCTGGGGGACCGTCGGAACCTGGCCTTTGCCGCCACGCTGGTGACGTACGGCCAGGCCGAGGGCGTGGTGGTGGGGACCGGCGACCGGACGGAGGCCGGTCGGATCGCCACCCTGCTGGCCGGCACCATCGACCTGTCCACCCCCCTCACCCGCAAGATCGCCGGGTTCAGCCGGCTGCTGGTCACGGTGATCCTCGGACTCTCCGCCGTCACCTTCCTCGTGGGCGTCCTGCGCGGGCAGTCGGCCGCCGAGATGTTCATGGCCGCCGTGGCGCTCGCCGTCGGGGCCATCCCCGAGGGCCTGCCGGCGGCGGTCACCATCACCCTCGCCATCGGCGTCGGCCGCATGGCCCAGCGCCGGGCGATCATCCGCAAGCTGCCGGCGGTGGAGACCCTGGGCAGCACGACGGTGATCTGTTCCGACAAGACCGGCACCCTGACGGAGAACCAGATGACGGTGCGGGAGGTGTACGCGGGGGCGGAGTGGTTCGAGGTGACGGGCGGGGGGTATGATGCCGACGGCGAGATCCGGGTTGCGGCCGGGGGGGTGGGGGATGCCGGGTCCCATGCCGGGCTGTGCGAGACCCTGCGGGCCGGCCTGTTGTGCAACGACACCCTGCTGGTCACCGAGGACGGGCGCATCCGGGTGCAGGGCGATCCCACCGAGGCCGCCCTGATCGTGGCGGCGCGCAAGGCCGGCCTGGTCCATGGGGACGTCCATCGGGACCATCCGCGGGTCGACCTGATCCCGTTCGAGTCCGAGACCATGTACATGGCCACCCTGCATGCGGCCGAGCCGCGGGTGATCTACAAGAAGGGCTCGGCCGAGCGGTTGCTGGACCGGTGCGACCGGATGCTGCGGGCCGATGGCCGGGAGGTGCCGTTCGATCCGGCCGCGGCCCGGGCGGCGGTCGATGCGATGGCGGCGAAGGGGCTGCGGGTGCTGGCCTTTGCCCGGCGACAGGTCGATCCCGGCCAGGACCGGCTTCGTCCGGAGCATGTCGAGGAGGGGCTCACCTTCCTCGGGCTGCAGGGGATGATCGACCCGCCCCGGGCCGAGGCCCGCCAGGCCATCGCCGACTGCCAGGGGGCCGGGATCGCGGTGAAGATGATCACCGGCGACCATGCGATCACCGCGTCGGCCATTGCCACCCAGCTCGGGCTCGAGGGGGCGCGGGATGACGACGGCCGGGTGCGGGCGGTGACCGGGCGTCAGCTGGAGAAGGTCTCCGAGGCCGACCTGCCGCCGTTGGCCGAGGAGACGGCGGTGTTCGCCCGGGTGGCCCCCGAGCAGAAGCTGCGGCTGGTCCGGGCCTTGCAGTCCCGCGGGCATGTCGTGGCCATGACCGGCGACGGGGTCAACGACGCCCCGGCGCTGAAGCAGGCGGACATCGGGGTGGCCATGGGGGTGACGGGGACCGACGTGGCCAAGGGGGCGGCGGCGATGATCCTGGTCGACGACAACTTCGCCACCATCGAGGCCGCGGTGGAGGAGGGTCGGAACGTGTTCGACAACCTGGTGAAGTTCATCGTCTGGACCATTCCCACCAACGGGGGCGAGGCGCTGATCCTGATGACCGCCATCTTCCTCGGCCAGATCCTGCCCATCCTGCCGGTGCAGCTGCTGTGGATCAACATGACCACCGCGGTCCTGCTCGGGTTGACCCTGGTGTTCGAGCCGAAGGAGCGTGGGCTGATGGGACGTCCGCCGCGCGACCCGAAGGAGCCGCTCCTCACCCTGCCTCTCTTCATGCGGTCGGGGCTGGTGTCGATCCTGATGCTGTGTGGCGCGATGGGATTGTTCGTCTGGGAACAGCGCGAGGCGGGGATGCGGCTGGACGAGGCGCGGACGGTGGTGGTGAACGTGATCGTGGTGGTCGAGGCGTTCTACCTGCTGAACTGCCGCTCCCTGAACCAGTCCGCGTTCCGGATCCCGTGGTTCAGCAACCCCTGGCTCTGGGGCGGGATCGGCATCATGGCCGCCTGCCAGCTGCTGTTCACCTACCTGCCCATCATGAACCGCCTGTTCCACTCCGCCCCCATCCGGGCCGAGACCTGGCTCCATGTGGGCGTCGTCGGCGTGGTCATCTTCCTGATCGTCGAGTTCGAGAAATGGGTCCGGGGTGGAAGCCGGACCCGGTCCGGGGACTGAGAGCGGAAACCCCGGACAAAAAAAGGATCCGCCGGCACCCGCGAGGGGAGCCGGCGGATCCGTGTCGATCCGGTTCAGGCCGGCTCAGGGCCGGGCGAGGCGGAAGTAGCCCGCCGCACCGGCCGCATCGAGGGTGACCTTGTTCAGGCCCGCTTCGACGGTCGGCGTGGCCGTCACCGAGGTCCAGCCGGTGGCCGACAGGACGTCGTTCCGCTGGAGCTGGACGCCGGTGGCGTCGGCCGGCCACGACAGCGTCACACCGCCCGGCGACGCGCTCACGGCGAGGTTCGGGACCTCACCCGATGCGAGGTGGCGGGAGGTCACCTGGAACGACGCCAGGTAGGTGAACCCGGGGCCGGTGTTGAACGCCACCAGGTAGGCCTGGGATGCGGCCGAGTAGCTCAGGCGCTGGTAGTTGACGCTGTTGCTGATCCCGCCCGGGGCGTCGGCCACGAAGTGGTGCGACACCTGCGACGGCAGCGGGGTGCCGTCGGGTCCGAGCAGCAGGACGGCGTACGCCGCCGGGAGGCCGACGTCGCTGCCGACGACATTCATCCCCACCACGATCGTCCCCGAGACCGGGTCGGCCTCGAGCTGCGGGTGTTGATGGCGGAAGGGGTTGCCGTCGGTTCCGGCGAGATACGGGATCTCGGGGCCGGCGGCGGTGAAGGTGAACTCCGGCGCGGTCCCGAGGTTGAAGTACGACAGCTCGCCGGCGGCGGTGTTGTTGCCCGCGTCGTAGGCGGTGATGAGCTGCCCGTTGAACGGGTTCTCGATGGCGTGGGGATGTCCCTCGGCGCGACCCGCCGGCAGGCCGTCGCTGAGTTCCTGCTCGGTGCGCACCACGAGGGTGCCTCCGGGGCCCGGGGTGGTGTCGACCAGCGAGCCGACGATCCGGTTGCTGAGGGTGCCGGTGGAGCCGTTGGAGTTGTCGGTGTTGCTGATGTAGAGGAACGCGTTCCGGCCGGGCAGGTACACCACGTCCGGATCATCCTCGTCGCCGATCGACTGGAGCAGGTCGAGCCGGGTGGCCGGCGGGGTGAGGCGGTTGCCGGCGGCGTCGTACAGGGAGCCGACCGTGCTCTCGCCCTCGTCCGTGGCCGACTTCTCGGCGGCCAGCAGGAAGTTGCCGTTGGCGCTGCTCACCGCCACGGCGAGGTCGTCATAGTTGCTGTCGGTGTCCGGGTCGTGGACCCAGGCCTTGACGATGCGCGGGCCGGACGAGGCCGCCGGGTTGACGATGGCCAGGAGGGGCGTGTGGAACCCGCCGGCGGTGTAGCTCCGTCCGTTGGCGACCACCACGTACTGGCCGGTCACCGGGTTGAACTTGACGTCGCTCTTCGTGATGCTGCCGCTCGGGCTGCCGACGATGATGAACGGGTCCGTGGTCGGGGCGAGGGTGGCGGTGTCGTAGAACCGGCCCACCACGGCCGCGGTCGCGAACTGGCCGGTGATCGGGTCGGTGAACCCGCCGGTGTTCTGGAAGTCGATGGTGACGACCAGCGCCTCGGGCAGGGTGGCATGGGCGGCCACGCCGGCCTCGCGGGCGGTGACGAAGTCCCCGTTGACCAGCACCGGGTCGATGGACCGCAGGGCCGGGCCGGCGGGCGGCGCGAGGGGGGCGGTGAAGTCGACCCACGCGACGTAGAAGTTCACGTCCGCCAGCGGCGCCTGCCCGGGGCCGGTCGCCTTGCGGGCCTGGATCACGAACTTGCCGTCGGCATAGGCGTACGACAGCACCGCCCGCGTGGCCAACGGCTCCGGCGTGCCGGGCTCGAGGTCGGCCGCCTGCAGCAGCAGCGTCCCGTCGGCACCGGTTTTCCCCGCCAGGGTCAGCTCATAGGTCCCGGTGGCGGTGCGGGTGATGCCGAACTCGCCGGCCGCCTTCCGCTTGGCCCCCGTGGCCCCCACGATGTGGCCGCCCACCAGGCGCTCCGCGTCGAAGGGCACGTAGACGAACTGGAACTCCGACTGGCCCGCATCGGCCAGGGTGGTGGCGTCGGTGGACGAGGCCTCGCGGATCGTCACCAGCCAGGCCGAGCCGTCCTCGAGGGGCGCCACACCGGCAATGTTCACGTCGCTGCTGCCGTCGCTCGAGGTGACGAACAGCATCCCGTCCTCGAGGGTGTTCACCCCGGGCAGGCGCAGGGCGGCGTGGCCGCCGAAGGCCAGGCTGCCGGCCGGGACCTCAAGCCACTGGACCAGTCCCGCGGAGAGGCCCCCCGCGTGGTTGCCGGCGCCAGTCCAGCGCGCCGTGCCGTCGGCCAGGATCCCGTTGGGATCGCCGATCACCGGGGTTCCCACCTCGCCGCCCAGCCATCCCTGGTCGTAGGGGAACCAGATGGCCGAGAAGTCGAAGTTGCTCTCGCCACTGCTGCCACCACCGCCCATGCGGCCGGTGTTGATGTCGAGGTTTCCGTTGCCGTAGCTGCCGTCGACCATGCTGTAGCCGGGGCCCGAGGAGGACTCGGAGATGGCGATGGCCGGGAAGAAGGCCCCCTCGCCGTCGGGCCAGGTGATCGGGCCGTTCTGCCGGATGGTCGGGATGACCACCCCGCGGGCGGGATGCGGACGCCAGGCCTGGTTGGCGGCCAGGGACACGGCGGTGTCGGCGAACTCGATGAAGCCGAGACCGATCGATCCAAGCGCCGCCACCGGGTCGGCCGGGGCGAGGCGGAGGGCGATGTCCCCGCGGTTGTAGCGGTTGACCGCCCAGGCGACCGGTCCCTGTCCGTCGAGCCCGGCCACGTCGACACGCCCGTCGAACGTGTCGCTGCCCCGCGCCTGCACATTGACCGCGGTGACCGAGGTGTTGGGATAGGCCCCCGGTGCGCCGCCGCCTTCGGGAATCTGGGGAGCGGGTCCCGGTGGAGCGCCGACAAGCGGCAGGCTGCTGATCGCCGCCCAGAGGGCGGCCCGATGGAGGGCAGTGGTTTTCATGTGGATACGTCTCTGCGGACAATTTCGCGGCCCGGAGGCTGATGGGGCCATGTGACGGTCGGGTGTCGGGGTGACTACACCACCGTGAAGTTCCCGGGCGATGCGGGGGCATCCCCTGAACAGGGGAGGAGGGAACGCTGCGGGACCCGAGAACGAGGACGAGTACGAGGACGACCGCGTGGCGTCCGCCGGGGTTCGTACGCGTACTCAGCCCCGCAAGGGGCGGTCCTCGTCCTCGAGAGGGAAAGCCGCGGGACCCGAGGACGAGGATGCCCTCGTGGCGTCGGTGGATCGGGACGAGCGTGGTGCCGCGGGTGGGACTTGAACCCACACGGCCGTGAGGCCAAGGGATTTTAAGTCCCCTGTGTCTGCCATTTCACCACCGCGGCGGGGTGGACGGGAGGGCGGAGTGTGGACGGGTTCCGGGCCGACGGCAATCCGGCGGGCGAGGCCGCTGACGGGTCGGCCGATGGGAGCACTGAGGCTCCTGAGAAGGATCATCCCGCAGAGGCGCTGAGGCGCGGAGAGGGGAATCAGAAACCTCTGCGCCTCTGCGCCTCGGCGGGAGTTCAGAATCTACCCACGTGCCCCCGTGCTGGGCGGCGACGAGGCTCCGGGGTTCATGGGAGGAGATCTCCCGCTGAGGCGCAGAGACGCTGAGGGGGGAGTCAGAATCTCTGCGTCTCCGCGCCTCTGCGGGAGTTCAGGATCTGTCCACGTGCCGCCGTGCTGGGGGCGATGA
>CAZGIK010000043.1:31462-36301 GCA_964525755.1 uncultured Verrucomicrobiota bacterium
GAGAGAGGAACCAGAAACCTCTGCGTCTCTGCGCCTCTGCGGGAGTTCAGGATCTACCTACGTGGCCCCGTGCTGAGGGCTGCTGACGGGTCGGTCGGAGGGAGCGCCGAAGCTCCAGAGAGGGACCCTCCCGCAGAGGCGCTGAGGCGCGGAGAGGGGAATCAGAAACCCCTGCGTCTCTGCGCCTCGGCGGGAGTTCAGAATCTATCCCCCAGTGCCCCCGTGCTGCGGGCGCTGACGGGTCGGTTGCGGGGAGCGTTGCGGCTCCGGAGAGGGATCCTCCCGCTGAGGCGCTGAGGCGCGGAGAGGGGAATCGGAATCTCTGCGTCTCTACGCCTCAGCGGGAGTTCAGAATCTACCCACGTGCCGCCGTGCTGGGGGGCGATGAGGCTCCGGGGTTCACGGGATGAGTTCTCCCGCTGAGGCGCTGAGGCGCGGAGAGAGGAACCAGAAACCTCTGCGTCTCTGCGCCTCTGCGGGAGTTCAGGATCTGTCCACGTGCCGCCGTGCTGGGGGCGATGAGGCTCCAGGGTTCACGGGAGGAGTTCTCCCGCTGAGACGCTGAGGCGCGGAGAGAGGAACCAGAAACCTCTGCGTCTCTGCGCCTCTGCGGGAGTTCAGGATCTACTCACGTGGCCCCGTGCTGGGCGGCGACGAGGCGCCGGGGTTCATGGGATGAGTTCTCCCGCTGAGGCGCCGAGACGCGGAGGGGGAGGGAACCAGAAACCTCTGCGTCTCTGCGCCTCTGCGGGAGTTCAGGATCTTCCATCGGTGCCACGGGCGACGGGCTGGGGAGCGGGTTCGGGAACCCATGGTCAGTCCTCCGCGTCGCCGGATCTCTGCGGGCCATCTTCCTGAAGCCCGTTCACACAGCGGGTGATGCCATCCCGAAGCACGGCCTCCCCGAAGTTGAGCAGGTACCCAAGCCTGAGACCGGTCAGGCGGAGGTAGGTCTGCACCTGCTTCCTGTGGGCCGGGGTCACCCGTTCGACCGACTTCAGTTCCAACAGCACCTTACCCGCCACGATGAGGTCGGCCCGGAAGCCCTCGTCGAAACGCAACCCCTTGAAGACGATGGGCACCGGCACCTGACGGTCAACCTCCAGGCCCCGGTCGGACAACTCCCGCGCCAGCACGACTTCGTAAACCGACTCCAGCAAGCCGGGACCCAGTTCCCGATGGACGTCGATGGCGGTCGAGAGGATCCGGGTGCCGAGTTCGTTCTCGTTCATGTTGGGAACCTGCCGGAGAGGCGCGGCGGCGCCGGGGGTTTTTCATCGGAATCGCCTTCATCCCGCGCCAGGCAGATCGACTGGACCTGAAGCGTGATCCATCCGCCGATGGACTGCCCCGGAACGTTCTTGCGATTGAGGTGTTCAGAATGGAATGCCGCCAGGAGCGACCCGGAGTCCCGAGCTCTCGTCCGATCCCACGCCGATGAGGCGGTTCTGGCAGTACCTGCTCCTCCGGGGAAAACCGACCCGCGGGGCGTTTGTCGCGCTGGTGTTCATGGGGGGGTGCCTCGCCTGGAACTCTCCGGACTTGGAGTTCCGGCGGCGGCGGGACCACCTGGAGAGGATTGTGGCGGCTGCGGAGTCCGCCCTTCCGGCGGGAATCGGACCGCTGAAGCGAGTGGAACTGCCCGGGGATCTGGCTGGCGAATTCGTCCTGGCAGCCCGGGGTTCGAATTGGACTGTTGTCGAAATCCATACCTGGCGCGGGTTCCCGGTGAAGCACCGGGGGTTCGCCTACCTCTCAACGGAGGACTGGGAGCGAGTGGGGTGGTACCGCCAGCGGTGGTCCATGGTGAAGGTGGCGGACAACTGGTTCCGGTTCTCCGATTGACCGTGGGCTCGGCGTCGGGAGGAGTCGCTGGATGGGTGGGGATGAAATGAGGAAAGGCGCAGAACTCTCGGAACTGAGCGGCCCGGTGGACTGTTCTGGGAAGGTCCCAGCTTCGAGAGGGATCATCCCGCCAAGACGCCGAGGCGCTGAGGGGGGATTCAGAATCTACCCCCGTGCCGCCGGGCTTGGGGGCGCTGGCGGATCTGGCCAGGAGGGCGCCGAGGCTCCTAAGAAGGATCATCCCGCAGAGGCGCAGAGGCGCAGAGGCGCTGAGGGAGAGAGAGTCAGAAACCTCTGCGTCTCTGCGCCTCAGCGGGAGAACAGAAGTCATCTCTCCCTGCCCCCGAGCCACAGGGGCTGGTGGGTTGATCGATGGGAGCGCCGAGGCTCCTGAGAGGGAATCTCCCGCAGAGGCGCTGAGACGCTGAGGGAGTGGGGAATCAGAATCTCTGCGCCTCCGCGCCTCTGCGGGAGTTCAGTATCTTCCCCCGTGCCGCGGGGCCACGTGCTCGGCGGGTTCTCGGGCGAGGGCGTCGACCCGCTCAGGCTGGCAGGGCCGGAAACATCCAGCCCCAAGGCAGTGCAAAGGCATCCTCGCCCAGCGGCCGGGCTGGACCGCCATGCAGGACGACCGACCGGCGAAGAACCGTGCGCGTGCCGAGGCTTTCCTTGAACGCCGCCAGCCCGCGGGCGTCCGACAAGGTCGCCATCGACCCGGCCTTGATCTCCAGGGCGACCAGTGTGCCCTCCTGCTCCAGGATGAAATCGACCTCATGCCCGGTCCGGTCCCGCCAGTAGTGCAGCCGCCGGCCTGCGGGGTCGAGGGAACGCCAGGTCTGCAAGGTCTGGTAGACGGCCTGCTCCAGCCAGAAACCCAGATCGTTGCGCTCCACGAGCTGATCGTGCGAACGGATTCCCGCCAGCCACGCCGCCAGGCCGCCGTCGTTCCAGAACAGCTTCTTGGCCTTCACGAGACCGGTCGCCGGATTCGTCGCGTACGGTGGGAGCCGGGTGATGAGGCATCCGGTTTCGATGAGATTCAAATAGCGGTGGGCGGTCGCCTGGGGGAGGCCCGCATCGCGGCCCATGTCCGACTGGTTGACCAGACGGCCCGTCCGGTTCGCGGCGACCGTCATCAGCCTCTGGAAATCCGGCAGGTTCGAGACATCGCTGAGCTGCCGCAGATCGCGTTCCAGATAGGTCTGCACGTACCCGGCAAACCAGAACCGTCGGGCCTCCTCCGTGGGCGCCATCAACGCCGACGGAAATCCGCCGGAACGCAGCCACCACTGCCATTCGCCGGATGCCTCCGGCCAGTCGCGCAGGTCGAAATCCGGCTGGAACAGCAGGTCGAAGGGGGCGAGGCCATCCTTTCTTCCGAGCCATTCCAACGGGCAGAAGGGCGGCAGGTCGATGTAGACCGCCCTGCCGGCAAGCGAGTCCGCCACGGTGCCGAGGAGCAGCAGGTTGGCGGAGCCGGTCAGCAGGAAATCCCCGGCGGTGCGGCGCCGGTCCACCTGGCGCTTCACCGCGAGCAGCACCTCCGGGGCGCGCTGCACCTCGTCGAGCGTCAGGGGACGCGCGGACAGCAGCGAGTCCGGATCGCGCTGCGCCTGCCCCAGGACGCCGATGTCATCCAGGGTCAGGAACGTCCGGGCCGGCGGGCACGCCGCCTGTGCGAGAGTGGTCTTGCCCACCTGCCGCGCGCCAGTGAGCACCACCACCGGCAACGCCCGGAGCGCCGCCTGCAACCAGGTCTCCACCCACCGTCTGCGAACATCACTCACGATGTGAATAGATTTCATTCACGATGAGAATTCAACCGGGAACTGGGTGGGTGTCGACGGGATCTTCTTCCGGAGTATCTTGGTCATTCGCTCGTTGTCCTGCGGAAGAATCGGCTGCGCCGCCGGGGGCCGGAGTTCCACCACCGCCCGCGCCCGTGCCGCCGTGCTGGAGGGCGATGGCTGCCAGGTTCAAGTGAGGAGTTCTCCCGCTGAGGCGCGGAGGCGCGGAGGGAGAGGGGAATCGGAATCCTCTGCGTCTCTGCGCCTCAGCGGGAGTTCAAGATCTTTCCCCCGTTGCCACCGTGCTGCGGGCCCGCCTCGGATTCCTTTCTCGCTGCCCGGCGGATCGGCTTGCCGCTAGGGTCCGACCGTGTTTCGGCCGTGCATTGATCTCCGGGGCGGACGGGTGGTCCAGATCGTCGGGGGGACCCTGTCGGACTCCGGCTCCGGGGTCCGGACGAACTTCGAGGCGGACCATCCGCCGGAGTGGTTCGCCGCGCGCTACCGGGAGGATGATCTCCGGGGCGGGCACGTGATCGCCCTCGGACCGGGGAACGACGCGGCGGCCCGGGCGGCCCTCGGCGCCTGGCCGGGCGGACTCCAGTACGGCGGCGGCGTGAACGCCGACAACGCCCGCGATTGGCTCGATTCGGGCGCTTCCCACGTGATCGTCACCTCCTGGGTGTTCCGCGACGGCCGGCTGGAAACGGACCGGCTCGCCGAACTGGTCCGTCGGGTGGGCCGGTCGCGACTGGTCCTCGACCTGAGCTGTCGACTCCGGGACGGACGGTACTTCGTGGTGACCGACCGGTGGCAGAAGTTCACCGACCTGGAGGTCGGACGGGACACCCTCGCTCGCCTCGCGGATTCCTGCGCGGAGTTCCTCGTTCACGCCGTGGATGTCGAGGGGCTGTGCCGGGGGATCGACGAGGAGTTGGTGGGGTTGCTGGCCGCGGCGACGGAGCATCCGGTGACCTACGCCGGCGGGGCCCGGTCGATGTCGGATCTCGAGGCGGTGGAACGGATCGGCCGCGGACGCATCGACCTGACCATCGGCAGCGCCCTTGACCTCTTCGGGGGGAGCGGGGTGCGGTATGCCGATGCGGTGGCGTTCAACCGGCGGCAACGTGGCGGCGGATGATGAATCCGCCGGGGGGGGAACAACGAAGGGACGAAGGGTTGGGAGAATGCCGATCCTATCCGCGCT
>CAZGIK010000044.1:0-35834 GCA_964525755.1 uncultured Verrucomicrobiota bacterium
TCTTATCCACGCCGCCAGCGTTCGTTCTGAGCCAGAATCAAACTCTCCGTAGAAAGTTTCGATCTTGTTTCCAAGATCATCGATTAAAACGTTGCTGCTTACCCGCAGCAACTAAGGGCTCTCACTCATTACGCTTTTCAAATTTCAAGGAACCAATCGAACAACACGGACAGATTAGACGACGAAAAATCCGATCGCAACGTTTTTTTTGAAGCGACCCGGAATTTTTTTCGCGGCCTGCTTTGTTCGAGCTGCTCTCGTAAAGAACGAGAAAAGAAATACCGGGGAGGCGTGGATCCAGCAAGAGGTTTTTGAAGAATTTTTAGTCCGGGTGAAACAGCAGGGTTTCCTGCTGGCGGTTCGCCCCCCGTCGGATAACGGCCCGGTACGCCCTTGTTACCCCGCCCCAGCGGGCACGAACCGCGATCTCAAAGGTGCTGCTCTGGGTGGTGATCAGGCCCGTCATCACGCTGTTGCCTCCGGCCAGCAGGGCCGCAGCTTCACCCGGCGTCCGGAAGGGCGCGTCGTCGAGTGTTCCATCCATTCCGTCGCCTCCCTGTCGTCGTTCCAGCAGCAGCCGTGCAGCCGCGGCGTTTCCGTCGAAAAGAACCTGCAATACGGCTTCGGGCGCCGTGTTGACGTTGACCCGGCCGTTCGAGATCGCACAGAGGACCTCTCTCAGGCCCGCACCGTTGGCGGATTCGAGCGTCGGCGCGCCGCCCCAGTATATCCCGGGATCGACACCACGGATCTTCAACAACTCGCTGATGTCGTCGATGGGACCGTTCTTGGCCCGGTAGGGCGGGTCCTGGGCCAGGTAGTAGGTGCTGGATTCCGCGGCGACCGGCCCGGCGTCGAGATCATCGCGGTCCCGCCAGTCGCGGATGGCATCGGCTAGGATGGCTGCATCAGCCCCTCCGATTCCGATCGCCTGGAACACGATGCCGAGCTGGACCGGGTTGAGGTTGTTGATGTTCAGCTTTCGCTCCGCGTCGATGATGCGGATGGAGACGGTCCCGTCGCCGATGGGCACATCATCGAGGCTCAGCCCGATGAACGGGTCATCCACGTTGTCGGGGTCGCCGGGGCCACCGGCCCAGAACTGGTTGAGCGCGTCGAAGCCCGCCTGGCCGGGAACCCGTCGCTGGGTGTCGAGAACCCACTTCGCGTACTCGACCCCGGACCGGGCCAGCCATTCCAGTTCGGGTGTCGAGGCGGTCCGGTGGCTCAGGCGGGTTTCCACCTTCATGGCGTAGGCGAACACGCCGACAATGACCGTGAGAGACAACACGAGGATCATCACGACCACCAGGGCCGCGCCGCCCCTTCCCCGTGGGCCGGGTTGGCGGACGGTCATCGGGGTCCTCCGGGGCCCGCACCCACCTGGGCATCGGCGGCGACTCCCACCGACGGGATGCGCACCACCCGGGTGACGTGCTCGACCTCCCGTCGTGTGGCGCGCGGGTCGGCGAACCCGAGGGTCATCCGGACCAGCGCCGGGAGGCGGTTGGTGAGGTTCCATTCCTCGGCGAATTCCCCCTGCCGTTCGTCCCAGAATTCCAACCGGAACTCGGACACGTTCCGGCTGAGTGGAACCGGGAACGCCTGGGTGGGATCGTCAAGGGCGGCCAGCATGGATGCCTGCCGCATGACGAGCCAGCCGTCGCCGCCGGGTCCCGGCTCGACCTGGAACCAGAGACGGCGGACCGATTCGCCGTCGAATCGCCCACTCCCGGGGAATCCTGTTCCGAGATGGGCCACAAAGCTCAGTGCCGCGGCCGGTCCGGTGGTGTCGGCGATGAAGGCGTAGTTGGTGGGGCTGGCGGCGAACAGGACCGCGGCGTTGAGGGCCTCCTCGATGGTCTGGACCGCGAGCCGCTTTCTCTGGGCCTCGGCGGCGAGCTCGAGGGCGGCGACGTTGCTGCGCATCAGCACCCGCCATGTCATGTAGAGCGAGGTCAGGACCATCGCGAACACGAACATCGCCACCAGCAGTTCCAAGAGCGTGAAGGCCCTGGCGGCGGCCCGCCCTCGCCCGCCGATTCCGGGATGAGGCCTCATCGACCGGCCCTCCGGATGGATTCCGGCCGGTAGAGCAGCAGGGTCATCCGGCTCTCCCCCCCGGCGCCCGCCCGTCCATCACTCACCAGGAAGTCCACGAGATAGAGGCCGTTGGTGGTGTACTCGCTGATCGAGCGTGTCCAGCGGTACCCGGGATACAGGTCGCCAAAATCCCCCGACTCGACGCCCTCCTCGAGGCGGTTGGTCATCGACAGCTCGGCGGCCAGGCTGGAGGCGTCCACATGCACCCGGTCCAGCGACCGGGCCGTGCGGAGGAGCACCACGCACAGCCGGAGGATGGCGAAGAGGGCCAGGGCAAGGATGGCCGACGCCACCGCAACCTCGATCAGCGTGAAGGCGCGTAAACCGCGGGAGGGGGATCCGAGGGCTCTCATCGGACCTCCTCCACGGTGGGGATCCCGGTGAGGATCTCGAGCTGCAGCAGCCGGGTCTCGCGACGTTGCCACTGGATCTCGGCCACGAACTGGTCGCAGGTCCCGTTCGGGTGGAACCGCACGGCGGTCGCCGCGGCGTCCATGTAGCTTCGCCCGTTGACCACGATCGACCGGAAGGCGACGTCGTCCGGCAGCCGTCGGGCCCAGACCGGCTCCACGCCCTCTCCGGGGAAGTTGGGATCGAACCGCAGGGCGGTGACGCCGTTCGTGGCGCCGAGGACACCCACCGGGGCGGGTTCGACCGACAGCTCGCCGCCGCCGTCGCGCAGGACGAGCTGCATGGGCCGGTCCCCGAGGATCGCCCGGGACCGGGCCTCCCGGCAGGCGTCGAGGAAATCCTTTGTCGCCTGGGCGATCGGACTTCGGCGCACCTCCCGCAGGGCCGGGATTGCCAGCGCGAGGGTCAATCCGATGAGGGTGACCACCACCATCATCTCGATGAGGGTGAACCCCCGCGGGACCGGCGATCTCTGGCCTCCGGGACGCATGGTCAGCGCTGGATGTTCGAGGTGATGGCGAACATCGCCTGCATGACGCTGATCAGCAGCCCCCCGACCACGATGGCGATGACCACGATGAGCACCGGCTCGATGAGGTTGGTCATGGTCCGCAGGGCGAGGTTGAGGTCCTGCTCATAGGTCTCGGCGACGTTCATCAGGGCGGCGGGGACGTCCCCGGTCTCCTCGCCGATCCGGATCAGGTCGATCATCAGCTGGGGGAAGATCCCGCTGCGTGCCAGCGGCTGGGCGAGGCTCTTGCCGTCGGTCACGGCCTCGCGGGTGGCGGCGACCGCCTGCTGGACCACGACATTGGGCACGACCTGCTCGGTGATCCGGAGCGCCTGGAGGACGGGGACGCCGTTGTGGAGCAGGGTGGAGAGGGTACGGGCGAACTGCCCGAACAGGTTGAGGCGCACGACCTGTCCGAAGACGGGCAGGCGCATCAGCAGGGTGTCGATCTGTCGACGGCCGGCCTCGGACGCCCGGAAGCGCTGGTAGACCACATAGCCGGCGGCGCCGACCAGCGGGAACGCCCACCAGTAGGACTTCATGAAGTTCGACAGGCGGATGAGCATCATGGTCGACGCCGGCAGCCGGTCCTTCATGTCGAAGCTCTCGAAGAACGAGCTGAACTGCGGGAGCATCACGGTCATGAAGAAGAACACGAGCCCGGCCCCGACGCTGGTCACGATGGCGGGGTAGATGAGGGCCGACTTGAACTTCGCCTGCACCTCGGCGAAGCGCTCGAAGTGGGCCGACTGGCGTCGGAGCACCTCCTCCAGGGCCCCGGACTGTTCGCCGGCCCGCACCATGTTGACGACCAGCGGGGGAAAGATGTCGGGCCGCCGGGCCATGGCGTCGGACAGGGCCCGGCCCTCGACCACCGACTGCTTGAGGTCCTGGCTGACCGCGCCGGGAATCCCCTTGGAGGACAGGCTCGACATGGACTGGAGGGCCATCGTGAGGGGCATGCCGGCCCGGAGCAGGTTGGCCAACTGCTGGGTGTAGGTGGCGAGTTCCTGGAGTTTCGGCCGGCGCTGGCGGCTCAACAGGCGGCGCAGGGATTCCGGCAGGACGCCCGCCGGGGCCGGGGAGGCCCCCGTCTGCGCGCTCTGGGCCGGTTTTCTGGGGGTCTTCGCCTTGGGGGCGGGCTCGACGGCAAGGATCGCAATCGGGAACAGGCCCGCCCGTTGGAGCTGGGCGACGGCAGCCCCGCGGTCGTTGACCTCCAGGGAGCCGGAGACCAGCTCCCCCGACCGGCGGCGGGCCTTGTAGGTGAACTGAGCCATGAACTGTCGGGATTGATACCCGCCCCGCCGGGAAAGTTCCAGCCGCCGGGCGGGGTCGGGTGCCGATTCCCCCGGCGGCACGAATCAGGGCGGACTTGACCAGCCCGGGTCCCCACGGCAGGAGAGGACCCATGAACCGCGCGAACGCCGCCCGCTCCGCCGTCCCCCGTCCCGGGATCCCGGCGGCCGCGGCCCCCTGCGTGCGTCCCTGAAACCCGGGGCTGACCACCCCTTTCCGTCGCCGGCGCGACGGCCCGTCGACGCCCCCCGTGCCGATCCTTCCCTCCCCCTCCATGCACCCCAGTCCCCGCAACTTCGTGGCCGACCACGTGGCCGGCATCCCGCGGTCCGGAATCCGCGACTTCTTCGACATCGTTCAGAAAATGCCCGAGGCGATTTCCCTCGGGGTGGGCGAACCGGACTTCGTGACCCCGTGGCACATCCGCGAGGCGGCCATCTACGCCCTGGAACGTGGCCGGACGCAGTACACGCCCAACCTCGGCCTGCTCCGGCTCCGCGAGGAGATCGCCCGCTATGTCGAGCGGGACTTCGGGCTGCGCTATGACCCGGCGGACCAGGTCCTGGTCACCGTCGGGGTCAGCGAGGCGCTCGACCTGGCGCTGCGGGCCGTGCTCAACCCGGGCGACGAGGTCCTGTACCATGAGCCGTGCTACGTGAGCTACGCACCGAGCGTCACCCTCGCCCACGCCCGTCCGGTCCCGGTTGCCTGCCGCGCCGAGGACGGCTTCGCCGTGACGCCCGAGGCCATCGAGGCGGCGATCACGCCGCGTTCGAAGGTCCTGATGCTCTCGTTCCCCACCAACCCCACCGGCGGCACGATGGACCGGGAGCAGCTGGCGCGCATCGCCGAGATCGCCTGCCGGCACGACCTGCTGGTGCTGTCGGACGAGATCTACTCGGAGCTCACCTTCGAGGGCACCCATACGTCGATCGCCACGCTGCCCGGGATGGCCGGGCGGACGATCTTCCTTCACGGCTTCTCCAAGGCATTCGCGATGACGGGGTTCCGGATCGGGTACGCCTGCGGGCCGGCCCCGCTGATCGAGGCCATGATGAAGGTCCACCAGTACGCGATCATGTGCGCCAGCATCATCGCCCAGGAGGCGGCCATCGAGGCCCTGCGCCACGGCGCCGCCGCGGCCGCGGAGATGCGCGAGCAGTACCGGATGCGCCGCAACTTCATCGTCCGCGCCCTCAACGACATGGGCCTGCCGTGCCACCTGCCGCGGGGATCCTTCTACGCGTTCCCCTGCATCCGGGGGACCGGCATGACATCCCACGAGTTCGCCATCGGCCTGCTTCGCGAGGAAAAGGTCGCCGCGGTCCCGGGCGGGGCCTTCGGCCCGGGGGGCGAGGGGTACCTGCGGATGTGCTTCGCCACCGCCTTCGACCGGATCCAGGAGGCGATGGACCGGACCGCGCGTTTCGTGGACCGGCACCGGGGCTGACGGCGCCGGGATCGCCTATTCCGCGGGCCGGTCGAGATGGGCGCCGGGGGGCAGTTCCTCGTATCCCGCGAAATCGTCCGGTGAAAGGGGGCGGGAGATGACGTGGTCCTCGGCAAACCACCGCCCGAGGTCGACCAACCGGCATCGCTCGGAACAGAACGGTCCCCACCGCTCGGCAAACCAGGCCCCACGCCGTCCGCATTGGGGGCACTTCACCACGGGCTGGTTGCGGTCCGCGCTCATCCGTCCCGAAAGGGCACCATCCGGGCCGCAACGATGTCCAGCTCCCGGTTGTCATTCCCACCCGCTCCCGGCAGGCTGCGGGGCATGTCCACCGGTCGATCCCTCCCCGTCCTGCTCCTGACCGTCATGTCCCTCACCGCCGACCCCGCATTCCCGCCCGCGTCCGACCTGCCCCGGCAAACCGCCCTGCCCGATCCCCTGATCGCCCGCGACGGGACCCGGATCGGGACGGTGGCGGACTGGAACGACCGCCGGCGCCCGGAACTCAAGGCCCTGATCCAGCACTACATGTACGGCCAGCTGCCGGAGCGACCGGACCGGGTCACGTTCGACGTCGGGGCCGTCCACCGGGACTTCCTGGACGGCCGCGCCACGCTGAAGCTGATCCGGATCGGGTTCGGCGACGCCGGCGCGCCGGCGATCGACCTGATGCTGGTGACCCCCAACGGGCGTCCGGGGCGGGTGCCGGTGTTCCTGGCGATGAACTTCTGCGGCAACCACGCCGTCACCGCCGACCCCCGGGTGCCGCTCGCCCGGGGCTGGCTGTACGACTCCTGCAAGGGCTGCCGTGAGAACCGGGCGACCGACGAGGCCCGGGGCGGCCAGCAGCAGGACTGGCCGATCGGCGAGATCCTCGACCGCGGATACGCCTTCGCGACGTTCTGCAGTTCCGACATCGACTCGGATCGGAAGGACGTATCCGACGGCATCTACGCCTGGCTGGCGGGGAAATCGGGCGCCGACGCCCGGGCGGCCGACCGGGGGACCATCGCCGCCTGGGCGTGGGGATTCCACCGGTGCGTCGACTACCTGGTGCAGGATCCGCTGATCGACGGGGGCCGGATTGCGGTGGTGGGGCACTCGCGGAACGGGAAGACCGCCCTGCTGGCCGCGGCCTTCGACGAGCGGATTGCCCTGGCCATTCCGCACCAGGCCGGCTGCGGCGGCACGGCGCCGAGCCGCGGGACGGTGGGTGAGTCGGTGAAGCGCATCAACGACGTGTTCCCGCACTGGTTCGGTCCCGGCTTCAAGGCCTTCAACGACGACCCGGCCCGGCTGCCGTTCGACCAGAACGCCCTCGTCGCCCTGGTCGCCCCGCGGCCGGTGCTGTTCGGGAATGCCGCGGAGGATCAGTGGGCGAATCCGCGGGGCCAGTTCGAGGTGCTCAAGGCGGCCGAGGGGGTCTACGAACTCCTCGGCGGCGGCCGCTGCGACGCCGCCGAACCGCCGCCCAACGACCACCTCGTGGCCAGTCGCCTCGGGTACTTCATCCGGCCGGGCAAACACTCCATGACCGCCGGGGACTGGCGGGTGTTCCTGGAGTTTGCCGACCGGCATCTCCGGCCGACCCGCTGACCGGCTCCGCGGTTGCCGGCCGTCCGGCCGCAGCCCAACCTCCACCCCCGTGCCCCCCGGCGCCCCGAGCCTGCTGCTGCTGATTCCCGCCTACAACGAGGAGGCGCGTCTCGGTCCGGTGCTGGAAGCCTACGCCGTCCACCTCCGGGAGCATCACCCCGGCAACCTCCAGATCGTTGTGATCCTCAACGGGTGCCGCGACGACACCCTGGGCGTGGTGCAGGCGGCGGAACGCCGGCATCCGTGCATCTCCCACCTCGAGTTCGTCGCCCCCATCGGCAAGGGGGGCGCCCTGATCGAGGGCCTCAAGCTCGCCCCCCTGGCCGACCTCATCGGGTATGTCGATGCCGACGGCGCCACCCCGCCGGACGCCTTCCTCGACCTGGCGCGGCGGTGTGGGGCGGGTGAGGCGGACTGTGTGATCGCCTCGCGATGGCTCCCGGGATCCCGGGTCAACGTGGCCCAGACCCGCGACCGGCGGTTTGCCAGCCGGATGTTCCACCTGTTCGTCGAGGCGTTCTTCGGCATGGGCATCCGCGACACCCAGTGCGGGGCCAAGGTGATGCGCCGGGCGGCGGTCGAGGCGGTCCAGACCCAGCTCCGCCTCGCCGACCTCGCGTTCGACGTCAACCTGCTCTACTCGCTGCGCCGGGCCGGGTTCAGCGTGCGGGAGGTGCCGACCGTCTGGACCGACCAGAGCGGGTCCAAGGTCGCCTTCAACCTCCGGACGTCCCTCAACATGCTCCTGTCCCTCGTCCGGCTCCGGCTCCTGTACTCGCCGTTCTACGGCTGGCTTCGTCCCCTCCGTCCCCTCGAGGCCTGGCTCTACCGGACCCTGAACGCCCCCCCGCCCCGGACCGCCGCCCAGGCCCGCGAGACCCGGCCGGCGGAACTCCGCCAGGGGCCGTAGCCGACACCGCCACTCCCTTGCGCGCGGGTCGGGGGGTCCGCTAGCGTGCGCGGACGATGACGCTGACAGAGAAACTGCTCGCCCGCGCCGCCGGCAAGGCCTCGGTGTCCGCCGGGGACAACGTCTGGGTGAACGCGGACGTGCTGATGACCCACGACGTTTGCGGACCGGGGACGATCGGCGTCTTCCGTCGCGAATTCGGCCAGGACGCCAAGGTGTGGGACCGGGAGCGGGTGGTGATCATCCCCGACCACTACATCTTCACGGCCGACTCCAAGTCGAACCGCAACGTCGACATCCTCCGCGATTTCGCCCGGGAACAGGGGCTCCCGTACTTCTACGACGTGATCGACGACCCGGCCGGCCACTGGGTCTACGATGCGGACAAGGGCAACCTGAAGCGCCAGTACGGCTCCAACTACGCCGGCGTCTGCCACACCGCGCTGCCTGCCAAGGGCCACACCCGCCCGGGCGAGGTGCTGTTCGGCACCGACTCCCACACCTGCATGGCGGGAGCCTTCAACGAGTTCGCCACCGGCATCGGCAACACCGACGCCGGCTTCGTCATGGGCACCGGCAAGCTCCTGCTCAAGGTCCCCGAGACCATGCGCTTCCGGCTCGAGGGCGCCCTCCAGCCCGGGGTCATGGCCAAGGACATCATCCTCCACATCATCGGGGAGATCGGCTTCGACGGCGCCACGTACCGCGCCATGCAGTTCGACGGCCCCGGCGTCGCGACGCTCTCGATGGACGACCGGATGACCATCGCCAACATGGCGATCGAGGCCGGCGGCAAGAACGGGATCTTCCCGTTCGACGCCCGCACCGCGGAGTACGTCGACGCCCGCACCCGCCTGAACGGCACCCGACGCGCCTACACGCCGGTGGAGGAGGATGCCGACCAGAAGTTCTGCTACGAACTGGTGGTCCGGCTCGACCAGCTGGAGCCGACGGTCGCCTGCCACCCCGATCCCGGGCAGCGCAAGACCGCCAAGGAACTCTCCCGGCTCAAGCTCGACCGCGCCTACGTCGGCTCCTGCACCGGGGGCAAGACCAGCGATTTCATCGAGTTCGCCCGGATCCTCCGCGGACGCCGGGTGGTGATCGACACCTTCGGTGTCCCGGCCACGCCGGACATCGTCCGAGACCTGCAGTCGACCCGCTGGGGCGACCGGACGATCTGGCAGATCCTCGAGGACTCCGGCGTGCGGATGACGGAGAACGCCGGATGTGCCGCCTGCCTCGGGGGTCCGGTGGACACCTTCGGCCGGATGAACCAGGGCGGGCTGAAGTGCATCAGCGCCACGAACCGCAACTTCCCCGGCCGCATGGGCAGCAAGGAGAGCGAGGTCTATCTCGCCAGCCCGGCCACCGTCGCCGCCAGCGCCCTGACCGGCCATGTGACCGACCCGAGGGAATACCTCGCAGGCTGAGCGGGATCGTCCCGCGCCGGGCGGACCGGGGACGTGCCTGCTGCAATCCGGGCGCGTCCACCCACCCGGGACACGGGCATCCGTAACCCTGCGGGCCCGTTTCCTCAGCACACTACCGGAAACCGTCCCGGCGGTTCCTGCACCATGCGCGAGCCCCAGACACCCCCACCCCCGCCGGCCGCACGCGGGAACTGCATCTTCGGGAACACCTTCCAGTTCCTCCGGGACACCACCGGGCTGCTGCTGTCGTCGTACCGGGAATTGGGCCCGGTCTACCGCCTCCGGGCGCTCTGGCTGAAATACACCGTGATCGCCGGCTTCGAGGCCCGGGAGTTCATGCGGCAGGGCCTCGACGACCGCCACCTCTCCCGCGAGGAGGTCTTCGCCGAGGTCGGACGCCAGCTGGGCTCGGCCGATTTCGTCCTCGGCCAGTCCGGACCGAAACACGCCCGGTTCCGCCGCCTGCTTTCACTGGCCTACTCCCGCGAGGTCGCCTCGCCGTGGGTGCCGGAGATGGTCCAGGCCGTCCGGACCGCCATCGCCTCGTGGCCGGCCGCCTCCCCGGTCCCGGTCATGGAGACCGTCCAGCAGCTCTCCTTCGAACAGTACTGCCGGGTCCTGTGCGGACGCTCCCTCGGCCCGCACTACCGCGACTGCCGTCGGGTGACCGACACCAACATGAACGTGGGCGGCCGGGTCTGGCCGTTCCTCATGTACCACACCCCCTGGTACCGGGCCTCACGCCGACGGGTGCTCGACCTGATGTGGGGCCTGGTCCGCGAACAGCGGGCGGCCGGTGCGCCCCGGGGCAAGGCGTCCATCATGGACACGCTGATGACCCTCCGGGATGCGTCCGGCGCTCCGCTCACCGACGGCGAGGTGGTCTGCTACTCGATGTACGGCTTCGCCGGCAGCTGCTCCTACATGGGCCGCCTGGTGGCGTTCATGCTGTACGAACTCCTCCGGCACCCCGACCTGATGGCCGAGGTGACCGCCGAGGTCGACCGGGCCTTTGCCGACGGCCTCCGGGACGCCACCGACGTCCGGGGGATGCGCCTGCTCCAGGCGGTGTACCACGAGACCCTGAGGTTCCATCCGGTCTCGCAGGGCATGCCCCACGTCGCCGCCCGCGACTTCGACCACCTCGGCTACCGCATCCGCCGCGGCGACCTGGTGGTGCTGTCGCAGGTGCCCATGAGCTTCGCCGCGTGTCCCTTCCACCGGCCCGAGGTCTTCGACCCGGAACGCTGCCTGGAGCCGCGGACCGAGCATCGTCGCGAGAACGCCTTCCACCCCTTCGGCATCGGCCACCGCACCTGCACGGCCACCGGACTGGTCGAGCTGATGGCCATCACCCAGGTCGCCACCCTCCTCCACGAGCTCCGGTTCCGGATGGACCCCGCCGACTACACCCTGCGCTTCGAGGTGAAGCCGCTCCCGGCGCCGGACCGACGGTTCGGGCTGCGGATCGAGGGGCGTCGACAGGCTTCCGACCGCCGGCCCGCGACCCGTCCGGTGCGCGAGGACCTGGTGGTGGCCAACCTCCCCGGAAGCGAGGATCCGGAGATGCAGGCCCTGCTCGACCGGGCGCAGACCATCGCCCACGCCCCGGACGAGGTGCTGGTGCGCGAGGGGGATCCGGCCGACGCCTTCTACGTGGTCGTCCGCGGGGAGGCCTGGGTGACCCGCGGGACGGGCGAAGGGCGCCGCCACCTGGCCCGCCTCGGCGCGGGCGAATGCTTCGGCGAGATCGGCCTGCTCCAGGGGGGCTTCCGCACCGCCACGGTCTCCGCCGGACCCGCCGGGGTCGAGGTGCGCCGGATCGACGGCGCCACGTTCCAGGACCTCGTCCGCCAGTCCGACCTGGTGGCCGCCGAACTGTCGCGACTGCTCCAGCGTCGGCTGGCCGGTCAACGCCTGGTGGAGGCCATGCCGGCGCTGGCCGGGCAGTCCCTCGAGGCGATCCTGCCCGGGTTCCGCCAGGCGGACTGGCCGGCGGGAACGGTCGTGGTGCGGGAAGGCGATCCGGCGGACGCCTTCCATGTGGTGATGGATGGCGAGGTGGTGGTGAGCCGCCGCACCGGGGCCGGCGGCAGCGAGGACGTGGCCCGGCTCGGCCCCGGGCGCTACTTCGGCGAGGCCGGACTCCTGACCGGACTTCCGCGCAACGCGACCGTCAGCGTGGCCCCCGACCGGCCCGCAGTGCTGCTCAGCACCGACCGGGCAGGATTCCTCCGGCTCCTGGACCGGTCCGGGGGCCTCGACGGCAACCTCGCCCAGGCCCTCCTCTCCCGGCTGCCTCCGACCCGGGGTTCCTGACCCTGCCCCACGCCCCCTCCGAACGGTCCGTTGACGCGGATTGATCTCGCCATCGGACGACGGGGGACCAGCCTCGATGGGCCCGGGCCATGCATCCACACCCCCTTTCCGACATCATTCCGTACCTTCAGGTGGCCATCAGCCCGGTGATCCTGATCTCCGGCGTGGGGTTGCTGTTGCTCACCATGACCAACCGGCTGGGACGGGTGATCGACCGCTCCCGGCAGTTCGCCCACCTGGCCGAGGACGGGGCCGCGCTCAAGCCGTTCCAGCGCGAGCAGGTGGGGATCCTCTACCGCAGGGCCCGCCTGTTGCGCCTGGCCATCGCCCTGGCAAGCGGCAGCGCCTTCCTCGCCGCCGGCCTGGTGATCGCCCTGTTCGTCAGCGCGGTGTTCAACTGGCGGCTCACCTTCATGGTCGAGGCCCTGTTCGGTGGCAGCCTGCTCTGCCTGGTGGCATCCCTGGGCGTGTTCACCCACGACGTGAAGGTCTCCCTCTCCGCCCTGAAGCTCGAACTCGGCGCCAGCGGCCTCCTCCCGCCCCGGTGACACCGGTTGGAACCGGAACCGGAGTCCATCGGATTCCCCCCCTCGCGCCCGGGGGGATGGACGGCGAGCCGCCCTTGGTACACGGTGACGTCATGCAATCCCGTCTTCGCCCGGCCTTCGGCCTCCTCGGCGCCCTCCTGATCACGGCTGGAACGGAACTCCCCGGCGCCGACACCTCGGACTGGCCCAACTGGCGCGGGCCGTCGGGCATCGGCAGCACCACCGGGAAGGCCCCGGAACGCTGGTCGGCGGACTCCGTGGCGTGGAGGGCCGACCTGCCGGGCAAGGGGACCTCGACCCCGATCGTGTGGAATGACCGGATCTATCTGACGTCACCGGCCGAGGGCCAGGACGCGGTCCTGGCCTATGACCTGGCCGGCAAACCGGCCTGGGAGACCCGCTTGGGCGCGGAAAGCGAGCCACGGCACCGCACCCTGGCGTCGAGCTGCAACCCCTCGCCGGTCACCGACGGCGAGTCACTCTTCGTCCGGTTCCGCAGCGGACGCCTCGCGGCGTTGGGTTTCGACGGGAAGGTCCGCTGGCAGGTCGACCTGACCGAACGCTACGGCGAGGAGAAGCTGTTCTGGGATTCCGGCACCTCGCCGGCCCTGACGGACCGGCTGGTGATCGTGTCGCGGCTCCATGGGGGCGAGTCCTGGGTGGCGGCGTTCGACAAGAAGACCGGCGAGCTGCGCTGGAAGACCGACCGGACCCACAAGGCGCCCTCCGAGAATGACAACGGGTATGCCACGCCGGTGGTGGTGACCCGGGATGGGCGGACCGAGGTGCTGACCTGGGGCGCGGACCGCCTGACCGCCCACGATGCGGCCGACGGGCGCCTGATCTGGTCGGCCGGCGGGTTCAATCCCGACGGAATGGCCTACTGGCCGGCGATCGCCACCCCGGTGGTGGTCGGGGACATGGTCGTGGTGCCGGTGGGACGCGACGACCGTCCGCGCCAGGCCCGCATGCACGGGATCCGCCTGGGCGGGAGCGGCGATGTCACCGCCACCCACCGGGTGTGGCAGCGGGACGACCTCGGGGTGTTTGTCGCCTCCCCTGTGGCGGTGGATGGCCGTGTGTACCTGCTCCGGCACCGCGGCGAGGTGGTGTGCCTCGATCCGGCCACGGGCCGGACCCTGTGGACCGGTGAGTTCCCGCGGACCGCCTCGCCGTACTACGCCTCGCCGGTGGTGGCCAACGGGGTTCTCTATGCGGCCCGCGAGGATGGGACGGTCTTTGCGGCGCGGGTGACCGACGGGTTCGAGCTGCTGTCGGAGAACCCGATGGGCGAGCGGATCATCGCCACGCCGGTGCCCGCAGCCGGCCGGCTCATCCTGAGGGGCGACAGCCACCTGTTCTGCGTGGCGGCGGAATAGGCACCCCGCGTCGGCACCCGCCCGTTCCCAGGGCGCCAACAAAAACCTGGGTGCCTGACTGTGCCGGAGCGGTGGGTCCAGCCCAAGAGTCGCTGCGGTTCGTGTAGTCCCTGTCGCCGGGAAACTAACCGGATGTGGCTTCGCGATCCGGAATCGAGTCGTAGATGGCCTTGGAGAGGACCGTGAAGGCGGCTTCACCAAAATCCCGATCCTCCATGTAGCGCGTGACGATTTCGTCGTTGTCCGACATCCGTTGGATCATCAGGTCCTCCAGCAACTGCCGGAGCCCGAGTTGAAACTTGTCGAATGGATTCGCCCGACGAAGCCTGACCACCTGGTCGTTCGATGTCGCCTTCTCCCGAATCTGCTCGAAGAAGAAGCGGTCCTCGTCGGTGAAGTTCGTCCCGAACCTCTCGTTGAGCACCTTGATGATCTCGGATAACGGCGCCTTTTCCTCCTTGGCCCTTCCGGAACCCACGTCCGTCGGGCTCTTCACGCCCTCTGGTTCCCCCTCACGGAGTGAGATGCCCCCCTCGAAGGTCCGCTGCAAACGGTGATACTGGAGCGCAACCTCATCGCCCAGTCTGACCCGCTCGGACTCCCGTTCGGGGGGCAGATGGGGCAGCAGAAAGCGCCCGAAACTGTAGAGCATCTCGAGGGCTGGGTCGCTGAACGGCATGATCTGGCTCAGGAACGAGTAGATACGCACGTAGCCGCCCAGATTCTCCCGAAACTCCCCGCGCTGACTGTCGTCCGGCATTGCCTTGAAGCGATCCACGGCAGGCTGGATTTGGCGCTCCATGGCCGCGTGGTCTTGAGCAACCTGCTGGGCCGCTGGCTTGTAGAAAATCCGGGCAAACGACTCAACCTCACTCCAGAAATAGACCTGCATGGCGTCGAGCCCGTGCTTCAGCAGTTCGAGCTGTTGCGGGTCGGACGTCTCCTGAAGGCTGGTGGCATCGAAGTAGGGTTTGAACGCACGGTAGATGTCCTCCGCTTCGTTCACGAAATCCAACACGAACGGGTGTTCCTTGCCCGGAATCATCCGGTTGAGGCGCGACAGCGTCTGGACTGCCTGAACCCCGTCCAACCGCTTGTCCACATACATGGCGCACAACAGGGGTTGGTCGAAGCCGGTCTGGTATTTGTTGGCCACCAGGAGCACCTGGTAGTCCGGCGAGGCGAACCTTTCCGGCAGCCGCTTCTCGCTGATGGGTTCGCCGCTCACGCAATCCCGGTTCATTCCGGGCTCGGTGTATTCGAGGCCGGCGTCCGGGTCCCTGACGGTGCCGCTGAAGGCCACCAGCGGCCGAATGTCGTCAATCCGATGGTCCTTGAGGTAGCGCTGGAAGGCCGCCATGTAGCGGACGGCATGGAGCCGGGACGACGTGACGACCATCGCCTTGGCGCGTCCCCCAAGGTGGCCGCGCACCTTTTGCCGGAAATGCTCCACCATCACCTCGGTCTTCTGCTCGATGTTGTGCGGATGCAGGCTCATGAACTTGGCCAGCGCCCGCGCGGCCTTCTTCTTCGGCAGGTTCGGGTCATCCTCAATGGCCTTCACCAGCCGGTAGTAGGTGGCATAGGTGGTGTAGTTCTTGACGACATCGAGGATGAATTTCTCCTCAATGGCCTGCCGCATGGAGTAGAGGTGAATCGCTTCGGGCAGTCCGTTGGCACCGGGGCGGCCAAACAGTTCCAAGGTTTTTCCCTTCGGGGTCGCAGTGAAGGCAAAGAAGCTCAGGTTCGGCTGCCGCCCACGGGCCTGCATCACCTCGTTCAGACGATCTTCCCAGTCCGGCTCCTCCTCTCCGTTCTTTGCCTTGGCCGACGTGCCCAAGATGGCCTTCAGCTCCACCGCGGTGTCGCCCGACTGGCTGGAGTGGGCCTCGTCCACGATGATCGCATACCGGCGTTTGGCGATCTCAGCCTCCCACTCCTTCGCCCGCTGCTTTTCCTCAGGGGTCGCCTTGTCCTGGCTCTCGGCCCCGGCAGCGTGAAGAAGTCCGCGCAAGACGAAGGGGAACTTCTGCAACGTGGTGATGACGATCTTCGTGCCGTCGATCAGCGCCGCCGCCAGTTGCTTCGAGTCCTGGTCAATCGCCTTCACCACCCCCTGTGCGTGCTCGATCTGGTAAATGGCGTCCTGTAGTTGCCGGTCAAGCACCTGCCGGTCCGTGATGACGACCACGCAGTCGAAGACCTTGGCATCCTCGTCGTCGTGCAGGCTGGCCAGCCGGTGGGAGAGCCACGAGATGCTGTTGGTCTTCCCGCTCCCGGCCGAATGCTGGATCAGGTAGTTCCTCCCAGGTCCTTCTGCTCGCGCGATGTCGATCAGCTTCCGCACCGAGTCGAGCTGGTGGTAGCGGGGGAAGACCATTGTCTCCTTGGTGACGATGCGGTGTCCGCCGCGGCCATCGCCTACCTTCTCCTCCTTCTTCTCCAGGAACAGGAAGTGGCCGAGGATGTCGAGGAAGCTGTCCGCTTGCAGCACCTCCTCCCAGAAGTAACCGGTCCGGTAACCCGAGGCGTGCTGGGGATTGCCCGCCCCGCAGACGATCTGGCCGGGATGGCTCCCGCGGTTGAAGGGCAGAAAGTGCGTCCTCTCGCCGGCAAGGCGGGTGGTCATGTGAACCTCGTCCGGGTCGGCGGCGAAATGCACGAGTGCCCGTCTCTTGAACTCGAACAATGGCGCCCGCGGGTCACGATCCTCACGATACTGCCGCACCGCGTGCCGCCAGTTCTGGCCGGTGGCGGGATTCTTGAGCTCAATGGTGGCGATGGGCACACCATTCACGGACAACACCATGTCCACCGTGCTGCCGTCGCCGGGGTGACACGGCACTTGGCGGGTCACCGTCAGCCGATTCTTGGCGAAAAGCTTCAACACCTCGTAGTTCGCCCCGTGGGCGGGCTTGAAGTAGGCGAGGCGGAAGGTCTTGCCGTAGAACTTGAACCCATGTCGCAGCACATGGAGTGAGCCTTTGGCATCCAGCTCCTTGCCCAGCGTGTTGAGGAGCAATGCTTCGAGCCCCGCTGCGTGGAGCGCCCGCATTTCCTCCCAGAGCCTGGGCTGTGTCGCCTGAATGAACGCGATCACCTGCGCCGGGAACAGCGCCCGCTCCCTGTCCCACTCCGCGTTGCTGCCCGACTTCCAGCCACCGCGCGACAGGAGGATTTCCTCAACGTAGGTCTCGAAGGCTCTTTCGTTGGTCTGGGGCATGGGATCAAGGGGCCATTAAATAATCTGGCGCAGGATGTTGGAACGGAACTCGTTGAAAATCAGCCTACTGACCCCGCCAAGAAGGGGCGCCCCCCCGCCTCCCGAAGCTTTCCATCAAATATGCCGCGCGTTCCAATCACGCGGGTTCGTGCTCGATTAGATAAAGCGTGCGTTGTTCGCGGCCTGTGCCTTCGATTTCCTCGATTTCCTCTATGCACGAAAACTTGTAGCACCCGCCGATCTTAAGTCCCTCAAGGCTGGGCCCGCCCTCTTTCACCTTTCCTGAGAATAGTCCGTCGGCCGTCAGCAAACCCCATGCGCCCGTGCTTCGATTCGCCTTGTCGAAAGCTCCCAACAGCGTGACCGCCTCCCCGCCAAGATTGGAAACGCCCGATAGCACATCCACCAGCGGGCCAGCCTCTGCCTCGGTGACTGCACGGGTGCTCGGCTTGGAAAAACCGGGTTCGGCCCACGAGTAACGCAGCCCAGTCCGGTGCTGCACCAGGAAGCGCAACAGACGAAGATACGCGCCCGCCAGATGCCCACGATGCTCTTTGACCGTGGCCAGCGCCTTTTGCGGGTTGCCTGCGTTCTCGAACAGCACGTCCAGGCGTTGCAGCGCACGTGCAAGCTCGTTCTGGCCAAGCATGTCCGGCGTCTTGGCCGCTTCCATGATGACGCGGAAAGAACCGGCCGCCGCGGGAATCACCACGTCCATCAAATGGGCATCGGTTTTGTCAATGGCACGCCGGTTGTCCGCCGTCAGGTCACGCAAGGCTGCGCTGTAGGCGTGCTTCACCATGAGTTGAACATGCCCCAACAGTCCCACCAGTGTCCCCACCCGGATGCGGTGCTCCGCCGCCGCTTCCGGCGGGTCGGCGGCAATTTCAAGCACGAGATTGTTCCGCTCTCGTGCTTCCTTTAGCGCAATATCCTCCGCCGGACGGTCATGCAGCACAAACCCTGGGTCGGGCAAGAAGGCACTCTCCGCCAGCCTGCCCGGTGCAGGTTGCAGGGTCAGTGGTCCGCTCAGCCCGTCTGAAGCGAAAGTCAGGAACCAGTCTTCAATCGTTCGCTCGACCAACAAACTCCGCAGGTCAAGCGATCCAGCCCGAAACTGCCGCAGCCGCTCCGGTTCGACTCCGGCTACCAAATAGCGATCCTGGCCGTCGTGCGGTTCGACCATCACGGCCACGTAATGGCCGCCGATGGCATCGCGGGCTTCGAAAACCTGCGGGCCATCGTAGTAGAATAGGGTGGTCGAGTGGCGGATCGTCCTCATACCGACTCCACTCCACAGTGCGCCAGAATATCAAACGCCGCCAGCGGCCACCAGGTGTGGTGCGAGGGCCGGCCCGTCTGCTCGATGCGGCCCGCGCCCGCTTCCAAACGGAGCCGGCAAATCGAACACCCGCGCAATTTTGGCAACTTCAGCGCCCGCTCGGAATCGCGGCGATCAGCGAACACCGACAGCCCGCGGGCTTGGCATTCCGGCACCTGAAAAGCTGCCTGAGGCTTCTCCGCACGCTGCGACCGGAAATCATCCAGCGTCGGCGGATTGCTCCGCACCAGGCGAAAGACCTCCCGTGGCGCGGCGATTTCCTCCGCGACGTCGGGCGGGCATCCTTCGGGCAATGGCTCGCGGTAGCTCACGGGCAGGTAGAGGTTACTTGTTTGGCTGGGGGCACGGCAACACTGCCGCGCACGTCAATCTTGCCGGTGACGGCGGCGGTGATGAGGGCGGTGCGGTATTCCTGCAACCGCTCCACCGCCGCCTCCACCTTCGCCACCAGCGCGTCGAGCTTCGCCGTCTCCAAGTCCAGATACGCGGCGATGGCGGCTTGTTCGGGGAGCGGTGGAACTGCCAAGACGAATTCCTTCATATCGCTCTGCGCGATGTTCTTGGCCAAACCGGATGCACCGCTGATGACTGCCTGAATCTGTGACCGTCCAATTGGACTCTGAAGCACACGCGCGAGAAACCCAGGTTCCACGATGGTTTCATCGCACCGCAGTCTATATGTCTTGTCCGAAAGCAGAAGTTGTCCGCGCGTTCCAGGTGGAACGAGGGCGACCGAGCCGATCAAATCCTCCGAGCCACTTGCCCGAGACATCAATAAATCACCTGCTTTGATCTCCAGACTCCTCAGCGGGTCAAGGTCGGGAGGCAAAGCCTTGTTCTCGTCAGGACTGAAATGCCCGCCATTGCAGCATCCTGCCTTGACGACGCCCCATTCATCCGCAGAGGCGATGGCGTTGCTGCACTCAGGCGACCAGCCCTGCTCGATTATTCTCACGACGCGTCGCAGCCGCTTCACTTCCCAATGCGTCGGGATGTCGCCGAGCCAGTCTAGGGAGGAGGGTTTGAGTGGCGGGTGGGCGGGGAGGCCGGCGGCGCGGGCGGCGGCGGGCGGCAGGCCGCGGGTCACGGTGCGGGAGATGAGCGCGGTGCGCTTCTCTTTCAGCCGTTCGATCAACTCCCGCTTCTTCGCCACCAACCGGTCCACCCGCCCCGTCTCCCGGTCCAGAAACGCCGCAATGGCTCGTTGCTCGGTGGGGTCGGGGAGCGGAATGGCAATACCGCCGACTTCCGAGGCGTTGCAAGCGGGGTAGCTGACACCCGTTGAGCGAGCGACAACCGATTCAATAAACGAGGACTCGCGCAGCGCGTAGGCAAGGAACGACGGTTCAACCTTGCGTGGACGAACGACCGCAAAGCCTGTTGAGACGATGAGGTTCTCCGGCGGATTCTTGATTGGTGCGATGGCGCGAAGATAGGTCCTCACCGTCGAGACGATTGTGTCCCCATGTCGAACCTTGCGCCGCGCACGCGAAGGCGCGTTCTCAAATACAAGCTCTTCGGTCGCCGTGATTCCATCGACGGCGTTTACGCCTCCGATGTCCACATACTTGAACTCAAAGTCCGGCAGAGTTGTTTCGGGAAGCGCGTCATCGTTGATGCTCGCGGAGTATTTGAGGCGCTTCACCCCCCAATGCTCCGGCACGTCGCCGAGCCATTCGACGCCGCTGGGTTTGGTGCGCGGGTAGGGTTTAAGCCGCATGGCTTCCTCCTTCGTAGGCGGCCAGGAGGTAAGGCTTGGCCCGTTCCACGTCCTCCAGGGTTGGCAGGTCGATCTCAGTGCTGACCAGTTCCAGCAGCAGGTCGGGCGCGAAGCGGCGATAGCGGATGAGGTCGCTGTTGCGGTTGATCTGCCGGACGCCGTGGGTGTCGTAGCGGCTGAAGCGGAAGAGGGTGAGGTCGCTCATGGCCGGTGGGCGGAAGGTGGGTCAGCGGCGTTGGTCGGGGGCGACGGCCGCCCGGTATTGCTGCTGGGGGTGGTTGGGCTGGCCGGGGAGGGTCAGCTTCAGCCGGCCTGCTTTCAGCATGGGGGTCAGGAGGCGATCCTGAACGTATTTGCGCTCGCGCCGGAGCAGGCGGGCCAGGTCTTCGGCACCGGTTGCCTGCCATTGGCACACCCGCCAGACCAGGTTCTCCAGTTCCGGCTGGGAAACCCGTTGCTTCAACGCCTGGAGGTCGTTGCGAAGATCTTCGGGCAACCCGGGGGGGAAGTTTTGTGTGGGTAGGGGGTTCCCAGACTGGGGGGCGGGCTTCCCAGATTGTCCGGCGAGGTTCCCAGATAACGCCTCGGGGTTACCTGATTGTCCGGCGAGGTTCCCAGATTGCGGTCCCGACCCGGGTTGCGCGGCCGGGGCACCCTGCCGGCCTTGCCAGGGATTCAGGAGCTTCTCGGTGGGCACGTAGTAGGTCTGGGCGCCCTTGCCCTTCTGCTGGAGCAGGCCGTTGTGCCGCAACCGGCGCAATTGCTGGCTGGCGGCGAGGACATCGAGGTGGGTGATGGCGCGGAAGGCGGCGTTGGAGATGGCTCCGGCTTCGCGGACGAAGACGAGCGCCCGCGCCTGTTCGTCCGTGAGCTCGGCATCCTGAAAGCTCCGCAGCCAGGCCCAGTCTTCCGGGGAAAGGAAATGGTGGAAAAGGAGGGTGACGACGAACTGGTTGCGCTCGCGGTCGGATTCAAAGGTGGGATGGGTGAGCCCTGCCTCATCCATCAACTGCCGCATGACCCGGATGCCGCTACCCTTGGTTTCGGCAAGGTTGGCATCGTGCAGGATGGCGGCGATGACGGGATTCCGGGTTTCGGAACCCGGCTCACCCAGCCGTTCCTCGGAAACGAGGGAGTGGCCGGGATTGCGAATCTCCATCCGGTTGGCGTAGCGGATGATCTGAACCGCGCCCTGGACCCGGTAGCTGCGGTGCATGACGGCGTTGACGACCGCCTCACGGATGACGCGGTCGGGCACCAGCGGGATGTCCTTCCGGTGGAGCTGGCCGGGGGGCAGGGAGAACGCCTTGGGCAGGTCATCCAGGATGGCGGCCCGGGTGCGCCGGATGAGGGTGATGAGCGGGGCGCGGATTTCGACCGTCTCGAAGCGGTTGTTCGGGTCGGGCACCCATTCGCGGCCGGGGACGCGGATGTAGTCCACGCGCATCATGGGAAACCAGCGCCGCAACGCCTGCGGGGTCCCGAAGAGAAGGATGCCCGCGGTCGTGGGCCGGAGGGTGCCATTGTCACGGGTGACGCAACGCAAGGCATGAAGGAGCTCCTCGTCGTTCCAGCGCAATTCCTCGGCGGCGGGGTTCGCATCGGCCCGCAGCCGCCGATACTCCGTGATGGCCGCGGGGTCCAAGGCGGCGAGGTCGGCATCGCGCACCAGGGCGCTGTCAAACGATTCGCCCCGGCGCTCCTGGTAGAACACGGCGAGGTCATCGTCACTGCAGCGGACATCCGAGGAGCCGATGCGGCGGAATGCACCCCCGGGAAGCGGCCGGTTCTGGAAGTAGATGGGCTTCTCGGCGGCTTCCGCCTCCGGAACGAAGACGGCCAGCAGCGTCTTGCCGTTGACCTGCCCGGCCGTGACCTGGAGCCGCACCGGACGATTGAACGCGGTGGCGCACTGGGTCACGAGATCGCGACTGACCTTGTCCGAATCTTCCAAACCCGACGCGGAATACTGCCTGAAGAGGGAGCCTTCATCGAGGGTTGCACCCAACACGAGCCAGCCACCGCCCAAGCCCGGCTCGTTGGCAAAGGCGCAGACCGTTTCCAAAGCCGACTTTCCGAGCTCGCTGGCAGCCTTCGCCTCAATCCGCGAGTGCTCGTCGAGCTGGTTGAGCTGTTCCAGCAACTCCCGTGGGGTCACGCCGTCACCTCCTTGAGCAGGGCGAGGATCTCGCCTTCGAGTCGTTTGATGTCCGTCTCGATGGCCTCCAGCGGGCGCGGAGGCTCGTAACGGTAGAAGTGACGGTTGAGCGGGATCTCGTAGCCCACCTTGGTCTTGGAATGGTCAATCCACGCGTCGGGCACATGGGGCAGCACTTCGCGTTTGAAGTAGTCCTCGATGCCTTCCTTCAGCGGTACGGTTTCGGTGTCCCGCAGGCTGGCATCCGGTTCGGGCTCTCCCCTGGCGTTGCGGCAGATGGCGGCGGTTTCGTCGCGGTCGCCGAGGGCGGAGACCACGGCCTTGAGCTCCGGGGCCGTCAGGCGAACCCCGCACTCACGCTCGTGGGTGCGCAACTCGGTGAGGAATGCATTGCGGTCCTTGAAAAGCTGCTCCTGGCCGGCTTTGCCGAAGGTGCGGAGCAGGTCGCGGATCTGTTCCTGCCGCTGTTGGCCGGCCTCGATCTCCCGCTGGCGGACAGCAAGGTCCTTCCTCGCGCTGGTGGCGAGGTTCTTGAAGCCGCTCTCGTCGTCGAGCCGGGCGATGCGTTCGGGGCTGGCCTGGAAGTTCAGCCGCAGCGGGCGCTCAACGGTGATCTTGTGGTAGCCGAAGTCCCGATTGTCGAAAACCTTGCTGACGACGCGCTGCCGCTGGACGGGCTGGTGGGTGATGGGGTCGTCCTCGATGAAGGTGCGGGTCTGGCCGTCGAGAAAGTTGCCAAAGATCCTGGTGAGTTCCCCGATGTGGTCGGGGTCCTTTTCCTTGTCGGATGGGTCGCCGATGCGGCGGCGTTTGTTGCCGAGGCTTTTCTCCATCTGCACCCAGAACGCGCGGGCGTCGATGAGCTGCACCTTGCCCTTGCGGGGTTTCTCCTTCCGGTTGGTGAGCACCCAGAGGTAGGTAGAGATGCCGGTGTTGTAGAAGAGTTGCTCGGGAAGCGCGACGATGGCCTCCAGCCAGTCGTTCTCGATGATCCAGCGGCGGATCTCGCTCTCGCCGCCTCCGGCGTCGCCGGTGAAGAGGGGTGAGCCGTTGAAGACAATCGCGAGGCGGCTGCCTCCGTCCTGCGGGGCGCGCATCTTTGCCAGCATGTGCTGGAGGAACAGGAGCGCACCGTCATTCACGCGGGGCGTGCCCGCGCCGAAGCGTCCGCTGAAGCCGAGGGTGTCGCGCTCGTTCTCGATGTAGCGCTGCTGCTGCTTCCACTCCACGCCGAAGGGCGGATTGGCGAGCATGTAGTCGAAGGTCCACTTCTTGCCGTCGGCGGTGCGGTCGAAGCCGTCCTTGGTGAAGGTGTCCCCGAGGATCACGGCGTCGGCGTCCTCGCCCTTGATGAGCATGTCGGATTTGCAGACGGCCCAGGCCTCATCGTTCCAGTCCTGGCCGAAAAGCCTGGGCTGGGCTTCGGAGTTGAGGTCGCGGATGTACTTCTCGGCGACGGACAGCATGCCACCGGTGCCGCACGCGGGGTCGTAGATGGTTTTGACGACGTGGCTGCGTGCGAGGTCCTTCTCCGGCGAGAGCAGGAGATTGACCATGAGCTTGATCACCTCGCGCGGGGTGAAGTGTTCTCCAGCCTCCTCGTTGGACTGTTCCGCCCCGATCCGGA
Organism: uncultured Verrucomicrobiota bacterium; assembly: GCA_964525755.1. Lineage (GTDB taxonomy): Bacteria > Verrucomicrobiota > Verrucomicrobiia > Limisphaerales > UBA9464 > UBA6176. The sequence continues at coordinate 24,033 of CAZGIK010000044.1, forward strand.
TGAGTTCCTCGAAAACATAGCCCATCTGGACGTTGTCCACGCGGTCAGGAGAGAGGTCGATGGCCGCGAACTGCTTGATGACGAGGTAGAGCAGGTCCTTTTCAGCCATCTTCGCGATCTGCACGTCAAAGCCAAACCGCTCCATGATGGCGCGGACATTGGGCGAGAAGCCGTTGATGTAGCTGTTGAGATTCGGCGCCAGCTGGTTGGGGTCGTCGAGCAGGGCGTTGAGGCCGCTCTTGTCCGCGGGCTTGGCGATCGTGAACTTGGAAAGGTTGAAGAACGGGACACCGGTGATCTGGGAAAGGCGGTGCCGGATGATGTTCTCACCCTTGGCCTTGATGGCGGAGTGCTCCTTCAGCACCGAGGCCTTGGTTGGCGCGAGGATGGAATCGAAGCGACGCAGGACGGTGAGCGGGAGGATGACCTTGCGATACTCGTTCCGCTTGTAGGGGCCACGAAGCAGATTGCAGATGCTCCAGATGAAGCCGGCGATCTGGGCGTGGGACTCGGCGGACATAAAGGTTTAGGAGCGCCGGATTCGACGGCCGACAGAGAAGCTTTGCCTGGCCACTTGGCTGAGCCATCCGGCGTTGCCAAGCCCGCGCCAGTACGGGAGATGGATGATCGCAAGACCCATTGGGGCAACGTCATGGGCTGCCGTAGGTGTGGGTATCTTGTGCATTTGGGACCTTGACGGGCGGAACGCTACGAAAACGGCTTCGCCCCGCCAAGGTTCCAAAGCCCCGAGCCTTGGCGCTGGGAGCCGCTCGAGTGCCCGGCCCCGCCATCCCCTCTCGGAAGCCTGCCCGGGCAGTTCCGTTGGCGGAAAGCGGAACACCTGCCTCGGCTCGCTATGGCAAACGGAGTCAAGTGGCCAAACAAATGCCAGCCAACTGCCCGAGATGCTCCAAACGCAGCCTCATCGCCATTGCCGTCCATGGGGAAAGCTGGTCTGGCGGTGGCTTCTTTCCCGGTGACGGAACTTCCAAGCTGGGTGACGCCGAAGAGGTGAACTGACGACCAATTGGTCCGGCCATCTGCGTGTTCAAAGCCGAATTCCGCCGTTCTGAAGGATTCCGGACGCGCGCCGAGATCCGGGGACCTTTCGGCAGTGGGTTCTGGCAGTGAGCGCGTCGAAGACGGCACCCAACTGCGACAACCTCTGAAGATCAGGGGCTTTAAGAAGATGGTGGCTGGGGCCGGAATCGAACCGGCGATTCGGTTCCGATCTAACGAAATCACAAAAAACCAATGAATCCAACATAAGAGGACACCGTTGACGCTCCTGTTCGTTAGCACTAGCGTTAGCACCGTCATGGCGTCCATCCATCGTCGGCCCCGGTCCCCGTACTACCACGCCGCATTCCGTGGCCCGGATGGGCGGTTGATCCTCCGTTCGACCAAGCAGACCAACCGGGCGAAGGCCGAAGCGGTGGCGCTGGAATGGGAGCGCGCTTCCCGGCTCGCCAAGGGCGGGTTGCTGCTGGAGGACCAGGCCCGGAAGGTGGTGGCGTCGATCATGGAGCGGGCGGGTTCCGACGAAACCCTCCGCGGGGTGTCGGTCGCGGACTTCTTCGGGGAATGGATGACCGGGAAGGAGGGGATTCGGACCGCGCGGACGGTCGACCGCTACCGCCCCATCGTTGAAGGGTTCCTTGCCAGCCTCGGGTCAAAGGCCAACCGGCCGCTGGTGGCCGTCACCGCGGCCGACGTGGACCGCTACGTTGCCGGCCGGCTGCGGGACGGCTGCGCCCCCGGAACGGTCCAGGTCGACGGGAAGATCCTGCGGAGCGCCTTCAACCGTGCCCGTCGTCTCGGGCTGATCGGGACCAACCCCGCCGACGCCGTGGAACTGCCCGAGCGGCGGAGCATGGAGCGGGGGACGTTCACCCCGGCGGAGGTGTCGATGCTGGCGGAGGCGGCCTCTGGGGAATGGCGGACGCTGATCCTGCTGGGCTACTACACCGGCCAGCGGCTCATGGATTGCGCCCGGCTGACATGGGCGGCGGTCGACCTCGGGGACGGGGTCATTCATTTCGAGCAGGAGAAAACCCGGGCGCGGGTCAGCCTGCCCGTTCATCCCGTCCTGCGGGCCCATCTGGAAAGCCTCGCCTCGACCGATTCCACGGATCCCCACGTCATGCCCGGGATGGCCCGGCAGGGAGGAAGCGGACGCAACGGGCTGTCGGAGGCGTTCAAGCGGATTGCCCGGGCGGCGGGTGTCGATGTTCAGGAAGTGCAGGGCGGGGGCACCCGGAGGCTTTCCAAGCGGACGTTCCACGCGCTCCGCCATAGCTTCAACAGCGCCTTGGCGAATGCCGGGGTTCCCGAGGACCTGCGAATGAAGCTCACCGGCCACAAGTCCAAGGCGATTCACCGCGGCTACACCCACCACGAGTTGGAAACCCTGCGGGGGGCAGTTGCAAAACTCCCAACGGTGGGGGTCTGATCGTCGCCGATATGCCCCCTGAGGAACTCCAAGCCATAAGGCAGGAATCGTCGGACCCAGCCCCAGACGGTCTTCCGTCGATTCGGGAGTTGGCCAATCTGGTTCCCCTGTTCTTGGATCCGAACACGTTCACCAATCAGAGAACCCTCAGGGTTTCCGACGTTCGATTCGCGGCGGCACAAGCACTGACGGTTTACCAAGGTTGCGCCGAAGCTCTGGAGGCACGTCGGCGCCAACTCCGCAGTCGGAACATCAACCCGATTGTGGAACTCCCTGAGGTTCCCGGGCCGAATAGAAAACCCACCTACAAGGCATTCCTCCGCGAGATCATCCGAGGTAAAACGGAGGCCGACCAAACCAAGCGCCTCCGCGACTATTTGACGTGGGAATCCGGACTGGAGACAGCCTTGGGGCCGAGTGCAACCGAAGCGGCACGAAAGGAACGAGCCGTCCGGGTCATTGTACGGCTCAAGCGTGATTTCAAGGAGTCCGACTGGGACGGAATCGGGCGGCCGTTCACCCGCTGGTGGGAAGACCAAGCCCGAGCGAAGCGGCAGGCCCGAGCGAGCAGGGGCGGGAAGGCCAAGGCTGCGAAGTGGGCGAGTGACGAACGGAAGTCCTTGACTCGCCCCTTGGCAAAGAAAGCGCCCCCCAAGAAGCGGAGCAGGACACGCAAGCAGGAATAGGGCTGGGACAAGCAGCCGCGAGCGGGGAGGCAAAGCAGGGATTGCTTCTCCCCAAGCAGGGAGGCGCGGGAGCTGGGACGCATTTCCGGTGTGAGACCTTGCACCCGTGCAAGCGACACCTGTTCCAGTTGACGCCGGCGGACGTTCGATGACGACGAATCCGCCCGCGGTTCCCCTCCAACCTGAAACCAACCGGCCCGAGTTCCTTCGGCTTCCCAAGCCGGGGAACCTCTGTCCCTACACCGGGCTTTCCCGGTCCTACCTCAACAACTTGGTTCTCCCATGCAAGGAGAACGGCTTCCGGCCGCCGGTCCGGAGCGTGAGCCTTCGCCGGCCCGGCCAGACCAAGGGCGTCCGATTGGTGGTCTTCGATTCCCTCATGGAGTTCCTGCGGGGACACCTGGAGGGGGCGACCGGTTCCAACCTCAACCAAGGGGAGTCCCGATGATTGCGGAACCCCCGGCTTCTCTTGGGGCCCGGCAACGGATTGCCGAGGCCGTCCTTGGTCCGGTCGATTGGGAATCCGACGCCGTCGGGTTCAGGGACTGTCCCGGCGTCGACCTCCATTCGACGCCATCCGGCCGTCGGGATTGCCGGGTCATGATCGACGGCGCCCCAACCCTGTATTGCGTCCATGCATCCTGCCGCGCCGTGGTGGAGGACACCAACCGGCGCCTTCGTTCCGAAATGGGGCGGGCGGAGGCTAGACGGGACCGGGGATGGTGTCCCCGAATCTGCTCCCCGGAGGACATCGAGCGCCAGAGACAGAAAGACGACAAGCAACGGCTGGCGGAGCTCGCCCGGCAGAAACTCCCACGGTTGCTTGCCAAGTTCGCCATCTTGCCGACGGACCTTTGGCACGAGTCACCCACCAGCCTCGTCGGAGTGGCCGACTTCGACCTTTGGCGGTGGTTCCTCCGGATCTTCGACCCCGCGGACATCGTCTGGATCGGGGAGACAAAGGACTCCGGATCGGAACGGCACGCCACCCACTTCCGCCCTGTTTCGGAATGGCTGGAACAAGGCCAGCATCCCGGGACTCGGGTCGCCCCCGCGACGTTCAAGCCTGGGAGCTTCAGCCGCAGCAAGGATGCCGTGGCCGCTCACCGCTTATTTGTCGTGGAAAGCGACACCCTCACGATCCGGCAGCAATGCGCGGTGATTCAGTTTGTGCGCCGGTTCTTTGAGCTCCGAGCCATCGTCTACTCCGGGAACAAGAGCCTTCACGCCTATTTCGACCGGGTCCCGGGAGAGGCCCTGTCCGAACTGGAAACCATCCTTCCGAACCTGGGCGTTGATCCCGCCGGGTTCCGACCCGCCCAACCCTTCCGACTCCCTGGGGTGTTCCACGCGGAAACCAACCGGGGGGTCGATCTTCTCTACCTCGACGCCAATGCACGCCATGAATGAATCAACACGACCGGCCGAACTCCTTGGCCAACTGGGAAGCGAAAAGCCGGCCCCCGCTGAACACGGGAAGCCGGCCGGAGCGATGGAAGCTGAGGGAGCTTCAACCGTGGCGTCGGGTCAACTGGAGCCGGGCAGCGCAAACGATCAATCCCAGCCGCCAGTCGTCTACGATGGAGGGCAAGCCAAATGGTGGATGACAGATTATCGGGGCGAGTATGTCTACTCAAGCGAGGGGGGGGTTCGTCGATTCCTGCGGCAGAGCGGATTCAGCAGTGACACTCCCGCCGGACAACTGGACTCACCCATGAACGGCGAACTTCTGCGCCTTCAGCGCGCAGCGCCCGTGGAATACGCCGGCCCCGTTGCAGGGCATTCCTCAGGGGTGATCGAGATGGGATCGCGGCAGATTCTGGTCACCAAGTCATGCCGGGTTCTCCAATCGGTTCCCGGGGACTGGGGTCAGCTCGAAGCAGTCCTTAGGCAAATGTTCGGGAGCGGGGATCAGTGGGATCGGTTTATTCTATGGGCGCATTTTGCCCGGAAGCGGCTCCTGACGCGGTCATGGACTCCGTTCCCGGCCCTTGGCCTGATTGGCCCCCCGGGCAGCGGAAAGTCATTGCTTCAAGGCCTGATAACCTTGGCACTAGGTGGGCGGTCGGCGAAGCCAGCCCAGTTCATGCAGGGCCAAACCAACTTCAACGGGGACTTGTTCTCCGGGGAGCACTTGGTTTTCGAGGACGAGTCCGCCCGGGCAGACCATGGGGCCCGCAGATCATTCGGCGAGAAGATCAAGGAACTACTCTTTTGCAAAGGCGTCCAATGCCACGGAAAGAACCGTCCCGGGATTGTCCTTGAACCCATTTGGGCCTTGTCCATGTCGCTCAACGATGAACCCGAGCACTTGGAGGTTCTCCCACAAATCGACGAAAGCCTCGCGGACAAGATCCTTCTACTGAAGATTGAAAAGCATCCTCGGGAGGTGCCTGCCGGTGAGACGGAAACGGAATGGCTGACTTCGGTTCTTTTGAAGGAAGCGCCCGCCTTCGCAGCATACCTCGACTCCATCGACGTGGGGCAGTACCCTCAAAGCCTGTTGCATCCCCGAACAGGGGTGGCCGGGTGGCAGCATCCCGAGATCCTGAACGCCATTACAAGCCGGTCCCCGGAGGCCAAGCTCCTTTCCCTAGTCGACGAAGTGATTTTTCCAGAATCCGACCCACTCCCATGGACCGGCACGGCTGAAGATCTATCCCGCAGACTGAGGGAGTCCGCTTACCGGGCGGAGGTGAACGCGATTCTCCGCCACTCCAACAGTTGCGGCACCTACCTCGGCCGACTCGAAAGATCCTCCAACGGTCGGGTCGCTTCGGCGCGGACTGCGGAATCTCGGCGATGGAAAATCCATCCGCCAACATGACGCCATGACGGCGACGGAACTTGTCTTCCTCAATTCCAAGAGGAGACAAGGTCAATCCTTGGAGACTTCATTTTGGGATGAAGTCACAGCAGAGGCGTCATGCCGTCATTCACAACGGAGCGGGAGGCCGCCGCAAGGCCCGGGCGGGTTGGTGCGTTTCGCTTTTCGAGGGTCCCATAACAACGGGACGGTCTCGCGTGGTCACCCGAAGTAGGCTCGTTAAGGATACTGGTTGCCCGGGGGTGGTTCAGGCGGCGGCTTGGATGGCCTCGGCAATGGTTCTGGAGAGATAGGGCCTGTCCCCGTAGGACCAACGATCCTCTTCGCGATTGTAGCCGAAGCGGGTCCAGTAATCCTCCCTCTGGGCATATACGTTGCACCAAGGGCCCGATCCGACCGAAAACAAGACCTCCCGGTCGCGGACCTTGCAGACGTGCCACGAATCCAAAGGGTTCAGGCCCCCGGATCGGGATCGACAGTCACTGACCACGGCCCCCAGCCAAGCCGGCCATCCGTCCCGCCCTGCGACCTTGGACAAAGCGAGGGCGACGTGTTTGCAGCAACGGCCCAAGTCCAGCGGTTTCCGGCGGCTGCGGTGTCCAGCCCAGTCGGGACAGGTACAGGAGGCAACCCCAAGGTCCACGGAGTACCGACCCGACCCCGAGGACGACGGCACCTGGACAACGACCGGGACGCTGGGCAGTAGCGCAAAGGATGAATCGAATCCCTCGATTGCCAGGTCGACATCCTCTGCGGCCTCGATCTTCGATGCCTTCTTTTCAATCGCCACCAACTTCCGGCCCAGGGCCCGGAGTTCTCCCACGGAGATTTTGCCGTCCGCGAAGGCTTGGCTGAGAAGCTCGGCGAGTTCGTCTCCGGGCCAGCATTCGCAGGCCTCGGGATTGTGATTAAGCCAATCGGCGAGAAGCCATGCTTCGTCGACCGATAGCTCTCCGTCGGCGGTCAGCGACCGGCAAACGGCGAACAGTTGCCGGGTGGGGGAAAGGCCCCTCGCGGTGGGTGCCAGAATTGGAGGTTTCGAGGGTGGGTCCGCTTCGGGCAACGGAAGGACTTCGATTGGCGCCATGCAATGCGGGCAGTCATAGGTCCCCGGACCGGGAGCCGTGAAGGCCTGTCCGCAATGGGGGCATTCGTGGGTGGCCATGGAGGGGAATGCTTGGGGGCCTCGTTCGCCCGTTCACTGCAAGGAAAGGACGACGCGGAAGCCGGTTCCCACCGTCGACAGGTCATAGATTCTGTTCCGACTAGCCGACCGGATATCGCGGTCCCACGACCCGTAGTTTCCACCCTTCACCACCTTCCCCGGTCCATCTGATGGGCCAGCAGGATCCGTAGCCGGAGACATGGCATGTTCGCCGTACCAGTCGGAGCACATTTCAGAAACATTTCCGCTCATATCATAGAGTCTCCACGCATTGGGTAGCTTGCCCTTCACAACCTGTGGTCCTCCTTGGCCGGTGCCTTCCAGGGATCGGTTGTACCACGCATGGGCAAAACTCACGAACTCATCTGCCGCACCCATTGCCGCCCCCCAATAGAAGCGGGTGGTGGTTCCAGCACGGCAGGCATACTCCCATTCGGCCTCGGTCGGAAGTCGGTACAGGTAACCCGGCGGAAGGCGCCCCGCCGCACGCTCCTTTTGGGTTAGCCGCTGGCAGTAGGCCATGGCTTCGTTCCAGCTAGAGTACACCGGAAAGCCTGGACCGCGGCGAAACTGTTCCGGCGTCGGATTTACCCCCATTACCGTCTGGTACTCGGCTTGGGTCACCTCGTGGTCGCACATCCAGAAGCCTCGGGTGAGAGTGACCTGGTGCTGGTGCTCGTCGCTCAACCTCCCCAACTCCTCCAGCGGGCTCCCCATCATGAACGTGCCGGCCGGGATGCGGACAAACCCGGCGGGAACCTCCAAGTGCGCCGCCCCGATCACCTCGACGACCCGGAAGAATCTTCCCGTGCCCGCGGTCGGGACCTCCCGGTGGGTCTCAGCTTCCTCCGCGATGAACGCCACGCCGACGGGTGTCCATGCCTCCATGACGTGGGATCCCTCCACCTGGTACAGCCGGCCAACGGTGAGGCTAAGCCGAAGCCGAACCTGGCTGACCTCGACCGCGACGGTTGGAGGGGTGGCGGGTTCGGTCGCCGCAGCCAATCGCCCGAGGCTGAGGAAGGCGAGGACACCGAACATCCGGACAACCAAGGGGAACCTCATGCCGGGAACCTACCCGCCGGGCGGGAACCCGGGCAACGGTGGAAGCCTCTTTCGGGGTCGCCTCGGGACGGGGGAAATCGGCCTGCCGGATAGCGTCAAACACCCCTGACACCGCTGGGGGTGTTAGCACTAGGCGTTAGCACTGGCCGTTCTCGACCGGTTGAAATCCTGCGTAAACCGTTGCAAGAGAAGAAGATGGTGGCTGGGGCCGGAATCGAACCGGCGACACGCGGATTTTCAGTCCGCTGCTCTACCAACTGAGCTACCCAGCCAGCCGGGGGGAGGGAGTTCACCGCGACCCGGGCGGTCTTGGCAAGGGAGAATTCCGTCGGTTGGCCATCCCACAGCGGATGTGCTTCCCTCCCGGGGTTGAAAGGTTCCGACACTCCCCGCACGGCCTCCGGGCGCCCGTTCCGGATCGGGTCCGTGCCCTACCTGAATGCCGCCCCGCTCACCGCGGGGCTCGGGCCTGGGACGGTCTACCTGCCCCCCTCCCAGCTCGCCCGGGAACTGCACGCCGGACGACTCGACGCGGCCCTCGTCAGCATCACCGAGGTGCTGCGCGAACCGGGCTATGAGGTGCTGGATGGATGGGGGATCGGCTCCGAGGGCGACGTCTTCAGCGTGATCCTCGCCCACCGGGAACCGCTGGACCAGGTGCGGGTCGTCCATGTCGACCCCGCGTCCTGCACCAGTGTCAACCTGCTGCGGGTGCTGCTGGCCGAACGGGGGATCGTCCCGGAACTGCGCCCGCTGCACTCGTACGTCGCGGCCCCTGCGCTGACGAACGTCCTGCTGATCGGCAATGCCGCCATCGATTTCCGTCGGGCCGGACATGACCACGCCATCTGGGATCTCGGGGGTGCCTGGCACGCCCTGACCGGCCTGCCCTTCGTGTTCGCCGCCTGGGCCCTGCGGTGCGGTCCTGACGACCTCGCCACCCTCCGCTCCCTCCTGCGCCGCTCGGCCGAGGGGGGGATGGATGAGCTGGAGGAGGTGGTCCGGCATCGGACCGAATACGACGCCCCCTTCCGTCGGGCGTACCTCGGGGGGCACATCCGGTACCGGATGGATGACCGGCATTGGGCCGGGGTGGAACGCTTTGCGGCGATGATGCAGCAGCATCTGGGAATCCCCTCCCACCCGCTGCGGCGGGGCTGAGCCCGCGGACGAGCTCCGGCGGACGCCACGCGGCCGTTCTCGTACTCGTGATCGTCCTCGTCCTCGGGTCCCGTGGCTTTCCCCTCGAGGACGAGGACCGCCCCTGCCGGGACTGAGTACGCGTACGAGCCCCGGCAAACGCCACGCGGGCGTACTCGTACTCGTCATCGTCCTCGTACTCGGATCCCGTGGCTTTCCCCTCGAGGACGAGGACCGCCCCTGCCGGGACTGAGTACGCGTACGAGCCCCGGCAAACGCCACGCGGGCGTACTCGTACTCGTCATCGTCCTCGTACTCGGATCCCGCGGCTTTCCCCCCGAGGACGAGGACCGCCCCTGACGGGGCTGAGTACGCGTACGAACTCCGGCCGACGCCACGCGGCCGTTCTCGTACTCGTGATCGTCCTCGTCCTCGGGCCCCGCGGCTTTCCCCCCGAGGACGAGGACCGCCCCTGCGGGGCTGAGTACGCGTACGAACCCCGGCGGACGCCACGCGGGCGTTCCCGTACTCGTCATCGTCCTCGTACTCGGGCCCCGTGGCATTCCCCTCGAGCACGAGTACCGCCCCTGCGGGGCTGAGTACGCGTACGAGCCCCGGCAAACGCCACGCGGCCGTACTCGTCCTCGTCCTCGTACTCGTACTCGGGTCCCACGGCTTTCCCTCCGAGTACGAGGACCGCCCCTGACGGGGCTGAGTACGCGGACGAGCCCCGGCCGACGCCACGCGACCGTTCTCGTACTCGTCCTCGTCCTCGTCCTCGGGTCCCGCGGACTGATGGGCAAAAAAGGGGTCGGCCCGTGGATCCAGGCCGACCCCGTCACTTGGGGTGTGATCGGACAAACCGGAGGGACGTCAGGTCCGCGGAATCCCGTTGGTGGCGGTGGACCGCGCGTCCTCGCGGGACGGGCGGGGTCCGGCGACGGCCTTGACGATCGTCTCGTGACCTTCCTCGGTCTTGCGGATCTGGCCCCGGAGATAGTCCCCGCTGCGGATCTCCGTCAGGACCGCCGGCTTCCCGTCCTTCTCCAGGACCGACTGCTCCCCGATCCGGAGGACCCGCGGGGTCGTGCGGCTCTCGAGCGTGACGGTGCGCGCCTCGATGTCGACCCGGGCGATCGTCCCCCGGAAGGGATAGGGCCGGGCCGACACGGCGGAGGTCGACTTCGGTGCCGGATCGGCCGGCGGGGCGGCCAGGACGGTGGTGGGAAGGGTGACCGCGGCCAGCAGGACCGCGCCGATGAGTGGGAGGTGTTTGTTCAGCTTCATAGCCGAACTCACCTACGCCAAAGCCCGGCCAAGGTTACATCCGATCTGCGCCCTCTTTCCCCCGCATGGTTTCCAGGCCGTGGAGGTTGGCGCTTTACCCCGTGGTGGACCCGCAGTCTCATCCGCCCATGGATCGAGCCGCCGATTCCCGCCGTCGTCCACGTCCGGCAGCCCGGGGTTTCACCCTGATCGAGTTGCTGGTGGTGATCGCCATCATCGCCATCCTCGCCGGGATGCTGCTGCCGGCCTTGTCGCGGGCGAAGACCAAGGCGCAGGGCATCGCCTGCCTGAACAACCTCAAGCAGCTGCAGTTGGGGTTCCAGCTGTACGCCGACGACAATGCCGACCGGATCTGCCAGCCGGGCAACTCGGGGAGCGAGCCGGCGGCGTGGGTCTGGGGCTGGTTGGATTTCAACCCGGGCAACACCGACAACACCAACACCACCCAACTGCTGGACCGGACGAAGGCGGCCTTCGCCCCCTACCTGCCCTCGGCCGCGATCTACAAGTGCCCGGCGGACCTGAGCACGGTCACCATCCGCGGCCAGCGGTTCAACCGGGTACGGAGCATGGGGATGAGCCAGGCGATGGGAGGGCCGGGCGGATGGCTGCAGCCTCCGGGCTACAACGAGGGGCAGACCCGGTACGCGGTGTTCAAGAAGACCGCCGACCTCACCGCACCGGGACCGGCGAACACCTACGTGCTGCTCGACGAACATCCGGACAGCATCAATGCCGGCGGGTTCGCCAACATGATGGTCGAGTCCCCCCCGGCGACCCGCATCATCGACTTCCCCGCGAGCTACCACAACGGGGCGGCCGGGATCTCGTTCGCCGACGGACACGCCGAGATCCGGAAGTGGGTCGACGCGCGAACCCGTCCACCGGTCCGGTACAACAACCAGATCCAGCTGAACGTGGCGTCGGCCAACAACCGGGACATGCAGTGGCTGTCGGACCGGACCAGCGCGCGGCGGTGACCGGGGGCGAGGCTAAGAGCCTGTCCGGAAACTCCGAGGGGTCCTGCGGCGAGGCATTTTGGCGGTGGGCAAGGCGGGGAGGCCGGAGCATCCCCGTCCCGCGGCCGCGGGATGACGGCCGACCCAACGCGGCCCACCGGCAAATGGGCCGCCGCCCGGAGGGTTTTCGCGGAAACGGCCCGCTGGCTTCGTTGCTCGTC
>CAZGIK010000045.1:0-35110 GCA_964525755.1 uncultured Verrucomicrobiota bacterium
GGAGGGATGAGCCCGCGCCAGCGGGCGAGTCCGACGGGGTCCGCCAGGACCCCGCTGGGGGTGCGGGGTGAAGCGGGACCGGCCGCCGATCGGCGGCGGCTACTGGAGGAGGGCGGCACGGAAGGGCGTCGGTCCCTTTCGGGACCGAGCGGGCTCGCAGGCTCGCCCCAGTGCGCCCAGCGCCCCTCGGGCCGTGGAGGGATGAGCCCGCGCCAGCGGGCGAGTCCGACGGGGTCCGCCAGGACCCCGCAGAAGCAGCCACCGATCGGCGACGCCTACGGGCATCACCCGCCGCCGAACAGCCGACGCCACGCCTCCACGGTCTGACGTGCCGCCGTCTCCGCATCGGGCAGCGGCAGCACCTCGGCCGAGACGTATCCGGAATACCCCATCTCCCGGAGCACGGCCGCCGCGGCGTCGAGATCGGTGTGCCCCAGTCCCGCCGCCCGTCGGTTGCTGTCGGCCAGATGCACATGGGCGAGCTGGCTGCCGGCCCGGCGGAGGGCCGACGGGAGGTCCGACTCCTCGATGTTCATGTGGAACAGGTCGCACAGGAGGCGGACGTTCCGGGTGCGGAGCGACGGCAGGTACGCGAGCCACTCGTCCACGGTGTTGAACAGGTTCGTCTCGTACCGGTTGAGCGGTTCGTAGAGGAGCGGCACCTCCAGCGCGTGGGCGCGGGGTCCGAGCTGGTCGAGCGCCTCGGTCAGCCATCCCAGAGCCTCCTCCCGTGACACCCCGTCCGGCACCCGTCCCTGCATCGACCCGATGATCGCCGGGGCGCCGAAGCCCCCGGCGAAATCGATGATGGCGCCGATGAAATCCCGGGCGCAGGCGCGGACATGCGGGTCGGGATCGGTCAGGCTCAGCCGACGTCGCACCCAGCCGGCGCCCGTTCCCATGGCGGCGAGCCCCAGGCCGTGGCGGCGCAGGATGTCGCGCAGCTCCAGCCCGTCGAGGTCATCGGCATGGGTCGGAAAGATCTCCACTGCCGGGAAGCCGGCGGCGGCGGCGCGGGCGCATCCCTCGTCGAGGGCACCGTGGAAGACGAACGGGCCCCGGGCGGCCTCGGGCACCAGGCAGACGGTGACGGCGGGTTCGATCATGATCGGCGACGGGATTGTGCCAACGCGCACCGGCCGAGTCAGGGATCAAGTGGGACCCTTCATCGCCGCGCCCCGCCCCCCCGCATTCATGGCGGAGGCCGTGAGGTCGCCGACCTGCATCGGGGTCGGGGTCGGAATCGGGATCGAGCCCCCTTCATCGCCGCCGGCTTCCGTCGTCTCCGGCGGGTTGGCCTGCCCAAAGCGGTGTCGACGCTTCGCTCTGCCACCGCACTCCCTATCGGCGCCGCGTCCTGTGGACTGCGGCGGGAAGCGTCAGCGCCACGCCGCTCTGGAGCGGAGCCGGGCGGGTGCGGGACGGGCCGGGAGGAGGAAATGGTGCGAGGTGCAGGGTTTGAACCTGCGACCCCTTGCGTGTGAAGCAAGTGCTCTACCGCTGAGCTAACCTCGCACGAGGCGCGGGAGGGAATAGTCGAAAGGCCCCGGAAACGCCAAGCGGAATCTGCCCCAAAACAACGACCGGATCCCCGCGGGAACACCCCGATCACACCCCCAACCGTCGACTCCACGCGAACCCATCGGAACGAATCCGGCAAAAAATTTCGGCCTCCAAAAGTTTCAGCCTTGCGCAAAAACCGACCGCCGACATGGTGCGAACGATTTGCAACAAGCATCTCCAATCGCCATCGGAGGTTGCGCCCGCCTGCGGGCGGTCGTGGCGGTTCTCCTGGTGGTGCTGGTGGTGCTGGCCGGGGCAGCGGCCCGGGACCGGACGATCCACGAGGCGTTTCACGATGCCTTCGACGGCCACGCCGAGTGCGCGTCCGGATGCCCGTCCGAAGCCCCGGAATCCGACCCACCCGACGGCGAGCATGCCGATTGCGGGCTGTGTCTCCTGACCTCGGCCGGGTGCGTTCTCCTGGACGTGCCGGCGACGGCGGTGGAGATGCCGCCGATCGTTCCGGCGGGCGTCCTCCCGCCCCCGGCGGCCAAACCTCTTTCCCGCCGGTATGCCCCGGTGTGGGAACGGGGTCCGCCCATCGTCTCCTGAGGCGACACGCCCCCCAAGCCCGTTTCCCCGACCCGCCAGCGGACCGTCCGTCGGCGGACGGCGGGGGTCTCCCGGGCGGCGGTTCGCCTCTCCTCCTGTCTCCCCCCCGATCCGTGACCCCGTCGGACAGTCGACCGATCCGACGGCGGGCGGATCTCCACCCGGTCCGACCGGCATCCCTGCCGGCCTGAAGCCGGGGAACCACCTGGCAGCGGGCGGCCGAACCGGCCGACCGCCCCCCAACTGCACGACCCCGGCAACGGGTCCTTCAACCCCTGTCCGTCACCAGAAACGCAACAACACAACAAAATCCATCATCCCATCATGAAAACCTCACTCCTCCTCATCGCCAGCGCACTGACTGCGGCCAGCCTGCCGGCTGCCGCCCAGTCGTTCTTCAACAACGGCCACATCGACCTCGGCATCGGATACGAGGGCGGCTTCGACCTCCATCTGCACACCGAGGCGCCCGAAATGGAATACGGGGCCGATGAACTGATCCTCGTGGTCGGCACAGCCGGCCGGACCGCCACGCCGCCGGTCCTGTCGGCCTTCGCACCGGTGGGCTCCGACATCTGGATCCTTCCGAAGACCGAGAACCCCGCCCTGCCGTTCCTCGGGATCGGGACCGAGGAACTCACCGTCTCCGACTGGCTGGGGGACATCACCCTGACGCTCCAGTCCGTCACCGGACCGGGGGATTTCGGACTCTACAACGTCGGAACCTTCGGGGAGGTCATCCCGCTGATGAACAGTCGTGACGGGATCACGTCGGGCGACTCCGTGACGATCCCGGCCGGCACCCATGCGCACTTCAACTGGATCTTCAACGCCCCGGGCACCTACACGATCGGGTTCGAGGCCTCGGGGAACCATGCCGTCGACGGCTTGGTGAGCAGCGGGACCGTGGCGTACACGTTCGCCGCGGTGCCCGAACCGGAGGAGTATGCGGCGCTGTCGGCCCTGGGGTTGGTGGGGGTCGGACTGTGGCGTCGGATGCGCCGCTGAGCCGCCTTTAGTGCCGCCGCCGGCCGTCCCCGGGGACGGTCGGCGGCATGGCCCCCTCCGGTCTCCGCCTCCGGCATCCCACCCCAACTCCTCCCCCCATGATCCACGTCCCGTCCCGCGCGCTTGTCTTCCTGTTCCTCACCGGCCTGTTCATCGCCCCAGGCCGGGCCACCCCCCTGCGGGTAGCGGTCTCCACGCCGGACGTCGCCAGCCTCACGACGGAGATCGGGGGTGGGGAGGTCCAGGTCTTCTGCTTCTCCAAGGGCCCCGAGGACCCGCATGTCATCGAGCTCCTGCCCAGCCATGTCGGGGAGATGCGGCAGGCGGAACTCTTCATCCAGGTCGGGCTGGGCATCGAGGATGCGTGGCTGCCGGACCTCGTCGCCCGAGCCGCCAACGACCGCATCCGGCCCGGATCGACCGGCCACCTCGACCTGTCGGCCGGCGTGCATCGCCTGGAGGCGGAGGCCCCGGGCGGCGCCGCCCCGGACAGTCTCCACGAGGAGGGCAATCCCCACTACCTGCTGGATCCGGTCGAGGGACTGAAGGCGGCCCGGGTGATCTGCGACCGGCTGGTGGCGTTGCGACCCGCCGCCCGGGCCGGGTTCGAGGCCCGGCACCGCGGATTCGTGCGGCGGTGGGCGGAAACCTGCCTCGGCCCGCGGATCGCCTCCCGGGCCGACCTCGGGGTGCTCGAGGAGTACGCCGACGCGGCCTCGCTCGAGCGGCATCTGGGCGAACTGTTGAAGGATGCCGGGGCGGCCGACGGGGCCCTGGGACGCCTCGCCACCCATCGGGGCGCGGTATTCGTGGGGGACCATGACCTCTGGCCCTACTTCGCCCGCAGGTCGGGGCTGGAGATCCTCGGCTACCTGGAGCCGAGCCCCGGCGTGCCGCCCAGCACCCGGCACCTCGGACAGCTCATCCGGCGGATGCAGGAGGCGCGGGTCCGGGCCGTCCTGTCGGCCCCGTACTTCGACCCGCGTCACGGACGGCTGGTCTCCGACCGGACGGGGGCGCGGGTGGTGCCGATGGCCCACCAGACCGGATCGCGGCCCGGGGCGACCAACTACCTGTCCATGATCGGCTACAACGCGGACCAGGCGGCCCGGGCCCTCGGGGAGGGCGGTCGATGACCGTTTCGACGTCGGCGCATCCGACGACGCCCACCGATCCGACGGTGCCGGCCGGGTCGCCCGAGGCGAGGCCGGTGCTCGCGGTGGACCAGGCCGATCTCGGGTACGGGCGCCATGTGGTCCTGCGGAATGTCTCCCTCCAGATCCGGCAGGGCGAGTTCTGGTGCCTGCTGGGGCCGAACGGCGAGGGCAAGAGCACCTTCATCCGGGCGATGCTGGGCGCGATCCGTCCGCACCGGGGCCGGATCGTCCTGCGGGCCGACTTTTCCAACCGGAGGCGCCTGGGTTTCGTGCCCCAGGAATGCGACCTGAACCCGCACCTGCCCACCACCGTGCTCGAGTTCATCTCCGGGGGATTCGTGGGCCTCGGCCTCACCTCGGCGTCCGAGGCCACCCGGATGCAGCGGGTCCTGGAGCTTCTCGGCCTGACGCCCTTCCGGCGGCGCAGCATCTGGGCCCTGTCCGGCGGCCAGCGGCAGCGCTGCCTGATCGCCCGGGCGCTGGTCCGGGATCCCCTGTTGCTGATCGTCGACGAACCCACGGCGGGTCTCGACCTGGCGGCCGCGGCCGGCCTGCTGGAGGTCATCACGGATCTCAGCCGCAACCGCGGCATCACCGTCGCCTTCGTCACCCACGATCTCTCGATCGCCGCCCAAAGGGCCTCCCATGTCGCCCTGTTCCGCTCCGGAACGGTCGTCGCCGGCGCCCTCGACGAGACGTTCACCTCGGGGAACCTGAGCCGGACCTTCGGGGTTCCGGTCGAGGTGCGGATCGATTCCGACGGACACCGGTGCGCCGTCGCATGCCCCCCTCCCCTCTCCCCATGATCACCGAGTTCCTCTCGTCGTGGCCGGTGTTCGGCCCGGTCTACCTCACCGCCATCGCCGGCGCCGTCCTGCTGTCGGTCGTCGGAGTGCTCGTCGTCGCCCGCGACCAGGTCTTCCTTGCCGCGGCGGTGTCCCAGTCATCCCTGCTCGGCGTGGCCGCCGCCCTGTTCCTCGGACGCGGAAACCCGGCGATCGTCTCCACGGCGTTCTCGGTCGGCGCGGCCGTGATGATCAACCTGACATCCCGTCGGCGCGGCATCACGCATCAGGAGGCCACGGGCTGGGTGTTCCTGCTGGGCTCGGCGGTCGCCGTCCTCCTGCTGGTCCATCAGCCCTACAGCCTGAGGGAACTGCAGGCGCTGACGGCATCCTCGCTGATCGGCGCCACGGGTTCCGACGCGATGCTGGCGGGTGGCGCCGGGGTCGCGCTGCTTGTCGGCACCCACCTGGTCCGCAGCCGGCTGGTGCTCTGGCTCACGGACCCGGTGATGGCCGCCGCCGTGGGCATGCCGATCGGGCGCTGGTCCCTCGCCACCGCCATCGGGCTCGGCCTTGCGGCCGGGCTGATGCTGCGGGTGACCGGCCTCCTGTTCACCTTCGGCACGCTGGTGCTGCCGGCCCTGACGGCGAAATGCCTGACGACGGAAACCGGGAAGCTCTTCTGGCTCTCCCCGGTTGTCGCCGTGCTCGGGGTGGGGCCGGGACTGGTCCTGGCGCACCACTGGGACCTGCCCCCCGGGCAGGTGGCCGTGGTGACCCTCGCGGTGCTGGCCGTGATCGGGGCCGGGTACCGGTCCGTTCGCGAACGGCTGATGACCGGCTGAAGCGCCACCCGGCCGCCGACATTGACCCTGCGCGGGGGCGTCGCCTAGCGTCCGGGCATGCTCCGATCCCTGCTCGCCGGCCTTCTCGCCCTGATGGCGGCCGCCGCCCCGGCATCCGCCCAGAACGCATCCGACGCCGCCCAGCGCCCCCTCAAGGCGCTGCTCGTCACCGGCGGCTGCTGCCACAACTACTTCTTCCAGTCCCAGGCTCTCGTCGAGGGCGTCGCAAAGCATGCCAAGGTCGAATGGACCCTGGTCCACGACACCCGGAACGGCACCCGGGGCCAGATGCCGCTCTACGACCGCCCGGACTGGGCCAAGCCGTTCGACGTGGTCGTCCACAACGAATGCTTTGCCGACACGGCCGACGCCGGATACATCCGCCGCATCACCCGGGCCCACGCCGACGGCACCCCGGCCGTGGTCATCCACTGCGCCATGCACACCTACCGGGCGGCGGATTTCGACGACTGGCGGGAGTTCCTCGGGGTGACCAGCCGCCACCATGACCACCAGAGCCGGTACCCCGTGAAGGTCACGGCGCCGGATCACCCCATCCTCCGGGGGTTCCCGTCCGACTGGGTCACGCCCATGGACGAGCTGTACATCATCGAGAAGCTGTGGCCGTCCGCCCGCGCGCTCGCCACGTCGGCCAGCGAGCGGGATGGATCCGTCCAGCCCGTCTTCTGGGTGAACGACTACCGGGGAACCCGGGTCTTCGGGACCACCTACGGGCATACCGACGACACCTTCCGCGACCCGGTCTTCCTCCGGGCCGTCTCCCGCGGGCTCCTGTGGGCCGCCGGTCGGCTGGAGTGACGGGCGCACGGTGAAGTCGGCCGCCGGCCAAGTTGCAGGTGGACCTCACCAACCCGCGGTTGGACACCGGCGCCGAGGACCGCAGCGTCGGCCGATGAAGTCGATCTCGTGGCGTCACTGGCTTGGGATGTGGGTGGCCATCGGCGTTCCCGCACTGGTCGGACGGGCGGCGGGTGCTGATGCGGAGCCGCCGTTCCTTGCCGATCACAGCCCCAACGAGTGGTCGGGCGAAGTCCCCCGGCACTCGGGCATGGCCTTCGTGTTCAGCGAGCCGATGCGCCCGGAACATGCAGTGGCATGGATCGGACTCGACGCCGGATCCATCACCTATCGTTGGACCTCCGACGCCCGGATCCTCCACTGCATCCCCTCCCAGGCCCTCCCCCCCGGCGCAAGGATCTCGTGGACTCTCAATCCGGCCGGATTTGCCGACATGGCAGGCAACCGGCTGGCCGGAGCGCCATCCGGCCACTTCCAGACCGGGACCGCCGATCCTTCCGGCGTGCCGGACATCGACATGGTCGGGCTCTACCGTGCCGAGTTCTTCCATCAGGCACCCGGCCAACCCCCGACCCGCCCGGCCACCGGCGGATACCTCGCCGCGGTCTTCGCGGATTCCACCGGATTCAACACCCTCCTGGAGGGTGTGCTCACCACGCCCGACTCCGAGAGCTTTCCCCTGCCCTACGCCTGGGGGGATGCGCTGGAGATCGAGGAGGAGTTCGACTCACCCGAGGCACTCGCCGAGGCGGCGCCGTCGGGCACCTACGGGGTGTCCGTGCAGACGGCCCGTGAAGGTGTCCGGTCGGTGACGATCCCGGTGCCGGACGCGGTGTACCCGACAATCCCCGAGATCATCGAACTGGAGGCCCTGCAGCAGGTCGATGCCGGCCAACCGCAGGTGATCCGCTGGCATCCGTTCGTCGGGGGCGGGGCGGGGGACTTCATCCGCTTGCAGATCAACCTCGACGAGGGAACCGACAGCGGTCCCGACGCCTTCGAGACCCCGGAGTTCCCGGATCCGGGATACCTGGACGGCGCACAGACGTCCGTGGTCATCCCGGGCGGCGCCCTCGAGCCGGGGCGTCGGTACCGGGTGGAACTGCAGTTCGTGCGCCTTGCAGTCAATGATGTCCAGTCGCTGCCCGGCAGCCGGATCGCCGTCGGCGCGGTGCGGGTGACCGGGGCACCGCTGGCGACGGCAGGCGGCCTGCCCCGGCCCGAGATCCTGGTGCGCGCAGCCGCCCCGGGACAATTCTCCCTCGCGGTCGTCGGACCCCAGGGAATCGACTGGCTGTTGGAGCGGGCCGGAAACCCGGCCGGGCCATGGAACCCCGTCATCCAGTTCCAGTGCGGTCCGGTGCCGTGGGAGTTCACCGACGACGCCACCTTGGCACGCCGCTTCTATCGGGTGCGCAAGGCCCCGTGAACCGTCGGTTGGTCGGACCTCCCGGCGGGTTCACCGGACGGCGTCACCGTCATCCGGCCGGGGTCTCCCGGGGAGGACGTGCCTGCGGCGCCTGGCCTTTCTTGCCGTTTGAGTCCGGTCCGGCCCCGGGCGACCATGAATCCGGTGCCGGGGAAACCCGCCCATCCGCACTGCCATGTCCGACCGTCCCCCGACACGCCCTGCCCCGCCATCCCGGGAATGGCCTGCCGTGCTGCTGGGTCTCGTCCTGGCATGGACGGGTCTCGCACAAGTCGGCGCCGCATCGGACCTCCTCCTCGAGATCCATCCGGGAACCCACGGCCCGGTCGTCGCCTCGTCCGCGAAACCCGGCCACGTCCTGCAACTCGAACGGAGCAACGACCTTGTCCGCTGGTCCGAAGTCGCCCGGGTCCACGATCAGCTCCATCCCTTTCGCGAACTCCCCGGGATCCGTCCCGGCGCGACGTTCTACCGCCTGCGGGGGGCCGTCGCGACCGGCGACGACGACTGGGCCAACCAGCTCGACGTCCCGAGTGGCCGGTTCTTCCAGTCGGCCACGGGCACGCCCGCCCCCCTGCCCTACGTGAAGTGGACGCTTCTCCTCTCCGATCCCCGCCGCATCCACTTCCAGGACACCGTCCGCCACCCGTTCCACATCCAGTTCGCCCGCGCCCGGCTTCCGGGCTACGGGAACATCGGGGCCCTCGAGTTCAATGCCCGCTCCCTGCACCCGGGGCCCTCCCAGCAACTGGTCCTCGGCTCGGTGCTCCGCGCCCCCGATCCCCAGGTGCGCGAGCTGGGCATCGAGGTGACGGGCCTCGAAGCCTTTCCCGGGGAGACCGTCGCCTCATGGGTCGGCATGGTCCGTGACCGGATCCATGCACCGCCGGGATGGCGGATCCTCTATCTCCCCTCCACGGGACAGGAAGCCGAGGCCGAGGCCCACCGGGAGGCGTTCCAGTCCGTCGGGATCGGGGTCGATTCCCTCCGGCGCTGGATCAGCGACAACGTGTGCTACTCGGAAGGGTGGGCCCTCGGGCGTCTGGTGCGCCTTGCCACCGGCGAGATCCCCGCGGCGCTGGGGGACGGACGGCTGCGCCTGGGGGACATCCTGGTGACCGACCGGGCGCCGGCGGAACTCCCCGTGCTGGCGGGCTACCTGGTGACCGAGCCCGCCACCCCCAACTCCCATGTCGCCCTCCTCGCCCGCTCCCTGCTCCTCCCGTTCGCCCACGCGAACGGTGCCGGCCTGCAGGCCGAGCTCGACAGCCTCATCGGACGAGAGGTCCTGCTCGAGGTCGGGATGACCGATGGCGCCTGCCGGATCCGGCTGACCGACACCACCGGGCGCCTCACCCCGG
This sequence comes from uncultured Verrucomicrobiota bacterium, assembly GCA_964525755.1. Classification (GTDB taxonomy): domain Bacteria; phylum Verrucomicrobiota; class Verrucomicrobiia; order Limisphaerales; family UBA9464; genus UBA6176. The sequence goes on from CAZGIK010000045.1 coordinate 9,520, forward strand.
AACACCGCGCGGAGATCCTCGCGTCGAAGCGCGGGGGCGTCCTCGACATCGTCCCGAAATCCACCCGCGGGGCGTTGACGGTGCCCGTCGACGGACTCACACCCGCGGACATCCGTTTCGTAGGGGGCAAGGCGGCGAACTTCGGTCTCCTGCGCCGTGCCCTGCCCGACTCCACGCCGCATCCGGTCCTCGCCATCACCTTCGACCTCTGGGATGCCTACCTCGCCCAGCCCCTTCCCGGGGGCGGCACCCTCGGCCAGGCCATCGGCCAGCGCCTGGCCCGTCACGTCTATCCGCCCGACATCCCGTCCCTGCGGGCCGACCTCGCCGTGGTGCGGGACCTGGTCGAGGACGTGGCCGACTTCACGCCGGCCCAGCGGGCCGCGGTCATCGGTGCGCTCCAGGCGGCCGGGCTGACCGGTGCCCGGATCCGGTTCCGCAGCTCCACCAACGTCGAGGACGGCGACACCTTCAGCGGCGCGGGCCTGTACGACAGCTACAGCGGCTGCCTGGAGGACGACCTGGATGCCGACACCTCCGGCCCCAGCCGCTGCGATCCCTCCGAGGCGCGGGAACGCGGGGTGTTCCGGGCGCTGCGCAAGGTCTACGCGAGCTTCTACAACGAGAACGCCTTCCTCGAACGCCTCCGCCACCAGGTCGATGAGCAGCAGGTCGGCATGGCGGTCCTCGTCCACTTCTCGGTGCCCGACCCCCTCGAACTGGCGAACGGCGTCGCCGTCCTCACGGTCGACCGCACGCCGGGGCACGTCACCGCATCGGCCCGGATCGTCACCCAGGCCGGCGCCGAGTCGGTCACCAACCCGGACGTCTCGATCCGGCCGGAAGTGGTGGCGGCCTCGTGGGTCGACGAGGCCGTGGAGACCGCGGTGCTGGTCCTGGAGGAAACCTCGACACAGAGCATCGACGGGGCGCCGGTGATGACCTGGGAGACGGACTACCGGACCCTGCTTTCCCAAATGCAGACGGCGGCGCGTGCGTTCGGGGAGTACGACCCGGAGCGCCTCCGCTTCGAGCTGGATTTCGAGTTCAAGCGGCTGGTCCCGGGCGAGATCAGCCTCAAGCAGATGCGCCTCGTCCCGCATCCCCAGCCCGTCCCGGTCCCCACGATCCCATGAAGCACCCCTCCCCTCTCCGAGCCGTCTTCCGGCTCGGCCTGCTCCTCGCCACGTCCACCCTTCCCCTCCGTGCCGCGGAGACCGGCGTCCGGGTCGCGGAAGTCCGTCGGGAGGCCGGGTCGGTCCACCTCGCCTGGCAGGGCGGCCACGGACCCTATCTGGTCGAGGTGTCGCCCGACCTCCTCCGCTGGACCGACCAGGGGGATCCCGTGGATGGCACCGCGGCCGCACTGACCGCCGCCGGCGGTCCGCGGTTCTACCGGGTGCGGGACCTCGATCCCGACGGCCAGCTGGGGGCGCCGTTCGGGCGGATCGAGACCGAGCAGAGCGAGTTCCATCCGCTCATGGCCCGGCATCGGCTCAAGACCCGCCTGTGGCTGTACACCTCCCGCGGCGCTCCCCACACCACGCCCACCCACACGGCCGCCGGGTACTGGCGGGCCTTGTGGATCCATCTCCAGCAGGTCGACGGCGGACGGGTTCGGACGTGGACCGGGCGGCTGGAGGACCTCGGAACCGTCGCCACGCCCTCGGCCCGGCGGATGACCGTGTCCTGGACCCGGGGCGACGGGCCGGACCGGAGGGACCTGGTCCTCACCCTCGACTTCTCCTACGACCACGGGGCGGTCCGCACGGGCCAGCCCTTTGCGAGCGATCCGACCTACACGCTCACCTGCGACCATGCCTCCCCGCAGCCCGAGCTGGAGGGACTCGACGGTGTCCTGGCCAGCACCCGGTCGGACATTGTCCGCCTGATCCAGCTCGCCCCGCCCGATCCCGCGATGGAGTTCCTGACCCGCCGCTATGAGGTGCGACGGAGCGGCGCGCGGGTGAGCCTGCATTTCCGCGAGGGGATGCCGCTCTACGAGGGCAGCGTGCCGTGGATCCTCAAGACCTTTCCCTTCGAGCGCTGGCTCGAGCCGTCCACCGGCGGCGGCGGAACCCTGCCGGAGTTCCGGATCGAGGGCTACTTCGCACGGACCGTCATGCCCGGGCACCACAACTTCTACCAGGTCGTCCTCCTCGACCCCGCCCTCGACCCGGGCGTCGATCCCGACACCCTCGCGGCGTTCGCCGCGGCCAACATCCGGCAGGTCTACACCTTCAAGGACCTGGCCGGTGTCACCATCGGCGGCGACGCCGAGGACATCCGGTACTTCGGCTTCGACCACTCGATCCGCAGGCCCTGAGCCGGAACGATTCCGTCGGATCGGCTGAGCGCTTGCGATGGCAACGGCCGGAGCGGAAGGCGGCACCCGATGGATGCGGATTCTCAGCACTGACAACGGCACGCGCCCTGCTGGGAATGGTGGGGAACCGACATGAAACCGCATCGCCCCCTGCTCACCCTGCTCGCCGCATCCGTCCTCACCGGATCCGTTTCCGCCGCCGCCTACATCAAGTTCGACGGGGTCGACGGCGAGTCCACCGCGTCGGGCCACAAGGACTGGATCCTCATCGAGAGTCTCGCCTCCGGCATCCAGCGTCCCCGCCTTGAGGCCACGGGCGGCCTTGGCCGGGCCATCCCTTCCGACATCGTGGTGGTCAAGCAGTTGGACAAATCGTCGCCGAAACTCATGGAGGCGGTGGCGACCGGGAAGGTGTTTCCCACCGTCCAGTTCCATCTCACGCGCCTTGTCGGCCCGGAACGCGAGGCCACCTACTACACCTACGAACTCAAGAACGTCCTTGTGACCTCCTACCAGGTGGGCGGCAGCGGCAGTGCATCGGAGAGCCGGCCGATGGAGAGCTTCTCCCTGAACTTCGAAGAAATTAAGGTGACCTATGTGCCGGCGTTCGACGGCAACGGGCGTCCGGTGGATCCGGTGGAGACCGTGTGGCGCGTTGAAACCGGAACGGCGGGCACGGCGAACTGATGAAACCCGGCCCCATGACCCTCGTGTCCCACCCCCGGCTCCTCCTCGGCCTCCTGCTGCTGCTCGTCGGAACGCCGGCCCAGGGTGCCCGCATCTTCCTGAACGCCGGCCCGGAGCTTCCCGGGGAGGCGCAGGACGCCGACCACAAGGGCTGGATCGAGGTGCTCAGCTTCCGACAGCCCCTGACCCGGATCCTGCGGGCGGGCACGACGGGCACCCGGGCCGAGGCGGGCGCGGTCCGGATCGTCAAGCGCCCCGACCGCGCCTCCCCCGGCCTCCTCCACGCCGCCGCCCACGGCACCGTCCTGCCGGTCGTGACCCTGGAGTTCGCCCAGTCCAACGGACCGGGTCACCGGTACTTCCAGGTCGCGCTCTCGAACGTCGTCCTCACCGCCCATCAGACCGAGCTCGCGGATCCGGGATCCGGACCCGGCCCCGTCGAGCAGATCACCCTGGCGTATTCCGCGGCGGCGTGGACGTACACCGAGTTGGGAGCCGACGGGGAACCGGCGCGGGACCATCGGCTGGCCTGGGATTTCCTCCGCGATGCCGGCTCGGCCGACACGGAGCGTCTCCGCTTCCGGGTGCGCAGCCTCCGGCGGGCCGGTGGATTCCTCGGGATCCAATGGCAGGCGGAGTCCGGTCGGCGCTACCAGATCCTCCGTCCCGAGTCGTGGGACGACGCGTCCCGGCTGCAGTTGGTGGCGGAGGTGGAGGCCGGCGAGGCGGGCGAGCGGATCGTGGAGGTTCCCGCCACCGGCGACCTCGACTTCTTCCTCGTGCGCGAGCTCGAGTGATCCGGCCATTGCCTCTTGAGGACGAGAACCGCCCTGACGGGCTGAGTACCTCATACAAACAGCACGCACACCGGACTTCCCACCGCCAGGTCCTGACCGGTCGGGTGGAGGTCCCCGGTCTGCGGGTCGATGCGGAGGATCCGGACGAGGTCCGAGTTCTGGCTCGCGACCCAGAGGTGGCGGCCTCCCGGCTCGATGTTGAAGTTCCGCGGCGTGCGTCCGCCGGCCGGCGTGTGCCCGAGCGGGGTCAGGCGGCCCGACCCCGGATCGACGCCGAACCGGGCGATCGAGTCGTGGCCCCGGTTGGAGCCGTAGACGAACCGGCCGCCGGGATGGACCACGATCTGGGCGGTGGAATTCCCTCCGGAGTGCCCGTCGGGGAGGGTGGAGACGGTCTGGAACGGCACCAACCGCCCGCGCCGCGCCTCGTAACGCATCGCCGTGACGGTCGAGGTGAGCTCGTTGATCGCATACGCGTGGCGCCCTCCCGGGTGGAACGCGAAATGCCGCGGCCCCGAGCCGGGCTCCATCCGCGGCGAATGCGGGAGGGCCGGTTCCCCAAGCCCGGTCGCCGGGTCGAACGGATACACGTACAACCGGTCCGTCCCCAGATCCGCCGCCACGGCGAACCGGTTGTCGGGCGACAGGTTGATGGAATGCGCATGGGGTTCCTTCTGCCGGTCCGGGTTCACGCTGCTTCCGGTGTGCCCGATCACCCGGCCGGCCTCCCCCAGTGATCCATCCTCCCGCACCGGCAGGCTCGCCACGTTGCCCCCCATGTAATTGGCCACCAGGACCTGCCGACCCGTCGGGTCGACCACCAGATGGCACGGGGCCCCGCCCCGGCTCGAGACCGTGTTCAGCCGACGCAACCCGCCGGTTTCCCGCAGGATCTCGTAGGCCGTGACCGACCCGGAGCTTGTTCCCTGATAGTCCCCCGTCTCGTTGGCGGCGTAGAGGAAGCGTCCCCCGGGATGGACCGCGAGGAACGACGGGTTCTGCGTCTCGGCCACCAGGCCGAGGAACTCCACCACCCCGGAGGCCGGGTCGACCCGGGCCGCATGGATCCCCTGGCTGCGGGCACCGGTGTAGGTGCCGATGTACACGAGCGACGGCATGGGGAGGGCCAGTTTCCGGGCGAGGACGGGTCCCGCCATCGCGGCAGCCCCCAGGGTGAGAAAGGTTCGACGGAGCATGCCGCCAAGGGACAACGGATCCGGGGCCGCCGGCAAGCGGGATCCCCGCCGGAAGGTCCGTCCGTCGGAAGCGGCACCCCGCGGATCATCAATTTCAGTTACGCATTACTACTTAACACTTGCCGACTGATGGTTTTTGGCGATTTCTTCCGGAGAACCTTCTCGGTTCTGCTGCATTCCATGAAGACCACGACCCTGTACCGGACCCTCGCCACGCTGGCCCTGGCCGCGGCGATCACCACACCCAGCCTTGCGGCGGACCTCGTCCCCTACCGGGGCACCGTGGCCGGGCAGATCAACGGTGACTTGGCTGGCGTGCTCACCAGCAGCATCCGGCATCAGGGGCTGCATGTCGGGAAAGGCACCCAGGAGACGACCTCCATCGACCTCGGAGCCGTGGCCAGCCTGCTGGGTGGGGCCGAAGATCCCATTGCCGGGACCGCCACCACCTACGCCGCCAACGGGGACCAACTCTTCCTCGAGTTCGTCTTGCAGCCCCTTTCCCCTCTGAGCCCCGAAGGTGCGGTTGCGTACACCGGTTCGTACACGATCACCGGTGGCACCGGGCGCTTCGACTATGCCGCCGCCGGAATCTCGGGGGATCTCGGCGCGGGTTCACTCGACGGCGAAGCGGCCATCGAGTTCGACGGCGCCAGCCTGACCATCACCTTTTCCCACGCCTTCGACGGCACGCTGGCCCGACCGATTGGCAAGTAGGGCATCCGCTGGCAGGGTGGGTGCGTTCCGCTGCCGGTGACCGCCGGCGCGGCGCCTGACACCATGACCCCCGGACAAGCCACCGAACTGCTCGAACGTTTCCGCCGCGGCGAGATCGCCGAATCCGCCGTCCTCCACGCTTTCCAGGCCGCCCCGGTGGTCGACCTGGGCTTCGCGTCGGTCGACACCCACCGCACCCTGCGCAAGGGGTTTCCCGAGGTGATCTTCGGCGCCGGCAAGACGCCGGAGCAGGTGGTCGAGATCGCCGGACGCATCCTCGAGGCCGATTCCCGGGTGCTGGTCACCCGGATCACGCCCGAGCATGCCCGGGTGTTCCGTCGACGCTTCCGCAAGGCAACCCACCACGAGGCCGCCCGTTGCCTCACCTGTGAACGGTCGCCCCTGCCACGAAGGGACGGCGAGATCGCCGTGGTCGCCGCCGGCACCAGCGACCTCCCGGTGGCCGAGGAGGCCGCCGTGACCGCCGAGTTCATGGGGAACACCGTCCGCCGCATCTACGACGTGGGCGTGGCCGGCATCCACCGCCTGTTCCGTCGACTGGAGGAGATCCAGTCGGCCAACGTGGTCATCGTCGTCGCCGGCATGGAGGCCGCCCTTCCCAGCGTGGTCGGCGGACTCATTGGCAAGCCCCTCATCGGGGTGCCGACCAGCATCGGCTACGGCTCCCATTTCGGCGGGATCACCGCCCTGCTGGGCATGCTCAACTCGTGCTCCAGCGGGCTCACCGTGGTGAACATCGACAACGGCTTCGGCGCCGGCTACGCGGCCAACAGCATCAACGCCCTCGCCCACGGCGACCCGGCGTGACCCCGCCGCTCCGCCACCGCCGCCCCTCCCCGGCGTCCGCGTGACTTGATGCCGCCCCCCTGCCACGCTCGACCCCACATGGCGACCCTGTACCTCGACATCTTCAGCGGCATCTCCGGCGACATGTTCCTCGGAGCCCTCCTCGACCTCGGGGTGGACTTCCGGCAACTCGACCGCGAGCTCCGCAAACTGCGCCTCCCCGGCTACCATCTCCACGCGCAGCGGGGCCGGAAATCGTCCATCGCCGGAACCAAGTTCGACGTCCACCTCGAGAACACCCCCAACGGCTGCACCCACGACCATCCGCACGATCACGGCCACGGTCATGGTCACGACCACGACCATCCCCATGACCACGGTCACAGTCACACCCACGACCATCCCCATGACCACGGGGAGTCGCGTGATTTCGCGCAGATCCGGACGTTGATCGAGGCGAGCCCGCTGGCGCCCTGGGTGAAGGAAAAAGCCGTGGCGGTGTTCCGACGGGTGGCGGTGGCCGAGGGCAAGGTCCATGGCCTTCCGCCGGAGAAGGTGCATTTCCACGAGGTGGGTGCGATCGACTCGATCGTCGACATCGTGGGTGCCTGCATCGCCCTGGACCTGCTGGGACGGCCCACGGTGCGGAGTGGGCCGGTGGTGGAGGGCACCGGATTCATCCGGTGCGCCCACGGGAACATCCCCCTGCCCGCCACCGCCACCCTCGAGATCCTCGGCGCCCGGGGCGTCGGCATCACCCAGTGCGAGGAACCCCACGAACTGGTCACCCCCACCGGCGCCGCCCTGCTGGCGGAGTTCGCTGAATCCTTCGGCCCCATGGGCAACCTGGTCGCGGATCGGATCGGCTACGGCCTCGGCACCCGGGACAACCGGACCCGCCCCAACGTCCTGCGGGCGGTGCTGTCGGCGACCACGGACGCGGCGGACGCGACGGAGCATGACTGGGAGGTCGACACGGTGACAGTCCTCGAGACGAACCTCGACGACACCACCGGGGAGGTGCTGGGGCACCTGGTCGACCGGTTCCTCCGCCAGGGGGCGCTCGACGTCTTCCACACCCCGGTGCAGATGAAGAAGAACCGGCCCGGGGTGCTTCTCACGGTGCTCTGCCAGGAGGCCGACGCCGACCGCTTCACCGCGGCGCTCCTCCGGGAGACAACGGCCTTTGGTGTGCGGCGGACGCAGGCCGCCCGGCGCAAGCTCCGTCGGGAGTTCGTGGACGTGAAGACGCCGTACGGCACGGTGAAGGTGAAGCTCGGCCGGCTGGACGGCGAGGTGGTGCAGGTGGCGCCCGAGTTCGAGTCGGCCCAGGGGGTCGCCGCCATGGCCGGGGTCCCGCTCCGCGAGGTGTACGCCGCCGCGGTCCGCGCCGCCCGGCCGGAATGAGAGCCTGTCCGGACAGGCGCCTACCGGTCGTCGTGATGCCGGGCCAGCAGGATGATCCGGACCAGCTCGAGCACGGCGGTGGCCAGGGCCGCGAGGTAGGTCAGGGCCGCGGCGTTGAGCACCCGTCGGACCGACGGGGCCTCGGACTGGGTGATCAGGCCGAGGGTCAGGAGCTGTTCATTGGCGCGGCGGCTGGCGTCGTACTCCACCGGCAGGGTGATCAACTGGAAGAACACCACCACCGAGAACAGGAACACGCCCCCCAGCAGCAGCAGGCGCCCCAGGCCCCCGCCGCCCCCGGCCAGTCCGCTCAGCACCATGCCGGCCAGGATGATGAACCAGGCCGCCGAGCTGGCGATGTTGGTGACCCCGACCAGCGCCATGCGCAATCCCAGCGGACCGTACCCGACCGCGTGCTGCAACGCATGGCCCACTTCATGGGCAGCCACCCCGACCGCCGCCACGGAGGTGCTCCGGGCGTTCTCCTCCGACAGGAAGACCGCCCGCTTGGTCGGGTCGTAATGGTCGGTGAGATGCCCCGGGGTCTCGTAGAGCTCCACATCATGCAGCCCGTTGCGGTCGAGGATGTGCCGGGCGGCCTGGGCGCCGCTGACGCCCCGGCCGGTTCCCACCTGCGAGAAACGCCCGTAGATCGAGCGCAACCGCATCTGCGCCCACATCGCCAGCAGGGCGCCGGGAATGGTCACCCAGAAGTACGGGTCCCAGTAAAAGAAGGCCAACATCGGTGTCATGGACAGGTTGCCGTCGCACGGCCCCAGACAGATAGCCAGTCCCGGCCGCCGACGCAAACACCCCACCCGGTCGTGTGGGCCCGGGAAGCCCCCCGCGGACAGGCTTCCACCCGCCCCGCCCCGCGGGGTATTCACCCGCCGACACATGCGCGCCCTGGTCCAACGGGTCCTGAAAGCCTCGGTCACGGTCGACGGACACCGCACCGGAGCCATCGGCCCCGGCCTGCTCGTCCTCCTGGGCGTGGCCGCCGAGGACACGTCGGCCGATGCCGGGTGGATGGCGGGGAAACTGGCGCGTTTGCGGGTGTTTCCCGACGCGGAGGGGATGATGAACCGGTCCCTGCTGGACACCGGCGGGGAGCTCCTCCTGGTGAGCCAGTTCACCCTCCTCGCCGACACCCGGCGGGGGAACCGCCCCGCGTACACCGCGGCTGCCCGGCCGGAAACCGCCCAACCGCTGTTCGAGGCCTGTCGGACCGGGCTCGCGACCCTGCTCGGGCGGCCGATCCCCACCGGAATCTTCGGGGCCCACATGCAGGTCCGGCTCTTGAACGACGGCCCCGTGACCCTGATGCTCGACAGCCGGCCCCCCGCATGAACGCCCCCCGACCCCGCCGGCCCGCCGGACCCCGACGCTTCCGGGCCCCGTGGTCACCCCTCCTCCGGACCGTCACCGCCGCGGCCACCCTGATCCTGATCGGCGTTTCGGTGGCGTTGTGGATCGCATCGGACCTGCCGATCGGCATGCGGATCCTGACCACCGTCCTCCTGGCCGGCATGCTGGCCGCCTGCTTCGCCTGCGCCATCTGGGGGTACGAGGTGTCGTCGACCGGGATCCGGGTGATCCGGACCGGCTGGGTGACCACGCTGCCGTTCGCCTCGCTGGAGGCGGTCGAGTTCGATCCGAAGGCGACCCGGGGCGCGTGGCGGCTTCTGGGAAACGGAGGCCTGTTCGTCTTCGCCGGCCTGTACTGGAGCCGTCGCAACGGACGGTTCCGCCTGCTGGCCACCGACTTCACCCGCTCGGTCGTCCTCCGGTTCAACGGCCGCCTGATGGTGGTGGTGACCCCGGAGCCGCCCATCGAGTTCGTGGAATGCGTCGGCCGCCTCGCCTGGCCCGACCGGCCGTCGGACCCGGAGCCGCATTGAAGCCGACCCCGACCCCGATCCCCCCCGCGCCATGTCCGCCCTTCAGGAGATCTTCGATGTCGTCGACGACGACGACCAGGTGGTCGACCGACGTCCCCGACCGGAGGTGCACGCCCTCGGCCTGAGGCATCGGGCCACCCACATCCTCGTCGTCAACACCCGCGGCGAGGTCTTCCTGCAGCAGCGGTCGCTCACCAAGGACATGTGGCCCGGGGTCTGGGATTCATCGGCCTCGGGCCACGTGGATTCCGGAGAGGAATACGACGCGTGCGCCGTCCGGGAAGTCGGGGAGGAACTCGGCATCCGGATCGATGTCCCGCCACCCCGGATCTTCAAGCTCGAGGCCTCCCCGGCGACCGGCATGGAGTTCTGCTGGGTCTATCGCCTGCCGCACGACGGGCCGATGACCCTGCAGGCCAGTGAGGTGCGGGGAGGCGGATGGTTCCGACCCGATGCCATCGACGACTGGCTGGACCGGCGCCCGGACGATTTCGCCAGCGCCTTCCGGCTGGTGTGGGCCGAGTTCCGCCGACGCGCCCTCGGCTGACATTTCTCCCATCGTCCGCCGGAGCCCGGGAGGGTCTCCATCGGGACCGCCCCCACCCGGGGCGCACACCTCCGAAGGGAACCCCGCACCGGTCCGGCCCTACCCCTTCCGCCCAGCGGACGGTTCCAGTCCCTCGAGAAATCCCCGCCACCAGAGGTACTCCCCGGCATGGCGGAGCAGCATCATCCCCGATGTGACATCGTCCGGCATCGGCATGTTGGGAATCCGCGCTTCCAGATGTCGACGCATCCCACGAAACAGCCGATCCGACCGGGCGCGACATCCCAACGGCCCCGACGTCGCCACATGGTGGCGGCGAAGGATCTCGACATCCGATGCATCCCGTCCCGCCAGGATCTCACCGGCGAGGGACGGGTCGTCCGCCGCCTGCTCCCGGCCGTTCTGCACGACATCCAACAGGAACCGGCGCAGCGTGTCCCCGCGTCGGCGGGCCCGAAGACGGAGGCCCTGAAGTCCCGTCGCCAGGGCGACCCCCTCGAGTCCGTCGGCCGGGTGACTGCCCAGCAGGAAGGTCGTCCAGAAATCGACCCGGGGATCGGCATACCGGTACAGCAGCGCCCGGGTGCCAAACCGCGAGGTCATCGGAGCGGTCGCCAGCACCCCCGACAGCAGGGCCGCATCCAGGTCGCCCGATCCGATCGCCCGATGCCCGAGGACCAGCCCGGTGGCCCAGGCGGACACCGGACCGGACGGGAGCCGGACGGGGAACAGAACCTCGCGGAACCAGCGGCGGAGGACCGTCAGGCCATCCGACGCGATGCCCGGTCCGAGCTGGTCACGGCGGTTCCGGGCCAGGTCCAGCAACCGGGGATCAGCCGACGCGAGGAAATCCGTCCGCACCGGCTCGTGGGCGATCCCCAGTTCCGCGCCCTGGGCGAATCCGAGCGCCATGAAGCGCGGCAGGTGGGCGGGACACGGATCGATCCCGAGGAACCGGCCGAACCAGCCCACGATCGCGGCCGGCCCCGAGGCCCCGGAAACCTCCGAGTCCCGCAGCCATTTCCAGCAGCGCCCGGCCCGGGTCGGGTCCGACCAGAACACCCCCGGCAGCAGGCCGGAAACGTCCTCCGGCGGTGCATCGCCATCGGTCCAGTCGGTGGTTTCTCCGGCCGATCCCCTCCCCCAGCCCGCCCGCTCCAGTCCCGGGAGATCCGGGGCCTCGACACCCGACCAGCCATCGACCCCCACATAGCGGCCTGTGGCATCGAGGCGATAGAGCTGACCGTGACCCGGCCCCACCCGGAGCCGGCAGGCTTCCAGGCATCGCGGACAGACCAGGCCCCGCACCCCGCCCAGGCCCAGGTCGCAATCGGCAAACCGCTGGAACGTCTCCAGCGGCACCTCGCACAGGGCGCACGAACCAATGGGTCCCAGCCATGACCGAATCCCGGCATCCATGATCCCAGCATCCCATGGGGGGTGGGACATCCGCTGACCCTTCCTCCTCTCTCGTGATCGAGGGGAAAGCCACGGGACCCGAGAACGAGGACGAGTACGAGTACGACCGCGTGGCGTCTGCCGGAGCTCGTACGCGTACTCAGCCCCCCACCCGGACACTGAGGAAGGCCCGGTCGACCAGGCAGCGCCTCGCCCGTCGCCAGGCGAGGAAGCCGATGAACACCTGGATCCCGGAATACACGGGGAACGGCGAGGGGACCACCGCGGACAGGACGACCCCGCCCTTGATCCATGCGATCGCAATGATGACCGCCACGGCGCCGAGGGCCGGCACCACGAGACCCGCCACCGCCACGCGGACCAGTCCCCGGAAATACCGCCCGTCCCGCAGCGCATGGTCCAGCCCGACCAGGGGCAGGACCCCGGTCGATGTCAGCAGGGGAAGCACGAGGGTGGGAAACTCACCCAGTCGCCAGAAGTCCTGCAGGGCGAAGTTGACACCCGCGTGGAGCAGCACGGCGGGCAGGAAGGTGCCGATCGACGCCCGCAGTGCGCCGCGGAGGATCTGCGTCTCGGTGAGGCCGGTCACCAGCAGCAGCTCGATGCTTCCGGCCTCGCGCTCGGCCCGGAAGACCCCCGCCGCCTGGAACACCATCCCCACGGCGAGCAGCGCCGGGATCACGTAGACCACCGCCCGAAATCCCCAGGTCAGCCAGCCGATCCCGCTGATGACGTTGCTCCACAACAGCGCCGTGACCCCCAGCCAAGCGAGGCGTTGCATCGACAGCCCCGGGGTCCGTCGCTGAAGCCACAGGAGGGGGTTCCGCTCGAGGTTGCGCCGCTGGAGGCGGCGGAAGGAGGTGAGGAACAACCGGGCCTCGGTCCACACACGCCGGCGGGCCTCCCGTTCCGGCGGCGGCGGCTCGATCACCGAGGCCCGCCGGACCGCACGCGCGGCCAGCAGCACCACCGGAACCCAGACCGCCAGGGCCCCGGTCAGCATCCACCCGACCGCCGGGAACAACGGCCCCGCCCCTCCGCCACGGAACGGCGGGGGGCCGGCGGCGCCGGCGCCGGGAAACCGCGACACCGGAGCGAACGTCAGGCCATCCCAGAGGTCGCCGCTGCGGACGATCCACGCCTCGGGGTGCGACAGCCACCAGCGGGCGGCGGACGGCCCGTCCGACAGGCCCAAGGCGACCAGGCCGATGCCAAGGAGGACCGCCATCTCGACGAGGTACGCGAGGGCCATCACCCGCCCCGGCCGCTCCCCGACGGACGAGGCCAGTGTTCCCGCGGACAACCCCACCACCGTCAGCGTGGCGACCATCAGGAGGCTGGAGGTCAACTGCGCGACCGACACCCCGCCGGCGAGGATCGGCACGGTGAGGACCGGGACGACGCCGAGGAAGAGGAGGGCCGCCTGGACCAGGCCGTGGATCGCCTTGCCGAACACCACCGCCGGCGGCCGCAACGGCGTCAGGAACAGCAGCGGCAGGGTCCCCTCCCGGCGCTCCCGGCTCAGCGAATCCACCGTCAGCAGGGGCATCGCCACCATCGCCAACACCGCCGTGATCCGGCCCAGCCAGCCGAACACCTCGCCGCCCTTCATCCGCGTCGACACGAATCCGGCCCCCGTCCACACGGACACTGTCACCGTCAGGAGCACCGCCAGCCCCGCCAGGGCCGTCAGGGCGAACGCCATGCGCATCCGGTGCACCGTCGACCGCCGCACCTGCGCCCGGAGTTCCCGCAACAGGATCGCCCACATGACGGTTCACCGGGCCAGCGGCCGCTTGAGGAAACTCCGGTCGGCCAGTTCCCGCGCACAGAGCCAGCCCCACCAGCCGGACAGGGCCAACTGCGCCAGGGCGGTGGCGACCGCCCAGAACCAGAAGACCGCCCAGTCCCCGGTGATCCAGTCGCTGAACCCGGCGACGACGGTCAGTACGCCCCCGACCAGCGCGGGAAACGCCACCGCCCAGAGCCCCGTCACCAGCCAGCCGTTCAGCGGATGCACCCGACGCAGGGCGCACCGGAGGCCGGCCAGCGGCAGGGCGACCAGCGAGGTGACGGTCAACCCGGACAGCGGCACCCAGGCATGCCAGTCCTGGTCTGCGGTGCCGTTGAACCACCCGGCCAATGCCCATCCCGCCACCAGGGCCGGAAGGAACATCCCCACCAGCACCCGCAACCGTCCGGTGACCAGTCGGGCGGGTGGAAGGGTGGTGACCAGCAGCAGCTCGAGCGTCCCCTCCTCGATCTCCCGCCGGTAGCTCCCGCTCGCCGCCAGCCCCAGCGCGACGAGAAGCATCGGCGGAAGGAACCAGCCGAGGTACCGGTAGCCCGGATCCCATCGCAGGATCATCAGGACCAACGGGATCCACACCACCAGCACCACGACCAGCCAGGCCCAGGGAGCCCAGAAGGCCCCGGGGGAGGTCCGCTGGAGCCACACCACCGGATTGGCGATGGAGGGACGCCGAACCCCCAGCGGACGGCGCCAGCGGGAGTCCGCGGGCGACGGGGTGGCCGTCCGCCGGGCCGGCGCGGATTCGGCTCGGAGTTCGCGTCCCACCACCCGCATCAGCCACAGGGCGGCGCCGGCGAACCAGAGGACGGAAAAGGCGAGGAAGGCCGCTCCTCCGGCCTGTCCGGCCTGCAGCACCCAGCGCGGCACGCCGAGGCCCACCCCGCCGAGCACTCCCGCCCCGCCGACCCCGTTGAGGGGGAGTCCGAACAGGACCGCCGGCGGATAGGACAACCGCTCGAAGCCGCGGGGCAGCTCGGACAGGGCGGGCGCGAGGGCGTGGAGCCGCATCTCGACCACCCCCGCCACGAGGAACGCGCCCAGGAGCGCCGCGATCACCAGGGCGAGGATCGCCCGGGTCATGGCCGTGCCCCACGCCCGGGCCCGGCTCGTGGCGAACAGCCCGGCGCCCAGGCCGCACAGCAGGACACCGCCCTGGAGGGCCGCCGCCCACAGGACATTCCCCGGTCCCACGCCCCCCATCAGGACCGGGACGGCGATGGCCGGCAGGGCCGAGAGCCACAGCATCACGGCCCGCATCACCTGGGCGGCACACTTGCCGGCCACGATGTCGGCCGGCCGCAGCGGGGTGAGGAAGAGCAGGCCCAGGGTCCCGTCGCGCCGTTCCCGCGCCAGGGTGTCGGCCGGCAGCAACGGGGCAACCAGGGCCAGCATCAGCACCATCACCCCGTGCAGGGCGGCGAAGACCGCGGCCGCGGCCTGGCTGCCGGACAGGGGAGCCATCCGGACCACGAGCAGCACCGCCGCCAGTGTGCCCCCAGCCGCCAGGCCGGCCAGGACCCGCAGCCAGTACGTCCCCCAGTACCGTCCCATCCCCCGCAGTTCCCGATGGCAGACAGCCCCCGTCATCGTCCGGCTCCCCCCCCTCCGGCCGGGACCCCTACTGGGTCTCGCCCCGGGTCACCTGGAGGAACACCTCCTCCAGACCCAGCTCCTCCTCCCGCAATTCCACCAGCCGCGCACCGCCGCGCACCAGCACGTCGGCGATCAACGCCGGGTCGGCCGGGTCGTCGGGCAGGGTCACCCGCAGGTGGTCCTCCTCCGCCACCGCCTCGCGCACATCCGGGCAGGCCCGGAGCAGCTCGACCGCGCGGACGGGATCCGTCGCCACCCGGACCCGGAACACCCGGCCCAGCTGCGACTCGCCGCGCACCCCCTGCACGGGGCCGCTGTAGATCAGCCGGCCGCGCTCGATGATGGCGCACCGGTTGCAGAGGGTCTGCAACTCGCTGAGGATGTGGGAGCTGATGATGATCGTCTTCCCCATCCGCTGCAGCTCCTGGAGGATCGCCATCATCTCGATGCGTGCGCGGGGATCGAGGCCCGATGCGGGTTCGTCGAGGAGCAGCAGCTGGGGGTCGTGGATCAGCACCCGGGCCAGTCCCAGCCGCTGCTGCATGCCCCGGCTCAACGCCCCGATCAGGGCGCCCTTCTTCTCGCCCAGCCCGACCAGTTCCAGCACGTCGGCCACCGTCTTCTCCCGACGGACCGAGGGGATCTTGTAGCAGGCCCCGAAGAAATCGAGGTACTCGGTCACCTCCATGTCCTTGTACACGCCGAAGAAGTCCGGCATGTAGCCGATCAGGTGGCGGACCGCGTCGGCCTCCCGCACGACGTCGCGTCCCAGCACCTCGGCGCGGCCGCCCGACGGGGTGAGGAAGGTGGCGAGGATGCGGAGGGTGGTGGTCTTGCCGGCGCCGTTGGATCCGATGAACCCGAAGAGGTCGGCCTTGTTCACCGTGAGGTTCAGGCCGCTCAGGGCGGTCATGCTGCCGTAGACCCGCGAGAGGTCGTGGGTCTGGACCGCCGGGACCGGCGGGGGAACGGCCGGGGGCGGGGCGGCGAACTCGATGATGGGATCGCTCATGGGGTCAGGAGGCGGGTACGGCGGCCGGGACCACCAGCCGCAACAGGGTCGACCGACGCTGGCGCACGGGGGTGAAACGGCCGAGGGAGGGCACCAGGGCGTCGTCGGGCAGCCAGGCGAAGACCACCGCATCCCCCCGGGCAACGAGCGGCGAGAGGTCGATCCCGGCCGGGGCGACAAACCCCCGGGTGGTTTCGTTGCCGGAGATCACCGTCCCCAGAAACGACGCGCCCACCGAGGCGCCGAACCAGTCGTCGATGTGCGCCTGGCTGGCGCTGCCGAACAGCTCCTGGCGACGGTTGGCGACGGACTCGAACATCGGATGCCATTCCCCGGCGACCTCGCGGTGGGGACGCCCGGTCCGGCCGGCCGGCGAGACCCGGACCGATCCGCCGGCGGGCAGTTCCCCGACGTCGAGCACCACGCCGTCGAGCACCACCTGCACCGCGGCGAACGGCCCCCCGGTCCGGTTGGCCACCACCAGGTCGGGTCCCTCCCGACGGGCCTGCATCGGCGCATCGGCCTCGTCCAGCCAGTCGCCGACCGTCATCTGGCTCATCCACACCGGCACATACACATCGGCCTCGAACCCCCGCGTCCGGGGCCGCACCGCCACCTTGCCCGAGTCGCCCTGCCCGCCCCACAACCCGCCGAACTCCGGCCGGAGGGTGGCGTGCATCAGGTCGCTCGCCAGCCGGTAGGTCTCGTTCGCCGGGGAGTACAGGCTGGTGAACGTCCGCCCCCGCAGCACCGCCCCGCCCGTCCCCCGCGGGAGGACGTCGACAAGGTGCAGCTCGTTGTACTCGCTGTTCCCCGCCCGGAGACGGAAACCGAGGTAGTAGATGAGCAGGGAGAACAGCACCACGTAGGCGGGAAACGTCACCCAGGTGAGCATCGGCCGGTTGATCCGCCGCAGCCACCACTGGTCGAGCGGTCCGATCACCACCAGGTAGACCACCAGCAGCAGGAGCAGGATGCCCACGGGCAGCTTCTGCACCTGCCGGGTCTCGATCATCGCCCCGAACACGGAATCCAGTCCGCGCCCCCCCCACACGTTCAGGTCGCCCGGTTCCAGCAGACCCGACGGCACCCCGGCCACGCGGGCCCAGAACCAGTTCCGATGGCTCCAGGAGCGGATCGGATCCCGCTCGGGATGGAAGGCCAGCACCGTCACCCGGCCGCGACCGCGCGGGGCGGTGAGGATCAGCGCCCGCCCGTCGGCGGCCGCCGCGAGGACCGTCCCGTCCTTCCGACGCAATCCCGCCACCGGCAGGGTGGCCTGGTCGAAGGCGGGATCGGGCCGCAGGTCGGACACCGTGTCCGCTCCGAGAATCGGTCCCGGCAGGCCGGGCGGACGGAACCCGTACTCCCCGGGATCGGCACCCGACACCAGCCACCGGTGCAGCTCGCCGTCCATCCGGACCTCGTCCACCCCGGACACGTCCGCCGGCAGGAGGGTCCGCAGCCAGGGGGTCGCGTTCACGTCGGTCGGCTGGTCGATCCCGACCACCAGGTGGCCGCCCAGCTGGACCCAGGCGACCAGCGCCTCCACCTGCGGCTCCTTGAGGCCGGGCGCGGCGGGCGACGCGAGGTAGACGGCGTTGAGTCCCTCGAGGGCCACCGGGTTGTCGGGCAGGTAGTTCGACTGGAGCCGCGCGACCACCGGCTGGAACTCGCCCCGGTTGCGGCCGAGATCGGGAAAGCCCGGGAGGGCGCCGGCCGAGGCCGGGAGGGCGCCCAGGATGAAGTTCTCCCACGCCACCTGGTTCACCCGCAGCCCCACGCTCTCGGCCACCTTCCGGCCGTCGGCCGTCAGCAGCCGGGCGTCGATCGCCAGGAACCCGGCGGAGTTCGAGAACAGGGGAACGACGATCCGCTTCCGGGTGTTGGTCGGCAGCTCCACCGCGATCCGCTGCGGCTGCCCGCCAAACTGGTTGGCCGAAACCTCGATGATCCCGTCGAAACCGGGTCCGTCGTGGTGGACCTCGAAGGCGACCGGAAACCATCCGCCGGAACGGACCTGGTTGTCGTAGCCGGGGAAGACGTCGAACTGGACCTCACCCCGCGCCGCCAGCGCGGCCAACCCGCCGGCGAGGACCCATCGGAGGATCCCGCACAGGAACCGGAGGATGGGGGGGGGCGGAAAATCCATGGGCACCGGCGAAAACTTGTACGCCGCGCCCGCGCAGGGTAGCAACGGCGAACTCTTGGACCGGACGGGATCCGGTCCGTGCCGCCCACCCGATGCCCGACTCCCCCTGTAACCGCCGGCGTCCCGTCGCGGTCGCTCCCCATGGTTGTTGCGGAACAGCGTGAGGCGGCCCCCGCCGGCATGGACGAACCCGAACTCGACGTAGGCGCGTGCGTCCGGGCCGTGCGGAACGGCGACGAAACCGCCGCCCGGGCCCTCCTCACCCACCTGCATCCGCTGGTGGTGAAGATCGTCCGGTCCCACCTGCCCCGACGGACCGCCGAGGAAGACTTGGTGCAAAGCGTTTTCATAAAGGTATTTACCAAACTGGACCAGTTCCGGGGCGAAGTCCCGCTCGAGCACTGGGTCTCCCGGGTGGCGGTGAACACGTGCCTGAACGAGATCAGCCGGGAGAAGGTGCGTCCGGAGCTGCGACATGCGGACCTGTCGGAGGACGAGGTGGCGGTTCTGGAGAATCTGGCGGGCCGGGACCAGGAACTGGCCCCGGAGGACTCGATCGGCTCGCGGGAGCTGGTGGAGAAGATGCTGGCGGGACTGGGTCCGGAGGACCGGCTGGTGATCACGCTGCTGCACCTGGAGGGCCGGAGCATCGAGGAAATCCGGGCCCGGACGGGCTGGAGTGCCACCCTGGTGAAGGTGCGGGCGTTCCGGGCCCGCCAGAAGATGAAGAAACACCTCGCCCAACTTTTGAAGGAGTCCCATCCATGACCCGACTCGACCAGCAACTCGACCGCCTGCTGCGGTCCGCCGCGGGCGCCCCGGCGCCTGCCGTGGCGCCCCTGCCGTTCGCCCTGGAAACCCGGATCCTCGCCGCCTGGCGGCGGGGCGACGCGGCCGGGGCGGACGCCGGGTGGCTCCTCGCGGTCTGGCGCCGCGGGGCGGCCGCGGCCTGCGCCACCGCCGCCCTGGCCCTCGCCGCGAGCTGGCTGGCCCGCAGCCCGATCCCCGAGGCCGATCCCCTGGTCGCAACCGACCAGAACCTGATCGCCGCCGTGAACACCGCCTGGCTGCCATGACCGCCCCCAAGCCCGCCACCGCCGCCCTCTACCTGGGACTGGTCTTCCTCGCCGGCGCCATCGCCGGCGCCGCCGGCGGATACCAGTGGGGACGCTCCGCGGTGATGCGTCCCAACCGGCCGGGCGACATGGGCAAGTTCATGATCGAACGCTTCCGGACCGAACTCGAACTGCGCCCGGAACAGGTCGAGCAGATCACCCCGATCATCACCAACACCACCGCCCGCATCCGCGGTCTCCATCGCGACTCGTGGAAACAGGTCGGGACGCTGGTCGAGGAATCCAACGCCCAGATCCGCGCGCTGCTGGACGACACCCAGAAGGAACGGTTCGACGCCATGGAGGAACGGCGTCGCCAGCGCGACCGCGACCGTGACCGCGACCGGGACCGCCCCAAGGGCGATCGCCCCCCCGACCGGCCGGATGGACCGCGTCCGCTGAGCTGCCGGGACGTCGCCCCCCTCCCCGCCGGCTGACACCCGGGGCACGCCCCCCGATCCGGTCAGGCTCTGAACGAAGCCGGTTGGGTTCCGACCGTTCCTCGCCTACGGTCGCGCGCATGCAGCGTCCGGGGGACAAACCGACCGCCACCACGGAGCCTCCGGGACCGGCCGGCGGCCCCCTCCAGCAGGTCACCGTGCCCGACCTCTGGCAGCAGGAGGCCGTCGCCGCCCTGCGGGCGGGTCGGGACGTCGTCATCGACGCCCCCACCGGCGCCGGCAAGACCCTCATCTTCGAGCTCTGGTCCCAGCAGGGCCGTCCGCGCGGCCAGGCGATCTACACCGTCCCCACCCGCGCCCTGGCGAACGACAAGCGCGCCGAGTGGCTGGCCCGCGGATGGAACGTCGGCATCGCCACCGGCGACCTCTCGGAGAACCTCGACGCCCCGGTGCTGGTGGCCACGCTCGAGACGCAGAAGAACCGGCTGATCCAGGGGGACGGCCCGACCCTGTTGGTGGTGGACGAGTACCAGATGCTGGGCGATGAGGACCGCGGACTGAACTACGAGCTGGCCTTGGCCCTGGCGCCGCCCGGGACCCAGCTGCTGCTGCTCAGCGGATCGGTCGCCAACCCGCAGGCGGTGGCCGCCTGGCTGCGACGGCTCGGGCGGGGGGTCGAGATCATCCGGCACCCGACCCGTCCCGTCCCGCTGGAGGAGGTGTTCGTCCAGCAGCTCGGCGGCCAGTTGCCGCGGGAGATCCGGGGCTACTGGTCGCGCACCGCGGCCCGGGCCCTGGCCGACGGACTCGGGCCCGTCCTGCTGTTCGCCCCGCGCCGGGCCCAGACCGAGCAGATCGCGGCGGAGATCGCCCGCGAGCTGCCCAACCCGAATCCCCTCCCGCTTTCCCCCGCCCAGAAACGGCTGGTGGGCGATCACCTGGCGCGGATGCTCCGCAGCCGGGTGGCCTACCACCACAGCGGACTGTCCTACGCCGTCCGGGCCGGCGTGATCGAGCCCCTCGCCAAGGCCGGCCAGCTCCGGGTCGTCGTCGCCACCATGGGCCTCGCCGCCGGGATCAACTTCAGCCTCCGCTCCGTCGCCCTCACCGCCGCCAGCTACAAGCGGGACGGCCGCGAGGTGCCGATCCGTTCCGACGAGATCCTCCAGATGCTCGGCCGGGCCGGGCGACGGGGACTCGACGACACCGGGTACGTGCTGGTCACCGCCAACGACCTCCGCCTCCGCGACGGCCAGCCGGCCCAGCTGGCACGGAGCGGGATGGTGGACTGGTCGGCCCTCCTCACGCTCATGGCCGCAGCCGCGGCCGCCGGACGCGATCCGTACCGGGAGGCGGTGCGGGTCCAGGGCCGGCTGTTCACCACCCGCCCCATCTTCCTCGGGGTCGAGGCCTCCCTCCGCCATCCCGACACCCCGTGCGGACTGCGGACCGACGCGGAACGGGCGCGGCATGTCCGGAAGCAGGTGCGGGAGATGCTCAACTCCCGCGGCGAATGGCAGGCCTGCCCGCCCACGGAGGACTGTCCGCTGGGCACCGCCCGGGTGCCCGACCATCCGCCGGCGCCCGATGACGCCCCGGCCGCCTCCCTCATCCCCACCCTGCGACCGGCCCTCTCCGAGCCGGCGGCCCTCGACAAGATCGGCACCGGGGGCATCACCGAACTGGAATCGGGCCCCGAGGGCCGCGTCTTCGGACGCTCCCTGATCGTCGCCGAGCGGATCGACACCGACCGGGTCCAGCTGGCGAAATGGGTGCGCCGACTGACCCTGTGGAAGGGCCGCGACGCCACCATCGAGACCTGGCACGCCACCATCGCCCCGATGGTCCGACGCCGACTGCTGGCGGAACAGAAGACCGAGGTGGTGCGGTTCGACGTCCATCCACGCCACATCGTCGCCCTGGTCAGCCTGGCGGCCCTCCCGGTCCGGGTGCGGGTCGACCACCATGGGGTCCCCCTGTGGCGCCCGCGGGAACGCGAGGTGTTCCCCGCCGACTGCGCCCGCTGCGAGCACGTGGCGGCCTGCCGTCGACTGGACCCGGGAACCGGCACGGCGCTGCTCTGGAAACGGCTGGGGCTGGTCGACGATGCCGGGGTTCCCACCGCCCGGGGACGGGTGACCAGCTTCTACACCGGAGGCGACGGACTCGCGGTGGCGGCGGCGCTGGAGGATCCGGGGTACCCGCTGGACGAACTCGTGTACGACCTGGCGAATCTCGACGCCGGGTTCCGGTTCTGTGTGGACGACCACCGCTGGGGCGGGCGCCTGGCGGTGAGCTGCCACCGGGTCTACGGCTTCCAGAACATCCCCGGGTACCTGGAGAACGGCCTGCCGCCGAAGTACGGCGACGGGGCCAACGCGGTGGTGCAGACGCTCCGGCGCGACCCCCGGTCCAAGCACCGGTTCGTGACCGAGTTCCTCGGCATCGGCGACATCGACCGGGTGATCATCGAGTGGCGCAGCCTCCTCCGGCAGACCGCCAATGCCCCGCCGCTCGACTGGCCCCGGTGGACCGCATTCCAGGCGGTCGCGCGCACGCTGCTCGAGGCGACCGAATCCCCGACCGAGACCGAGCTGCCGCCCCTGGAACATCACCAGGTCAGCCGCATCGACCATCGGCTCCGGTTCCCCCGCCACTGACCGGCCGACTCCGCATCGGCCAGCCGATGCGGGCTTGGACGTCGGCCGGACCCGGCTACACTGGGGCATGTCCGAACCCTCCCTGCCCTCCCGGCGCAAGTCCCAGCGTCCCCCGGCCGATCCCGAGCTCCGACGCCAGGTCGAGGCGCTGATCCGGTCCCGCGGCGGCGGTCACAACGAGGACCTGGTGGCCGACATCCTCGAGAACGGGCTCAAGCTGCTCCAGGACGTGGCCCATCGGGGTGACGTGAAGGTGATCCAGACGGCGGTCCGGGAACTGCGCTACGCCTTCCGCCTTTTCGAACCCCACGTCGCGACCCGCAAGGTGTCGATCTTCGGCTCCGCCCGCACCCATCCCGACTCCCCGGAGTACCGGCTCGCGGTCGAGTTCGGCCGGCGTGCGGTGGAGGCCGGGTTCATGGTCATCACCGGCGCCGGCCCCGGGATCATGCACGCCGGGCATGAGGGCGCCGGGCCGGAGAAGAGCTTCGGCGTCAACATCCGCCTCCCCTGGGAACAGAACGCCAACCCGGTGATCGCCGAGGACGAGAAGCTGATCACCTTCCGGTACTTCTTCACCCGCAAGCTGACGTTCATCCGGCATTCGGATGCGATCGTCCTCTTCCCCGGCGGGTTCGGGACGATGGACGAGGGGTTCGAGGCGCTGACGCTGATGCAGACCGGCAAGAGCCGTCCCATGCCCCTGGTGCTGGTGGAGCGGCCGGGCGGGACGTTCTGGAAGACCTGGGACCGGCATGTCCGCGACCACCTGCTGCGCAACGGACTGATCTCCGAGCAGGACCTGAACCTCTACCAGATCACCGACGACGTGGGCGAGGCGGTGAAATGGGTGTCGCGGTTCTATCGCAACTACCATTCCCAGCGGTTCGTCCGCGAGCTCCTGGTGATCCGCCTCCTGCACCCGCCCACCCCCTCCGCGGTGGCGGCCCTGAACGAGGACTTCGCCGACATCATCGCCGGGGCGCCGTTCACCGCCTGCGGCCCCACCCCGGAGGAGATCGCCGACGGAAGCTGGCCGGACATGCCCCGGATCAGCTTCGGGTTCAACCGGAAGGACTACGGACGCCTGCGCCAGCTCATCGACCGCCTCAACGCCCTGTGACGCCCTCCCGGGAGATCGGGGCCGACGGGAACACGAGCACCACCTCCA
The DNA here is from genome assembly GCA_964525755.1 of uncultured Verrucomicrobiota bacterium. GTDB lineage: Bacteria > Verrucomicrobiota > Verrucomicrobiia > Limisphaerales > UBA9464 > UBA6176. The sequence goes on from CAZGIK010000045.1 coordinate 33,241, forward strand.
CGCCTCCCGCGTCGGCCGACCCGACCCGCAACTCGCCGTCGTCGCCGTAGAGCTGCCCCAGCCGCGCCCGGGAGTTGGACAATCCGATGCCCTCGCGCGTGGGCGTTCCGGTCGGCAACCCCCGGCCGTCGTCGCAGACCTGCAGGACGAGCCGTCCGTCGGCCGCCCGACGGGACGTGAGCCGGATCCTCCCCGGCCGGACCTGGGGCTCGAGGCCGTGCTGGATGGCGTTCTCGACCAGCGGCTGGAGGATCAGGTTGGGCACGGCGAGCGCGAGGGTGTCGGGATCGATGTCCCGCTCGACCGCCAGCCGGTCCCCGAAGCGCATCTGCTCGAGCGAAAGGTAGCGGTCGAGGAACGCGAGCTCGTCGCGCAGCGGCACCAACTGCTCCTCCCCGCGGTCCAGCGCATGCCGCAGCAGGTCCGCCAGACGGACCAGCATCCGGTCGGCCGCGTCGACATCGCGGTACATGAGGGTGCCGATGCCGTTGAGGGCGTTGAAGAGGAAGTGCGGGTTCAGCTGCATCTGCAGGGCCTGGAGCCGGGCGGACGTGAGGCGCGACTCCAGTTCCAGCACCCGCCGTTCCCGCTCGCGGAAGCTCCGGTAGTAGGCCACCGCATGGGTGCCGGTGACCGCCACCCAGTAGACGAGCATGTTGAAGAAGAAGGTGGCGACGAGGACGTAGCGGAGGAGTTCGTCGAAGGCCCGTTCCGCGCCCCGCAGGGGGACCACGAGCTGGGCGAGGACGGTCCGGAGGAGGATCCAGAGGAGGGAGAAGACCGCACCTGCCACGACGTGCAGGGCCAGCCGGAGCCGCCAATGGGGTCCGGCGAGGTTGAACCGGCCGGCGAGCCAGATCGCGGGAATGGCGAGGACCGCGAAGAGGTGCCAGTCGGCCAGTGCCCCGGCCACCGCCACCCGCCAGGAGACCGGGCTGCCGACCTTGGCCGACGTCAGGTAGTGCTGCCCGGCAAAGGCCAGGGCCACCAGGGTCCACAGGCCGGCGTAGCCCAGCGGCAGCCACCAGCGGAACCAGGGCATGGGCCGGACGGACATCGAGGTCACCCTCGCCCGGAATCCCCCCGGCCGGCAATCCCCCCGTCGCGCTGTCAGGCAACGGTCACGGGGACGCCCGGGCCACTGCACGGGGGAGCGCGCCGCTCCAGGGGTCGGCGGATTCCGATCCCGACCCCGAGGGGAAAGCGGGGCGGCATGTGGGGAGAACGGGCGGGCTGGGGCCGTGGTGCCCATCGAGGTCAGCTTCTGTCGTCCCGTTTGGGGTGGCTTGGGCCAAAGCGGTGTCGACGCTTCGCTCTGCCACCGCAGTCCATATCGCCGCCGCCCCATTTGGACTGCGGCGGGAAGCGTCAGCGCCACGCCGCTTTGAAGCGGAACCGAAGGGTGTGGAGGTGCCCGATGTCGGAGCGTATCCCCAATGTCGCAGACTCCCGCAGAGACGCGGAGACGCAGAGGTTCCTGTGCTCCTCTCCCTCAGAGCCTCGGCGCCCCTGCGGGAGGAATTCTTCCAGGGGCGAGCCTGTGCGGGTCCGCGTTCGTGGCCGAGGCCGCCGTCCTCCATCGGGCGTCGGGGTCGGAATCGGTATCGGAATCGATCCTTCCCCTCTCCCCCTCCGGAACGCCCGGCGCCTCTCGGGCCGTGGAGGGATGAGCCCGCGTCAGCGGGTGAGTCCGACGGGGTCCGCCAGGACCCCGCAGGGTTCGGAAGTAGCGGGGCGTCGGCCCCTCCCGGGACCGATCGGGCTCGCAGGCTCGCCCCAGTGCGCCCAACGCCTTTCGGGCCGTGGAGGGATGAACCCGCGTCAGCGGGTGAGTCCGACGGGGTCCGCCAGGACCCCGCAGGGTTCGGAA
>CAZGIK010000046.1:0-34017 GCA_964525755.1 uncultured Verrucomicrobiota bacterium
AAGCGGGACCGGCCGCCTATCGGCAGCGGCTACGGGCGGAGGGCGTCGGTCCCGGGCGGGACCGATCGGGCTCGCGGGGACGCTCGTGTACCAAGCGCAAAAAAACGTCAGGTGACCGTTTCTCTGGCAGATTTCGAGATCTGAGGCCGGTTTTTCGTCTGGCAGAATGAGAGATGCCACGGCCCTGCAATGGGGCTGTCAGGGGGCTGCAGGAAGGCTGTACTGGTAGGCCAGCAGGTCGTGCAGGGCGCCGACCTGGCCCGCGGTCAGGGCGGCAGGGATGGCCAGAGCATGGGCCACGTCCCCCGTCGCCTTGAGGGTCCCATCAGGAGCCGCCCCGAGGCTCACGTAGCCACCCGAGGCCAAGGACCTGGTCACAGAGGCGCTGCCGATGCTTACCCCGTCGACGTAGAGGGTGGCGGAGTTGCTGCTGGCCGCCCAAACGATGGCCACCGAGACCCACTCGTCAGCCACCACGTCCTCCTGGGCTCCAGTCCAGGTCTCCGACGTGCCCCCGACGTAAGGCTCCCATTTGTCGGCGGCGCTCTTGCAGATCCCCAATGCCTCCCCGGATCCAACCACCCCGAGGGCGATCAGGATCTCGCGGGATGCGCTCCCAGGCGTCCGGAGGATGCCGAACAGGGTGACGGCAGGCTGACCAGTGCCGAGCCCGCTGGGGCGGGTGCCACGGGCCCAGGCGGTGCCATCCCATGCGAGCCCGTTGTAGGCTAGGTCCCGGCTGGCTCCGACGCTGAACGCCCCGGCCTGGTAGGCGACCAGGTCGGCCTCGGTGACCCCGTCCCAGAGGGATGCCGGGTAGATCCAGTCGCCGAGGTGCCGGTAGGCGACCTGGGCGTTGGCGTCGATCCAGAGGCTGGGGGTGGTGCCAGCGGCGGCCGCCACGTCGACGAGCCCCGGAAGGCGCCTCCGGGGGGCCACCTCCATCACGGACACGGCGGCGGACCGGGCGCCGTTTTCCACACCGAACTGGATCGGGCCCGAGAATCGCACCTGCCGATTGCCCGATCGGCCTACGTTGTCGCGCCACCAGAAGGGCTCGTAGGTGCCCTGCATGCGCGCCTCGAAGTCCTCGAGGAGCCGTACCTCCTGGCGCGTGAGGGCCGTGTGGCTCCACTGCCAGCGGCCGCGGGCAGTCCGGTCGGCCCACAGGAGACGCCGGGACTCGACGCCGGACTCGAACTCGTCGACCAGCACCCGGTTCAGGTGCTGGGACTGCAGGTTGCCGCCGATCAGCGTCAGGGGGTAGTGCTCGGTGCTCATACGGTGGGCCAGGCGGACCGGTGGGCATGCGAGACGGGGAGGAGATCCTCGATGCCGTGCTTGTGGTGGAGGTAGCCCAGCGCCTTGGCGAAGGTGGCGTCTCCCAGATCCTCGGGGACGACGGCGATCTCGGCGATCGAGGCGTTTGCCCACTGCCCGGACGCCCCTGCCCCGACTGACGCCCCGAACGAATCGGTATCGCTGGTATTGCCGGCGGTCTGGAACGTGGTGGTCTGACCGTCGATCACCCCGTTGAGGTACTGCCGGAGGGTTCGGGCCTGGTAGTCGATCCGGACAGCCACCGTGGACCAGGCGCCAACCGAGATCGAAGCGGCCGACGACACCTGCTGGAAGGAGTCGGCATCGAGGCGACGGGCGCCGACCTGGGACTTGCCAGACGGGGTGCCGCCGTAGGCGGCAAAGCGGGCAGCGGTCGCACCGCCGCGACTGATTCCGAGCGCGATCTGTTGCGCGGTCGGGGAGGCGTTCCACCGCAGCACGAGGAACGCCATCATGGAGGCACGGTTCCGCAGCAGCCCGGAGCTGCCCAACGTCATCACGTTGGAGCTGCCGTTGAACGTCAGAAAGTCTCGGCTGTTGAGGCTGCCAGCCACCAGGGTGGGGCGGGCGGATCCGGACGCGGTGAAGTTGCGCCCGTTGCCGGACCGGTCGCGCCACTCGGAGGCCAAGCCGGAGCTGAGGGCCAGGCTCCATGGATGGCTGGCGTCGAGCCACAGGGAGGTGGTGATTTCGCCGAAGGTCCAGAGTCGATCGCCCAGCGTGATCTCCGGGACGTACTCGGTGGCCCGGATCAGCATCCGATCGTCCGTATCCAACTCGGTCTCCTCGATGCGGAACTCCTTGGCATCCCAGCCGGGCTTCGCCGGGTGGGTCACGTCGATGATGTCGCCGGGCTCCAGCCCGAGGCCCTTGATCGTGGTGGTGAACTCCACCCCCCAGTCGGATCCCAGCTCGCGCCCGAGGATCATGCGCGCGATGTGGTAGGCCTGCGGGGCGTTGTCGACGGCCGGGAACTTGAGGGCGCTCTCGACGATGCCGAGGTTGCCCGTGCGGTCGGCCCGATCGCGCTGGTCGGGGATGTCCGAGATCTGGACGGCGGTCTCGGCGTTGAGCGCCACCGCATCGTGGTAGGTGACCTTGAGGAAGTTGGCCCGGTCGGCCCGGTCCAGGAGCGAGGCGTGGAACGAGTCGGCGAGGATGTTGTCAGGGGTGAACGAGAACACCGATTCCTCGTCCCGGATGGGCTTCAGCTTCAGGCGGCCGCCGGAGATGAGGAGGACCGATTGGCAGGCGGTCAGGATCTCACGGATGTGCTCCTGGACTCCCCGCCGGACGTCGACGGCGTAGTTGGACCGGTACCGGGCTTGGGTGACGGTGCCGGTGTCGGTGACGATGTCGATCGACTCGTCGAAGTAGGCGGCCGCCGCCGCGAATGACTCCCAGTCGATCCGGTCCTCGGGCATGCCCTTCCCGCGGAATACCTCGGTGAGGAGGTAGAGGATGTGGTCGGCCGGATTGGATGTGTGGGCCCGGGGGTAGTAGGTGTAGGAGATGGCGATCGTGGCCGACGCCGGTGGGGCGGTGATGAACTCGACGATCCCCTTGGTGTGGTTCAGGTGGTAGACGTCGCCGGTCTGGTTGCCGGGGCCGATCTCGGTGTAGGGGTCGCCGTTGACGGTCAGGCTGGAAACCGCCGCGATGTCGTGATGGGCGAGCTTCCACCGGGTCAGATCCCCATCGGCGCCCGCCAGGCTCTCGGCCACCACGGCCTCCGTGTCCCACCCGGCGGAGGTGTAGGTCCGGCACTCCCGGCCAGTGATCCTGGCCGTGACGTTGAACTGGCTGTACTTGGTCGAGTCGACCAGGCGGAAGACCGCGTAGGCGCAGCCGTTGAACCCGTAGAGGGGAAAGTCGCGGATGTAGTCGGCCCGGACGTCCAGCGGTACCTCCAGCGCCGGCTCGCCGGTGTAGAGGGTCATGCTGGGCTTGTGGGTGTCAGTGCCGATCGTCCCATCCATCGCCTCGGCCTCGGTCTGGGCCGGGTTGAGCTCGAAGCCGGTGGTGTCTCCGCCGAACCAGTAGTTGTTGTCCCACGCCAAGCCGTTGATCCGGATCTCGAAGGTGGCATCCCCCAGACCGGCCACGGGCCCGGCGGCGAAGACCACCACGGAGCTGGCCTTCTGCTGGGCCGGGTCGGTCACCTCCAGGGTGCGATCCATCAGTTCCCGAAACACCTCGTTGCCCGCCAGCGTCACCGTGCCGAGGACATCCGGCACCGCGACCTCGGCGCTCCTCGAGGTCACCAAGCTGTCGAATCCGTACCGCCCAGCCTGGGTTCCAATCGCCGGCCGCTTTGGCATCAGGGCGACCGAGACGGCAGTCATCACCAGCGACACGATGATGGCTGTGATGATCGATTCGATGGATCCAAGTCCCGCAGCGCTCAGCGCCGCAGAGACCCGGGCCGAGTCGGTCAGCGGGATGACCCCGACCGGGTACAGCCCGCATCGCTCCAGGAGTCGGGTGCCGTTGTCCACCCGGACGCCGCCGGCGGTGCTGTGCATGACCCGCCCGCCGGACAGGACCACGCCCACGTGGGAGATCTGGCCCTCGCGGTTGGCGAGGAAGATGGCGTGCTCGGCGTACCCGGTCAGGGGCCCCCGGATCTCCTCGAGGAGGGTCGCCAGGACGCGGGTGGCCAGCGCCCGGTCCTCGGGGGTCTGGATCTCGGTGATCCGGTAGCCGCGGAGCTGGGCGTAGAGCAGGACGAACCCCACGCAGTCCGCCCCGGCCGCAGTCCGGCCGCGGGGCAGCCAGGGGATGCGGTAGAGGTCGGCCACCCGCTGGATCTGGAGGGGCTCTGGCGTCGGGGTGCTCATGGTGGAGTGGGTCCCTCCCCGTAGAGGCGGCCGCCGCCGTCGCCGCCGTCGTAGGCGCCCCAGGTGCCGGCAGGCTGGGTCTCGCCCCCGGCATCGCCGACGAGCTCGCCGCCGAGGCCTCCGGGGAACCCGCCGAAGTTGCGCCAGTTGCCCCTCTCGCAGCATGCATTCCAGCTGCGATCGCATCCACGCTCGATCGTGAACGTGTCGCCCGGCTGCGGCACGGCCGGGAGGCTCCGGTGGAGGGTGAGTCGGCCGGAGTAGGAGCCGGTGACCATCCGCACCTGGTTGCGCAGCTCGGTGGTCAGGGTGTCGGAGGCGAACCGGACGAACCCGGATCGCCAGTAGTGCCGGCCGGCCTCGTAGGCCCGCACCTCCTTGAAGATGGGCGGCAGCACCCCGTGGAACCACCGGGTCCGCATGCAGATCCGGAAGTAGCGGCCGGCGACCGACCGCGGAAGGTGGATCTCGTGGAGGACATCGGCCGTGGGCGGGCACTCGTAGTAACCGAGGTGGTTGAAGTCCGCGGGGTTGGTCGTGATGACGTCCGAGCTGAACAGCACCAGCAGCCTGGGGAGCACCTCGCGGCCGACATCCGGCACCCCCTTCAGGCGCAGCATCCGGATCGTCTTCGAGCTGCCCCAGTCGAAGGTGAGCATCGGCGCCAGGTTCGGGTTCGCCACGCCCTCCTGGGCGGTGAAGCTCCGGAGTCGCCAGTAGCCCTGCTTGTTCTCGCCCCAGTGGTAGTAGCCGAACCCGCTGGTATCGACCCGGTAGTAGCTCGAGTCCGAGCTGCGGACCCGGTAGGGCTCGAAGCCGGTGTCCCCGGTGGTGCCGGTGATGTCGCCCGAGCTGAGGGCGTCGACCAGGTCGGTGCCGTAGCTGTCATGGGCGCCGGCGTCCTCCGTGAGATCACCGGAGATCAGGGTGATGCGGTCGGATCCGGACGCCACCTCGGCGGCCTTGTAGTGCTCGGCCCGGAACCGGATCTGGCCGCAGTAGTCGTCGCCCCACTGGAACCTGCAGGTGGCGTGGTAGGTCTCGACCGGGAGCTGGGTGTTGAACGCCGCCAGGTCGTTGCTGAGCGTCAGGGTGATCGTCCGCAGCGTCACCTGGGCCGCATCCACGATGCCCTGGAAGATCGTCACGGCATCGGCCGTGGTCAGCTCCACCCCGGCCAGCGTGGGCACCTTGCGGATCACCACCGCCGCCCGACGCCAGTCGATGGCGTCGAGCATCGTGGCCCACTCGCCTGTGACGTTGCTGGCGACCAGAGCGAGCTTGTCATCGAGCGAAGTCGACGATGCCTTGACCGTCTCCCGCTTCAGGGGCCAGTGGACGTAGGCCTGGACATCGCCCTGAGTGCCGGACGGCTCGGGATCTCCGGACGGGGTGAAGAACGTCATGCCACCCGGGAGTGTGGTCAGGCGGAGGGTCGCCGTGGTGCCCCATGGAGTGGAGATCGAGGACGGGAGGTAGATGTCGACCAGTTCCGTCCAGCCGGCGACGTCTGCGGCCGCCTCTGTGGCCACCGTGGTGGACAGGTCGATCACTTGCCACCCCCTTGCAGCGCCTCTGCCACGCCGCTGTTGATCTCCCGGATGATGCGCGGCATGGCGGCCTCGAGCGCCGGGCGGAGGAACGGGCGGCCGGCATAGTTGATGCGCCGAGAGTGGGCCCGGACGTTGACGGTCGTGTTCGTCGTGCCCTCCACCCGGCCGCGGCGGCGATCCTTGAACCCGATCGCCCGACCCTGGGAGTCCCGGACCTGGCGGCGGGAATCGACATCGACGATCCGCCCCTGGGCACTGATCGACTCCCGCACCACGCGGGTGTGGGCCCGGACCTGCTGGGTTCCCCGGAAGCCGAGCTCGTGGAACCGGCCGTAGGGCACCGCCGTGCCGATCTCCCCGGTGATCCGATCCGGGAGGCGGCGCACCCGGTGGGTCAGACTGTTGCGGAGCCGGGTGGTGACCACGTCCAGGGTCTTGGGCCGGGGACCGGACAGGTGCCGTCGCTGGGCGATGCCCACGGCGTACTGCAGGCCGCGGCTCAGGCCGCGCTCCACGGCGGTGAGGGCGCGGTCGGGCAGTGTCCCCAGCTCGCGGATCACCAGCTGGAATCCCTCGGTTCTGACTCGGGCGGTGGACATCTCAGCCTCGGGCGACCTGCCGCACCAGGCGGCGGGTGTTGGTGTCGGTCTGGAGGCGGGTGTCGATCACCGACACCGCGGCCCCGGTGGAGTTCTGGACCACGCGAGCCTCGAAGTCGGGAGACTGCTCGATCTGGATCCGGATCAGGCCGCCTCCGCCGCCGCCGGCGGCCCGCTCCAGGCTGCTGGCATGGGTGATGGCGAGGCGCTGACTCCCCACGTTGCCCTCCATCGCGTTGATCACCCCGCCCGCGGCGTAGAAGGTCCGGCGCTGGGGGCGGGCGAGGACCGCAAACGCCTCGCGGCCGGCCTCACCGGCCACCGTGTTGAAGCGCGGGAAGTAGGTGGCCTGGTCGACGAACCCAACGCCGGGGACCACCGCCCCGGAGGCGGCCATGATCGGCCCGGCCATCAGCGTGCCGGCGGCCGCCAGCTTGACCGTGCCGTTGGCGGCGCCACCGATGCCCCCGATCGCCGACTGGATCGCCCGCAGGATGAGCGCCTGGATGATCGCCTTGGCGATGAAGGCGAAGAACTCGCTGAAGAACTCCCGCATGGCGAACTTGCCGGTGCGGAATCCCTCCACGATCGAGTCCGCCAGCCCGGCGGCGAACACCTGCTTGGCCGATTCCCCGACCTGCTTGAGATCCTCCTTCAGCAGCTCGGCCTGCGAGACGGTCTTGCCCTGAGTCTCGACCATGACCCGATCCAGCTCGAACTTCGCCTCGGCCACGTAGTCGAGGAACTCCTGCTGGGTCAGGCGCCCCTCCTCGGCCAGTCGGCGGTAGAGGGCCACGCGGGCGTCGTACTCGCGCTGGGCCACGTCCGACCGTTGGGCGGAACTCGCGATCGACTCCAGGGTCAGCTCGCGCTCCAGCTGGAGCATCTCCCGGTGGTTCTGCTCCCGGATCTGGGCCAGCCGCTCGGCCTCGAACCGCTCGAACTCGGCCATCGACGGCAACTCCGTGGTCCCACGTCGGCGGGCATCGGCCTGCTCGTCGGCGTAGTCGGCCAGGTCCTGGGCTCCGGGGCGGTCGAAGACGGTCGGCGGCTGGGGAGCCGGCAGGTTGAGCCGGACCAGATCCTGATCCTGAGCGGAGAGGAGTGTCAGCTGTCCCGGCACCGGGACGGTCATCGCCGGACCGGTGATCCCGGAGGGAGCCGCGTTTCCGCCGGCGCCGTAGGTGGCCGCAGGAGGAGCCACCGAGTTCGCCTTGCGCATCGCCTCGGCCGCCTCGTCGCCTGATTCCTTCAGGGCGTTATAGGCCTTGGACAGCATGATCAGCGGGTTGATCATCTGGGCGAACTTCACCCCGGACAGGTCCGCCTCCGCGGCATTCGCGGACATCGCTTCCGCCACGTCCTTGGCGGCCTTGATGAGCGGGGTCAGGTACTGGATCGTCACCTGACCCACCACCTCCTTGAAATCCCCCCAGGCGTTGGTGGCCTGCCGGATCTGGCCGGAGGACGTCTCGATGTCGCCCTTGGCCAGCCCCGCGAACCGCTGCTCGACCTGCGACAGCACGGCCTCGAGCTTGGCGCCCCTGTCGGTGGTCTCCTCGATGATGATGCCGTAGCGCGAGAACGTGGACGTCTCACCGGCGAGCGCCTTGCCCACCAGGACGGCCGCGCTGCTGAGGTCGATGCGCAGGCCGGTGGCCAGGTCCAGGACCGCCTGGGTGAGGCGCGGCAGCTGGTCACGCGACGCCCCGAACGAGATCAGCCGCTGGAACACCTCAAGGATCCGCTCGTCACCGAACAGCGAGTTGGCCTGGAACTCCGAGGCCAGCTTGCCCAGCTCCCGGGCATACTCGGCGGTGTACTGGTTGACCGCCCGCAGCTGCCCCTCCAGCCGCTTGGCGGCCTCCTCCTGCTCGAAGAACGCATCGACCGACTCCCGGAGGAACGAGACCACCCCAGAGGCGGCAAAGGCCGCCGCGATGCCGCTCACCGCCGACCCGACACCCGCCAGGGAGGTGGACAGCTTCTTCGCGCCGCCTTCCACCCGGTCAAAGTCGCGCTGGGCATCGGCGGCGCCGGTGCCCTGCTTGACCACCTCGATGATTGCGCGGGCCTTGGGTTCCATCAGGTCTGGCGGTTGGCGTTGCGGATGAACTCCTCGGGGGACATCTCGGCCACGCTGCGGGCCGATCGGTCACCGCCCGGCTCCTCTGCCAGGACGGTGGCGAAGTGCTCCTGCAGGTGCCGTGCTCCCTCCCCGTCCTTGGTGTGAGGGGCGCAGATCATGCTCAGGAGCAGCTGGTGGCGACGGGCATCCTCGGCGTTCAGTATTTGGACGATGAGCTGGAGCCGCTGGAGGCTCCATCCGGCGACGACGTGGGGAGGCCATCCCCGGGAGATGATCCGGCACTCGGCGGCGAGGGCGGTACGGTAGAGCTCCTCTGGGCCAGGAGGCGGGCTCTCGCCCGCGCGATTTCCCCCAGCTTGGGCGCCCCCAACACCCACTCCAGGGCGACACACTGGAGACGGTCGATGCTCTCGGCATCGAGGCCGCGCAGGAGGCGATCGACACTCTCGGCATCCCCGCCCAGCACCTGGGCGAGGATCGGCTCGATGTCCGCCGTGCGGACGAAGTGGGACGCCAGGCGCTGCTGGTGTCGCCACGGGACGGCCCGGGTCAGGATCTCGCGGGTGCGCCCGTCGACCGTGCGGCAGGCGATGCGGGCCTCGCCCGCGTCGACATCGGCCTCGGTCAGGATCGGCGTGTAGTCGGCGGCGGGATCGGCCGTGGGTGGGGTGTGGGTCTGGTCCATGGTCCCTGGAAAAGTGTCAGAAGAACTTCAGCTGCACGTCGTATCCGGCGGAGGCCGAGATCGAGGAGCGGACCGTCCGCATGCTCACCTGCTTGGTGACCAGGCCGGCGCGGGATCCGTCCCGGATGTTGGTGATCTGGCCGTAGCAGAGCAGCTGGATGGTGTTGCCGGTCTCGGTGCCGTTGATCAGGTCGAGCGTCTGGACCGTGCCTGCCTTCCACGCGGTGAACAGCCCCAGGGTGGCCTCGGTCTCGTCCTCCGGATCGAACTCGATGACCGACTGGCGCTGGGTGACCAGGTAGCCCTTGACCCCCTCGTCGAGGTTGGCGTCCGGCCGCAGCTCGATGTTGTTGCCCAGGGTGAAGGTGACCTGGGACATCACCCGCGCGGTGGAGTTGAGGAGCGCCCCGGAGGTGTTGCCCCACTTGGGCGGCACGGTGGCCTCGAAGACGCTGCCGCTGGGGATGGACGCATCGGACACCGCGACGTACTTGCCGCGGAACTCGAAGTTGATCCGCCAGAAGTCGCCCGCCTGGCACGTGATGGTGAAGGTACCCTTGGCACCGGTGATCTTGTGGACCTTGCCCGCCTTGTACAGGTAGAGGGTGAGGCTGGACCCCTCGGCCGAGGGCACGGTGGGGGTGTAGAGCACACTCCCATCGCGGGCCCCGCCAGAGGACTCGGCGTCGTAGTCCTCCGCCATGTCGCAGGCCCGCAGCAGCGGGCTCAGGGCGAGGGCATACGAGGCGGAGCCGGCAGAGATGTCCGGAGTCGAGCCGTCGGTCCGGTTGCCGCTGATCTCGACGGTGAACGTCATCCGGGCGCGGGTCTGGCGGACCTCCGAGGGGATGGCGTCGCCGGTGCCGTCGAGGATCTTCCGCTCGATGTACTCGGCGTCGGCCTCGTACACGGCGGGGTTCAGCACCCGGATGGAGTTGGCGGCGGCCGCCGGCGTGGGGTCGGTGCCGTAGACAGACTCGATCTTGGCCAGGACGAGTCCGACGTTTTCGCGATAGGGCATGGCGGGAGGGGTCCGGTTGGTGGCGGCAATGCCGCCGGTTCGTCCCCAGCCTGCGACGCATTGCGCCGCCAAACAAAAACCCCAGGCACCGCACAAGGGCGCCTGGGGCGAGGGCTCAGAGGCCTCAGTAGGCGGTGTCCGGATCGCCGCGGAGACGCCGGTACCGGAGCCCGTAGGTGAGGATGACCCCGCAGAGCGGCGCGGTGGCCTCGGTGATGAAGGGCTCCTCCCCGCGGTAGATCAGGCCGGGGGCGGTGAGTCCATCCAGCTGCAGGTCCCCCTCGAGGGTGCGCTGGACGGCGGCCACCAGCGTGGCGGCGGTGGTCCACGGCGCGCGGAAGTCGCCGAAGGTGATCTTGACCGCCAGCTCCCGGTCCAGGCTGAAGCCGCGTGTGTCCTCGGCCTCGAGAACCTCGCCGCCTGGGATCACCAGGCAGGATGGGGTGGTGCGCGACTGGAACTCGATGGTCGGCCGGATCGCGACCTCGCGGAACGTGCCCGCCTCCTGGAGCGCGGTCAGGTTGGTGAGGATCGCCTGGAGGCAGTTGTGGAGGACGGATGGCATGGCGGGTCAGAACGAGGCCAGCCGGCGGAACGGCTTGAGGGTGGAGCGGACGCTGGGCAGGAGGTCCAGATCCGGCTGGGTGGTGGACGATCCGCCGGCGCCCGAGACGGAGGTCATCCCCAGGCGGTGCCGCTGCTGGTACCAGAAGGCGACCTGCTCGATGCAGGCCTGCTCGATGGCCGTGGGGAGGGCCGTCTGGCCGTCCTCGGCCGTCGTCCCCGGCATCACATAGCCCCCGGTGTAGAGGACTCGGGCCCGCCCGCGGGATCCACCGATCGGCGCCTCCAGGCAGATGACCCCTGCCGAGAGGAGCGGGATATAGGCCACGCCACTCTGCGGCCGCCAGATCCCGGGGTTCGGGTCATACAGGTCGAAGGCGATGATGGCCTCGATCGGGTACCGCGGGACGACGATCTCCACCCGGTCCGCGCCGAACTCGTACAGCTCCCCCTCGACCCGGGAGAACTGCCGGTTGGTCTCCGTCTCGAACCAGGTGGACGCCCACTGGATCCAGGAGGTCAGGAGGGTGTCGTCGGTGGTGTCCGACAGCCCTAGGCGGGCCTTGAGAGTGGCGAGTTGGGCGAGCATGGGAGGCTACTGGGTCAGGTTGTCGGCGCGGACAATGATCCGGTTGGTCTCCCCGGAGCTGGTCACCCACCACTGGAGGAAGGTCATGCCCGATCCGGCCGGCACGGTCAGGGTGGAACCGGTCGGACCGTAGGCCTGGACGGGCAGCGTCAGGTTCACGTTGGTGCCGGCCGGGCGGATGGCGAGGATGCCGGCATCCCCGTCGATCACGCCGGACCAGACGAGGTTGGCGTTGCCGGTGGCGGTCCAGCGGTGGGAGCGGGTGGAGCGATCCCCGCCGGTGATCGTGAGGTTGCCCGAGTCCAGGGTCAGGGCCTGGGTCTGGGGACGTGCCGCATGCTCCTCATATCGCCACAAAACCCACTCTGTACCGTCGAAGACCACGTCCACAGTCGCTGGCATTCCCGCAGGGACGGTTTTGATGCCAGGCCCGACATTGAGCGTGTAAGGCTCCGACCCACGCCTCACGATGCTCGCGAACTGACCCCGAAGTGCGTTGTTGGTCGACATGGTGACCGTGGAGTTGGTCGCCAGAGTGAACAACTGGATTGGTGAGTGGGTAAGGACGTTGAATGTAGTGTCTCCGGGTCGGTTGTCGACAGGCAAACGGCCGGCAATTGCGAAACCGTCTGACACGCTTGATGGGTTGACGCCGTTTCGAGTCCTCAAAATGCCGCCATCAAACCAAAGCCGATTCCCACTGATCGACAACTTGCCATCGCCATTCCAATTCGCGTCATCAAAGCTGAACAGCCCGTCCCCGAGGGTTGCCAGCGTCTGCGCCTGCGCTCGCAATTCAAGCAACCCGCCTTTGTAGATGGTGCCGATGGCAGTGTTGGTGGACGCCGTGCGAACAATGTCAAAACGCTGAAATGACGTATTGCCGTTCCAAGTTGCGTCCGATTGCTCTGAGCTGAAATCGTTGAAGTGCAAAAACACTCCATTAAACGCGCCGGATCGCGTTTTGGCGTTTTGCATATTGTACGCCGAAAGGTAGCAATTCGTTTTGACCCCTCCTTGTTGTTCCAAAAAGCCCCACCTCAACGATTCGACGGAAAACCGAAACTGACTGTTTGCCATTTTTGCTGCCCCCCCATCCTCGGCAACAACAAGCAGGCCGGCATCACCCAGCAAAGTGACATCAATAGACGAATCAATCCACCCGTCAAACCTCGGAAACCACCGGCCAGACGTTTCAGAGAACGTCCTAGCATCAACCACGTTTTGGACATCAGCCCGCACGAACACATTGTTCGCAATCAACCTTGTAGGCTTTCCCTTGAAAACGGCCGGAAGCCGCGGGTAGGTGGAGTCGTTGTAAATCTGAATATTGGACAGCACCATGTTCCCGCCTCGATCAAACACTATGGCCCCGCCCAAAAACCACTGCACATTGAACGCGGCGGAAAGCGTCCCGCTTGAACCAATGTCAAATTCCGATCCCGATGAATCGTCAGTAACAGAAAAAGTAAACGAAGTTACGCTTGGCACTGTGCGGACATAGTATGTCGTATTTGTGTCAACGTTTCCGAAAGCCGACTCAAATCTAAGCGGATCGCCCGGCGCCAAATAGTGGTTGGTTGGAGTGTTGATTGTCGACGCGGTGTACGACGACATGGACAAAACCAGGTTGGTTGGGTAAGTCGTCGGGTATCCGACATTCCTCCCTTGGATGTTGACGAACACAGAGGAAACGTAGCGCGGCGACTGAGGATAGCTTACGTTGTTACGGCCAAAGCTCTGAATCAGCTGCTCGCAGTTGTACGCATAACAATCCGACACTCGGACGCCATCGACGCCCTGATCTTCCACGTCGCTGCCGATTGCAAGCCGCCCGGAAACGTCAAACGCTGCGTAACTGTTGAACACGGAAACGCCTTGAATGTTGATTCTTCTGGAACCGCCTTCCGCAGCGTGCTGGACCGTCACAGCGCGGCCTCCGCCGATAGAAAATGAATGAACGCAATTGCTGACACTCAAGTTCAAGATCCAAATATCGTTTGCATTGTCGGCGATTCCAATTCCGTTTTCGCCAACAATTCCGCCGCCATCAATGCTGATTCCATCCCACGTCACCCCACTTGCCGGGGCTTTCATTTTGATGGTTTGCCCCGACATCGACGGAGAGCCCAATCGGATCAATGCGTCCGCCCCGTAATATCTACCTGGACCCTTTACCTCGTAATCGTAGACGCCACGGCCGGCAACTTGAGGCACATCAAGAACATAAACGCCCCTAGGGAAAAAACACGCCCCAGCCATGCCGGCACCAATCCAATCGGCCGCAGCTTGGAGCGAATCGAAATCATCCGTGACGCCATCACCAACCGCCCCCCATTGGCGGACGTTGATTGTCCCATGGTGGTCCAACACCCAGGCCCCTCCCCCGACTGACAATGCACCTCCAAGCACGTTCGTCGTCCCGGCGTAGGATGGGCTCCATCGCCACTGCCCACCCCCTCCATCTCCTGCCGCATAGTATCCCAGCGTCTGCACAAGCGTCGCATCCCCCGGATCCACTGCCAGCAGCTCGGCGACGGATCCCACCTTCGTCACCACGTTGGTGATCTGAACCCCCGTCTCGACCAGCTGCTTGCTCTCGTTGACCTTGAGGCTCTTCCCACCCGTCAGCCCCGGCAGCGCCGTGACCACGTTGGTGACCGTGATCGACGCCGGCGGGATGCTGAACGTGTAGGTCAGGGAGGTGGTGGTCAGGCTGTCGATCGAGTAGGTCTCGGCGTCGTTCGGCACCGCGATCAGGAACGCATCCCGGCTCCCGATCTGCACCCGGTAGTCGCCTTGCTCCAGGGTGACCGAGAACGTCCCGTTGGTGGCGACGACTACCTTGCTCGCGGAGGTCAAGACCGTGCCCCCCGTCTCGATCTGGGGATTGACCAGGGGATAGAAGGTCACCCGGGCATTCGTCACCAGGTCGCCGCCCACGTCCCGGACCGTGCCGGTCACAGTGGCCGCCGTTGCAGCCGTCCAGAGCATGGCGACCAGGACGATCAGGCCGACGATCTGGAGCAGCCCGACCGCGATGCAGCACAGGGCGGCCACCGCGCTGCTGACGGCATCGGCACGATCCTCGAAGAACCGTGGCTGGGGTGGAGTGTGGGAAGGGGGATTCATGGGCGGTGCAAGCGGGTTTCAGCGGGGGTCCCCCAAGGCCCCCCCGAGCGGCGCACACACACGAACGCCACCCGAGGGGGTTTGGTGACCGTCGGCCGGAGGGACCGGTCCGGCCGGCGGAAATTGATCAGTCGGGCTTCTCGGCCTTGGCCTTCTTTGCCACTTCGCTCCAGGTGTTCCCGAACTTCAGATCGGGCCGGAACGGGACGTCGGGCTGGAGCCGGCCGTCGGGCAGGGTGAGATCCAGCAGGCGGCCGTCGTGCCCCTCGTGGACCGCGGCGACACGGGCCGGGACCAGCGGGTCGCCGAGCACGGGCTGGTAGTTGACGGTGTCACCCACCTTGAGGGTCGGGGCGACGAAAGGGGTCTTCGCGGCTTTGGCTTTGGACATGGGGTGCAATTCTTCGTGGTTGGTGCCCCGCCCCCCGGATCGGTCGGGGGGCAGGGCTTTCCGGGTTCGCGGATCCATCCCACTCGGGGAGGCCGGCCGATCACCCACTCAGGGAATGCCTCAGCTCGCGGCGGTCTTGATGACCGACACGTGGTTGGCGGCCATGTGGCCGATCGTGAAGCGCTCGAGGGCGCGCACGAGGATCTCGTCGGTCTCGAACGCCGCGTCGGCCGACTGGTCGAAGCGCATCCCACCGCGAATCCCGAGGTAGGTGTAGCTCGGGTCGCCGAACACACCGTAGACGGTCGAGGCGGCCGCCGACGTGCTGTACACCGGGAGCACGTCGATCCAGTGGATGGGGAACCCGTCGAGGGTCGCCCCCTGGATGCCGTTCGCGTTGTAGGGCTTGTCGCCCGCGGTGTTGAACGTGTTGAACAGCTGCTCGAACGAGGGGTGGAAGAAGTAAGCCCCGCGACCCAGGACGGCCGAGGCCACCTTGGTCCGCATGGCCCGCACATCAGCCAGGTCGGTGGCACTGTTCGCGGTCTCGGTGCTCCCGAGGACCACGCGGGTGGAGGCGCCGTCGAAGGCCTTGATCAGGCCGGACAGCGAGGCGTAGGTGCCGGAACCGTCGGCGGTCCAGAACACCACGTCCTCGATCTTGGCCATCTCCCGCGCGGCGTACCGTGCAAGGAATTGGCCCATGGCCACGATCGAGTCGTCCTCGATCTCGCGGGGGACCCGGACGAGGCCGCCCCACTTCTTCGCGTTGAACTCCACGAACGCGACCGCCGGGGCTTTCTCGGTGACCGTGGCCGAGGCCGCGATCAGACCGAAGGCGGGCGAGGTGCTCAGCTTGGGGAGCTGCACGGTGCCGTCGCCCAGGGGGAACACGGTGCCGTAGCGCCGGGCCATGCCGTACATGTCCACCAGCTCGACCACCTCCCCGGAGTAGGCCTCGGGGAGCGGGATCTCGGAGGTGGTCAGCGCCGCCTTCTGGTCGACGCCCAGGACCTCCTTGATCAGACGCTCGCCGATGTCCCGGAACCGCGGGGTGATCTCGCGGCCGCTCTTGAGCCTGGCCCCAATGGCGATCGCCGCCAGGTGCCGGGCGCACTCGTCGCTCACCCCGCCGGGCCGGCGGGTGGCGTCGTTCTGCCGGATCAGCCACTTCCGGCGCATCTCGTCGACCGACTTCTGGAGCGCGTCCAGGTTGTCGGTGACGGTCTTCTGGCCCTTCTGGATCTCGGCCTGGCCATCGGTCAGGGTCTTGATCGAGCCACGGACGCCGCCCCACTCCTTGCCGATCTCGCCGAGCTGCTTCTGGATCTCAGCCGGATCGGCAGCAGGGGGGGCCACGGTGCCCAGGAGCGGGAGGATGCACAGTCCGGCGGCCAGCAGCTGCATGCTGCGGGCGCCGTAGATGAGGACGGCCGCGATGGCCATCGTGAGCAGGATGGCGGCGACGATCAGGTCACCGCGCTTGAGGTTCAGGATTCGCTTCATGGTACGGACGGGTTGCTGCTTGTGACGTTGTCCCGGGCGTCAGGCTTTCCGCATCACCTCGGAGAGGGTGCGGAGGGACTGCTCCCACCAGGCCGGCGCGGCCGGAGTCCCGCCGCCGGGCGCCGGCGGAGAAGCGGGGGGACTGGTCTTGCTGCTGGGAAAATCGAAGGACCGGAGCCAATCGCTCAGGTCGCGGAGCTGGCCGCCGGTGACCGCACCCTGCCGCATGGCATTGGTGAGGGCGGTGGGGTTGGCCGGGATGGACACGGCCGAGACCTCGAGGAGCTCCTGCTTGGTGTGCTTGTACCGCCAGGGGTCCTTGGGGCCGCCCCGGAGGCCCTCGATGGGCAGGAACCCCACCGATGAGGCGTGCAGGAATCCCGCGGCGTACATGTCCCGCACCAGGCGGGCCATCGGGTTGGCATCGGCGGCAAACCGCCACACCTGCAGCAGCGCCCCACCGTCGATCCAGGTGCGCTCCGCCCGCGCCACGGTCATGGCCACCCTGTAGTCGTGGTCGGCCTGGACCACGGGGTTGCGGGTGTAGTGGTCGAGCTGCCACCCGCTGGCGTCGATCACCTCGCCGTAACGGTCCACCGTGTCGTCGCTGGCCCGCATGTGCAGGACGTCCGGCTCGTCGCCCATCTTGCAGGTCACCTGCAGGGCCGCGCGGAGTCCGGACTGGCCGGTGGAGAGGGTGACGCGACGCCCGGCAAAGGGGTCAGCGGTGGGGGTGTGGGGCTCGCTCATGACGTGGGTGGGGTCGGAGGGGTCTTTCCGGGAGCCGGGTGGCTCTTGGAGTGGTCTTGCAATCCATCGGAAACCGGGGTTCCTGCGGCTGGAGGGGTGGGGGCTGGGTCTCCAGACCCCCCAGAGCGTCCTGGGGCCTTCTGGCGCGTCTCCAGCCAGGTGTCGTACGACAGCACCTTGGCCGGGAGACAGGCCCGGCGGCGCATCACGCCGCGCTCGTCCTCCTCCTCGAAGACGGCAAAGGTGGTGCAGCGGCAGTTGATCGTGTTCCCGGGGCTGCCGAACGGGTCGCCGGGGAACCGCAGCTCCTCGCCGCCGACCCAGAAGGTGTCGTCCACCCCGATGGCCCCGGACTCGTCGTACTGCCGACCCGCCTCGGTGTGCTCGGGCCGGGTGGTCTCGAGGTTGGAGGCGAGCCAGCCCTTGAGCGGGACACCCGCCTCGGTCATGGCGTCGTACCGCCCGGTGTTGATCGCCACCTGGGTCTCGGTGTGGGCGATGGTCTCCGCCCTGCTCCGGCTGGCCTCGGTGTAGATCTCGCGGACGCGATCGGCCAGATCCGCAAAGGACTCCCCGGTCGAGATCCCCTCCTCGAGTGAGGTGCGCAGGCTGTCGAAGGTGGTCTGGTTGATCCCCTGGATGATCCCTGCGCGGTTGGCCAGGTACTCCCCGATCCGGGCGGGCGACAGCTCGAAGGTCACCCCGCCCACCTCCGCCGCCAGCTGGGCCGCGCCGAACTCCAGATCGGCGATGATGAGCGGCTGGACGTCCTTCTCCAGGCGATCGTTCTCGGCCAGCAGGTCGAAGATCTGATCCACCACGCTGCGGGTCTGGGCGCCCACACCCCGCTGGGCGGCCGCCTGCAGGGCCTCGAGCACCCGGGCCCGCTGGCCGAAGAAGAACCGCCGCAGCCGGCTGGCCTTGCGCCGCACGCTCGCGGCAATGCTGCGCTCCCAGCCGGTGGGCGGGCCGCACTGGTGGACCGGGGCGGCCGGCGCGGCGCTGAGCGCCTTGGCCAGACGGAGGAAGGCGTTGTCCTGGGCGGCCGCGGGATCCTCCGCATCGGCCGGGGATCCCGGCTCGGGCGGCAGGGGTGGCGGCTCGCCGGCGGGCGCGAGGCTGAACGGCAGGTACCCGACGCTGCCCCATTCGTACCGCGGGAATCCCAGATCCAGCTGCTCGACGATGTCGTTGAGCGGGATCCCCATCCCGAAGAACTTCGTCGCCGTGTCCGCCCGGGCACGCCGGGCGGCAGCGAAGATCGGGAGGCTGTCCCAGTCGAACCACCCCACCAGGTCCTCGCCGAAGGCCCGGACCACCGGGGCCAGCATGGCCTCGATCCGGTCGCCCAGGGGGATGCAGGTGTGCTCGATGAAGCTCAGCCGGGCGGACTCGCTCACGGAGCGGTTCGCGTCCTCGCTGAATCCCAGGATCTCCTGGGGAACTCCGAACACCGCGAGGATCTCCTGACGGCTGAACTTCCGGTGCTCGAGCGCCTGGATGTCCGCCAGCGGGATCGTGGGCCGCTCCAGCTTGAGGCCGCCGCCGAGGATCAAGGGCCGGTCGGCCGTGCCGGCCTTGCGCTTGCGCTCCCTCAGGGCGGCCAAGATCTGCTCGCGCTGCTCGTCGTTGAGCCACTGGTCGGTGCTGGCCACCAGGCCGGTGTCGGCGTTGTTCATCATCAGCCCGCGCTGGAACATCGCCGTGGCGTAGTCGCTCTGGGCCGCGACCATGGCCGCCCGGAGCGGGGACATGCCCCGGATCGGGTCGAAGGGATTGGTGAGGGCGAGCTGCAGCACCTCCTCGGGCAGCAGATCCAGACGGCCGATGCCGTCGCGGAAGTGGCTGTGAAAGGCCCATCCCTCCAGCCCGGCCCCGGACACCACCTCGCGCATCTGGGTCGGCGACAGGAGGAGCACCTTGTCCGGTGCCACCCGGCCGTTACGGCGCCGGATCGGCAGCGCGCGCCCCCCGCGGTCGATCGCCACCGCGAAGGCATCACCCTCGAGGAGCAGCCAGGACACCAGCGTCTCGATCCAGCGGAACCGGTCGAGCTGCGGATGCGGATCACCGAAGAGGTCCACCACCGGACCAGCGCTGACCAGGTCATCCCCGCCGCGGGTGCCCCGGCTGATCCGGTACTCCACCCCGGCCATCTGCCGGGCCACGGCCGACACGGCGGCGTAGACCCAGGCGCATTGCTGGTAGGGATTGCGCAGCGCCGCACCGCCATCGCCGCCGCCCTCCTCACCCCGAGCGAACCGGGCCGCGAGGGACGACAGGCTCCGGGACGTCAGCGCGTGCCAGGCGTAGGTCAGGCGTTGGGAGATTCGGCTCATGCGGAGAAGGCGTATGCGCCGGACGGGCGCTTCGCGGCGTGGAGGGCGAGGGCCAGGGCCCAGAACCGGTCGGCGTGGCCGTTGGCCCCGCGCTCGGCCGTGAACCGGATGTTGCCGGCGGCCGTGGTCTCCTTGCGGATGGCCCGGAGATCGGAGCGGATCAGGTCGGACCCCGGGATCCGGATCGACCGATCCTCGAATGCCGCCCGCACCGGGTAGGCCAGCTCCTCCTTGACCCCGGCGGTGAAGACCACCGGCTCCACCCGATACTTGCCGAACCGCTGCTGGGCCCGCTCGCTGAACTGGTGCCCGATGCCGGTGCGGTCGATGCAGCACCGGATCACGTTCGGCAGGGACAGGATCTGGTAGAGGGCAGCCTCCTGGGCCTCGAATGTCTCGCCGCGCAGCTCGAGGACGCGCCGGGTGTGGAGCACGTCGCCCACCCGCTCCAGGACCCAGATCACCGTCAGGTCGTGCAGCCGGCCCACGTCCACCCCCACCACCAGCTGGCCAGCCCGCGACAGTTCCGTCTCCCAGGGCACTCCGCCCCGGTACTCGCACCCGGTGATCAGCTCCCAGGTGAGGAACGCCGAGGCGTCGTCCGCCGGGACGCACATGTACTCCTGGGCGAAGGTCTCCTCGTCCGGGCATCCCGACCGGATGAAGTCGAAGTATTCGGCCTCGTCCATCTGCTGCCGCGGATCCTCCGGCGGGAGCTTCTGCTGGAGCTTGTAGAGGAAGCCCTGGTCGAGGGCGTCCTGCAGCGTCACCCGGTGGATGCTGAACCCCTTGGGGTTGCCCTTGTGCCGGATCTCCTCGATGAGCTGGGCGAAGTAGTTCCCCGATCCCCGGTGGGTGCTGAAGATCTCCAGGCTGCCGCCCCAGGTGATGCCGGGATACGCGATCGCGTACAGCTTCCGCGGATCCGGATGCAGCGCGAACTCGTCCAGTACCCGATCCCCGCGCTTGCCCGCCTGGGCGTCGGGGTTGCTCGACATCGAGTTGAGCGCCGATCCGGACGCCAGCCGGAGCACGAAGGCCGAGTTGCCCTTGTCGTCGATCACCCGCTCGCCCAGGTCCTCGGCCCCGATCTGCAGGAGCTCGGCAAAGCTCCGGCAATCGTCCAGGAAGAGCCTCGCTTGGATCTCGTCCCGGCTGGAGATCCACGCATCGAGGCGGGCGCCCCGTTTCGACTTCCGGCGCACCAGGGAGAACGCCGTCGCCCAGGTCCAGCCGATCTGCCGGCTCTTCTCCGCGATCTTGAGCCGGGCCGGGTCATTGACCCATGCCGCCTGATACGGCAGCAGGAGCGTGTCGCGCTCCGGCCGCACCTGGGCGCGCCCGCAGAAAGGGGCGCGATCGCTGCCGTGGATGGCGGGACCCACCGGGGCGATCGCGGGCCCGGTGGTATGACGGGGTGCATCAGCCCCTGCCCCTTTGCGGTCCTGACGGCTGCCGCTTCCCGACGTCGGGGAAATGGTCGCGGGCGCACTCACAGCAGGCGGGCCCTTTCCTCGATCTCCTGGAGCGCCTCTTCGCTCAGTCCGCCGCCCTCCCGGGCCCGGGCCGTCGCCGCCAGGATCTTCGCCTTCTGCTCTTCCACCGCGTCCCGGTACTTCCGGAACTCCAGCTCGAGCTTCTCCCGCTTGGTCCGCTCCGAGCTCTGACCGATCACCACGTTGGCCAGCTGGACAAACTGCTTGGGGCTCTCCCGAAGGAGGGTCTTGAGGTTCGACGGGTCGAACTCGGCCAGCACCTCCGCCAGGTGCGATGCCACCAGATACTCGTTCGCCTCGGTGATGTGGACCTGACCGTCGCCGTCCTCCCGGAGCGCCCGGACCATGTCCAGCGCCGCCTCGGACCGGGCCCGGATCTCCTCCGAGATCCGCTGGTCGCGGAGCCAGTGCTGATGCCCGCCGGTTCGCCAGTTGAGGACGTTCTGCTCGTTGAACCCCGGATGCCCCTGGGCGGTGAGCCAATCCACGATCGCGGCGTAGGTCTCCCCGTTGACCAGGCGCAGGTTGACCTGGTCGCGCACGGCCTTGGGCAGCCGGGCGACCTTGCCCACCTCGCGGCGATGGACCTCGGGGGCGCTCATTTGCCGAATCGCTCGTGCTCGATCACCCCGGCGGAGGTGATCTGGAAGATGGGGGCGCCGGTGATCGGGTTGGTGGCCTGGGATGCCTGACCCTGCCCCACGAGGAATGCCGCCTCACGGGCCAGCTCGGCCTCGGTGTAGTCGTATCCCGCCCGGCGGCAGTTGCGGGCCAGCTGGGCCGCGGAGAGCCCCGTGGGGCGGGCGGCGTAGAGCTGGAGGGCGATCTCGGCCCGGATCTCCTGTTCGCGTGTCATGGTCCCTGGGAGTTGTTCAGCCGCTGCGGCGGTGGGTGCGTTCGTCGAGCCGGGCGAGGTCGGCCCGCACGGAGGCCACGTCGCCCTGGATCTTGTTCATCCGGTCGAAGAGCTCCTTCGCCAGCTCGTTCTGGCTCCGGGTGATCGTTACCTGCAGCTGCTGCTGCATGTCGTGCAGGGCGTCCTTCAGGTGGTCGGTGTCCTCGTCCATCGCCGCCCGGATCCGACCCAGCTCCTGCCGGACCTCGGTCTCGTGACGCTGGAACTCGGTCCGGGTGACGTACCGCTGGGCGACATCGGCCGCGACCTCACCCCCGGTGGGCCGCCCGCGCACTTTCTCCACCAACTGCCAGACGCGCAGGGCGGTCGATGCCAGGCCGGCCAGGGCCAGCATGAGCCAGCCGGCGGCCTCGGCGGTGTTCGGATCCGGGAGCATGCGGTGAACCGTCTAGGGCCGGGTGGATCAGGGAGCCGGGCTGACCCCCTTGCCGATCGCCTCGGCCAGCTGCAGGAGCAGCTGCCGCAGCCCCTCCGAGGAGGCCGACTGGCTCAGGCCGGACGTCTCGCTCGACTGGGTCTTGTCGGTCTGGAGGGCCTTGGACTTCGCGAGCTGCGAGTCCGAGTCGAAGAGCGTGCGGACCTTGACGGTCGTGGTGATCGCGCGGGACGCGGTTTCCGATTCATGGCTGATGTCCGTCTGCTTGGTGGTGTACGAGGCGCAGCCCGGCGTCAGGAACGCCACCGCGCCGAGAGTCACGAGGAACAGCGCGGCCTTGTCCCAGGCCACGGCCGACTTGCGGGCCTGATCCCAGGCCTCACGCACGCCCACCCCGGCGGCGCCGACCAGCGCCCCGACGAGGAGGTTGCCAGACGTGAGTCCGGCCACGTGGCCGAGCCACTCGATTCCCGCCCCGAACAACGGCGTGAGCCACGGGAGCAGAGGCCGCGGAATACGCGGCACCAAGGCCTTGACCACCGCCACCAGGACCGGCGTCAGGAGCGGGATCAGGCTGGTGACCAGGCCGAGCGCATCCACCGGGGCCGGGGCCGAGAGGGTGTCCCCAGGCGTGGGCGGCAGCGGCACCGCCTCCTGGGCGACGGCGCAGGCGAAAGGGATCGCGACGGCGGCGATCGCGAGGATCAGCCGAAGGGAGGTGAGACGTTTCATGCGGGGTGGTCCGTGGAGGGTTTGCTCGGGCCGCAGTGCGGCGGCCACGTTCGCAGTCTCCTCGGTTCCAACCCGCCAAACAAAAACCCCAGGCACCGCCGATGGGTGGCCTGGGGAGGGGGGTGAGGCGCGCCGAGTCAGGTCAGTTTCGCTCGGGCCGTGTCTTGCGGAGGATTCCTCCGAGGAACCGCAGCTGACGTGCAGTCTCACTCCTCGACAGGAACCGGAGCGTTTCCGGATTCTTGATCTGCCGCCTCACGTGCCTGAGATCCTCAGCCATGCGGCGGGCAGTCAGCAATGCGACCAGATGGATGTAGGTCCGCTCGTCAGCGCTGAGGGCCAGCTTGTGATCTGACGAGATCGACTGCGCCATCAGGCGCCCGCGTGATCCGCTCGGGAAGTCGGTCAGAATCTCATTCGTCTGGTACCGCACCTGACATTCGGTGCATTCCCGCCGACGGTAGATCCGTTGGCCGCGGTGCCGCGAATTGATGACCACCGAGCTGACCCCACCGCAACCCGGGCATGGTATTCCCACAGTCATGGCATCGAGAGCATCACTCGGTAAGCGTCGTTGAACGCGGCCACCAACTGATCGTTCGTGTGAAATACGAGGCCGTGCCTCCCTGCCCAGTCATGAATCAGATCAAGCCTGCTGGGTTCTCTGAACGGTGCCTCGACCACTGGATTCTCCAGAGCATTCACTCCCCACTCTCCCAGCTCGTAGGGAGGCCTCACCGGCCCAATGAACGCCCACTCACACGGATTTGCCTGGTAGTACCCGACTGCAGGCGATACCCGCCCCTCGTAGATCTGCACCCAGTTCGACCGAGCGGCGAATGTCGCCATTACCCGAGGAACCGAGACCGGCAAGTTGCCAATCGCGTAGGCCATCAGTTCGGCTGCAGATAGCGGTGTCGTGTTCATGTGATCCTCACATTGACCGCCCCGGCTTCCGTCCGGGCCGGCGGGTTTTCCAGTAGTCGGGCATGGTCCCGATCCGGAGCAGGAACTCGCGGATCGATCCCACCAGGTACTCCCGCCGACCGGGCAGGAGCATGCGGAAGCGGAAGTGCCCCTCTTCCGAGAGGCGAAAGACTTGCCGGTGGTTCAGCGGATCCACCGGGTTCAGGATCTGGCCGGCGATGTCGCCGCGCACCCAGTCGTCATCGCCCAGATCGGCCACACGCACCCGGAGGCGACGGGGCTTGCGGGCCCGGCGGG
This sequence comes from uncultured Verrucomicrobiota bacterium, assembly GCA_964525755.1. GTDB lineage: Bacteria > Verrucomicrobiota > Verrucomicrobiia > Limisphaerales > UBA9464 > UBA6176. The sequence goes on from CAZGIK010000046.1 coordinate 24,144, forward strand.
GATCGGTCAGCCCGCGCGAGCGCGGCACCTCGAGGAGTGGCAGCTGGTGGTCGGTCCCATCCATCGGCGCCTCCTACTCGAGCCGGTAGTACGAGTGACACTGCCGGTCCACCCACTCGTTCCGGTGCCCGATCTGGTGACCGGCCCGCCGCAGATCCGCCACCCGGCTGTGGACCATGCAGAATCCCCCCGGCGTCCCCGACCCGGCGGCCGCCAGCTCCGGCATGGGGATCCATTCCCCGCGCCGCGCCTCCAACACCTCGAGGATGCGCTCCCCCTGGGTGCGCCCGCCGCGCCGAAAGGTGAACTCCGCCTGGGTCGTGTTCATGCCGCCTCCGTCTCCGCCGGGCCGATCACGATCCCGATCGCATCGACCAGCTCCAGCCCGTCATCCACCCGGAGCCGCTCCAGGGCATGCGCCGTGATGCAGCCGATGGCGTTGGCCAGCTTGACCCCGTCCTCCAGATCCGCGTGACCGTCCATCTCGCAGATCAGCCGCGGGCTGTTTAGGTACTTCCGGCAGCTGATCGTGACCTTCCACTGCATGTTGCGGGGTGCGCTCATCGAGTGGGCCCTTCCTCCACGGGGATCCGGTAGCCGGCCGGCTGGGATTCAGCGGTGCATCCCCCCCGCGGCTTGTTGCACTCGATCCGATGGCCGGCGGCACGGAGCACACCGATGCGGCCCTGGACGTACCTCCACCCACTCCCGGTGCGGGTGCTCAATGCGTCCAGCCCCACCCACGCGCCCCGCGCCTCGAGGAGCATGCGCAGGATCAGCGACGCGGCAGTGCCCGGTCGCACGGGCCGCGGCGCTCTGATCGGAGGTCCGGTGCGGCGCTCGGGTACCCGGATCTCCCCCCGCTCCATCGCCCGCCGCACCAGCTCGGGCGCCTCCTGCCGGATCCGGAGCATCTCCGAGTCCTTCCGGATCTGGGCGAGGCTGGCGCCGATCTCCTCCCGCGCGCTCATGCCGCCACCTTCCTCTCCCGGGCCTCCAGGGTCCGACGCAGCGCCGACCGATACCCCCAGTCCCCGCCGGCCTTCCGCCGGATCCCGGCGAGGTAGGCGGGCGCACAGCCGGCCCGCTGCAGGGCCGTTTCCAGGGCACGGATGTCGGCCTGCACCCGGTCATCCTGCCACCGCTCCCGGCTGCTCCGGCCGGCGTTCTTCGCCGCCCAGTAGCCCTGCCGCTTGAAGATCGGCGACCACTTGCGGTCCGCCTCCGGCCGCCGCCAGTAGATCGCCTCGAGGTAGCCCAGCAGCCGATCCACGTGGTGATCCCCCAGGCGGGAATCGGTGGAGCTGGTCAGGTCGGGGAACCCGGTGACGGTGGCCAGCGCCTCGCGGTACTCGGCATCGGTCAGGCCGGCCGCCCGCTGGGCGCGCTTGATGAGGGACTTCTGCGCGTTCGAGATCATGGGTCAGAGGAGTGAGGGTTGAGCCGGGGCGGGCGCCTGGCGCTGCGCCGCCTTCCGCCGCCGGCGGTTGTTGAGGTCATGCCACAGGGTGGCGAGTTGCTCGGTGGTGGAGACCGGCCGGACCACCACGCCGCCGGGCAGCACCACCTTGCGCGCGCGGCTTACCGCCGCCTCGGCCTTGGTCCGGAGGGCCTTGGCCTTCTCGTTCAGCTGCTCCGCCTTCTGCCCCACGTGCCGGTCGATGCATTGCTCCAGGTACAGCGGCAGCCACTGGTGCTGGGGCCGGGTGACCTGCGGCAGCAGCTGCAGGATCGCCTGCACCACGTGCCCCTCGTCGAACTCCCAGCCGCGATCCGCGCAGGCCTTGCCGTAGCGGCAGATCGCCTTCATCAGCGCCGTCCGGTCCCGGGCGAAATCCCGCGAGCGCAGCTCTCCCTCCGGTCCCACGTAGAAGTGGTCCCGGATCGCCGCCAGGCAGCGCTCGATGACATCGGCCGTGGTCACAGGATCACCTCCACTCCCAGCCGGCACCGGTCGCACTGCTCCCACCGCGTGGGCCGGGACACCGGCTCGCGGTCGATCACCAGCCGGACCGTTCGGCTGCACAGCGTGCATCGGCTGTGACGCCCGCAGGAGAGGAACACGCCGGGCGCGGGAGCCGGCGGTCCCTGCACCGGGGCCATCTCCTCCGGCCGGGCCGGCCGGGATCCTCCCATGGGGATGCGGATGCGACGTGGGCGGTACATGGTCAGCGGGTCCGGATGCCGGCCAGCCACGGCCGATCGGGCCGGGGCTGGGCGTAGGTTTCGTCCTGGGGGAACGGGCTGGGCTCCGCCGGCGTGGCCGGCTTTGCGGCCGGGGCCGGGGCAGGCTCCACCGTCTCGTCCGGGCCATGCTCCCCGCCGTTGGTGTCGGCCTCGCCGCGGGCGATCCAGAGGATGAGCCCGGCGAATCCCAGGACGTAGATGAGCAGCACGAACACGAACGTGCAGACCGCCGTGGTCCAGCGATCCGCCGGGGCAGAAAACTGGGACACCAGCAGCGAGATCGCGGCGGCCACGAGGCCGAGGTAGGCTTGGAAGGAGCTCATGGGATCAGGAGGCGAGTTCGCTCCGGGTCAGCGTGTCGAACGGCCGATCCTCGGCTGGCACCAGCTGCCAGCTCTGGACGTCGAACAGGGACGAGGCGATGTCGTCCCGCGCAATCTTCAGGGTGAAGGGGCCGATCAGATCCGGGCGCTGGGCCAGCAGTTTTCGAAGCACCGCCCGGGCCGCACCATGCGGGCCCTCGGTGCAGGACGCCGTGAGCTTGGTCATGGTGACCCGCGCGGCATAAGTCCCGGAGCTCATCCGCACCGCGACCCGGGCGACCACCACGGGAGCCGGGGCCTTCACAGGGGGCTCTCCTTCCTCGACCTCTTCAGGTCAAACTCCGATCCTAGGGCGCACATCAGGCTCTCCCGGAACCGCCGTTCCATGTCGGTGGGGTGCTCGATCTTGCAGCTCGCCTCGAAGGCCCGAACCATCTGGCTCCGGCGGACAGCTGCTTCCTTCGCGTTCTCGTCTTTCGGCATCGTGTGTGTGGGTTGGGGGTTTCAGTTGGGTGAGAAGTGGGGGGCGATCTGGGCGGTCCCATCGGGCCCGAAATGCACCGCGGCCCGTCCGGCCCGCAGGTCCGCGATCCGCTGATCATCCTCCGCCAGCGCACTCAGCAGCGTGGCGAAGAACCGCAGGTCGGCCCGGTTCAGCGTGGTGACGGTGATGCTCAGCGTCCCGTCCGCACTGCAGACGTAAGCGGTGCCCTGGGTGATCATGGTGGCGGGTGTCATGGGTCAGGATTCCTCTCCGCTCATCTGCTGGCGGATCGCCAGCGCCTTGAGGAAATGGGTCCCGCTCATCCGCTGCTTGGCCCGGGCCGCCAGCTTGCTGCCGGCCTTGAGCGTCTCCACCAGGATCCCCAGCCGGCCCAGCTCGTTGGCCACCCGCTCGGCCGCCAGGATCACGTCCTCGCCGGGGGCCGCGATGAACTGGGAGAGGATCCCCTCGATGTCCGTCCGCGCGATCTTGCGCGGCAACCGAACCGGCATCCCGATGCGCCCCAGCAGCTGCTCGAACATGTACTCGGACTGCCGCAGCTCCCGGTCGAACCGACCCGTGGCCAGGATCCCGATCGCGCACCCGGTCTGGTCGTGGATGTCGCGGAGGATCTCCAGGCTCTGGGCCGATCGCCGGCTCTCCGTGGGCAGCAGCCGATGCCCCTCGTCGAGGATCAGGATCCGGTTCGGGTTCATCGCCCGGTAGATCCCCTCGATCAGGTTCAGCATGTTCAGCTGCTTGTTCACCCCCAGCGCCTGACCCACCGCCCGCAGCAGCGCCTTGGTCCCGCCGTACGGCGGCACCGTCACGAAGACCGACCGGCCGTGGTTGTTCCGGTCCCGCCACTCCCGCGCCGAGATCGTCTTGCCCATCCGGCTCTCGCCCGTGATCACCGTGATCGACTGGTTCGCCAGGGCGTAGCTGAGCGCGGCAAAGACCATCCGCGTGATCGTGTTCTCCACGAACTGGGACCGGGTGATCTGGGAGCGCTCCTCGGCGATCCGCTGGTAGCTCTCGATCGCCTGCACCACGTTGGGCCAGCTGCCCTGGTAGGTGCCCTTGAGCACGCGGAAGACCACGCTCTGGTCATACCCCAGCGCCTCCGACGCCTGCTGCCAGCTCATGTGGTTGTCCAGCACGTGCTGGTGGAACCACAGGCAGGCCCGCTGCACCTCGTCGGGCAGCTGCTCCCAGTGCCCCAGGTTGATGGGCACGTTGACCCGTGCCCCGCGGTTCACCGCGGCCATCGCCTCCGCCCGCGGCACGGGCGATTCCTCCCGGCGAATCCCGTCGCCGGCCGGTGTGTGTGTGTTCGTCATGGTGTGTGTGATTGGTCCGTGATCCGTCTCAGCCCAGGAGCGCCTCGAGGTCGGCCGCGGGGTCCTCCGCGGTCACCGGGTGGCGCCCCCGATGGGCGCCGGGCGGCGGCGGGTCATCGTCCCAGACCGCGTCCGGGGCATCGCCGCCTCCGCCCGGCAAATCGTCCGCGCCGCAGAGCGCCTCCAGATCGTCGGCACCCACCCGGTCCGGGGTGGCCACCGGCGAGGACGCATCGGTCATCGCCGCCAGATCCGCCGGGGTCAGCTCCCGGCCCGCCCGGCGCACCGCCCGCCGGCTGCTCGCCGCCCGCTCCTCCCGCTCCTCCGCAGCGGCCCGCGAGCTGGCGATCGCCTCGCCCACCTCGGCCGTCGCCGGGTCCACGGCGATCGGTGCCCGGCGCTGCAGGTACGGCGTGAGGCTCCGCAGCTCGGTCCGGCTGTAGAGCATCCGCTCCCGCTTGCGCCGGGCCTCCGCCTCCAGCTCGGAGTCGGCCGCGGTGAACCGCCCCAGCGGCCGGACGTACCGCGCCGATCCCAGGTGCCGCCGGGTCGCCGCATCCAGCAGCACCGCGTCGGCCTCGGGCCGCCGATCGTCCCAGTACACCACCACCCGCGATCCCTGCCGCGGTACCAGGAGCTCGGGGTTGTCGTAGTAGTAAACCAGCTGCTTGGGCCCGCTCCCCTGGGTCACCCGCACCCCGTTGCGCGTCACCTGCACGACGCTCATGCAGGACCGGTAGAGCCACCGGTACGCCTCCGGGATCGCCGCCAGCTGCGGCACCGCGGCCGCCCAGGCCTCGTCGGGCGACTGCCCGCGCAGGATCTGCCCGTCGTTCCGCTCCGCGTTCATCCGGGTCATCGCGTCCTGGACGCGATCGGCCAGGGCCGACACGTGGAGGAGGAATTGCCGGGGGTGGAGCTTGCCGGCCTTGGCCGCCGCCACCTTCGCCTTGAGCGCCTCGGGCAGCTGGGTGCGCTGGTCCCGGCCGGCGTACCCCGGACACATGTCCAGCCACGCCTGCAGGTCGTTGAACCGACCCTCCAGCATGCCCTTGCCCTTGGCGTCGTGCGCCCGCAGCGCCTCGAGGCCGAGGGCCCGGAGCCCGCCGATCCGGTCATCATCCGAGATCCCGGTGCGCTCGCCCTGGACCCGGTGCGCCTGCCAGTGGCCGCCCTCGAGGAGGAACCCGCGGGTCGGCAGGCCCACCGAGTCGAACGTGTCGCCGAACAGCCCCCAGATGTCGTCCGCCGAATACTGCCCGCCGTCCCGCACGATCACCCGGACGTTGAGCCACCGGAGCGTCGCCACATCCATCACCGGCAGGATCTGCGCCTGGGCGATCCGCCAGCCCCGCGCGCTGTGATCCTCGACCCAGCAGAGGACGTTGCTGGTCATGTCGTCCGCAGTGAACACCTCGCCCGGCCGGACATCGTCGTACCGGCCGGGGGTGAACGCCGAATGGAGGCGCGCCGCGCGCGGTCCCTGGGCGACCAGCCCCGTCAGGGGAGCCGGCCGCAACGCGCGGCGCAAAGAGGGGGCCACGTAGGCCTTGGCATGGTGGCCACCGTGCAGGTGCTCGCGGATCTCCGCCGGCAGATCCGGATGCATCGACAGCATCCGCGCCGCCTTGGCCACCGATCCGGACTCCAGCGCCACCGCCATGCCGTAGTCCCGGAGCGTCTCGGGCAGGTCGGCCGCCACCGGCTTGCGGCCCACCCGGCCGATCTTCTGCTCCACCAGCCCGTCCAGCCCGTGGGTCTCGTACGCCCGCACCCAGTCCCGCAGCCGGCGGGTGCTGCACGTGCAGTGCAGCGGCTGCCCCAGCTCCGCCTCGGCCGCCTGCCGCAGCTCGGCAAACCCGGTGCAGACCAGCTGCAGGGCCGCCTCCACGCCGTGCCCGGCACGGTGCTGGTGGTAGGCCGCCACGGCGGCCTCGCGCAGCCGGGCCTTGGCACGGGCCACGGGCGAATGGGTGAGCTGGGCGTAGGTGACCATGGGAATCAGGCGGGGAGGGTGGTGGTCAGCAGGCCGTCGTCGCACTTTGCAAACAGGACGACGGTGGTGGAGGTGCTGCGGTGGACATCGACCCCACCGGGGATGTGACGGCTGGCCCGGCGGGCCAGCTCGATCGCGATGCGGGCGGACTTGGTCGTCAGCAGCGTGTCGATGCGGATCCGCACCACCACGTGGTACATGGTCATCGCGCACCCCCTTCCTCGACCGTCTCCACCGTGATCGTGCGCCGACGCTCGCGGACCTTCTCCAGCGCGGCGGTGAGGCTGGCCTCCAGCTCGTCCAGCTGGTCGGCGGGGAGGGACTCGGCATCGACCTTGTCCAGGGCGGCGAAGGTCCGGAGCGCCGCCTTGGCGATCGTGAAGTCGAACACCATCTGCTGCTCGCCCGTGGCCTTCACGTGCCGGGCCTTGGCCGCCGCCTGCTGGACCGCGTCATAGCTGCCAAACTGGCGGAAGAGGGACAGCTGCCGGGCGAGGTCGACGAACCCGACGGTGCTGTGGATGACGATCTCCTTGGCCGCCTCGAGGAGCTTGGGATCGCGGAGCTCGTCCTCGGTCGGCTCGTACGTCCGCACCTGGGCGTCGGTCAGCTGCCGCTCGGCGGCGACCACCGAGACGATCGCGTCGGTGGCGAAGGCCACGTAGGCGAAGACGGTCCGGCGGGAGATCCGGTCCGAGTAGGTCTCGATCACGTCGTTCCACTCGCCGTGCGGCGTGGCCAGCTTGGCCTGGAGAAACATCCAGCCGGCGAGAATCGCGCGTCCCTTCGCCGAATGCATGAGGCCTTGGGCCTCGTCGTGGGTCCTGACCGCCGCCTCGAACCACTGCTTGGCGGATTTGACGGGTGCGGGTTTTGCCATGGTGTGTGTGTCAGTTGCGTGCCTCGCGGATGGGGAGCGCCGCCTCGAGGGCCTCGAGGGTGGGCCCGTACACGGAGGGGAATCGGAGGGCGTTGTAGAGGGTCACCCGGTTGCGCCCGAGCTGGCGGGCGAGGTGCCCGACATCCCGGTAGCCGTTCATCACCGCGATACGCCCAAGCGTTCGGGAGGTGAGCCGTAGGTGGGTGGTCCTCATGTGACGTGGCGGCATGTTACATGCGGTCATGCCACATGCAAGGGGGAAATGTGGAATGAATCCACATTACACCTCGTCACGTCTCATTGCCTTGCCACCCCGCAGGCCGTTCCATGCGGACGTGGGCCGGAAACCCAGCCAATCAACCGAGCAAGTGAGTGCTGAAACCCTAGAGTTCAGGCGCCTCGTTCAGACTGCTGGATGGACCCAAGAGCAGGCTGGATCCGAATTGGGCTTGGGACGCGAGTCCATCAACCGGATCTGGAATGGGCGGCAGGCCGTCACCAAAACCTTGTTCCTCCTGCTCGTTGAGCGAACGAAGGAGATCGGCAGATTCGGGCCGGAGACGGTTGTTCCAGCCGCGATGAGAGAGCCCGGCGAGCCTCGGCGCCTCGACCCATGGGAGGAGATCGCGGTCAACACCCTGCGAGCCGTATCACCCAAGCGACGCCACCAGCTCCTGGAGATGGCGGCCGTCATGGCTGACGCGGAGAAGATCCAGGCGCGGCAGCACATCACGGTCGAGGCGGTGCCGGGGATCCCCGCCCAGGAAATCTCGTCCCCGCCAGACTTGCCCGGGACCCAAGCCGGGGTCGAAGCGGCCCGCGACCTCCTGGCCGCGGCCGCGCGGCGGGCGACACAGGAGTCCCGGCAGCGCTCAGCCGGTGGCGGATCTGCACGATCCAACGCTCCAGCGTCGTCACCAGTGTCCTGAGATCCTCCTCCGATTTCCCGATGACCGCCAACTCCACCTCTGGATCCATCTGCGGTCGCCACTCCTGGGACATGGCATCAGGCTCTCCAAGAGGGTGGGACATTGGCTGTCCAAAGCTCGGAATTCTGTGCCGTCGACGTGCCGAATTGTGCAACTTTCGCACTTGGTTTTGTTGATTTCCAACGCTTTATGAATGCGCCACCGCAGCAGAGCCGGCCGGGAGGACTTCCGTCCTGGGTGTTGATCGCGTCGTTTGGGGTGTTGCTGTTTGCGGGGCTGCTGGCGATGGCCACCACCATGGGCGGCCGCAAGGATCCGCGGGATCTGGGCGTGATCGAGCGCCTGCGGATGGAGGAGGCCCAAGCGGCGGGCGAGGAGTACCAGCCCCAGGGCGACACCGCAGCGGTGGTGCTCCAGACGGTGGGCGTATTGGTGTTGGGAGCTGGCGGCGTGGCGCTGTACTTCCTGCCCCTGCTGGTGGCCACGCGCAAGGGGCACCCGTACACCACCGCGATCACGCTGATCAACGTGTTCCTGGGCTGGACCTTCCTCGGCTGGCTGGGCGCCCTGATCTGGGCCGTGAGCCCCCCCGGCGGCGACCGCTACCGACCGCCCACTCCCCCGGCCTCGACCCCGTCGTGAACCGTGTCCCCGGTGATCTGGACCCAATTCCGGCGGCTGGCGGTGGTAACGCCCTCGACCAGCTCGGCCGTCTGGCAGTCCAGGATGACCTGGGTGTGGGGGTTGCAGTTCTGGGCGAGCCACTCCATGAGAGGCCGGGCGGCCCGCATGAACTCCAGGCGCTGCTGATCGGTGACCGTCATACCCCCTCATCCTCCATCACCACTCCCTCCCAATCAAAAACCCGAATCCCCGATGAGCAACAAGCCTCCCCAGCCCCCGGTCAACGTCCCGATCCCGCCGACATCACCGGGGAAGAAGTCACAGGTGCCTTCGTCGCCTCGTCCCCCTGTGCCAAGGCCGACGCCCCAAAGACCAAAATGAACGTGACCGGGGCGAGCACCCCGGCGATCCGGAGCCGGTTGAGCCACTTCGCGACCTGCTCGTTCCGGTAGCGGTTGGCTTGGATCCGGTAGGTCAGGTGCTCGATCTCGTACCGGATCTGTTCCTCCCAGGTGAATACCGGGCCACCGGGCTGTGGAAGGAGCGCCTTGGGTTCAGCGTGGGCCGGGTGGGCGTCGTCCGCCCAGAGGCACTTCAGGACCAGGAGGGTTGAGACCACCAGCAGGTGCAGGGCCACTGCCAGCGTGGCGACGATGAGGGGTGTTTCGGCGTGGGACTCCACCAGGTGGGCGGTGTAGCCCAGGGCGCCGAGCGCTGCGCCCGAGAACAGGGAGAGGCTGAAGTTGCTGGCTGCGGTGAGGGAGTCCCCGCAGGCCAGGTGAAACTCGGCATTCTTCAGCCCGTGCTCGTACGCCTTGAGGTACTCGGCCATGGCGCACGGTAGACCGGTTGACCGGTCCGTTTCAAACACCCGGAGCCGCGCCCATCAGGTGCCCGATCCGTCTCGCAATCTGCCAGAGCCCTGCAATGGCAGTGCAGGCCTCCAGAAATAGATTGCAGGTCCTCACCTCCCCGCCCGCGTAACTCACGCCGGATCAACGCGGATCAAGTGAAATCAAGCCCGCGCCCCGCCTGAAATCTTTTCGCGCTTGTATCACGAGCGTCCCCGCGAGCCCGATCGGTCCCGCGAGGGACCGACGCCCTCCGCTCG
>CAZGIK010000047.1:0-7029 GCA_964525755.1 uncultured Verrucomicrobiota bacterium
CGATCGGCCCCGACAGGGACCGACGCCTCAAGCCCCCCACCCCTGCGGGGTCCTGGCGGACCCCGTCGGACTCGCCCGCTGGCGCGGGCTCATCCCTCCACGGCCCGAGGGGCGCTCGGCGCGATGGGGCGAGCCTGCGAGCCCGATCGGTCCCGGCAGGGACCGAAGCCCCCCGCCCGGATCCCTACTTCGCGTACTCGACGCACCGGGTCTCGCGGACCACGGTGATGCGGATCTGTCCGGGGTACAGGAGCACCTCCTCGACCCGGCGGGCGATGTCGCGGGCCATCCGCAGGCTGGCGGCGTCGTCCACCTGCTCGGGCCGCACCACCACGCGCAATTCCCGGCCCGCCTGGACGGCGAACGCCTTCTCCACCCCGGGCTGGTCGAGGGCGATCTGCTCCAGGTTCTCGAGCCGCTTGAGATAGGTGGTCATCGTCTCGCTCCGGCCGCCGGGACGCGAGGCACTGATGGCGTCCGCCGCGGCCACCAGCACGCCGAAGAGGTTCTCATGCGGGACTTCCTCATGGTGGCTGGCCACGGCGTTGACCACCACCGGCCCCTCGCCGCGGGCCTTGAGGAAGTCGCCCCCGACCAGCGCATGGGGTCCCTCGACCTCATGGCTCATCGCCTTGCCGATGTCATGCAGCAGGCCGCAGCGCCGGGCGATGGCGGCGTCCTCGCCCAGCTCGGCCGCCATCAGCCCGCACAGGTGGGCCACCTCGAGCGAATGCTGGAGGACGTTCTGGGTGAAGCTGTGACGGAAATGCAGCCGCCCGAGCATCGCCGCCACCTCGACGTCCATCGGCGGCTGGCCCGCCCGGTACACCGCCTCCTCGCCCCGCTGCAGGATGAACGACTCCATCTCCTGGTTCACCGCCGCCACCACCTCCTCGATCCGGGTCGGATGGATCCGGCCGTCGAGCACCAGGCGTTCCATCGCCTGACGCGCCACCTCGCGCCGCACCGGATCGAACCCGGAAAGCACCACCGCGTTGGGCGTGTCGTCCACCAGCACCGTCACCCCCGTCGCGCTCTCGAAGGCCCGGATGTTCCGCCCGTCGCGCCCGATGATCCGTCCCTTCATGTCGTCGCCGCTCAGGGCCACGGTGGCGGTGACGGTCTCGAAGGTGTGCCGGCCGGCGTAGCGCTGGATGGCGGTGGAGATGATCCGACGTGCCTCGGCCTCGGCGTTCTGGCGGGCGTTGTCGACGATGTGCCGGGCGAGGTCGGCCGCGTCCTTGGAGCAGGACTGTTCGACCTCGCGCAGCAGCTGGGTCCGCGCCTCGACCGAGTTGAGCTGCGCCACCTCCTCCAGCCGCCGCTGGCGCTCGAGCGCCAGGCGGGCGACATCGGCCTCGCCCTTTTCCAGCTCCGCCCGGCGGCGGTCCAGCACCGCCCCCTGTTGCGCCAGCTCCCGCTCGCGCTCCGCCAACCGGTCGAGCTGGCGTCCCAGGGCCGCCTCGCGGTCCGCCAGTCGATGCTCCACCGCGTTCAGGGCGTCGCGCCGCTCGCGCAACGCCGACTCGTCCGCGGCACGGTCCCGGGCGAGTTCCTCCCGGGCGGCCAGCCGCGCCTCGAGCCGCGCCGCCTCGGTGTCCCGACGCAGGGACTCCGCCAGGTCCCGTTCCCGGGAGATGTTCTCCGCCCGGAGGGCCCGTTCCTTGAGGCGGTAGAGGGCATAGCCCACCCCTCCCCCGACGGCCGCGGCGATCACCGGGGCCACCACATTTTCGATCTGCATCGATCAGAGCAACGCCCGTCCGCGGAAGACCGCCGACGGTGTCACCACCAGGTTCAAGGTCACATCATGCGGCTCCACGGGGACTTCCGGGACCATTTGCTGGTCGAAGCCGACCCCGCAGGCCGTGCCATGGAAATGGGCGAGCAACCGGTCGTAGTATCCTTTGCCCCGACCGATCCGCCCGCCCTTCCGAGAGAACGCTACGCCCGGGACAATCGCCAAGTCCAGCCCTCCGACATCCATCTCCGCCAGGCTGGGCGCGGGTTCCCGGACACCGAACCGTCCGACCACCCACCCGGTGTCGGCCGGACCCACCTCGCGGACGACATATCCGCCCCGGGCCTCGGACCAGCCGGGCACGCCCACACACCGTCCCTCGCCCAGCGCATGCGCCACCAGGGGGCCGACGTCGATCTCGTCGGGCAGGGGCAGGGTCAGGAGGACCCGACGGGCACCCCGCCACTCCGGCAGTCCGACCACCCGGGCCACGACGGCCGCCGCCGCCGCCGCCCGATCCCCCGCCCCCAGGCGGCCCATCGCCTCGCGGACCATCGCCCGGATGGCCGCCTTGGATCCGTCCGGACTCACTCCCGCACCTCCCCCGCGCCGCCCGCCGCCCGGGCCGCGTCGTTCAGCCGACGCCATTGCTCCACCCGGTCCCGGATCTTGCGCTCCACCCCCTGGTCGGTCGGCTCGTAGAACCGTCGCACCGCACCCAGGTGGTCCTGCGGGACGAAGTGCCCGGGATGGTCGTGCGGATACCGGTAGCCCACCCCGTGTCCCAGCTGCCGCGCCCCGGGGTAATGACCGTCCCGCAACGGCATCGGCACCGGCAAGGTCCGGCCCGACCGCACGTCGGCCAGGGCCGCGTCGATCGCCTTCACCACCGAGTTGCTCTTGTGGGCCGAGGCGATGTACAGGGCGGCCTCGGCGATGGGGATCCTCGCCTCGGGCCAGCCGATGAACTCCGCCGCATCCGCCGCCGCCTGGGCGAGGACGAGGGCCATGGGGTCCGCCAACCCGACGTCCTCCGCCGCATGGATCACGATCCGCCGGGCGATGAACCGCGGGTCCTCCCCCGCATGGATCATCTTCGCCAGCCAGTACAGGGTGGCGTCGGGATCGCTGCCCCGCATCGACTTGATGAACGCCGAGATCGTGTCGTAGTGCGCGTCGCCGTCGCCGTCGTACACCACCGCCTTGCGCTGGATGCACTGCTCGGCCACGGGGAGGTCGATGCGGATGACGCCGTCCGGACCGGGCGGCGTGGTGAGGGCCGCCACCTCGAGCGCGTTGAGCGCCTTGCGGGCATCGCCATCGGACACCCGCGCCAGGTGCGCCAGGGCCTCGTCGGCCGCCTCGATCCGCAGGTGGCCCAGCCCCCGTTCGGAATCCTCCACCGCCCGACGCATCAGTGCCCCCAGGTCGGCCTCGTCCAGCGGACGCAGCTCGAACACCTGCGACCGGGAGACCAGCGGGGCGTTGACGAAGAAGAACGGGTTGTGGGTGGTGGCCCCGATCAGCCGGACCGACCCCGCCTCAACATCCGGCAGGAGAACGTCCTGCTGCGACTTATTGAAGCGGTGGATCTCGTCGATGAACAGGAGGGTGGCGGCGCCGGTGTTCCGACGGCGGTTCGATGCCGCGGCCAGCACCCGACGCAGGTCCGCCACGTTGGCATCGACCGCGTTCAGCCGCTCGAACCGCGCCCGGGTCCGGGCGGCGATCACCTGGGAGAGGGAGGTCTTCCCGGTGCCGGGCGGCCCGAAGAAGATCAGCGACTGGATCCGGTCGGCCTCGATCGCCCGACGCAGCAGCAGTCCCGGGGCCAGCAGGTGCCGTTGACCCACGTACTCGTCGAGCGTCCGCGGCCGCAGGCGCGATGCCAGCGGCTCGGCCGCCCATCCCCCGCCGCCCGACACGTCGGACGCCGACGCGCCGGCGCCGGCCGGGGAGTCCTCCTCCCCGCCGCCCTCCCCACCCCCGGTTCCCCGGGGAAACAGCTCCACGTCGTCGGTCACAACAAAAAGGGCTCCCCGGGATACCCCGGGGAGCCGAAAAAAACCCCGCCATGGCCGTTAAGGACAGGCACCTTCTACCGAAGGAACCTAGGTGGGAACCACGGGCACTTCGCGGCCTTCCAGTGAAGGCCTGGCTTTGTCGTGCAAACCGCTTTTGCTCCCGTATGTGTCGCAAGGTCGAAGGGCGATTGTCCCGGATCACGAACCTGGCAGGGAAAACTGGAAAGAACCTCCGGGTCGCCCCGGACGCCCGACACCTTCGACGTGCTCCCCTCCGGCCACAAGGCGAAATCTCACCCCGCCCCGACGATGCGCTCCCGCGGTAAGACCATCCCCCGTAACCCGCCGGCCGGGCCCGGGTCACCTCCCGGAGACGCCGCGGCAGCCCCGCGCCCCCCCCGATGCAGACCCCGATCCCCTCCCCCTTCCGACTGGCCCCAGCGGTCATCGCCCTCGCCTCCCTGTCCCTGCTGGCCGCGCCCGGCGAAGCCCTCCGGAACTGGCCCGCCTGGCGTGGGCCGCTCGCCAACGGCGTCGCCCCCGAGGCCGACCCGCCGGTGGAATGGAGCGAGACGAAGAACATCCGCTGGAAGGTCGAACTCCCCGGCCGCGGAACCGCAACCCCGGTCGTGTGGGAGAACCAGGTGTTCGTCCTCACCGCCATCCCCACCGGGGAACGGGTCACGCCGTCGGGCGGCGGCGGACGGGGCGGCATGTCGGAAGCCCCCACCCAGGCCCAGAAATTCACCGTCCTCTCCCTCGACCGCCGCACCGGCAAGGTCCTCTGGGAGCGGACCGCCCGGCAACAGCTCCCCCACGCCGGACACCATCGCGACCACGGCTTCGCCTCGGGCTCGCCGGTGACCGACGGCGAGGTGCTGATCGCCCACTTCAACAGCTTCGGCACCTACGTCTACGACCTCGACGGACGGCTCCTCTGGGAGAAGGACCTCGGCGACATGCAGACCCGGAACGGCTTCGGCGAGGGCAGCTCGCCGGCCCTCCACGGGGACACCGTGGTGATCCTCTGGGACCACGAGGGCGACGACTTCATCGTGGCGCTCGACCGGAAGACCGGGGCCGAGAAGTGGCGACGCGAACGGGACGAGCCGACCGGCTGGTGCACCCCCCTCATCGTGGAGCACGGCGGAACCACCCAGGTGATCGTGAACGGGACCCGTCGGGCCACCTCCTACGACCTCGCCACCGGCGACATCCTCTGGTCGGCCGCCGGCCAGACGGCCAACGCCATCCCGTCGGCCGTCACCGGCCATGGCCGGGCCTACGTGATGAGCGGGTTCCGGGGCAGCGCCCTGCAGGCCATCCCGCTGGAACGGCGCGGGGATCTCGCCGGACCGGATGCCTTCGCCTGGACCCACTCGAAGAACACCCCCTACGTCCCCTCGCCCCTCCTGTACGGCGACCACCTGGTGTTCCTCGCCGGCAACAACGCCATGCTCTCCGTGTTCCACGCGCCCGACGGCCGGCCGCTCATCGACGCCGAGCGCCTCGACGGCGTGTTCGGCGTGTACGCCTCGCCCGTGGGCGCCGCAGGGCGGATCTACCTGGCCGGACGCGATGGCAACACGGTCGTGCTGCGCAAGGCCGACACCCTCGACATCCTGGCGACCAACAAGCTCGACGACGGGTTCGACGCCTCGCCCGTGGCGGTGGGACGGGAACTGTTCCTGCGCGGCCGGCAGAGCCTGTACTGCATCGCCGCCGACTGACCGGATGTGGCGGCGGATGGTGAATCCGCCGGAGGCCCCCCCTGCGGTGGCGCGAGCGTCCCCGCGAGCCCCTCCCCGGAGCGCGTTCGTAGCTGCGGATGATAATCCGCGGTCCCCTTCCGCCATCCCCTGCGGCGTCCCCGCGTCCGCTGGGGCGAGCCTGCGAGCCCGATCGGCCCCGCTTGGGGCCGACGCCCCCCGCCCGTAGCCGACGCCGATCGGCGGCCGGTCCCGACTGCGGTCTTGTCGGGAGTGTCCCATCGTGTCAGCAACGAACCATGCGACCCTTGGCGCAGCGGGCCTTCACCCTCATTGAACTGCTGGTGGTGATCGCCATCATCGCCATCCTGGCGGGCATGCTGCTCCCGGCCCTGGCCCGGGCGAAATCCAAGGCCCACGAGGTCTTCTGCCTGAACAGCCAGAAGCAGATCGGCCTGGCGGTTTCCCTGTACAGTGGCGACAACGGCGATCGTTTCCCGCTGGTCCGCAACTGGGGTCGTGCGTGGGGCGCCGACCATGCACTGCGGCCCGACCCCGTCTGGCTGCCCGAGATCCTCGAGAAGTACCTCGCCCGGAATGCCAACAAGCCCACGAACTACTCCGGCCGGGTGACCGCCGCCCCCAAGTCCGGGATCTTCACCTGTCCGGCCGGCATCCGGGCCCGGGACCCCTCCGTTCCCATCCTCAACAATCTCCTGCGGGACAACGACCACGTGACCTACATCTGGAACCACATCTACCTCCGGAAGGACGGGGCCTATGAAACGCAGCGACCCGTGTCCGGGCGACGCGACGCGGCGGTCGCGAGCCCTTCGCGGGCGGTCCTCGTGTGGGAGATCCCCTATTGGAACTGGGACAAGTCCGCGCACGGCACGCGACTGAACCTCGTGTATGCCGACAACCATGCGGCGGCCGAGAAGCGGCAACCGGACGAGTACGACTGGTGGGCCCACCACAGCCGCCGGGGGTGGGACGACGACGAGCCGACCGGCAGGACGGTGAAGCAGTAGACCGCGGACGCCCCGCGAGCCCTCCCCGGGGCGCGTTCGTGGCTGCGGATGACAATCCGCGGTCCCTTCCTCCATCCCCTCGGGGTCGGGTATCGGGGTCGGCATCGGAATCGAACTCCCTCCCTCATCCGCGGCGGCCCCCCCCGCGGTGGCGCGAGCGTCCCGCGAGCCCTGCTCCCCTCGGGGTCGGGTGTCGGGGTCGGCATCGGGATCGAGTTCTCGCCCCCCAGCCCGTAGCCGACGCCGATAGGCGGCCGGAGCCGCTGCGCTTCCTGCCAACCCTTCATCGCGAAGCGGCACCTGGGCACGCCTCGACGCAGCTCGGCGCTCCGGAAAGCTGCAGAGGGAAGAGAAAGGATTGATTCCGATACCGACTCCGACCCCGATGGGGAACGGAGCGGGGAGGGGCTCGGCAGGAGCCTCGCGCCACCGATCCGGACCGCCCGCCCCCCTGTGGTGGCGCGAGCGTCCCGCGAGCCCTGCTCCCCTCGGGGTCGGTTGTCGGGATCGGCATCGGGATCGAG
>CAZGIK010000047.1:7129-33377 GCA_964525755.1 uncultured Verrucomicrobiota bacterium
TCTCGCCCCCCCAGCCCGTAGCCGACGCCGATAGGCGGCCGGTCCCGCGACGCTTGCTGCCAACCCTTCATCGCGAAGCAGCACCTGAGCACGCCTCGACGCAGCTCGGCGCTCCGGAAAGCTGCAGAGGGAAGAGGAAGGATTGATTCCGATACCGACTCCGACTCCGATGGGGAACGGAGCGGGGAGGGGCTCGGCAGGAGCCTGGCGCCACCGATCCGGACCGCCCGCCCCCCCCTGCGGTGGCGCGGACGCCCCGCGAGCCCTGCTCCCCTCGGGGTCGGTTGTCGGGATCGGCATCGGGATCGAGTTCTCGCCCCCCCAGCCCGTAGCCGACGCCGATAGGCGGCCGGTCCCGCGACGCTTCCTGCCAACCCTTCATCGCGAAGCAGCACCTGGGCACGCCTCGACGGAGCGAGGCGCTCCGGAAGCTGCGGTGGGAAGAGGAGGGATCGATTCCGATTCCGACCCCGACCCCGACGGAAGACCTGCGCCGTCCCCCAATTTGGACTGCGGTGGCAAAGCGAAGCGTCGACACCGCTTTGGACGGGACGAAGCGGCACCGGCCGCCGATCGGCGTCGGCTACGGAACCCCGACGTCCCGCGCCTCCCTCCGGAGGGCCTCGCTACGTCGAGGCCGGGGGCCACGGGGGAAAGCCCATCCCGCTTCGCGGGCCCGCACGCAGGAGCGTGCGGCTCCGGAACTCTGCCGCCCTCCGGAGAGCCTCGCTACGCGCGGAAGGCGGGGGGGCGACGATGTCATTGGCGACGGCGACACGCTCCGACACCGGGATCGTCCACACGCCGGGCTCCACGACCAAAGCGGCGTGGCGCTGACGCTTCCCGCCGCACTCCACAGGGCGCCGCGCCCAACACCCCTCGGGCTGTGGAGGGTTGAACCCGCGCCCGCGGGTGAGACCGACGGGGTCCGTCAGGACCCCGCAGGGTTTTGGGGGAGCGAGGCGGGGACCGGCCGCCTACCGGCGTCGGCTACACGCATCGGGTGTCGGTCCCGTCAGGGGCCGACACCTCCCCCGTCCCTGCGGATGGTCATCCGCGGTCCGCCCTCCTCAAGGTCCGCTACAAGAACTGTGGCGGACGCCAAGGTCCCAAATTGCTGCAGGAGAACTGGAGTCAGCTGTCGGATTCGAACCGACGACCCACGGTTTACAAAGGCAATCCTTCGGGTTTTGAAAAACCGCTCAAAAGTGCAGCAAATGCCCGTCAAATGGGCGTTTTATGCACTTCCGAGTGATCGGCCGAAAACGCACCTGAAGGCAGGAAATGGCACCAAAGTTGTGACACGTTGTGACACGAAATCCGCCTCGCGGATCCACCCCACGAGCCGGGGCTCCGCGGAGGCGGAGTCCCCCCTCTCCGCCGGCTCTCCGGCGGCGGTCCGGACCGCACGGTCTCGATGGCCGCGGATGGCCCGAGCGGTCCCCGGGAGGCTACCCTTCGTGGCCGATAGTCCATCAAACAACCGACGCCAGCTGAAGCTCGATGCGAAAGGAGTGGGCCCACGGCTTGCCCCTCCCTACGCCACCGCCCCTTCCCGCCCCGCCCCTTCCCGCCCCGCCACTTCCGCTGCCAGCGCCTCGGCCTGCTCCAGCACGGTCTTGATGGCCGCCGCCTGCAGGTCGGGCGGATAGCCGTGTTTGCGGAGGATCCGACGGACCATCACCCGGATCTGCGTCCGCCGCTGCTCGAACTTCCACCAGTCGACGGAGGCGTTGGAACGGATGTCCCGCACCAGCTCGGCCGCGATCACCCGCAGCTCCTCGTTGCCCATCACCTCGCAGGCGCTCTCGTTCTCGGCCAAGGCATCGTAGAAGGCCCGTTCAGCGGAGCTGAGGTTGTCCTCGGGCTCCTCCCGGAGGTCCTTCCCGATCCGGATCAGCTCCATGATGATCTGGACGGTGTCCACCACCCGGTTGTGGTACTTGGCCATGGCCTCGGTCAGCCGCTCGCTGAACTGGCGGTGCCGAACCACGTTGGTCCGGGTTCGGGCCGTGATCTGCTCCTGCAGCAGCTTCCGCAGGGCCTCCGCGGCCAAGTTCTTCTGGGGAATCCGCTGCATCCCCTCGAGGAACTCATCGCTGAGCACCGACAGGTCGGGGGACTTGATCCCGGCCGCCGACAGGATGTCCACCACCTCGGTCGAAGCGACCGCTTGGTTCACCAGCCGCTGGATAGCGAGATCCCGATCGAAGGGACGTGTGCCGCGGGGACCGTCGTCGTCCAGCTTCCGCAGGGTGGTCCGGACACCGAGGAAGAAGGCGACCTCATCCATCACCTCCGAGGCGGGGTCGGTGCTTGCCGCCAGCTTGAAGGCCTTCTCCAGCTTGGCCGCCGCCTCCAAGAACCGCTTCCGGCCCGCCTTCCGGTCCTCACCCGTCTTCTCGCCCAGTGCCCCGATGTGCTCCACCGCCATCCCCAGAGTCAGGAGGCGCTGCGCCGGGGTGCCGGACAGTGCGGGCCGGTAGTCGAACCCATGGAAGATCGAGCGCATCACGCACAGGGCGTCCCGCAGCGCCCCGACCGCCTGCTCGATGTCGACCCCGGTCAGGCTGCGGTCCTCGGCCGAGTAAAAGCTCAGGGCGGCCCTCAGGTCTGTCGCGATCCCGATGGTGTCCACCACCAGCCCGGCCGGCTTGTCCCGGAAGATGCGGTTCACCCGGGCGATCGCCTGCATGAGGTTGTGCCCCTTCATCGGCTTGTCGACGTACAGGGTGTGCATCGACGGGGAATCGAACCCGGTAAGCCACATGTCCCGCACGATCACCAGACGGAAGCCGTCCTTCGGATCCCGAAAGCGGCGGGCCAAGAGCTCCAAGCCGGCCTTGGTGCGGACGTGAGGCTGCATCTCCACCGGATCAGAGGCCGCCCCCGTCATCACCACCTTCATCGCGCCACGGTCGTCCGCCGGGTCATGCCACTCGGGTCGGAGCCTTGCGATCCGCTCGTACAGGGCCGCGCAGATCCGCCGGCTCATGCAGACGACCATGCCCTTCCCCTCCATGGCCGACTGCCGCCGTTCGAAGTGCTCGACAACCAGCCGGGCGAGTTCATCCAGCCGCTTATCCGCCCCGGCCAAGGCCTCCAGCTGCGACCATCGCTGGCCGTAGCGAGCTCGGTCCTCCTCCTCGAGGTCCTCGGTGACGTCCTCGAACTCGTCGTTCAACTGATTGGCTGCCGACTCCTCCAGCTCGAGGCGGACGATCTTGGCCTCGTAGTGGATCGGCACCGTGGCCTTGTCCTCCACCGCCCGGGCGATGTCGTAGATGTCGATGTAGTCGCCGAACACCTCCTTGGTGTTCTTGTCGACCAGTTCGACCGGCGTCCCGGTGAATCCGATGAAGGTCGCGTTGGGCAGGCCCTTCCGGACGTAGTGGGCGAAGCCGTAGCTCTTCTCACCGGTTCCAACGTCGATCTTGGCCCCGAAGCCGTACTGGCTCCGGTGGGCTTCGTCGACGAATACGATCATGTTCCTGCGGGTCGTGAGCTCCGGGAAACTCCCGTCCGCCTCCGGTCGGAACTTCTGGATGGTGGCGAACACCACCCCGCCCACCTGCCGATCCAGTCGACTGCGGAGCTCTGACACCTTCTCGACCTGCTCCGGATCCTGTCCGAACAGCTCCTTGCACCGGGAGAAGGTGCTGAAGAGCTGGCTGTCGAGGTCGTTCCGATCTGTCAGGACTAGCAGCGTCGGGTTCCCGAGGTCGGGGTCATGAACCAGCATCCCGCCGAAGAAGGCCATCAGGAGGCTCTTGCCAGATCCCTGCGTGTGCCAGACGACTCCTCCCTTGCCGCTCCCGGCCATCGCCGCCTTGGTGCTCCGGAGGCCCTTCATGGCGGCGTGATACTGGTGGTAACCCGCCACCTTCTTGATCGTGGTCGCCCCGTCGTCCTCGAACACGGTGAAGTGCCGCAGCATGTTCAGGAGCACCTCTGGCCGCAGGAGGCCTCGGATCAGCGTCTCGATCGCCAGCGCCCCCGTGGGCGGCACCAAGGTCTCCCCGTCCACTGTCCGCCATGCCATGAATCGGTCGTAGTCTGCCGAAAGGGTCCCGTACCGGGCACTGAAGCCGTCGGAGATCACCGCAAGCAGGTTGGTGCGGAAGAGGGCTGGGATGTCCTTCTTGTAGGTCTGGATCTGGTTGTAGGCCGATTGGGTGGTGGCGGTCTCGGTCTCCGCAGCCTTCAGCTCGATCACCACCACCGGGAGCCCGTTGAGGAACAAAACGAGGTCCGGGCGCCGCTTTGAGCTGCCCACCACCGTGTACTGGCTCACCACCAGCCACTCGTTGGCGCCATTCGACCAATCGACCACCCGCAGCCTATCGTGGATGGTCTCGGGCCCCCGCTGGTACTCGACCGGGATTCCGTCGAGAAGCAGGCGGTGGATGCGCCGGTTCTCGGCCAGAAGTTCCGGGAACTGCTGGTCGAGAAGCGCATGGGCCGCCCGAACGATCGCCTCCGGTGGAGCCTGAGGGTTCAGACGGGCCATCGACGACCGCAGGCGGCCGAGCAGGACGGTGTCGTGGAAACTGGATCTCTCTGCGCCCTCTTTGTCCGGGTCGGTCACATCTCCACTCACATAGGCGTAGCCCTCTGCGCCGAGAAGATCGGTGCAGAAGGATTCGAGGTCGGATTCAAGGGTCTTCGGCATGGAACTGCTGGGGCAACCCAATCAACTCAACGCAGCGGAGCTGGATGCCTCCGCGCCCAACCCGTGGCAATACGACTGCGGCCAACGGTATCCTGCAGACGCCCCAACAGCACGGCCCCGCCACACCCACCCCGCTCCGCCGCCGGTTCTCCCGGAACCAACTGCAGCCCGTGCCCGACCGCATAGACCAATTCCCCGAACCACGTCAGGGCGGCGTCTTCGACGATGGATTTGGTGACCATGGAAGACCACTACAGCTAATCCTTGGCAGCCTCGAATAATGGCAACACGGCAGCTACACTCTTCCGAACCTGCGAACGCAACGCTATATGATCCTTGGACGGAGGACGTCGCCACACTGAATCTGCGAGCAGTTGTGTAAGCGAGTCATCGTCGAGAAGAACCTTCTCCCCCTTTATGACGCTTGCCGCCCGCGTAAATAGCAACCGCAAGACTCCAAACAAAACGTGCCCCTTCAGGAGATCGACAAACCGATGTGTCTTCAGGTAGGTGGCAACATCACCTCGCGCCCGCTCTAGTATGGTTTCCTCAAGCAATGAAATAACAGACCCCGCAATCCTCTCAACCTTTCCCGGATCGATGTCGGGTTTACGTGAATCAACCAACAGCCTTTCGACGCGATCCGGAAGAACTTTAGGTGCAGGATCTGAACGCCGCGCTGCAACATCCACTTCAACGATCCCACGAAGGGTCGCGGAAAGGTGTTGTGTCACGCGATCAAACTCCGGACCTATCGCGTCCGTGCGCTCGCCGCTTTGTGCACATCGATGGCATGCTCTATTCATCGGCTCACACTCCCACAAATAGTTCTCAAACGAATAGCGACGTAGGCGAATCACGCGTTTGTGAATCTGCCTTCGCTTCGTTAGTATTTCGTAGTCGCCGTCCAATATCACAACGTAAGGAAGATCGTCTCGAACCAACCCTTCAATCAGGGCGGCAGCGTTCTTACACCCGCGGATCGCCTCCAATCGGCACGGGAGGTCGTCAACGATGGGAGCGAAGAAAAAGATGTCCGTTGGGCCTTCCACCCAAACGGTCGGGATCGAGTAGAACCTCCACTTGCCAACTATTCCCGTTGGCGTCCGAGTAAATGGACTATTCATAGCCGCCCGAGGTCGATAATTCGATCAGCGAAGCCGCCAGCGATATCTGGTGAATGTGTCGCCACGATAAACTGACACCTCCCCGCCAAGCGACTTAACGACGACAGGAGCTTCTCTTGCCACGTGACATGCAATGACAACTCAGGCTCATCCGCAACATATACAACCGGGTCTCTCTCCCAAAGCAGAGCCTGTGTCAGCAGAATCAAGATCTGCTTCTCCCCAGACGAGAGATGGCGCCACTCCAGACGATCTCTCTTCCGCTTCTCTGGCGTAATCGTCAGCAAACCTTTATCCGTTACATCAACTTTTTTGTCCCGAAGAAACGAATTGACAATGTCTTCGTATGAATGAAGCGATGCGAACAGAGCTGTTCTCTTCCGCTCTAGTTCTTGCGCAAATTGAACCATTGATTTGGTCCGATTGATTAGAGGAAAAATAAACAATGTATCAATGTCCATACCTCCCCCACCCACCTTCAACTTCTTGGCCGCCTCCTCTGCAGCCGAAAAGTGTTCGTCGATGCGCTTCTTGATTCGTGTGTCGAAAAATCCCACGTCCGTGAATGCTTGTAGGAGTTGTTGCTTCTCGTCTTGGGAGGGCGACGTAAAAGTCCCCAGATCAGGGGCCTTATCATGCTGCTTGTCGTAAAGAATCGTTTCGAGCGCATGCTTCTGAAACTCCTTCCGCAGCTCAGAAAGCTGCGAATCCAAAGACACTCTATATCGCTGAAGCGATTCGAGCAGGTCAGCCAAACATTCATCGACTGACTCAAGCGGCTTCCTGTGAAGACGCCGTCGTTCGGCCTCCTCTTCATCTGCAATCGGCAACCGCCGACTCACTGGCAACCAGACTGCCGGGACCTGTTGTGTGACAAGTTCTCGGATTTGAAACATCTCTTGATGAAACCGTCGGCGCGCTGGCACGCTTAGGTAGAGTGCTTCCGGTATCTCTGGGTTCGATCTCCAAGGGCCGACTGGAATCGCCGCCGAGTGTTCGCCAAACTGAATGCGAGTCGTTTCCTCGTCTTGCGACACCTTTACCGTCGCCTTTTCACCCTCGTCAAACGTACAAAGTGTGATCTCGATTTCCTTGAACTCGATTTGAGAAAGCGCGAAAAGGTTGACTGTGAGCGCATGATGAAGAATGTTGATTAACGTAGTCTTCCCAGACGCATTCGGACCAATAATAATGTTCATATCGCCATGCAGCGGCACTTTTAGGTTTCGGTGCCCCCATAAGCCTTTGACGGAGATTTGGGATATGTAGTATTTGGTCATGGCAACATTGTTATTGGAGTGCGAGTCTTAGCTTCCCTCTCAGTAACTGCGGTAGAAGCGTGTCGCGCAAGGTGGCGAGGGTACGGGATTGGTGGAGATTAGCGTGGATGCGGTCGAGCATCGGTTGAATGATGCGCGTGAAGGCCGCGGCGATGGACTTTGGCGGCAGCGCGACTTTGAAGGAACTGATGTCGCTCCAGTTGGTGCGCGGCATCTTGGTTCCGGTGGAGGCGAGGTTCGTGAATTGAATCAGTTCGTCACTGCTCGCGTGGCCAAGGAGGAAGCCGAACCACTCTGGGGTTTTCGGCGTGAGGACGAGGATGTCGGTGGAGCAGACGCCATCGAAGGGGGCGACGCCGACTTTGTGGAAGTAGGGTCGTAGCTTGCCGAAGAGAATTTCGCCCTTCTTGAACGCGGACTTGCCACTCGCCACGTCTGCGGAGTCTGCCCAGTCGCCAAGCGCGATGCAACGGCGCGGCATGTGTTCCAAGGCGATGTAGGGCGTGTCCTGCGCGATGTCGTTGGGCTGGACGCCGCGCCGTGAGTTGGCGCCGATGTCGCCGAGCTTTCCTGCGGTCCACCCTTTCGGAATGTGACCGACCTCGGAGTCTTGGAAGGAGTCGGGGAAGAGGGCAGCGGTGGCGGGGTCGAGGGCGGCGGGGGGGCGACCGTCGAGTTTGGCGCGGACGGGGTCGAAATCCACGAACC
Source organism: uncultured Verrucomicrobiota bacterium (assembly GCA_964525755.1). Lineage (GTDB taxonomy): Bacteria > Verrucomicrobiota > Verrucomicrobiia > Limisphaerales > UBA9464 > UBA6176. The sequence goes on from CAZGIK010000047.1 coordinate 14,917, forward strand.
AGCTCTGGAACAGCGCCCGCGCCATCGCCTCCAGCGTCGCGTTCATCCGCCGGTTCAACTCGATCTTGTCGTCCAACGCCCCCAGCACCGCCGCGATGGCCTTTTGCTCGGCGAGGGGTGGGAGAACAAGTGGGAAGAGGCCGAGAACTTTCGCATTAGCGCCTGCCTGAGCCGAACCCGTCTTTGAGCTGTTGATAAACTCCTGCCAGCGCCGCGTGCGCATGTTATACCACACAAATGCGGGGTCAGCGGCGCGTTGGTTGACTCGAAATCGAATCAGGTAGGAGGCGTAAACTGCATCCTCAGTCCCGCGATAGAGGTAGTTCTCCCCTGTGCTGTTTCCGGTTCGAGCAACGACGATGTCGCCCGGATTAAGTCGATACTTTCGGTGGTCCTCCTCTGAAATCGGGCAGTAGGGAACGGTGTGCCAATCGACGACGCCGTTTTGGATGTCAGTGATTCGCAAAAAGCGCGGTCCGACCTCCTCGTCCGACGCGCTCTCGGTGTAACCGTAAGCAACATCAGCCGAGACATCGGCAAGGGTCGTTTCTTCCCAATCAACCTCCATAACCCAGCCCCCTTAGCTTTGCTTCGAAGTCCTGCTTCATCCCGCACCGGCGGGCGGGCTCAAGTACGTCTGGATCTGAGGTCTTCATCAGAATCCAAGACCCCTGAGATTCTTTCGGATGGCTTCCTCGAGCCGGGCAGACTCAGCGAACTGGGCGTGCAGTTCGGCGACGAGGCGCGGCATCTTTTCCTCGAACGGCTCGTCGTCATCTTCGAGGTCTTCAGCTCCCACGTAGCGGCCGGGCGTGAGCACATGACCGTGTGCGGCGACCTCTTCGACCTTGGCCGACTTGCAGAACCCCGCGACGTCCGCGTACCCCTTGCCCTCGCGCCATCCGTGGTAGGTATCGGCGACCTTCCGGATGTCCTCCTCGGAGAAGGCCCGCTGGGTCCGGCTGACCATGTGCCCCATCTTCCGGGCATCGATGAACAGGATCTCGCCCTTCCGATTCCGGAGCTTGCGGCTGTTGATCGCTCCCCCGCCCTTGTTCTTGGCTAGAATCCACACGCACACCGGGATCTGGGTCCCGAAGAACATCTGGTTTGGCAGCGCCAGCATGCAGTCGACCGCGTCGCCCTCGATCATGGCCCGACGGATCTCCCCCTCCCCGCTCTGGTTGGAGGACATCGACCCGTTGGCCAGCACCACGGCGGCGTACCCGTTGGCCGACAGGTGGTGGTGGATGTGCTGCAGCCACGCGAAGTTGGCGTTGCCCACGGGCGGGACCCCGAACTTCCACCGGGCATCTTCCCTCAGCAGCTCACCGGACCAGTCCTTGATGTTGAACGGCGGGTTGGCGAGGACGTAGTCGAACCGCTCGTCGGGATGGGCGTCCTTGAGGAAGGTGCCCTCGTTGTTCCAGCGGATCCCCTCGGCGTTGATCCCGCGAATGGCGAGGTTCATCCGGGCCAACCGGTAGGTCTCCGGGTTTCGTTCCTGCCCGTAGATGGCGATATCCCCGAGGCGCCCGGCGTGGGCCGCGACAAACCGCTGCGACTGGATGAAGAACCCGCCCGTACCGCAGCAGGGGTCATACACCCGGCCGTGGAGGGGCTCAATCATCTCGACCAGCGTGGCGACAATTCCCCGGGGGGTGTACTGCTCCCCGCCGGCCCGACCCTGCATCGCCGAGAACTCCCCTAGGAAAAACTCGTAGACCCGCCCCAGCAGGTCGAAGTCGGACGGGGCCCCGGTGAGGTTCAGGTTGGTGAAGTGGTCGATCAGACCGCCCAGCATGGCCGGGCTGAAGTCCGGCTTGCCGTAGATCTTGGGCAGCACGCCCCGCAGGGCGTCGTTGCTGGCCTCCAGAGCCCGCATGGCGGCGTCGATCCGGGTTCCGATGTCTGCAAACCGCGCCGCGGCCGCCAGCGTCGACCAGCGGGCCTCCGGGGGCACCCAGAAGACGTTCTCAGCGTGGTACTCCTCGGGATCCTCGGCGTCGGCGTGAGGGGTCTCCAACAGCTCGGCGTGCTTCGACTCGAACGCGGTGGACAGATACCGGAGGAACACCAGTCCCAGCGACACGTGCATGTAGTCGGTGGGCGGAACCGCCCCGCGCATCTGGTCGGCCGCAGCCCACAGCTGGGCCTCAAGGGATCGGGTCGGGGCAGGTGCAGCAGCTTTGCGGGGTCGTGGCATGAGCTCCTTGGGGTTCCTTACCCGGATCGCGGAAGGGAATCCAGCGCAGGATGAAGCAAGTGAGGGGAGGCGGTGGCACGCTCAGGCAGGGTCCCCGACGGCGAACGACACCCGCACCGAGGCTTCAGGCCGTCAGCCGCGACTGGAGACCCGAGAACCGGTTCTCCGTCCGGTTGTTGTTCACCGCCAGCCCGAGGGCTTTGCGCTGGCCGATGAGGACCACGAGCCTCTTCCCTCTCGTGATCCCGGTGTAGATCAGGTTCCGCTGAAGGAGCAGGAACTGCTGCATGGCCACCGGGATGACTACCGCCGGGAACTCCGACCCTTGGCTCTTGTGGATGGTGATCGCGTAGGCGAGGTCCAGTGAGTCCAACTCGCCGTACTCGTACGCCACCTCCCGCTGGTCGAAACGGACCACCACCTCCCGCTCCTCGGGGTCGATCCGGACCACTTGCCCGATGTCGCCGTTGAAAACGTCCTTCTCGTAGTCATTCTCGGTCTGGATCACCTTGTCCCGAGGGCGGTACTGCCACCCGAACTTCTCGACTACCGCCTCGCCCGGCCGGATCGGGTTCAGCTCTGCCTGTAGGCGGCCATTGAGCTCCCTCACCCCGATGGATCCCCGATTCATGGGCGTGAGCACCTGCACATCCCGGATGGCGTCCAACTGGAACTTCGCCGGGATGCGCTGGCGCACCAACCCGACGAGGGTGTCCGCGATCTGCTCCGGTTCGGCCCGGTCCAACAGGTAGAAGTCGGAGTCCTGACCTTCCGGGGGCGGCTCGGGCATTCGGCCCTCGTTCACCCGGTGGGCGTTGGTGATGATTCGGCTGTGGCCCGCTTGGCGGAACACCTCGGTCAGCCGGACCACCGGCACCCGCCCGCACTGGATGATGTCCCGGAGGACCGAGCCGGGACCCACGGACGGCAACTGGTCAATGTCGCCCACCAACAGCAGACTGCCCGTGGCCGGCAAGGCGCGGAGGAGGTGGGACATCAGCGGGACGTCGACCATGGAGGCCTCGTCCACCACCAGCAGGTCGCCGTCGATCGGGTTCCCCTCGTTGCGGGCGTAGCCGCCGGTACCGGGCTGTACCTCCAGCAACCGGTGGATGGTCCGAGCGTCCATTCCGGTGGTCTCCGACAGGCGCTTGGCCGCCCGGCCGGTGGGGGCGCACAGGACGCAACGCACGCCCTTGGCCTTCAGGATCCGCAGGATGGCGTTCACCAAGGTCGTCTTGCCCACCCCGGGGCCACCCGTGATCACCAGCACCCGACAGGTCAGGGCGAGTCTGAGTGCAGCATGTTGACTGGGGGCCAACTCCTTCCCCGTCTTCTGCTGGACCCATGCGACGGCCTTCTCGAGGTCAATGGCCGGGAACACCGATGGCGCGGAGGCCAGCGTCCGGATCCGGGCCGCGATGGTCTCCTCGGCCCGTTTCAGGTAGGGGAGGAAGATCAGGGACTGGCCCTCGATCTCCTCCCGGACGACCTCCCGGTTGGACAGGGACCGCTCCAAGGCGGCTTCCACGATTCCGGACTCCACCACGAGGAGCTTGCCGGCCTCCTCCAGCAGCAGCTGCTCCGGCAGGGCGCAGTGGCCGTGGCCGGTAGCCTCCAGAAGGGCGTGACCGAGACCCGCGGAGGCCCGCAGGAGGGAGTCCCGAGGGATCCCCAGCTTCTGGGCGATCTGGTCGGCCGACTTGAAGCCAATGCCGTGGATGTCCCGGGCGAGCCGGTAGGGGTCATCCCGGACCTTCTCAATGGCCTCATCCCCGTAGGTCTTGTGGATCCGCACCGCCCGGCTCGTGCTCACCCCGTGGGAGTGGAGGAATACCATGATCTCCCGAATCACCTTCTGCTCCGACCATGCCTGCTTGATCCGCTGGCGGCGCTTGGGGCCGATCCCGTCCACCTCCTCCAGCCGGACAGATCGGGTCTCGATGATGTCGAAGACCTCCTCGCCGAAGCGGTCGGTCAGCTTCTTGGCGTACACCGGGCCAATCCCCTTCACCATGCCACTGCCGAGGTACTTCTCGATCCCCTCACGGGTTGTCGGCGGGGTACTGGCGAGGACCTCTGCCTTGAACTGCAGCCCGTACTCCCGGTCGCGAATCCAGCGGCCCTCGGCTGTGACCCATTCACCGGGATTGGGGGCGGCGATGGCCCCCACCACGGTGATCAGATCCCGCCGTCCCTTGGCCTTCACCTGCAGGACCGAGAAGCCGGATTCCTCGTTGGTGAAGGTCACCCTCTCGATCAGGCCGCTGAGGCTTTCGAGATGCGGTGGCTGGGCGGAGGGGTTGGTCACGTGGAGCGGTCGACGTCCGGGGAATCGTGGGCTGGGCTTCGGAAGGCAGGCCAGCCTGATTCTCGTGGCGGTGACCGTCGGCCCGGGGGCTATTCCGGGTCGTCCTCCTGCTCTGGGCTGGCCGCTTCCCCAACCCACTCCTCGAAGACACGCTCGTAGTGGGCGGCCAGTTGGGGGTAGATGTCCGAGCCGATGTGGGTGAAGTGCCGGAGTTCCGCGCGGCGCGTGGGGTCCTCGGAGTTCAGCTCGTTGTACGCGAGCGAGAAGGGATGGGTGAGGTCGGGATGGCTGACGTCATCGATGAACCGCACCAACTGCCGAAGAGTGAAGGGGCGGCGGCTGGTCTCGGGCGTCACTGAGAACTCCTCCCCGTACTCGTCGACGACCCGGTAGCGGATGACCGCGCCATCGCGCACGGCCCGGATGCTGATCACGTCGGACGTCGTGGACTGCAGCTCGATCCGGACGACCTCGGTCTCGTCACGCTGGTAGCCGGGCAGGTACTCGCCGCCCATGAGCGACGGGTGGATCCGCCCCAGTTGCTGCCGCAGCGGGGCCGATACCTCGGGTTGCTGCAGTTCGGCGGGCACGTCGTCCAGTTCGCCCTGCTGGAGGGCGGCTTCGAGGAGCTTGCGGCGGCGGGTGCCCTTGACGTTGCGGAGAACGGCTTGCCGGACGCTGGTCTCGGCCCAGTAGCTCGCCGGGCGGAAGGTGTAATCGATGCCGGGATAGGTCTTCATGGCGGGGCCTCTCAGGCAGCGGTGGGAAGGACGGCGAGGAGGAAGTCGCGAATCTCGCGGGCTCTCGCGACGTGGCGGGTGCCGGTGCTCCGCCGGATCCGTTCCTTGGTGAAGTCGGAGCGATGGAGGGTGAGGTGGCACCACCAAGTGCCGTGGTTGTTCCACAGGTGGTGATCGGGGTTGGAACCCGCGATCCGGACGGAGGTATGCATGGCTCGGTCGGCCGACCGGCACGCATCCAGAGGTTCTGGAATGGACGAAGGCCGTCGCTCGGGGACGAGACGACGGCCTTCACACGGGAGTCGTATTTTGATTCGGGCTCAAACCCGCACATCGGACACCGTTGCCGGTGTCCAAAGCACCTTTCCCCAACTCAGGGCAGGACGCTGGTCGTCGGGATTTCTCCCCGCCGACGCTCTGGATGCGTCTCGTTCGGACGGCCGAAGAAAAGCAGCGTCAGGCGAGGCTGGCAATCCGCTCGTGTGTCATAGATGGAGCGATTAGCACGTCCGCTGTCGGGTGACACCCACGAATGTCGGGAGCGCGATCTGTCTCGCTGTAGCGTGGGGCCCCGGGATGATCGCAGGCCACTGAGACGTATCAGCGTTGGGTGATGGCGAAATCGTACACTTTACAGAACCAGCCGTGATCTCGCCTAAACCGCGCTTCATTCGCCTGAGCCATGTACCTAGCGACGGTGGCCTTGGTAATCTTGTAGTTCTTGTTGGTGGACCGAGGCGAGACGATGTGTAGCCTCTCCTGCTCATCGACATCGAATCTTAACCCCGAGTCGGTGGTCCCACCCTGGACGCAAAATCGCCAGAAGTCTTCCATGGATAGCGGACCGCGATACGAGGCGGCAGCGCCGCCAAGCGGAGGAACGAGTTTCGGGTTAGTGAAAGTTCGGTCGGGCATCTGATCTCGAGTTTGGCGTTGCACTCTCCAGACCGCATGATCGAGCAATCTGGGCGTTATGTGATGAAGGCCCTCCTCGGCTGCGAGGGAGCGTGCCGCCGTCTGCATCAAGCGTGCCGCCTCCGCATCGGAAAACACCGTGGTGCTACCGCCGCTTGCCGCTCGGATGAACGCGTGAATGTGCCGGTCGGGTTTGATGGAATCGTCTGATCCGCAAAGCATTCGGAGGTAGGAGATCGCCACTCCGCTCGACATCGATGGAAGTCCGCGGAGCGTTCGGTCTAGGGCTTCGGGATCAGGAAACGCTGCGAAGTCATTGAAGGTCTCCACCCTGTTGTCCACAAGCACTTTAGAAATGTATCGAACAAGAACCGCCTTAGGAGTTGGACGTTTGGCTGCAGGGTTGGCATACCCTCGGTTCCCGAAAATCTCCGCAGGTTCAGCGACTTTGGAGAATTCTGCCAACAGGTCGGACATCGTGCGCTGCTTTTCGGTTGGGGGATATGGCGATCCGCGAGGCCGGTAAACGGCACCCCAGTCAGCTCTTCTGACAAGGTGCTGAACCGCGTTTACAACGGCCTCATACCGAGCCCCGATGCTGAAGATGGAATCCGTGACGGCCAGTGGCAGGCTGGAGTAGTAGTAGCCAGAACTGAGTGTGACATTCGGAAGGTCGATGGTCGCCCGAATTCTCGCGATCAATTTCTGGAGGATTACATCGCTCATCGTTTAGTAAAGCGATGAACTAATTGGAGCAGGAATCTGCTCATTGCGTCAATCGTTTCTCGACCTGTCGGATTCGGGGAAAACGGGGCGCCCGGGGTGCACCCTCCTCTGGAAAAGGCGGGCAGATGCTTCGTGGTCGGGCCGCGTTGGGTGCGCCATTCCGGATCAATCCAGCGGACTCAGTTCCATCTGGCCCGGACGTGGGCCCGCCAGATTCCAGGATGCCGACCGCCGCGGGACATCATCAATTCCTCTGCAGCCGAACCGGGAAGACCCAACGCACCGGCGATTCGGTCAATTTCCGCGCAGTAGGCGTCGTACACGCTCGGCGGGTTGCCGCCTGCCGGACACCCCCCGGACAGAGGCACCACGGGCCGTCCGGCCAAGAGGTTCACGCTCTTCGCGACCCACTGGTCCATCACATAGTGGCGTTCACCGGGTACGAAGAAGAACAGCAGCTTGGTCCAGTACGAGGGTCCGAGCCCCGGGATTCGGGTTTCGCGAAAGAGCTCGTAGGCCGCTCCTCGGCTCAGAGCGTCGTGCCGAAGGCGTTCGAGGATGGGCTGGATGCGATCGCGTGCATCCCAAGCGCTCCTTGCGTGCCGCCGGGTTGGGCCGACACCCTGGCCGCCCCACGCCATTGCACAAATGTAGCCGCCCAGGACGGGGACATCGGGGTCTTGGCAGACGGCGAGGACTTGAGTCCGGGTCAAGGGGGCTCTCGAAATGGAATCTGGACACGGTAGCTCTTTGAAGCCGAGGCGTTCGGCCCAGGGGAGCGGCGCGGATCCGACCGGTCCTGCGGGTTGGTGGTGCAAGTGGGCAAGGATGTCCCAGTGTTCATCAACGTAGCCCGGGTTTTGGATTGCATCTGGGTTCATGGATTCAGGGGGCGGAACCTGCTAGGTGTGTACGAATGGGATCCGGATCGAGTCTCAAGTCCTCGAGTAGTAGCGGTCCGGTGCCGAGTTTCCCGAGGAAAAGGCCTTGGCGCGTTCGGCAACTTTCCCCAGAAGAACCGCCCCCTGTGGACGCCGTGCAGTCCACCAATCCAAGGTATGCTGGTCGACGTACTGGAGAAAACGGAGCTTTCCTTCGGGGAGGTGGGTCCGGTGAGCCTCGAAGGTGGCCCGGGCGTAGGCTTCCCAGTTGGTCTTGGCTTCCCGCCCGTCGGAGACGGCAGCCAACCGGTCGGCCTCGGGCTGGAACCCGCCCCGGATGAGCGCATCCCTCGTTCGTTGGAAGCTCTCGCCCCTGACGTTGATCACCTCGGCCCACACGTGCTCCATCCGATCGGGCCGCAGGCGCTCGACGGCCTCCCGGGCGAACGCGTCGTAGTCCTCCTGCGGGAGGCTTGGGCAGATCATTCCGAAGGTCCGGAACCCGTTGGCCTGCAGCCAATGGAGGGACTTGATCCGCCGGGATACGCGGGCTGTTCCCTCCTCGAACGCCGCGGCCAACTGATCGTCGAAAGTCCCGGTCGAGAATCCGAAGATGATCCGTTGATGATGGCTGAACTCGGAGCCGTCCTTCCTCCGGTCCGGAACCAAGTTGTTCCTGACCAACCGATGGAGCAGGTGACTCTTGGACAACAACCGGACCTGCCAATGTGTCCGATCAAGAATGAGGGTTACCAGTTCCGCAGTCTCCCTGAGGAGTTCCATGTTTCCGGCCACGTCCACGAGTGTGGATCCGTAAACGACCCGACGGTCCGCCGGGTCGTCGTCCTTCGAACGCAGCTGTTTCCTCAGGATTTCAACGGCGTTTTCCCGACGAACGACGACTTCGGAACCTCCAAGGGATGTCTCGTGGGCCTTGTTGTAATCTCCCACCTCGCCGTGGACCAGCTTCCAGATTTGGCTCTCAACATAGCAGAAGCTGCAGCTGAAGGTACACAAGTCTCCGGCATTCAGCGTCAACCCATCGCATAAGAGCTTCTCCTGGAACGCGCTATTCTTCGACAGAACCGTCTTGGCCGTCCTCCATAGCACCGGTTTTTTGTTCATGGTCGACCGGTCCTTTGGTGGTGGTGTTGGCGTCGTTCCCTGATCTTTGATTTTCGAGTTCATTCCCGTTCCTAATGGTAGGATGCCGGTTCATGGTTGATTCCCCAACGGGGATACCGGTTCCGGCCCACCCGGGCAGTACCGGTTCAGCGTCGGTTCCGACACACTTCCCGTCTTGATTATATTCGTTGGAGGCTGACTGTCGCGCCTTGAAACAAGGAGGGCAGAACCCGCCAACTTCAGGCATTCTCCGACACCGGGTTCGCTCCCGGTTACCGGTGGCGCGTGGCCACTGCAAATCAAAAAACGCATGGAATGATCATGGAATCGACAGCGCGGGAATTGGAACGATTGCAGGCTGAGTTGGCGGCGGCCCATCAGCGCATCAAGGGCTACACGGCCGAATGTGAGGCGATGAGGAGCCGGCTGAAAGCGATGGAGGACCCGGGGGTGCGGTTGACGGCATTGGGAGAAGAGCCGTCGTTTGGAGACGACGCTCTTCGGGTCGGGTTGGATGCCTTCTTCAGGGACGTGGCGTCCGACATCGCACGGATGGGTTGGGAGGAGTTTTTCCGGAAGGTCACCTCGGGGAATCCGAACGGCGCCGGGGGGGATCCGCTCACGGTGATTCCCTCGAAGGCTACTGGAGCTGCCTGCAACGAGACAGCACTCGTGCTTCTGGGGGTGCCCCACGACCGGGCATTCCTCCCATTCGCAGGGGTGCGCGGGTCTGCCCTGGATTCGCTGAAGCTGCACCTGATCGAGTGCCAGCGGGTGAGGCGGGTTTTGGTGGTGTCCGACTGGGGCTGCCCTTGGGATCTCGATGTCGCGGAGCGGCGATGGATCCACGGATGGCGGGCTCGCGGTGTTGCGTTTGCCATGGCGATCGTCACTCCGGGCGGGAAGTCGGCCATTCCGATCCCCATTCCGTGCTGAGCCGGTCATGCCTTCCCCGGTTGTTGCAGCGAGGGTGTCGGGGCTCGCCGCGGCCGTCGTCGCGTCGGCCGCGATGACGCATCTACCCAATCATCCGCCGCTCCCACCGGGTGATTCGCCGCCAATCGTATTGGGGATGGAGTGGCGGTTGAGCGCCGCGAAACGCGGGCTGGAGAAAGGGCGCGAAGGCCCCCAAGGGCTTGGTGCGTCGGCCGACCCATGAATACCCGACCAGTTTTCCCGGTACCCCGGACGGCCCGGCAGTGTCTCCGCGAGATGGTGGACCGGGTCCAGGACCTTCAGGAGAGCTGGTGCTGCCGTCCGGTGTCGAATGATGCCAAATGGCTGCGGGACGCCGTTCCCGTGTCGGATTCGAGAGCCGCCTGGCGTGTCGCGGCCCGTACTGCCTGGGAGTGGGCTTCCGCCTCCGGCGAGCGATTGCTTTGGGTTTCGGTGAGCCTGCCCCCGGTGGACAGCCTCATGGAACTGGCCGCGGATCGGGCCGGAATCCCTCCCGGCCGCCTTCCACTTGGGGAGATTGGCGACCCGGAACTCGCCCGTCTGTCCGAGGTGTTGCCTCTTATGGCTCGGGCGGCCGTGACTTTCATCGACCTCAGCGGGTGCGATGTCCCCCTGAACCGGTTTGGCGACTGGTTTCGCCGGGGGCGATACCGAAGGGCCTACCTGGACCTCATCCCGGCCGAATTCCAACTCCCCTTCCTGTCCAAGTTGGTTCGCCGGTCTCCCGGGGCAGTCATCCTCTGCCGCGGAGGATGACCTCGCCTCCCATGCGGGGCGCTGCCTTGCGCTGAGATTGAGAGCGGCCTATGCCTCGACGCATGAGAAAACCTCAGCGCACCGGGCTTCCGACGGTGCCGAAATGGTTGAAGGCCGCGTTCGAGCAAATGCCGTTGCCGGTCTCCGTGACGGTTAATCGGAAACTGGTGTGGGTGAACCCTGCCTTCTGCACGTTCTACGGCTGCACAGACGGCGAGACGCGCGGCAAGGAAATGAAGGATGTCGTGGTCACCCAGGAACAGCTGGGCGGGCAGGTGGTCGACATTGAGCAACTGAACGAAGCCCTCGAACAGAGCGGGATCGCAGTTCGGCACTTTCGGAATCAGTCGCGGGGGCTTGAGACCGGTGTTCTTGTGGTGGCCTACGGGGTCCGACACGCCGGACATGAGTTTCGGGTGGGGATCGCCATTCCGGACACGCTGAACGGCACGTTCCGACTACTGTCCCGCAGGGTGGTTGATGCTGCCTTTGACGAGGAGGCGTTCGTGCGTTCGCTCAGCGAGAACCAGCGGCTGAACCTGATCGGACTCGCCACCGGGTCGGCGCCCAAGGAAACCGGTGGCGGAAGGTCTCAGAACGGAGCCCGGGACTGTGTCGTTCCCATCCGGCGGAAGCTTGAGAAGAACGGATGGATTGAGGAGCGGGCGGTGTTCGGGACGCGTGAACTGACTCTGCTAGCCATCGCTTTGGGTCCCCGCCTGGCACGTGACAGCAGTGGTGACAAACGCTCCCGCGCGAACTGATCCTGCTCAGCGAACCGCCGCTCTACTCGCATGATGGCCGGCAAGGTGATTTGGTCGCCGGATTAGTGGTGATCGGTCAATGCCCTGAGGATGACCTCCCCGAGGTCGAGGTCGATCGGGGTCACTTCGTCCGGGAGGGTGAACGCCACCTGACCCACCGCCAGAGGTGGCGGCAGCTTCCGATATCGGCCGTCGGGGCGTCGCCTGTCCAGCTTCGCGGTCAGGTAGTAGTCGCCAGGTGGGAGGCCGGTGGCGGTGAAGGCGCCGTCCGGGGTGAACTGAACCCCGACGGAGATGCGCTCGCGTTGGAAAGTCATCCCCTTCGGCGATGCAGCCCATGCCATCAGATCCAACGGATCCGTAGCCTGGTGCAACGGAGGTCCGGGATCGGTGGAAAGTGTCATCTGCAATTTGGTGTTGGAGGACACCTGAATCCCGGATGGCGGCAGGACCCGGCCTCGCACCGCGTGGCCCCCGAGGGCAAATGTCACCGCGACTGTGGTTCCGGGTTCCGGGATCACCGTGTGTCGCTGGCCGATCGCGCTGTGGGCCGAATCGGCAGGGAGTCGAAGGTGAACCTGCACCTCCCGCGGCGGAATGCCTTCGAAGGTGAATCGCCCGTCGGCATGGGAGGTGGGCTCAGCCAGGATCTCGTACTCCCACCGGGTGAGTGGCCAAGGGGTCACCTTGACCGAGGCGTCCTGGATCGAGCGTTTCGAGCCGACCACCGTTGCGTCGATTGCCGACCACGGCAGGAGGTGGATCGGCGACAGGAGGTCGAGGTCAGCGGGATCGCACTCGAAGTATCCGTCCGGGTGGGCGATGACGAGCCGGGTGGCTGCTGGAGATTCGTCGAGTATCACCGATCCCTGGGCATCGGTCGTCTGGACTCGGTACGGGCTCTCGCCGTCATGGGTCAGTCGCTTGTTTCGGAGGATCAGGCGCCCCATCGGATCGGTGCAGGCCACCTGTGCGGCGACCGCCGGACGTCCCTGCGGATCCAGGATGGTGAGCTTTGGCGCGGATCCCGGCTGGATCGCGAAGCGGAGGCTGACGTCGCCCTGGTCGATTCGGATGGGTTCGGAAACGAACGGGCGATAGCCGGCGGTGTCGATCCGGACCGCGATCCAAGGGTCCCTTGGCGTCCCCGAGGGGAAGAAATGGAGTTCCCGACGGAGGTCTCCATTCGTGTGGAATCCGGTCAGATCGGAGGCGGGCCGAAAGCGCGGGGCCCTCCGGCCCGCGACCGATACCCCGACCATCCGGCCAAACGTGGCATGAAACCGGGGCAGGGGTGATCCGGTCGCAGCATCGACGACGGTGGCCCGGATGACGGGGCGACGAGGCAGCACTGCGGTGTGCTCCTTGCCGTCGGCGGGGATTTCGCACTCGGGGTTCTCCAGGAATCCAGTCGCCCGGATCACGAAGGCATGCACCTGGGCAAACGGTGACTCCCAGACGGCCCGCCCCTCCGGGTCGGTCACCAGCGGCCTGAAGGTGAGTGTGGAAGACGGGTGCGGCTGACCAAATGACGGATCGTCCATGGCGACGGCGTCGGAATGGAGCTGGATCTGGGCACCCGGGATCGGGGCCCCCGAGGAGTCGACGACCCGGATGCGAACGCTCGGCACCCGCCGCAGCGCGATCGTGATCTCGTCCGACGATGTTGTGACCGGAAGAACCACTTGTGTCGTCGCGAATCCGTCGGCCTCGACGATCACCCGGTTGGCCCCATCCGCCTGATCGCCGAGATCAAACCGTCCAGACCTGTCTGTCGTGGTGCCCGGGGCTGACGTTGGTAGCCGGACGATGGCGCCGGCGACCGGCGCCCCGCGGTCGTCGACAACAACCCCGGTGACACCCGTCGAAGGGTCGAGGCGGAAGACATGCTCCTTGCGACGGAGGGTCTCGATGAAGGACGCCCGGGTGGCCAGGCGGTTTCCGGATGAATCGATCTGCGGCGCCTGTTGGAACACGCTGCGGAAGCCAGACGCCGAGGCCCACCCTTCCAGTTCCCCGAGGACATCACCGGCCAACCGATGGATCTCCCACCTCCCGTCCGGTCCGGTGACGGTCTCGACGGAGTCGACCCTGTGGCTGGCGCCCTCATGCAACTCGGGCTCCATGCCGGTGAAAGTGCCCCAGCGGATCGTTGCCCCCTCAATCGGTTCGCCGTTCGGGTCCACCACCCGTCCCCCGATGGGTATCGCACGATCGATTCGTGCCACGTGGGCCCGTGGCAAGGGGTGTCCCGCCCCGGGAGACCACTGGAGAAGGGTGTCGGCAAACCCGTCGGCCACGGTCCAGATCCGAAGTCGCTGGGTGTCCGGCGGGACTGTCAGTCGGGAGTGTCCGAAACGATCCGATCGATTGGTCTGATGGGAGACGTTGGTTTGCGACCAGGCCGTTTGAATGAGCGTGACGTTGGGCAACGGTTGGCCCGTGTCGCTGGTGACCAGACTCAGCTCGAACGGCGACCCGGCATTGATGGTGGCGGAGGTCTCCGTCCCAACACCCACCGGGACTGCCGTGACTGCGGCGTTCGCCGTTTGGGTCGCATTGAAGTCCGCTCCGATATCCGCCGCCTGCGGAGAATTGCCGGGGTCTGGTGCCGGGCGGGCGATGTAGAGGGCGATCCCCATCACCGCAATGGCGACGGCCGTGATTGCTGTGAGTGCGGGAACCTGAGTCGGGAGGAAGCCGGGCGCAGGCCCTGTGGCCGGAATGGGAATTCGGGCGGCGAGGCCCTCCGGGGCGGGTGTCACGGCGTGTACGCCGAGGGCGGCCGCCAGGGCCGCTGCAGTGGACGGGATGCCCCGGTGGTTCAGGGCGGTCCGCAGACGGTCGAGGGCGCGGCTGATTCGCATGCGGGCAGCGTCTTCGGAGAGGCCAAGGCGGGTCGCGACCTCCTTGATGGGCTTTCCTTGGAAGTATCGAAGCAGGACTGCGTCACGGTCGCGCTCGGATAGGTCGTGCATGGCCTCGTCGAGGACCGGTCGGATGGAATCCCAATCCGGCGATGGGTCGCTGCAATCTGTAGTCAGAGCCATGGAGGCGAGGGTTTCGCGCTGGGCCCTGCGGGCCCGGGTTCGGTGGTGATGGATGGCGGCGAGGCGGATGGCGGTGTATAGCCAACCCTCAAGGTTGGGGTGGCGGGCCAGGCGCCGGGCCTTTCGGGCCAAGTCGGCGAACACCGCCAGGGTCAGTTCCTCGGCCGTGTGTGGGTCGGCCGGCATCTGTCGCAGGGCAGCGGAGTACATGAGGTCGACGTGGCGCTTCAGGAGTTCCTCAAAGGCGGCTTGGTCGCCTCGGTCCACGTATCGGAGCAGGAGTTGTTGGTCCGAATCGCTCATCATTTACCGGGTCACTGCCGACGGGGCAGAAACCGAACAGAAGAACGTGTGACTGACAAAGACTGACACCGGAATTGCCTCCCTGTTCCATCCTGCGTCAGGTACTCAACATGTAACCTGCTCTGTTTCAGAATACATACGTCTCTGCGGTGAAATCATTTGCGCACTTCCAGTACGAGGTGGAGACCCTGCGGACGCGGCCCCTGTTGACGCTGAAGAATCCGGAGTCGATGCGGTGCTTTCGCGAGTGGGTGGCGGAACTGGCCGAATGGCGCTTGGCGGAGTACCTCGGGCGGAAGGTGCCCCGTCCCTTCCGGGCCAACGTCGCCCACGCCTCCGGGTGCCCCATCCTTTTCCTCCCGCCTCGGAGCCAGCGTCCGGACCTGCCGACGGGCCGGATCGATGTCCGGGTGGATGGCGAAATCTACGAGGCGGACTTCGAGAAATTCGCCATCAACGTCGTCCGCGAGCCCGGGCGTTCGGAGAACCGACTCCCGTCGATACTCCGCGAGTGGTTCGGGGCCGAGGCGGGCCAGCCGGGTCGACGCGATCAGGTGCGGTTCCAACCGACCACCGATGGGGCTTGGGAGGTCTTTCCTGAGCCGGGTCCGTCGACGGTGTAGCAGGGTGGAGCAGATTGGCAGATTGGGCGGTTCGGTCATCCGGCCCGTGATTTCGTTGAAGCCCGGTCATTGAGAAGTTTCCGCGGCATTGGCGATCTGGTTCGGGGGCAGTCCCGGTAGCGCGGAAGTCCCCGAGAATGCGTCCAAGATATCTGGGCGAATCCATGGGCCTAAGTCTTGCCAAGTCAGGAGGACCACGTAGGTCCCCTCGGCGTAGGTCCCCGCCTCGTATTCTTCGAAGTGGACGAAAACCCCGTCTGCCGAGGCGGTGAATGTGAGTCCGGCGAGTTGTTCGTCATCGAACGTCAGCACCGGGCCGAGGAACTCCTCGACGATCGCCGGCGGTCCTTCCGGCTGGGCCCAGGTTGCTCCCTGTCTCTCGAGATCCTTCAGCAGCAGGTCCCGTACCTCGTCCTGCCATCCCAACCGGTGTCGGAATAGGTCGGCGAAACTCACGGATTCCACGCCTTCGGGACCCTCGATGAGATTCAAATGGGAAACATGCCGATTCCCATGCACGCCTCCGAGATTGCTGTAGCTGCAATGAAGAATGCTGATGGCTCTTTCGCTCCGATGGTAGACGACCTGCCACCGCTCACAGGGCCAGGTGCCGGAGAGCGGGTCATTCTCGAAGAGTTCCATGCCCAAACGGTTTCCCAGCATCCAGCGGACTGTCTCAAAGAACTCATGCCACGACTCTCCGTCCCGACGTTTGGATTCCCGCTCGGCGGCCTGGTCCACCGGGCTCGGATGGGCCCAAACGGGGCGCCGGGTGGACCACTCGACTTTGATACCCCGACCCAGGATCTGGAGCCCTGCCTTGGATTCCATCGTCAGCATGCGTGTCACCCGATCCGGCACGAGGATGGCTTCGCCGGTCGTTCCCTGGGTTTCGCGGAGGTGGAATGCATGACCATCCCACCTCAACTCGGCCACCCGTTGTTGGGAACGCAGGACGGACCACAGGTCACCGTGGTGACCGTAGACCGGGTGAATACGGACCTCCGGATGCAGGGGGTGCACCGCGAGTGCCGCCCGCTTCCCGCCGGGGAGGATGCCTCCCAACTCAGCCCAAACGGGTCCGACCCCGGGCACTTCCAGGTGGCACAGCACGGAATCAAATCGTGGATCGGGCGGGTGGCTGGGCAGGGGCTCAAGCAGTGCCGTTCCGACGGCCGCCAGGGTCAGGCCGAAGATGGTGAGGAAAGCTCGCCAACCGCTGAAACGCGATGGGTGCCGGGGTGCCGATGAATTCGTGGTCTGCTGAGGGGCGCAGGAGTTCATTTGCCGGATTGATTGCCGCCCAGCGGAACGCCGCGTTGGGTCAGGCCCTCCAGCAGGCCGCGCCACCAGAGGTAGTCGTACGCATGGCGCAGGACCAGGACGGCATCGGCAAACTCCGTGGATACCATG
The DNA here is from genome assembly GCA_964525755.1 of uncultured Verrucomicrobiota bacterium. Classification (GTDB taxonomy): domain Bacteria; phylum Verrucomicrobiota; class Verrucomicrobiia; order Limisphaerales; family UBA9464; genus UBA6176. The sequence continues at coordinate 31,687 of CAZGIK010000047.1, forward strand.
AGCTCGGGATGCGCCGCGTGAAGCCAGCATGCCATGCGGTGCAGCAGCCGGTCCGGGTCCGCGGGATGTCTCAACGATCCGGCGTGGTCTTCGAACATGCCGGCCAACTCCCGCAGCTTCCCGGGGCCCGGCACCAAGGAGATCGTCTTCGCCCGCTCCAGTTCGGTGCTGGCCAGGAAGAAGCCCTCCCGGACGGCATCCAGCAGGAACTCGCGCAGGCGTCCGACGCTGTGCCGGGCCCGGTCGAGACTCCGGCCCGAGCTCTCGGCGATGGCGGCTCCCTCGGGGCAGCCCGGCGGATAGGTCCACTCCACCAAGGCCTGCCATGGACTCCCCAAGGGGCGGTGCAGCTGCGACGCGAGCGCTTGGGCGGCGAAGCGCTGCTCCCAGCGGGCCTCCTCGAACTGCACCAGCGCCGCCCCGCACATCAGTTCGGCCCGCTGCATCCACCATTCCCCGAACGCGGCGCCGGCCTTCCAGGCGTCGATGGGATGGAAGCCCACGCCGTTGCGATTCATCCAGCGGTTGCACCACTGGCGGAAACAGCTGAGCGCGCATTCGTCCGGCGACCAGCGCAGGATGTCGTTGGAATCCAGCGCATCCCCGACGAGGTCCGCCGGCAACTCGGCGGCGAAGTCCGGCGGCAGCGGGACGCCCCGGTGGGCGCACTCGATTCCCTGCACGAATCCGAACCCGAGCCATCGGGCCATGCTGTCTTCGGGATACCCGAATCCGAGCCCCAGCAGGATGCCGAACCACTCGGCAAAGCCTGCCAGGGGCTGGGCGCCCGCAGCGCGTTCGTCGCGCAGCCACTCCCACAGGTGGACCGCGCTGCCCGGGCGGCCCCAGTAGCCGATCCGGGACAGGTCCAATCCCAGGTGAAGGAAGGACTCCCGGCTCCGGGCGAAGGCAGTCTCGTCCGTAAGCTCGGAGGTGGCGATGGAGGGATGGGCGTGACTCATGGGTCCTTCTTGAGTTCGGTCAGTATCGTCGAAGGGGTCGGACATCTGCAGGGGGATGCGTGCGTTTCACCCCTCCGACGTGTCTCCGGCTTCGTCGTCCGGCTCGCCGACCCACTCCTCGAAGACCCGCTCGTAGTGGGCGGCCAGTTGGGGATAGATGTCGGACCCGATGTGGGTGAAGTGCCGGAGTTCCGAGCGGCGCGTGGGGTCCTCGGAGTTCAGCTCGTTGTACGCGAGCGAGAAGGGATGGGTGAGGTCGGGATGGCTGACGTCATCGATGAACCGCACCAACTGCCGAAGAGTGAAGGGGCGGCGGCTGGTCTCGGGCGTCACTGAGAACTCCTCCCCGTACTCGTCGACGACCCGGTAGCGGATGACCGCGCCATCGCGCACGGCCCGGATGCTGATCACGTCGGACGTCGTGGACTGCAGCTCGATCCGGACGACCTCGGTCTCGTCACGCTGGTAGCCGGGCAGGTACTCGCCGCCCATGAGCGACGGGTGGATCCGCCCCAGTTGCTGCCGCAGCGGGGCCGACACCTCAGACTGCTGCAGCGCGTCCGGGACGTCGTCCAGCTCGCCCTGCTGGAGGGCGGCCTCGAGCAGCTTGCGGCGGCGGGTGCCCTTGACGTTGCGCAGGACCGCTTGGCGCACGTTGGTCTCCGCCCAGTAGCTCGTAAGCGTCACGCCGTGCACCACTAGTCGATGGGCGGCGGGGTGAGGTAGGGT
>CAZGIK010000048.1:0-33355 GCA_964525755.1 uncultured Verrucomicrobiota bacterium
GCAACGAAGCCAGCGGGCCGTTTCCGCGAAAACCCTCCGGGCGGCGGCCCTTTTGGCGGTGGGCGGCGTTGGGTCGGCCGTCATCCCGCGGCCGCGGGACGGGGATGCTCCGGCCTCCCCGCCTTGCCCACCGCCAAAATGCCTCGCCGCAGGACCCCTCGGAGTTTCCGGACAGGCTCTAAGGAACTACTGTGTCCCCAAGAAGCATCCGGAATGGATCCCATGAGCACCTGCCCCACGCCCCACACCCAATACCACAGGGACGGCAGCATATGGGCCGTAGGTCACCTGAAGGACGGAGCCGCGACGGGTTATTGGGAGTGGTTCCGCAAGGACGGAACCCGATCGCGATCAGGCCACTTTGAGAACGGGCATCCGGTGGGCGAGTGGACGACGTACGACAAGGAGGGGAGGCCGTACAAGGTCACCCGGAAGGAGCCTGGGGACACCTCCGAGCGGATCGCCTTCACCGGATGCGTTGATTGAGCACACCCAGAGTCCACGACCGGCCCCGCTTCCCGTAGCCGCCGCCGCTTTGCGCTTTGCCTCGGGCCGGGCCGGCGGTAAGCGTCCCCCCATCGTGCGTTCCCCGAAAGCCCCCGACTCCGCCCCGGTCTCCCCGAGGCGCCTCTGGCTGTTCCGCATCGCGCTCGCGCTGGTCGTTCTCGTGGTGCCGCTCGGTCTGCTGGAAATCGGGCTCCGGCTGTCCGGGTACGGCTATGATCCCCGCTTCCTGCTGCCGGCCGAGGTGAACGGGAAGGCGTGCCTGGTCGACAACCCCCGGTTCGGGCGCCGGTTCTTCCCCGAGCGGCTCGCCCGGGTTCCCCAGCCGCTCGCGGTGCCGGTTCCCAAGCCTGCCGACACCCTCCGGGTGGTGGTGCTCGGGGAGTCGGCCGCCCTCGGGGATCCGGAGCCCGGATACGGACTGCCCCGGGTCCTCGAGGTGCTCCTCGCCGAACGGCTCCCGGGCACCCGGGTCGAGGTGGTCAATGCGGCCATGACCGCCATCAATTCCCACGCCCTGCGCGACATCGCCCGGGACTGCCTGGCGCTGGAGGCGGACGCCTGGGTGGTCTACGCCGGGAACAACGAGGTGGTGGGACCCTACGGTCCCGGAACCGTCTTCGGCCGCGCCGGCGGCAGCCTGCCGCTGATCCGTGCCGGCCTGGCCCTGCGACGGACCCGCACCGGGCAGTTCCTCGACGACCTCGCCGGCCGCTGGGGCGGGGCGTCCGATGCCTCCCCCACCGGCTGGACCGGACTTGGCATGTTCCAGTCGCGTCAGGTGCCGGCGGACGATCCCCGGTTGGATGGCGTCCGGTCGAACTTCCGGGCGAACCTCGCCGACCTGCTCGACACGGCGCGTGGGGCGGGCATCCCGGTGGTGCTGGGGACGGTCGCCTGCAACCTGCGCGATTTCGCGCCGCTCAGCGTCACCAACATCCCGGCCGCGGACGCGATCGCCGCCGAGGTGGAGCGTCGGGTGGGGGCGTCGGATCCCGCCGGGCTCGATGCCCTCTACCTCAACCCGGACCGCACTGCTGCGGGCGGGGACGCCGGACTGGTCTTCCAGGCTGCGGCCGGGCTGGCGGCCCGGGGCCGGACCAACCTGGCGGTGGAAGGCTGGCTCGCCGCGCGGGACCTGGATGCGCTCCGCTTCCGGGCGGACACCCGGATGGTGAACGTGATCCGGGAGGTGGCCGACGGGCGGGGCGGGGTGCGGTTGGTGGACGTCGAGCTGGCACTGGCCCGTGAATCCGGCGGTGCCCCCGGGGCGGCGCTGTTCTGGGAACATGTGCACTTCACGTTCGAGGGGAACCTCCGTCTGGCCACCCTCCTGGGCGACGCCGTCGTGGCGTCGCTTCCGGAAGCGCGCACCCGGGCGATGCGTCCGGCGTGGGCCGACGCGGACACGGTGGCCCGTGCGCTGGCGTACACCGACTGGGACCGACGGCGCGTGGTGCAGTTGGTGCGGTCCCGGGTGTCCGGTCCGCCGTTCTCGACCCAGATCAACGCGGTGGAGCGCGAGCAGTGGCTGGCGGGGCGGCTGCAGGAGCTGGGCCCGGCGGTCCAGGCCACCGCGTTCGAGCCGGCGGCGGCGGCCTATCGGGCGGCGATCAACGCCCGGCCCGACGACTGGCGGCTGCACGCGCACTTCGCCGGCCTGCTGGCCGGGTTCCGGGATGCGGACGGCGCGCGGGAGGAATGGGAGGCGGTGCTGGCGGCCATCCCGCACCACCTCATGGCCCACTTCCAGCTCGGCGCGCTGCTGGGCGAGTCCGCCACCAACGCCCCGATCGCCGAGACCCATCTGCGGGCCGCCCTCGCCATCCGTCCGGACTTCGCCGAGGCCTGGCAGCACCTCGGCCGCGCCCTCGCCCGACAGGAACTGTTCGCCGAGGCCGAGGAGGCCTACCTGCGGGCCCTCGACCTGCGTCCCGACCTGACCGACGTCCGGGTCGACCGGGCGATCACCCATCTGGTCGCCGGTCGCACGAACCAATCCCTGGGGATCCTTCGGGAGGCGGTGACGGTGGACCCGGGTCATTCCGGTGCGGCGCAGGTGCTGGGTCGGACCCTGATGTCCCTGGGGAAGCCGGCGGAGGCGGCCGAGGTGTGGGAAGCGGTGGCCCGGGTGCGGCCCGACAACTTCGCCGCCCGCCTGCAGCTGGCCGACGCCTGGCAGCAGGCGGGGCGGCTCGACCGGTCGGGTCCGCACCTCATCGCCGCCCTGAAGATGGACCCCGACCACATTCAGACCCGCTTCCGGCTCGCGATGCAGTACGCCCAGGCGGACATGCACGCGGAGGCGTCGGAACAGTTCCGCGAGGTGATCCGGCGCGAGCCGCGCGCGGTGACGGCGTGGCTGAACCTCGGCAGTTCGCTGATGCGCGAGCAGAAGGTTCCCGAGGCGTTGACCGCCTTCGAGAAGGCGCTGGAGATCGAGCCGGGGAACGGCCAGGCCCAGGAGTATGCCCGCCGGGCCCGGGCGCTGCTGGGACCGCCGGGGCGGTGAGCGCCGACGGCGGACGGGCTCTTACCACCAGAAGCTCGGCTGGCCGTCGGTGCGGACGCGCATCACCTGGAACTTCACCCAGTCGACGTGTCCGTCGAGGTACAGGAGGTTGCCGCCGGCCGGGAGCTTCCCTTCGAGGTGGGGGGACTGGTGGCCGCGCCAGCCGCCGTCGATGGCGGTGTAGCGGTTGCGCGCCCGATCCCGCTCGTTGTCGCCCGCGGAGATGTTGGCGTCCGCCACGATCACCCGCTGGGCCGGTCCGACCTCGACGTCCTGGTTGGCGATGCGCCACGGGCGGGGGCTGAGGGACTCGGTGATGTTGGTACGGCGGACCCGGCCGGCACCCTCAAAGGCGAACGCGTACCCGGCCACCCGGTACCCGGTCTCGCGCGCGGAGATCTCCGCGGTGGTGTCCGTCGTGAAGCGCCACAGCTCGTCGTTGTTCTGCTTGGCGAAGCCCGGGTCGTAGAGGATGCCCCGCTGGCCGCCGTTCCGGACCAGGGCGTTGGCCGCCGCGGCGGGGATGTCCCACGGCCACGCCGCGCCCGTGCAGTTGGGGAAACGGTCCTTGTTGTCGTGGGCGTACATCATCGAGGCGATGCCCAGCTGGTGCAGGTTGCTGGCGCACTTGATGCGGATGGCCCTGGCCTTGGCCTTGGAAAGGGCGGGCAGGAGCATGCCGGCGAGGATGGCGATGATGGCGATCACCACCAGCAGCTCGATCAGCGTGAAGGCCTTCGCGACGGATCGGAGGGGACGACGGGCGTTCATGGTTCGGGTGTCGCCCGACGACACGGGTCCGCGTGCGGGAACAGGCGGGCCGGAAAGCCGGGGACGTGTCGAGAATGGGATGGCGTCCGGGACGGGTCCATGAGCTTCGGCGCGGATCTCATACGTTTTTTTACCGCTGGCCCCGGGGCGGTGGTCCGGGGGTAGGGTGGTCTGGAACCCATGCAACGCTCGCCGCGTGTCGCCCTGCTGATCGAGACGTCCAACGCCTACGGACGGGAGCTGCTGCATGGGATCCGGGCGTACCTGCGGGAGCATCGGCCATGGAGCATCTCCCTGGTGGAGGCGGGCCGTGGGGCCAAGCCGCCGCAGTGGTTGCAGGACTGGAAGGGGGATGGGGTCATCGCGCGGATCGAGACCCCGGCCATCGCCCGGGCGGTGGCGGCGACCGGGCTGCCGGCGGTGGACCTCTCCGCCGCCCGTCTCCTGCCGTCGGTGCCCTGGCTGGAGACGGATGACCGGGCGATCGGCCAGATGGCGGCGGCCCACCTGCGGGAGCGGGGTTTCACCCACTTGGCCTACTGCGGCGAGGCGCGGTTCAACTGGTCGCGCTGGCGCGAGGCCGCCTTCACCGCCGCCGCCGCGGCCGCCGGACAGACGGTCCACGTCTTCCCCGAACCCGAACCCGCCGCCGCACCCGACTGGAGCGCCGGGCTGGCCGCGCTCGTCCGCTGGATCCGTCGACTCCCCCGCCCGGTCGGGATCTTCACCGGGTACGACATCCGCGGGGTGCAGGTCCTCGAGGCGTGCCGCCGGCTGGGCGTGGCCGTGCCCGACGAGGTGGCCGTGCTCGGCGTGGACAACGACGAACTCCTCTGCGACCTGGCCGACCCGCCGCTGTCCAGCGTGCAGCCCGACACCCGCCGGACCGGCTACGAGGCGGCGGCGCTGCTGGAGCGGCTGATGTCCGGCGAGGCAGTGCGGCCGGATGGTCGACTGTTCCCGCCCCTCGGCGTGGTGACCCGACGGAGCACCGACGTGGTCGCGGTGGAGGATCCGGCGGTCTCCGCCGCCGTGCGCTTCATCCGCGAACACGCCTGCGACGGCATCGGCGTGGGGGACGTGCTCCGCAAGGTGGCCGTTTCGCGTCGGGTGCTGGAGGGGCGGTTCCGTCGGCTGCTCGGCTGTTCGCCCCACGACCAGATCCAGCGGGTGAAGCTCGACCGGGTGAAGCGGATGCTGCTGGAGACCGACCTGCCGCTGAGCGTGATCGCCGAGCGGGCGGGCTTTGCCCATGTCGAGTACCTGAGCGTGGCCTTCAAGAAGCAGGTGGGGGTGCCCCCGAGCGAGTACCGGGCGGGACGCCGGGGTCCGGCGGCTCCTTCCCCGGCGTGATTCCGTCGCACTGCCGAGGCTTGCCCCGTGGGCGGGGGCTCCCGCAGCCTCGGGAAAACGCTGTTCCCCTCCGCCCATGAATCCCGTTTCCCCCTCCACAAACTCCCGGGTGGGTCGCGCCGCCGCCCTGGCCGGGCTGGTGCTCGGCCTCGCCACGACCCTCCCGTCCTCGGCCCAGGAACCCCAGCGCGGCCCGTTCTGGTCGGGTACCATCATGCGCACCCAGAACGAGCCCGTGGCCACCAAGGCCCTCGCGGTGACGGTCGGGGCGGATGGGCGCGCCTACATGGCGTATGACCTCGACACCCTCCGGTTGGCCCTGGCCTGGACCGGCGACTTCCTGGAGTTCGGCAACACCCTCACCAAGATCGAGTGGCCGCCGCCCCCGCGGGTGAAGGGCGATCTCGCCTTCTCCACCGCGCAGGGTCCGGGCTGGGCACGGCCCGGGTCGGGCACGGATTTCGACGATCCCCGGGTCGGACTCCAGGGGCCCCTGCCCAAGGACTGGGCCCATCACCGCGGGGTCCATCTGCATGGCGACCGGGTGGTCCTCCGGTACTCGGTGGGCGAGGCCGAGATCCTCGAGTCGCCGGGGGCCGAGGTGGTGGACGGGGTGACGTTCTTCACCCGGACCTTCGAGGCCCCCGAAGGGGCCCGCGACCTGACCCTGGCGGCCTTCACCGCGCCGGAGGGGTCGGACGCCGGAACGGCGATCGAGGAGGGCTTCTTCCTGTTCCGCCGGACCACCGGATGGCGCTTCGACCTGCCCGACGGCGGGGCGGTGGTGGTCCGGTTCGACGGGGCGGATGCCCGCTGCGTCCGCGAGGGCGGCCAGGTGTCCGTCCGGGTGTCGCAGCTCCGCAAGGGACGCCCGTTCCGGATGGCGTTCGGACGCGTTCCGGGCGGCGCGTCGCCGACCTTGGCCGGGGCCCCGTCCCGGCTGGCGCCCCTCCTCAAGGCCGGCCCGGCCCGCTGGGGTGAGCCCATCACCACCCAGGGGCGACGCGGGGACGAGCCCGGTGCGTACCAGGTCGACACCCTCGTCGAGCCCTTCCCGAACAAGTACGGGGTGAGCACGTTCTTCGGCGGGTTCGACTTCCTGCCCGACGGCCGGGCGGCGATCTGCACGTTCCATGGCGATGTCTGGCTGGTGTCGGGCATCGACGACGAACTGTCCGAGCTGCGCTGGCAGCGGTACGCCACCGGGCTCTTCCAGCCCCTCGGGCTGAAGGTGGTCGACGGCAAGGTGTACGTGGCGGGGCGCGACCAGATCACCCGCCTCCACGACCTCAACGGCGACGGCGAGGCCGATCATTACGAGAACTTCAACAACGACACCGTGGTGACCCCCAACTACCACGAGTTCGTCCTCGACCTGCACACCGACCCGGAAGGGAACTTCTACTACGCCAAGGGTGCGCCGTGGGAGCCGACCGTCACCTCGCCGCATCAGGGGACGATCCTGAAGGTGAGTCCGGACGGTTCCCGGATGGAGGTCTTCGCCACCGGGTTGCGGGCGCCGAACGGGATGACCGTGGGTCCCGACGGCACGGTGCTGGTGGGCGACAACCAGGGGCACTGGATGCCGTCGTCCAAGCTGAACCTCGTCCGGCCCGGCGCCTTCCTCGGGATGGTGCCGGCGGCCCAGCGGGAGCTGACGATGAAGTATCCCGACGGGCGGGAGCTGACGGCCAATCCCTCGAACCCGGACGCCCGTCGGGCCCACGGGTTGAAGGGCTGGGACAAGGACATGCCGATCCCGGCCTCGTACGACGAGCCGATCTGCTGGCTGCCGATGCGCTGGGACAACTCGAGCGGCGGGCAGGTGTATGTGGATTCCGACCGGTGGGGTCCGTGGAAGGGGGCGCCGCTGTTCATGAGCTACGGCAAGTGCCTGCTCTACGGCGTGCTGATGGACGAGGTCGACGGGACCGTGCAGGCGTCGATGGTCCCGTTCGGGCTCAAGTTCGCGAGCGGCGTGATGCGCGGGCGCTTCAATCCCCGCGACGGGCAGCTGTACGTCTGCGGGCTCAAGGGCTGGCAGAATGCCGCGAGCCGGGACGGCGGGTTCTACCGCGTCCGGTACACGGGGCGCCCGGTGAACCTCCCCGTCGCCACCCGCACCGCCGCCAACGGCATCGAGATCCGCTTCAGCGACCCGCTCGCCGCGGCGTCGGCGGGCGATCCCGACAACTACGCGGTCGAGATCTGGAACTACCGCTACAGCGGCAACTACGGGTCGCCCGAGTTGTCGGTCAAGGAGCCCGGGAAGAACGGGCACGACAAGCTGCCGGTCACCCGCGCCACCCTGGCGGCCGACCGGCGGACGGTGTTCCTCGAGGTCGACGGCCTGGTGCCGGCCGACCAGTTCAGCGTCCGCTACGGGATTGACGCGGCCGACGGCACCGCGCTGCGGTCGGAGGTGATCGGCACCATCCACACGCTGCGGCCCGCCCTGTCCGTCCGCTGAGCCGTCCGGTCCTCCATGCGAGCCTACCTCGACCTGCTGCGGCATGTGCTGGAGCACGGGCGGTTCAAGCCCGACCGGACCGGCACCGGCACGTACAGCGTCTTCGGCGCGCAGGCGCGCTTCGACCTGCGCGCCGGGTTCCCGCTGGTCACCACCAAGAAGGTCCATGTCCGCTCGATCCTCCAGGAGCTGCTCTGGTTCCTGCGCGGCGACACCAACGTGCGCTGGCTGCAGGAACGCGGGGTGACGATCTGGGACGAGTGGGCGGGGCCCGACGGCGACCTGGGCCGGGTGTACGGCGCCCAGTGGCGGGACTGGCGCACGTCGGACGGCCGGTCGGTGGACCAGATCGCCGCGGTGGTGGACCAGATCCGCCGGAACCCCGACAGCCGCCGGCTCATCGTCAGCGCGTGGAACCCGGGGGAGATCGACGGCATGGCGCTGCCGCCGTGCCATGCGCTGTTCCAGTTCTACGTGGCCGACGGCGAGCTGAGCTGCCAGCTGTACCAGCGGAGCGCCGACCTCTTCCTCGGGGTGCCGTTCAACATCGCCAGCTACGCCGCCCTGACGCACATGGTGGCGCAGGTGACCGGGCTGAAGGTCGGGGACTTCGTCCATTCCTTCGGCGACCTGCACCTGTACGCCAACCATCTCGACCAGGCCCGGCTCCAGCTGTCGCGCGAGCCCCGTCCGCTGCCCACCCTCCGCCTCAACCCGGCCCGCCGCGAGCTGTCGGAGTTCGTGTACGAGGATTTCGAGCTGGTGGGCTACGATCCGCATCCGGCCATCCCGGCGCCGGTGGCGGTTTGACCTCTCCGGCTCCATGACTCCCAACGCCCCCGCCTCCGCGCCCGCCCGGCGGGTGGTGGTCACCGGCTGTGGCGTGGTGACCGCCCATGGCATCGGCTGGGCGGCCAACGCGGCGGGATTCCGCTCCGGGCGCCCCGCCTTCGGTCCCGTCACCGTGTTCGACGCCTCGCGCCAGCGGGTCCGCACGGCCGCCGAGGTGCGCCTGCCGGACGGGACGCCGACGGGGTTCCTGCGGACGTCCACCGTGCGGCGGATCGACCGTGCGGGCCGGATGCTCCTCTGGGCCGCATCGGAAGCCTGCACGCAGTCCGGTTGGCGGGCCGGGGACCGGGTGTCGCTGGTGCTCGGCACCACCAGCGGGGGCATGGCGCTGGGGGAGGCGTACTACCGGGCCGCGACGGATCCGCAGGCATCGGCCCGGCACCAGGCGGAACGGGTCCGACATTACCAGGCCCACCAGCAGGCGGCCGACGTCCTCGGCGCGCAGGGCTTCCGCGGTCCGGCGACCGTGATCGCCAACGCCTGCGCCTCGGGCGCCAATGCCGTCGGGCACGGGTGGCGACTGGTCCGCCGCGGGATGGCCGACCGGGTGCTGGCCGGCGGTTACGACGCCCTGTGCCAGTTGGTGTTCGCCGGATTCGACACCCTGCAGGCCCTGTCGCCGACCACCTGCCGGCCGTTCGCCGCCGATCGCGATGGCCTTGCGTTGGGCGAGGGCGCCGCGGTGCTGTGCCTGGAGTCGCTGGAGTCCGCCCGCGCCCGGGGGGCGGAGATCCTCGGCGAGGTCTGCGGCTACGGGGCGGCGACGGATATCCATCACCTGACCCAGCCGCATCCGGAAGGCACCGCCGCCCTCGCGAGCATGACCGCCGCCTGCGCGGCGGCCGGGGTGGGGCCGGGGGACATCGGCTATGTGAACGCCCACGGCACCGGCACCCCGCTCAATGACGGCGCCGAGGCGGCGGCCCTCAACGCCTGGGCCGGGGAGCGGGCCGGTGCCCTTCGGGTCAGCTCCACCAAGGCGGGCATCGGCCACCTGCTCGGTGCCGCCGGCGCGGTGGAGGCGGCGGTGTGCCTCATGGTCCTTCGCGAGGGGTGGCTGCCGCCCGGGGGCGATCCCCCGACGGTCGATCCCGCCTGCCGCTTCGGCCTGGTCCGGAAACCCGTCGACGCCCGTTGCCGCCACGTGCTCACCAATTCGTTCGGCTTCGGCGGTGCCAACGCGTCGCTGGTCCTGGGGGTGGCCCCATGAGCGGAATCCATGTCCTCGGCATCGGCGCGGTCTCCCCCGCCGGATGGGGCGTGGCACCCCTGCAGGCGGCGGTGGACGCGGGATCGGCTCCGGATGTCGCATCCGTGGCGCGCCCCGGGGGACGCCCCCCCTTGCCCGTGCGGAGGGTGCCGCCACCGGCCGCCCGGGCGGCCGGCGGGCATCCCCGCCTGCGCCGCGCCAGCCCGATCACCCACCATGCCCTCGCCGCGGCCCGGGAGGCCCTGGGGGACCGGCCGGTCACGGGACGGTTGGGGGTGGTGTTCTGCGTCACGGCCGGGTGCGTCCAGTACTCCCGGCGGTTCTATGCCGAGGTGCTGGCGGACCCGTCCACCGCCAGCCCGTTGATCTTTCCCGAGACCGTGTTCAACGCGCCGGCGTCCCACCTCGCCGCGTGCCTGGGAACCTCCGCCGCCAACGACACCCTGGTGGGCGACGGCGGGCATTTCGCCTCGGGTCTCGAGTTGGCGACGATCTGGCTTCAGGACGGGGTGGTCGACACCTGCCTGGTGGTGGCCGCCGAGGAGGTCGACTGGCTGGTCGCCGACGCGTTCCGGCGTTTCCGTCGGGACGTGGTGGTGGCGGAGGGGGCGGGGGCGCTGTTGTTGGGACGCGACCCGGGCCCGGCCCTGGCCCGGCTGGAGGCGGTCCACGTGTCGCCGGTGTTCGACGGGACGGCCGACCGCGCTGCGGTGGCGGCGGAACTCGACGGCGATCTCGGCCGGTGGGACGGGCCGGCCACGCTGCGGGTGGACGGCCCGGGGCCTGTTCCGGACTGGACCGGACCGTGCCGCGCGCCCGGCGCGGTCCTCGGGGAGGCCCTGTCGGCCGGGGCCGCCTGGCAGGCGGTGCTGGCCGTGGCGTCGGTGGCCGACGGGGCCCACCCGGTGGCGGTGAGCCGGACGGTCGGCCGGTTGACCCACGCCGGGGCGGCGGTGTTCAGCCGGGGCGGTCCGGACGTCCCTCGAACCACGTGTACAGCACCGGCAGCACCACCAGGGTGAGGAATGTCGAGCTGAGGATCCCGCCGATCACCACCGTGGCCAGCGGACGTTGAACCTCCGCCCCGGCCCCGTGCGACAGGGCCATCGGGACGAAGCCGAGCGCCGCGACCAGGGCGGTCATCAGGACCGGACGCAACCGCATCAGCGCCCCCTCCCGGACGGCCGCGGCGACCTCCCGTCCGGCGGCGCGCAGTTCGTTGAAGCAGCTTACCAGCACCACGCCGTTCAGGACGGCGACGCCGCTCAGGGCGATGAACCCGACCGCGGCGGTGATGCTGAAGGGCATGCCGCGCAGCCAGAGCGCGGCGATGCCGCCGGTGAGGGCGAGGGGGATGCCGGTGTAGACCAGGGCCGCCTGGCGGAGGGACCCGAAGGCGAGGAAGATGAGGACGAAGATCAGGGCCAGGGCGGCGGGCACCACCACCGCCAGCCGGGCTCGGGCATCCTCCAGGTTCTTGAACTGGCCGCCGAACTCCAGCGTGTAACCGGCTGGCATCGGCACCCGCCCCGCCACCGCCTCCCGTGCACTCCGCACCCATCCCTCCACGTCCGATGTCGCCAGGTTCACCATCAGGGCCACCCGACGTTTCCCGTCGTCGCGCCGGATCGGCTCCACCGCGTCGACCGTCCCGATGTCCACCAGGCTGCCGAGGGGAACCAGTCCGTGTTCACCGACCCGGATGGGCAGTTGCTCCAGGGTTTCGCGGCGGTCGCGCAGGGTTTCCGGGAGGCGGATCACCACCTCGTGCACATGGTCGGCGTGGCGGAGGGCGCCGACCGTCACCCCGGCCAGCGCGGTGGTGACGGCGTCGTTCACGGCGGACGCGGTCAGGTTGCGCCGCGCCAGTTCCTCCCGGCGCAGCGTCAGGGTGAGGATCGGGGTGCGTCCCTCGGTCTCGAACTCCACGTCGGCCACCCCGGGAATCCCCTCCAGCACCTCCTGCACCCGGGCGGCGAGCGGTTCCATCACGTCGAAATCCGGACCGAAGATCTTCACCGACAGGTCCGCCCGGACCCCCTCCAGCATCTCGTTGAACCGCATCTCGATCGGCTGGGCGACGAGGGTGTCCGATCCCGGCACATTCTCCTGGATCGCCGTCGCGATGCGGGCCGCCAGTTCCGCCTTGGTGGGAATCCGGCCGTCGACCGGACGCCATTCCGACCGCGGGCGGTAGCTGAGGTAGAAGTCCGCCTCGTTGGGCGGCATGGGATCGGTGGCGACCTCGGAGGTGCCGATCCGGGAGAAGACGCCGGTCACCTCGGGGAACCGCTCGCGCACGAGGCGGTCGGTGGCCAGCTGGTCGGCCACCGAGGCGTCGAGGCTCTGGCCCACCGGACGGTAGATCATCATCGTGGTCGAACCCTCGTCGAGCTTGGGTACGAACTCGGCGCCGAGCCGGGTGAAGACCACCAGCGAAAGCGCGAACACCGCCACGGCGCCGGCGGCCACCCATCCGCGGCGGGCCAGGGCCAGGTCGAGGGTGGCCCGGTAGGCCTCGCGGAGGCGGCGGAGCGGGGCCGGTTCGTACTCCCGCACGTCGCCGCGGAGGACCATCGCGCACAGCACCGGCATCAGCGTGAGCGCCAGCACCAGCGCGCCGCCCAGCGCCAGCATCACCGTCACGGCCATCGGACGGAACATCTTCCCCTCGATCCCCGACAGGGCCAGCACCGGCAGGTACACCACGGTGATGATCAGCACCCCGAAGAACATCGGGTTCCCCACCTGCCGCGCCGCCGCCAGCACGGTGTCGGTCCGTTCGGCCGCGGTCAGGCGCCGGCCCAGTTCCGACTGCCGGTGGGCAAGGCGCCGGACAATGTTCTCCACCACCACCACGGCGCCGTCGATGATCAGCCCGAAGTCCACCGCCCCGAGGCTCATGAGGTTGCCCGACACGCCGAGCCGGGTCATGCCGAGGACGGCGCAGAGGAACGACAGCGGGATGGCGGCGGCCACGATGAGGGCGGCCCGGACGTTGCCGAGCAGCAGCAGCAGGACCACGCCGACGAGGATGGCGCCCTCGAACAGGTTGCGTCGGACGGTGCCGATGGTGCGGTCGACCAGTGCCGAGCGGTCATACTGGACGCGGACTTCCATCCCCGGCGGGAGCCGTTCCTGGAGTTCCTCCATGCGCCCGCCCATCCGGTGGGCCACCACCCGGGAGTTCTCGCCCGCGAGCATCATCACCGTGCCCAGCACCGTCTCCTCCCCGTTCTCGGTCGCCGCGCCCGTCCGGACCGCCCAGCCTTCCGACACCTTGGCGAGGTCGCCCACCCGGATGGGGGCCACCGCGCCGGCGTACTTCACCGGAAGCGCCTCGATGTCGGCCGGGGTCGACGGCCGGCTGACCGCGCGGAGGATCAGACGGCGGGCACCCTCGCGGATCACGCCGCCCCCCGCGTTCTCCGCGTTGGCCCGGAGGACCGCCGCGAGCTCCTCGACCGCGACGTTCGCCTGCCGGAGCTTCTCCGGATCGGGCTCGACCACCCATTGCCGGTCGAGTCCTCCGCTGGAGTTGATCTCCGCGACGCCGGGCGTGGCGCGGAGGAACGGTTTGGCCACGTACTCCTGGGCCTCGTGCAGCGCCATCAGGTCGGCGGTCGGCGACCCGGGCCGGTTGGTGGCGTCGGCCCGCCAGGCCAGGGTGTAGTAGAAGATCTCGCCCAGGCCGGTGGACACCGGGGCCAGTCGCGGCTCGGCGGCCGGCGGCAGGAGGGGACGGATCGCCTGCACCCGCTCGGCCACCAGCTGGCGGGCCCGGTAGATGTCGGTGTCGTCCGTCAGTTGCAACGTGACCTGGGACAGGCCGAACTTGGTCAGCGAGCGCATCTCGGTGACCCCGGGAAGCCCGGCCAGCTCCTGTTCCAGCACCCGGGTGACCAGCAGCTCGGCCTCCTCCGGTGCCAGCGCGGGAACCTCGGTGTTCACCTGCACCTGGGGACTGGTGATGTCGGGAACCGCATCGATCGGCAGCTCCCGCACCGACCACAGGCCGAACCCGAGGAGGGCGGCGGTGGCGAGGAGGACGATCGGACGCTGGTTCAGCGCGGCGCCCAGGATCCGGGAGATCATGGCCGTTCCTCCGTGGCATCGGGTCCCGGTCCCCTCAGCAGCGCCACCCCCGTGGCGTGCTCGACCTCCAGCGCCGCCGCCAGGGCCTCGCGCCGGGTCTCCAGCAGGGCCGCCACCGCCTCGAGGTACTGCTGCTGCAGCTCCACGTAGGTGGTCGCGGGAACCGCCCCGAGCCGGTAGTGCTCATCGGCCAAGTCGGCCGCGGACCGGAACTCCGCCATCGCGTCCGGATGCCACCGTCCCAGCTCCGCCACCCGCGCCTCGTAGGTGCGGACCGCGGTCACCACCTCCCGTTCCAGGTCCCGTCGGGCGACCGCCAGCACCGCCGCCGCCTGGGCCTCGCGGGCGCGGGCCGCCTCGACCGACCCGCCGTCGTCCCGCCAGAGGGGCAGGGGCAGCTGGATGCCGAAGGTGAGGATGCGGTCGCGGCTGCTCCCGTTCTCCGCGGTGTACGAGGGCCCCACGCGGATCTGCGGCCAGCGCTCGTTCCGCGCCAGCCCGAGGAAGAATCCCTGTGCCTCCAGCTCGGCGAGCCGGATCTGCAGGTCGAAGTTGTTGGTCAGCGCCGAGGCCATCAGCTCGGCCAGCGGCGGTGCCGTGAGGAAGCCCGACGGGCCGCCCGCAACCTCCAGGTCCGACTCCGCGGGACGTCCGCACAGGAGGTTCAGCTCGATCCGGGCCCGGCGGGCCGCCAGCTCCTCCCCGGCGACGCGTCGACGCAGGGTCAGTTCCGTGGCCTCGAGGATGCGGATCTCGAGCCGCGGGGTGATCCCGGCCGGATCCCGCTGCACCAGTACCTCGCGCAGGGCGCGGAACCGCGCGGCCGCCTCCGTCGCCACCCGCCCCCGTTCGTCGGCCGCCGCCAGGTCGACCGCCAGCAGGTGGACCCGCGTCTCGAGATCCCGCCGGAACCGGGCGAGGCCGAGGGTCGCCAGGCCGGTCTCGGCGTTGGCGATGGCCTTCCGCAGGGCGAGCCGGCCCGGCCACTCGAACGGTTGCTGGACCGAGACCGACCACGCCATCCCCTCGCCGGCGAGGGTCCGGTCGAGGTTGTGGCTTCGGATCTGTCCCGCCTCGGCGCTCACCTCCGGTCGCGGCATCCGGCCGCTGAGACGTCCGCGGGCCCGGAGATGCCCGACCTCGGCCTCGTAGAAGCGGAGTTCCGCGTTCTCCGCCACCGCCACCGCCGCGAGGTCGGCCGCGGTGACGGGGCCGTCGGGAGATGCGGCACACGCCGCGGGAATGGCCGCACCACCCAGTGCGGCGGAAAGAATCAGGGAGAAACAGGCTTTCATGGGACGGGAGACGGACAGGGACCGGACGAACGGACGGGACACCCCCGGGAACACGGGGGTGGGGGAAGGCTCCCGGGGATGGGAGCGGCGCGCCGGGCGCGCCCGCCGGTCAGATCCGGAGGACCACGGTCCGCATCCGGCCGATCCGGTCGGAATCCGGAACCCGATCCGCGGGGGACTCTTCGGGAACCTGGACGCGGAACGCCGGGCGGGAAGCTTCAGGCACCCACGTCACGGCCGGACCCGGCTGGGGGGGCGGGGGACGGACGGTGACGGCGGAGGCGGCCGGAGCCGTGCCGGATCCCGGCCCGAACTCCAGCACATGGTCGGCGTGGTCGGGACCGGCCGGCTGCGAGAAGACCACCAGCATCGAGGCGACCTGACCGTGCCGATGCACTTCGGCCGCCGCGCCCGGGTCCCGGTCGTGGACGAGGACCAGCCGGGTGCCATGGACCGCCGGCTGCAGCCGGACCGTGTGGTCGCTGTCGAGGGCGGCAGCCGAGAGGGCCAGCAGCGGGGCCGTCCAGCCCAAGCTGCCGACGAGCACGCCCAGCAGCCACAGGGCGGCGAGGCGTCTCCGGAGACTGGGAACCCGACGGTGCATCGACTCCGGACTGTTAGCCCGTCCTGCGGGGCCCATCCAACCGTTTGTTGGCCGAAACCTCACGCGGTACGATCCCTCGCCGCCAGGGCCGTCCGGATCATCACGAACTCCCCGACGTTCTCCGCCGTCACCAGGCCCACCAGCCGGCCGTCGGTGAGGACCGGGATCGTGGTGCAGGTGCCGCCGGCCTCCTGCAGCTGGCGCAGGACCGTTTCCAGCTCATCGGATGGCCGCGCCGTCAGGCAACCGGTTCGCATGACCTCCCGGACCAGGGTGTCCGGACCCCGGTCCCGCAGGGCCGGAAAGAACTCCGCGTGGACCAGCACCCCCTCCAGTTCCCCGAGGTGGACCACGGGGAAGTCCTTCTGCGACCCGGCGAGGATCCGTCCGCTGACATCCCCCAGGCTGTCGAACGGCGAGACCGTGTGGAAGTCCGTGAGCATGGCCGAGCGGACCGGCACCCGGGCGAGGATCGACTGGGTCCGGACCGCCATCTCCTCCTGTCCGGCGCCCATCCAGACGAAGAGGGCGATGAACATCAGGAGGGGGTTCTTGAGCCAGAACAGGCCGGCGAAGGCGAAAAGGAACGCTGCGCCCTTTCCCACGGCGGCCGCAATCCGCGTCGCCTGGACCTTGTCCAGCCGGAAGGACAACAGCGCCCGCAGCACCCGCCCCCCGTCCATCGGGAAGGCCGGGATCAGGTTGAAGACGAACAGGACCACGTTCGCCACCAGCAGCTGCATGGGGAACGATCCCCGGACGGTGACTTCGGCCACGGTGACATCGAGATGCCCGGTGAGGCGCATGCCGGCGTAGAGACCGGCCGCGATGACCACGTTCACGATCGGGCCACCGAGGGCGATGACGAGTTCCTGCCAGGGCGTTTCCCCGGTGCTGTCCAGCCGGGCGAGGCCGCCGATGGGCAGGAGCGTGATGTCCCGGGTACGGATCCCATATCGGCGTGCCGCCAGGGCATGGCCGAACTCGTGGAGCAGGACGCAGGCGAACAGGGCGACGTAGAACAGCACGCTGTCGAGTGCCTGCCCGGCATCGCGCGACGATGCCCAGCTGGAGAACCCCACGAACCCGAGGAGGAGCAGGAACGTGAGGTGGAGGTAGACCTCGGTGCCGAACCAGCGACCGAGTCGAATGGACCACCGCATCGCCGCCAGCATCGCGTCCATCCGCCCCGAAGCAAGCCGGCGGGGCCGGGGGCCTCCCCCGAGGGCCACTGAACAGTTCGCGGATCGCTGAAGATGGTGAGGAGGACAGGATGGAAGGGAGCCGCGCGATGTGGAGTGCGGCGGGAAGCGTCAGCGCCACGCCGCCTTGGAGCGGACCCGGGCCGTGTGGATGACTCCCCGGCCCGGAGCGTGTCCCCCCTCGGTGACCGTCGTTCGCTTGAGTTGCTGGGCGCGGGCCAATGCGGTGTCGACGCTTCGCTCTGCCACCGCACTCCATGTTGGCGCGACGCAAGCCCCCCTCGGGGTCGGAGTCGGTATCGGAATCCAGCCCCCTCCCCCCCATCGTCGCCGTCGTCCGGAACGCCGAGCTCCCGCGTGGCAGGGGAAGGGGTGGGTGGCGGTCCCTCACGGGCCGATGTTCCCAGTTGGTGGGGTACACCGACGACAATGCTGGTCGGGTGGATCAGGTCAGGCACGCCAACCTCCCCATGCTTGGCGGTTATTGACGCCAGATGCCACGGAGCTGATGGTGAACGAAGTCGATCAACTTCGATAAGTTCCCTATGCCCAGCACCTTGAACCTGTCCCTCACCGACGAGTTGCGCGCCTTTGTGGACGCCCAATCCGGCGACGGCACGTTGTTTGCGACGCCCAGCGAGTTCGTCCGCAATGTCCTGCGGGAGCACAAAGCCCGCGAGGAAGCCGCCCGGATGCGGGACGGGATCTTGGAGGGGTTCCAGGACGTGCTGGCGGGCCGGGTGGTCGATTTCAACGGCAGCCTCAAGGACGCCCGCAAGGAAGCGGATCGCCGCGAGAAACGTGGCTGGAAGTAGATGACCTCCGTCTGTCTCACCCGGCGGGCCTTTCGTGACCTGCAGGACATCGAGCGTTACTCCGTGGAGCGTTGGGGGAAAGCTGTCGCCAAGGATTACCTGGATGACATTGAGAACGGGCTGAATCGGTTGCGGGAAAGTCCCAAGCTGCTGCGCACCACGGACACAAGCGGGTCACCGGGCTTGCCTCTTCCCCGGTCAGGCCAACTCCGGCACGCTTTGGCTCTGGAATGTCCGTTGTCCCCCGGATCCTGCTGCTGACCCTCGCCCTCTGCCTGGGCTGTGGACGGGGGATCGCTTCGATCACCACCCGGACCAACGCCGACGGAATCCGGGTCCGGTACACCTACGACAGCCGGAATCGTCTGGTCAGTTCCGTCGACGCAAGCGGGGGGGTGACCACCAACGAGTACGATGCGGTCACGGGGGATCTCCTGCGGACGGTCTCCGGGTGGTACTCCGGGGGCACCTGGGTGCCCGTGGCGACCAATCGGTTCCTCTATGACGCCAGCGGGAGGCAGTACGCCTCGATTGATCCCCGGGGAACCACGAACGCGATCGCCTTCGACACCCTCGGACGCGCCGTGGTGACCACCAACGCTTTCGGCCAGGCGGAGCAATCGGTCTCCAGGACTGTCTACGACGCCGCGGGCCGGATTGCCTCGACGGTTGACCCGGCCGGGGTGACGACCGCGTTCGGATACGACGCCTTGGGTCGGCAGGTGAGTGTGACCAATGCATGGGGCACTCCCGTCGCCCAGATCACGCTCTCCTCCTACGACGCGGCAGGCCGGGTGACCAACCTGGTCCAGTACGCTGGCAGCACGGCCAGTCTCACGACCCGGACCCAGTACGATTCGCGGGGGCGTGCGACGAATGTGGTGCGGGCCTTCGGGACCACCAATGCCGTGACCACGCAGACCGCATACGATTCTCTCGGTCGGGTGGCCCACACGGTCGATGCACGGGGGATCATCAACGGGTTCACCTACGATGCCCTCGGCAGACGCATCGCCGTCACCAACGCCTGGGGGACTGCCTTGGCCCAGGTGACGACCAGTGGATACGATGCCGTGGGGAACCTGACCAGTGTCACGCATGTCCCTTCCGGACAGGTCACCGGCTACGTCTATGACGCACTGAATCGTCGAACCCAGACAATCCTCCCCCCTCTGGTCGGTGGCGGGGCCAACGTGACCAATGCCGTCGCCTACGACGCGGGCGGACGCAAGGTGGCGGAGACGACCCGAATGGCCGGGGCCGGTCAGCCGGGTGTGGTGACGGTGTTCGCGTACGATCCGTTGGGCCGGATGCTGTCGGTCACCAACGGGTGGGGCTCCACCGGGATCAGCGGAATCAGCACGGCCAACAACTGGGCGCGATTCGTGTACGACGGCACCGGCAGCGTTGTCCAACAGATCGACGCGCTGAACCGGACGAACGCCTACAGCTACGACGCCTTGGGGCGGAGGATTGGAGAGGCGATGCCCGGCGCCCAGTTGCTGGGACAGGCCTACGACACGGCCGGCCGCCTCACCACCCGGACCAACGCCGACGGAATCCGGGTCCGGTACGCCTACGACGCCCTGGGCCGGCTGACCAACCAGTGGACCCTGACGACGAACGGTGTCAGCAGTGACGTGGCGGCCCTCGGCTACGGGCCGTCCGGCCTGCTCACCAGCCGGTTGGACGCCAGCGGCACGCACCAGTGGGTGCATGACATCCTCGGTCGGCTCCGGACCAACGTGACCCCGGTGGGCACGCTGCACTACACCTACGATGCCGCAGGAAACCCCCTCACACTGGCCAGCACCACCGCAAACGGGGTCAACCTCAGCTACGGGTACGACGCCCTCGGGCGGCTGACCAACGTGGTGGACCTGCAGCTGACCAGTGCCAACAAGAACACCGCCTACGCCTATGACGCGGCCGGAAACCTCTCGTGGCTCCACTACCGCCCCATCTCGGTCACGAACCTCCACACCTACGACCCGCACAACCGGCTCACCAGCCTCGCCTGGCGTACGACAAACGGCACCACCCGGGCCAGCTTCACCTACACGGTGCACACCCTGGGGATGCGGACGGGGCTGAGCGAGACGGTGAACGGGACGGGACGGACGTACACGTGGGGGTACGACGCCCTGCACCGGTTGAAGAGTGAGGCGCTGACCGGATGGGTACCCAACACGGTCAACTACACCCACGACCTGGTTGGGAACCGGACGAGCCGGAGTGCGGCGCTGGGACTGCCCAACCAGAACCTGAACTACGACATCAACGACTGGCTGGACAACGACGGGGTGACGAACACGGTCAGCACGCATTTCGACGCCAAGGGCAACACGGTCAACTACGCGGCGGTGACCTACGGCTACGACTGGGACAACCGGCTGACGAGCTCGAGCGCCGGGGGATTCTCGGCGGTGTACGACCTGGAAGGGAACCGGACGCGGAAGACGGCCGGGGGGGTGACCACGCACTTCCTGGTGGCGACGGTGAACCCGACGGGCTGGCCGCAGGTGGTGGAGGAGCACACAGGGACGAACCCGGGCACGGTGACCCGGCGGTACACGTATGGGGCCGACCTGATCAGCCAGAGTCGGACAAACTCGAGCGCTTGGGACACGGACTTCTTCCTGACCGACGGCCTGGGCTCGACCCGGGCGCTGCTGAACAGCAGCGGGGGCATCTCGGACACGTACACGTACGACGCGTTCGGGAACCTCCTGACCGCCGCGAGCAGCGGCACGACGCCCAACCACTACCGGTACACCGGGGAGCAGTGGGAGAACGAGCTGGGACTTTCCGGTAACAGGGCCGATCTCCGATACGTCCAGCGGATGCTCAGGCACGCCCGGCTCAACACCACGGAGATCTACACCCACGTCAACATCCGCAACCTCATCGAGGTCCACCGCCGGACCCATCCCGCCAAGCTGCCCGAGCCCCCGAGCGGCGCTTGCCAGCCTGCCGACCGAGGGCACACTCTGCACGTATGAGCATGACCGCTGAAAAGGTCGCCGAAGTGCTGGCGCTGCCGGAAGAGGACCGGGCCTATCTGGCACACCAGCTCATCGCCAGCCTCGACCCCGCCGTGGAGACCGACCCCGAAGCGGAATGGCTCGACGTGATCGACCGCCGCTCCCGTGAAATCGAGGAGGGCCGGGTCCGTTGCCGCCCCGTCGAGGAGACCCTCCGGGAGGCCCGCGCCCAGCTCCATGCCCCTCGTCAGCCATCCTGAGGCCGACGAGGAACTGGTCGGCGCGGCCCTGTGGTATGAGGAGCGCCAGCCGGGACTGGGAGACGACTTCCTGGACGAGTTCGAGCACGCCCTGCGCCGCATCGAGGCCGAGCCGGAACGCTGGCCCAAGATCCGTGGCGACAACCGCAAGCTCAACCTCCGGCGCTTTCCCTACGCCTTGGTTTACAGCGTCGGACCCGAAGCCATCCACCTCAAGGCCGTCATGCACCTCCACCGCCGCCCAGGCTACTGGCGGCATCGCTGACCCTCACTGCCGGGTCTGCATCCGCTCGTACTGGGCGACGGCGGCGATCGCCTTCGGGTCCCCCGTCTCGGCGAGGGCGTAGATCTCGGCCACCACCGCGGCGATGCTGTCCTGCAGCGCCATGCGTTGCTCGGGCGAGAGGGTCGGCTGGGCGCGGAGGATCTGGAGGCGGGTGACGGCATCCTCGAACTTCCCGGCCTGGTAATCTTCGATGGCCCCCTGCAGTTGCTTGGCCGGGGAAACCACCCCCTGGTCATCGGTCGCGGCCTGCGCTGCCGCCGGGTCCGTCTCGGCCTTCTGCATCTCGGCGACCGCCTTCTGCATCTCGGCCGCCGGGTCCGGCTTGGAGCACCCGGCAAGCAGCAGGCCGAGCAAGGCTCCGGAGCCGACGAGAATGAGGGAAGCCTTCATGGTCCGGTTCGTCATCGGCCGTTGACGCTGCTGGGATTGCACCACAGGCGGTTCTTCCCGCGCACATTGCCCAGCCGGTAGAATTCCACCGTCTTCAGGTACTCGATGTGGCCGTCCACCACCCCGACCGTCGTCCCGAAGGAATGGAGTTTGGTGATGCCCTCCGCCGGGCTGCTGGAGCCGTCGTTGAAGTCACCCGGGTTGGTCTCGAGGGCCTGCCAGAAGATGATGGCCTGCGAGTCGAATGACGAGGCCTTGTGCGAGTTGGGGGCGATGCCGCCGAAGCTGCACACGGCGCCGTTCATCAGGTAGCTCGACATCTTCTGGGCCCGGGACCTCCAGGTGGGCCGGTTGGTCAGGTCGGCCGGGCAACGGTAGACCGCAGGGCTCTGCACATAGGGGTAGAGCAGGCCCGTCTCGTAGGCGCGCGCCTTGTTGGTGTTGTACGGCGCGCGGGTGATGTCGGGCGGCGAGCCCAGGCGGGCGTCGTAGAGCCAGCCCGGCCGGGTCCAGGGCGAGTTCCAGTTCGGCTCGGGGAGGAAGTCGTTGTAGTCGACGATGTACATGTGCATTCCCAGCGTGATCTGTTTCACGTTGTTCTGGCACTGGGTGCGCACCGCCTTCTCCTTGGCCTTGGCCAGCGCCGGCAGGAGCATGCCGGCCAGGATGGCGATGATGGCGATCACGACGAGGAGCTCGATGAGGGTGAATGCGCGGTGATCGCCTTCGAGCTGCTGGGTGGATGGAGTGGGATGCATGGCGGGAGAGGTGATGTCCGGAATCCCCGACTTGTGGAGTGACGAAACGCTGAGGCCGGTCTGCCGGTTGAGGCAAGGGACTATTTGGTCGGGTGTGCGGATGTGCGGAGGGTGCGCCGATGCCACGGAGGGTATTCCCGCGAGCCGTCATTTCTGAAACCTTCGGAGGACCCCGGGGGTTCAGGTCGGCAGATGCGCCCTCCCGGGACCTTGCCCGGAAGCACGGATGAGTGATCCCGGCCAGTTCGAAGCCTTCCTGGAGAAATACCAGGACATGGTGTACGCCACCGCCTACCGCCTCCTCGGCAACCAGGCGGAGGCGCAGGACGTGGCCCAGGAGGTGTTCCTCAAGGCCTGGGACCGCTTCGCGGAACTCGACGGGAGCCCCACCGCCGGCGGATGGCTGAAGACCGTGACCCGGAACCGTTGCCTGAATCATCTGGAACGATATCGGGCACGGTGGAAGTTCTTTTCCGACCTCAAGAGCGCGGACGCGTCGGATGACGACGAGGGGTTGGAGGCGACCTTTGCGGCGCCGGAGACGCTGTCGGGGGAACTCCTGACCCAGGATCAGCGCGGGGTGCTGGAGGAGGCGTTGGCGCGCCTGCCCAAGGACCAGCGGGTGGCGCTGGTGCTGTATCATTACGAGGATCTGGATTACGTCGAGATTGCCGCCCGGCTCAAGGTGAGCCTGGGGAAGGTCAAGACCGACATCCACCGGGCCCGTCAGGCCTTGGCCAGAAAGCTGCAACCCCACCGTGAGGAACTGGGTGTATGAACCAACCGATGCCACGAAAGATCCATCGCCCCACTCCGGTCCCCCGGCTCCGCGCCGGGGCGGCCGGTCGGGCGCGGCGGTCGGCTCCCTTCACCTCCACCTGCCATGAAACCGCCTGAGCAAGAACCCCGTGATCCGCTGGCGGCGTGGACCGACCGTGCGCTGCGGCAGATCCCGTCCCCGCGCGCCCCGCAGACGCTGGCGCCCCGGATCCTCGAAGCCGTCCGCCGTCGGGCGGCACGGCCGTGGTATCGCCGGTCGTGGTCGGAATGGCCTCCGCCGGGGCAGTTCCTCGGCCTGTGCCTGTTGTTGACGGTGGTGGCGGGTGTCGCCTGGCTGAGCCATGTCGCCCCGGAAAGCGCCGCCCTCGGCGGCTTCCGGAACGAGACGGTCGCCCGTCTGGGCTGGGTGGCCGCCATCTCCGATGTCTTCTCCGTCCTGGGCCGGGCCGGATTGCTCCTCATCCGACAGGTCGAGACCCCGTACCTCATGGGGTTGGTGGCCGTCGGGGTGGCCGCGTGGATGTCGTGTCTCGGCCTCGGTACCGCCGTGTGGCGGCTGGCCCATTCGAATCGTTGAACCCCTGATTTCATGTCCTCCCTCCTCTCCGGAATCCTTGATGGGCGCTGGGCCACCGCAGCCCAGGCGATCCTCGCCGCGCTCGGTCTGCATCTCGGATCCGACCCCGTGCCTCGGTTTGCGTCCCCCCCGCCGATCCTCCTCGCCCAGCAGGGCGACCCGCGGCCGGCCCTCGAACGGGTGGAACGCGAGATCGCCGAGATCGACCGGCAGATCGACGAGGTCGAGCGCGGGGCGCGTCGGCGTGCCGAACGGGCGGATCGACGCCGGGGAGGCAGCGAGGAGGTCCGGGTGGGCAGCTCGTTCCACCTGGCAGAGGGGGAACGGGCGGGCGAGGTGGTGGTGGTGCTGGGGGACGCGACGATCGACGGCGAGGTCGAGCGGGACGTGGTGGTCGTGGGCGGGTCGGTGCGGATCCGCGGCCGGGTGGGGGGCGACGTGGTGAACGTGGGCTCGGGGGTGGAGCTGGAGCCGGGGGCGGAGGTGGATGGCGACGTCGTCGGCGTGGGCGGCGGGGTGCGACAACCGGAGGGATCGACCATCGGCGGCAAGGTGGTCCCGTTCCACCTGATGGATTTCGACAACTTCCGGATCCCCCGCGGACTGGACGCGTTCCTCCACCAGTGCGTGCTGCGTCTGCGTCCGATGGCCCTCGGGGTGGGCTGGGTCTGGCCGGTGTGGGCGGTCCTGTTCCTGGTCCATGTGCTGGTCGCCGCCCTCTTCCCGCGCGGGACACTCGGGTGTTCGGAGATCCTCCGGAGCCGACCCGCGGCGGCCTTCGGCACCGGGGTGCTGATGTATCCCCTGGTCCTGATCGTCGCGGTGCTGCTGCTGGCCACCGGGGTGGGCGTGTTGATCCTGCCGTTCCTCGCCCTCGGGCTGAAGGTGGCGGGGATCGTGGGGAAGACGGGGGTGATGCATCACCTGGGCGGCCAGTTGCTGCGCGGTGGCCGGACATCCGGCCAGGCGACCTTCCTCGGCCCGTTGCTGCTCGGCGGGCTCCTCATCGCCCTGCTGTACCTGGTTCCGGTGGTGGGCTTCCTGGCGTGGCTGAGCCTGGGGACCTGGGCGCTGGGGGCGGCCACCCTCGCCCTGCTGGACCGGGACCGGATGCCCTCCGCTGCGGGTCCAGCTCCTTCCTTTGGGCCGACCCCGGCTGCCAGCCCCCTGCGTCCGGCGCCCTTCGAGGTGCCGACCGGCCCCGGGCCCGGCGGGGCGTCGGCAGGCGCCTCGGGACCGGGTGCCCCGGGCGCGGCGGTGCCGGGGGTGGGGATGGCGGACGGGTCGGGCGATGTCCCGCCGGGCAGGGGCGATGCCGGGCCGATCCCGGGGGGGGGTGCGACGGGGGGGACGGTTCCCCCGCCGGTCGATCCCCTCACCCTGGAGCGGGTGGGCCTCGGGCGCCGGCTCGCGGCGGCGGCGATCGATCTGGCGTTGCTGTTCTTCCTGTCACGCTTCCTGCCCGACGGGGCGGGCTGGATGCGCTGGGGTCTGATGATCGCCTATTTTGCCGGCCTGTGGGTCCTTCGCGGCACGACGGTCGGGGGCCTGATCCTCCGGATCCGGGTGGTGCGCCTCGATGGCCGTCCGCTGGACGTTCCCACCGCGCTGGTGCGGTCCCTGGGGAGTTTTCTCAGCGTGGCGGTGCTGGGGCTTGGCTACTTCTGGTGCGCCTGGGATCCGGAGCGTCAGACCTGGCATGACAAGCTGGCCGGCACGGCGGTGGTGCAGGATCCCGGCCTGAAGTCGCTGGTATGAGGGCCTGACCGGAAACTCCGGGGGGCCCGCGGCCGGGATCGGCCGGTCGGGTCATCGGATGCCGTCGGCCAGCAGGCGGCGTTCCTCGCCGAGGAGGCGGTCGGCGGGGATTTCGCGGGCGATGGTCCGGGCCGCCTCGCGGCGCTGGCTGCCCGACAGCAGCAGGGCGTGGGCCAGGCGCAGGCGGGGCTCGGAGGCGAGGAGGCCGGGGTCGATCGATTCCAGTTCCTCCAGCCCCTGCGGCGACTGCCCCAGCCGCCAGCGCCCCAGGGCCCGGGCGGCGAACACGGTTGCCGACGCGCCCGGTTGCCCCGCGACCTCCGCCACCCAGCCAAGTGCGGCCGGGTCGGAATCCCCCTGGAGGAAGGCGAGGTAGATGGCGAGCGTCCGGATGCCGGCATCGCCCGGCAGCCGGCGACGGAGGCTGTCGAGGGCGCGTCGCAGGGCCGGGACATTGTCCGACCGGATGGCGAGGGAGGCCAGCGACCGTCCGGCGGAGACCGCGCCGTCGGGGACTTCCAGCAGGCGCTCGTAGGCGCGGGCAGCGGGGCCGTCCCGACCGAGCCGCAGGGCGTACTCGGCGACGAAGCGCAGCCGTCCGGATGAACGTCCGGCGGACGCCACGGCCGCGGTCAGGTGGTCGTCCGCCTCCGATTCCCGGCCCGCCTCGCGGGCGGTCCAGGCCCCGAGGCAGTGACGCAGGGTCTCGTCCACGGGGGACCCCGGCAGTTCCATCTCGGCGCGGGCCTCCTCCGTCCGCCCCACCTCCAGCAGGGCCTGGAGGCGGGTCCCGGCCAGGTCGGGATCCGATGCGATCCGCTCGGGGGTGAGGACGGTGAGGATCTCCTCGATCGCCCCGTTCTCCGCCAGCCAGGCGATCTGGCGTCCCATCTCGGCCCGGTTGGTCTCCTGCCCCGCGCGGGCGGCCATGGAGGCGAGGATGTCCTTCCGACGATCCGGTTCCAGGGCGAGGTCGAGCGAGGCGAGGACCCGTTCGGAGGCGTCGGCACGGCGGAGTTCGCGTCGCACCTGCTCCCGTTCGCCGCGGGTCAGGTCGGGATCCGCCGCCAGAACGGCGCCTGCGGACTCCTGCCAGGGGTTGGTCCGGAGAAGCAGCGGCCAGAGCAGGCGACGGGCCTCGCCGCGGGCCGAAGGTTCCCGGGCGGCGGCGAGCCGGCGTCCCAGCTCCCACTGCGGTTCGGGGTCCTCCGGGCGCGTGGCCAGCCATTCCCGGGCCAGCGCCACCGATGCGGCCATGTCGCCCTGGCGGGCGGCGAGGGCGGTGGCCAAGCGGAGGGCATCGGGGTCGTCCGCCTGCCCGGACAGCAGTTCCGCCACCAGTCGACCGGCGACATCGAGCCGGTCGTGTCGCAGCGCCAGGGTGGCCCAGGCGATCCGGTCGGCGCGGCTGAGCGGTCCCAGGCCGGCGAGGGCGGGCCAGGTTTCGAGGGCGTCGGCCGTTCCGGCGGCGCTGCCGTGTCGTGCCAGCAACCAGCGGACCCTGGGTTCATCCGGCGCGAGGCCCACCGCCAGTCGGGCGACCGGCACGACCTCATCCCAGCGTCCCGCCTCCACGGCGGGGGCGATCCGGTCGACCATCCTGCGGGCGCGTTCCGCCTTGGCCCAGCGGTAGGCGGGCCGGGCGCCCAGCCAGCCGGCGGCGCCGAGGACGACGACCAGGCCGAGCGCCACCCAGAAGCGGCGCAGCCAGGGGTCCCTGGGTCGTTGGCCCGGGGATTCCCGGGGAGGACGGGATTCGCTCATGGCCCGATGCGAACCCGGAACCGGCCGCTCCGACAAGCGGCTTCCTGCGGCGGGCCCGTGCGGAGTCGGTCCTTGGCGGGTCCAACCGGGTGTGGTGGGATGCGCACGTCCCGCCTCCCGTATGATCCTGTATGCGATCCTCCTTGGACTGCTCCTGTTGGCGGCCGGAGCCGTCCTGGCGTGGCGGTATGCCCGTCGGGCCGACGGGGATTTCGTCGACCTGCCGGCGCGGCTGCTGGTGACGGGGATCATCGTGGCGCCCCTGCTCTGGGTGTTCATCCAGGGGGCCCGCACGCCCGGGAATCCCGGCCTGGGGTTTGTCGGCCTGGTGCTGGTGCTGGTCTGCGGGGTGCCGCTCGCGATCCTCTGGGTTCCGGCACTGACCCAGGCCGTGCTGTCGCCGCTGTTC
The DNA here is from genome assembly GCA_964525755.1 of uncultured Verrucomicrobiota bacterium. Taxonomy (GTDB): domain Bacteria; phylum Verrucomicrobiota; class Verrucomicrobiia; order Limisphaerales; family UBA9464; genus UBA6176. The sequence continues at coordinate 27,650 of CAZGIK010000048.1, forward strand.
GGGGCCTGGACCGGCGGCACCGAGGAGGTCGAGCCGCGGCCGTTCTACTCCCGGGCGATCGCCCATCGGAAGAACGGCCGGTATCCCGAGGCCCTGGCCGAGATCGAGGCGCAGTTGGCGCGATTCCCCGGCGACCTTGCCGGGCTGATGATGCGGGCCGAGATCGAGGCCGACAACCTGGGCGACCTGACGGCGGCCCTGGCGACGTTGCACGAGATCCTTGCGACGCCGGGCCGTGATCGCGGGGAGCGCAACCAGGTCCTGTTCCGGTTGGCCGACTGGCAGCAGCACCGGGTCGGGGATGTCGGGGCGGCCCGGGAGGTGCTGGAGCGGTTGCGTGACGAGAATCCCGGGTCCGAGACGGCGCAACGGGCGGCCCAGCACCTCGCCCACCTGCCCGGGGTGGGCGCCGCCCCGGGCGGGCGTCGGGCCCCGCTGGTGGTCCGTCGACACGAGGCGTCCCTGGGGCTGTCGGAGGACCTCGGCGCGGCGCAGGCCGAGGCGGCCCGGGCCGGCACCGACCCCGGGGAGGAACTCCATTCCCTCAACGCCCACCTGGCGGCGCATCCCGGCGACTGGGAGGCGCGGGAGCGGCTGGTGCAGCTCTACGCAGGGCATCTCCGGCGGCCCGACCTGGCGCACGAGGAACTGGAGCGGATGATCCGGGCGCCCGGGCAGCCCGCCCGGGAGGTGGTTCGCTGGCTCAACCGGGTGGCCGATCTCCATCTGGAATCACCCGACCTCGCGGCGGCGCGGCTGACCCTCGACCGGATCAGCGAGCACTTTCCCGGGACGGCCGCCGCGGAGCAGGCGGAACGGCGGAAGGCGCAGCTCGGCATCGTGCTGCATGGCCGACGGGCGACCCCCACGCTCAAGCTGGGCAGCTACGAGGCCAATCCGGGCCTGAAATGGGGACGGCCGGGCGACACCCCGGGGGCGGCCGAGGAGCCGACCCCGTGATGCCCCGCGACCGCGCGGTCGATGTTGCCGCCCGGCGGACGCCGGGTGGCCGCGCCATGGATGGCGTCGAGTTCGGACTCTCCAACGGCGGGGGGACCGGTCATCCTCTCCCGGCGTGAAACGAATCTGTGGACCGGGCTGGGCGATCGGGGGATGGCTGGTGTGGCTGCTGATGGGCATCGGCGTCCGGGGGGCGGCGCCGGTGGATTGGCTGGTGGACCCGGCGCCCTATCGGGCGCGGGTGTCGACGCGGGCCGGGGGGCGGGAGCTCGAGATCTCGAACGGGCTCCTCCGGCGGGTGTTCCGTGAGCAGGGCAACCTCGCGACCGTGGCGCTCGACCAGCTGGTCAACGGCCAGTCGGTGCTGCGGGCGGTCCAGCCGGAGGCGGTGGTGGTGCTGGACGGACATCGCCATGAGGTCGGTGGGTTGAAGGGGCAGCCCAACCAGGCGTTCCTGCGTCCGGAATGGGTCGATGCCCTGACCAACCACCCGTCCTCATTCCGGTACGTGGGGCATCGGATCGGCGTGCCGGAGGAGCGGCTGAAGTGGAAGCGGGTCCGCCACCACGCGCCGAACGCCGCCTGGCCGCCTTCGGGTGCGGCCTTGCACCTGGATTTTCGCGCGCCGGAGGACGGGCCGGCGCGGGGCGTGTCGGTGTCGGTGCACTACGAGATGTACGACGGCCTGCCGTGCTACTCGAAGTGGATCACCGTGTCGAACGGCACCGACCGGGTGGTGCGGCTGGACTCCCATGCCAGCGACCTGCTGGCGGCGGTCGAGCGGGTGTCGGAGGTGGACGAACTGAGCGAGGGTCGGCTTCCGCCCAACCTGCATGTGGAGACCGACATGGCCTTCGGCGGGATGCTGGCCGCCGGGGCCAACCGCCGGTCCTACCGGTGGCTGGCGGATCCCGACTACCACACCCAGGTCAACTACGAGAAGCGGACCCCGTGCCTGCTCGAGGTGGGTCCCGACCTCGGGCCGGCCCAGGACATCGCCCCGGGGGGCGTGTTCGAGTCGTACCGCGTCTGGGTGCTGCCGCACGACGACCATGACCGGGAGCGCTCGGGCCTGGCGGTGCGGCGCATGTACCGGGTGATCGCCCCGTGGACCACCGAGAACCCGCTGATGATGCACCTGGTGTCGTCGGACGGCGCCGCGGTCACCAACGCGATCGAGCAGTGCGCGACGGTGGGTTTCGAGATGCTCATCCTGAGCTTCGGCAGCGGGTTCGACATGGAGAACCCCTCGCCGGCGACCCTGGAGAAGGCGCGGGCCTGGTCGGCCCATGCCCGGAGCCGGGGTGTCGAGATCGGAAGCTACTCCCTGCTCGCCTCGCGCTCGGTGGGCGGCGGACACGACGTCGTCCTGCCCGAGGGGCAGAAGCCGGCGTTCGGCCACTCGCCCTGCCTCTGCAGCGCCTGGGGCGGACGTTACTTCGAGCGCCTGTACCAGTTCCATCGGGAGAGCGGATTCACCCTGCTGGAGCATGACGGTTCGTACCCGGGGGATCCGTGTGCGGCGGAGCATCACCCGGGGCATCGTGGATGGGAGGATTCCCGATGGAACCAGTGGCGACGGATCTCGGAGTTCTACCGGTGGTGCCGGGGGGAGGGGCTGTACCTGAACGTGCCGGACCACTACTTCCTGTCCGGATCCACCAAGACCGGGATGGGGTACCGGGAGGTGAACTGGTCGCTGCCCAGGGCGCAGCAGGTGATCCACACGCGGCAGAACATCCATGACGGCACCTGGCAGAAGCTGCCGAGCATGGGATGGATGTTCGTTCCCCTGACCGAGTACCACGGCGGGGGGGCGGCGGCCACGATCGAGCCGCTGGACCGGCACCTGGACCACTACGAACGCATGCTGGTCAGCAACCTGGCCCTCGGGGTGCAGGCCTGCTACCGCGGACCGCGGTTGTTCGACACCGACCGGACCCGGGCGGTCGTGGCCCGGTGGGTGTCCTGGTTCAAGGAGCATCGGGAGGTGCTCGAATCGGACCTCATCCACGGCCGGCGTGCGGATGGCCGTGACGTGGACTGGATGCTCCATGTGAATCCCGGGGGGAAGGAACGCGGGATGCTGGTCGTCTTCAACCCGCTGACCGAACCGGTGGAGCGGACGTTGCGGGTGGACGTCCGGTACACGGGCCTGACCGGGGTCGCCCGGGTGCGTGGCGCGACCGGCGGGGTGCGCCAGGTGACGGTGGACCGTGACCGGTTCGTGGAGCTCCCGGTGGCGGTTCCGGCCGAGGGGATGACGTGGCTCGTGCTGGAGTAGGCTGGATCAGCCGTGGGCACGGGCCCGGCGCAGGGCCTGGTCCCATCCGGCAACGAGCGCCTTCCGTCGGGCGGGTTTGAGCACCGGACGGAACCGCCGCTCCTCCTGCCACTGGCGCGCCAGGGTCTGGCGGTCGGGCCAGTAGCCCACGGCGAGGCCGGCCAGGTAGGCCGCCCCGAGGGCGGTGGTCTCGGTGATGCGGGGGCGGACCACCGGCACCCCCAGCAGGTCGGACTGGAACTGCATCAGCAGGTTGTTCACCGACGCCCCGCCGTCCACGCGCAGCTCCCGCAGGCGGATTCCGGCGTCGCGTTCCATGGCCGCCAGGACGTCGCGGACCTGGTAGGCGATGCCCTCGAGGGTGGCGCGGGCGATGTGGCCGGCGGTGGTGCCGCGGGTGAGGCCGGTGATCAGGCCGCGGGCGTGGGGATCCCAGTGGGGGGCGCCCAGACCGGCGAAGGCCGGCACCAGATAGACACCGCCGGTGTCCGGCACCGAGGCCGCCAGCGCCTCGACCTCGCCGCTCGATCGGATCAGGCCCAGTCCGTCCCGCAGCCACTGCACCGCCGCCCCGGCGATGAACACGCTGCCCTCGAGGGCGTACTCGGTCCGGTTGCCGATCCGCCAGGCGACGGTCGTGAGCAGGTTGTTGCGCGAGGGGACCGGACGGTCCCCGGTGTGCATCAGGAGAAAGCAGCCGGTGCCGTAGGTGTTCTTGACCAGGCCCGGCCGATGGCAGGCCTGGCCGAACAGGGCCGCCTGCTGGTCGCCGGCAATCCCGGCGATGGGCACCGGGACCGAGTCGATCACCGCCTCGCCGTAGATCTCGCTCGAGGAACGGATCGCCGGCAGGACCGACCGCGGGATGTCCAGCAAGCCGAGCAGCTCGTCGTCCCAATCGCCGGTGCGCAGGTTGAACAGGAGGGTGCGCGAGGCGTTGGTGACGTCGGTGACGTGGACCCTTCCGCCGGTGAGGTTCCAGACCAGCCAGGAGTCGACAGTCCCGAAGGCCAGTTCGCCGCGTCGGGCCCGGGCGCGGGCGCCGGGCACGTGCCGGAGCAGCCAGGCGAGCTTGGTTCCGCTGAAGTAGGCGTCGAGCACGAGACCCGTACGGCGTCGGAACAACCGCTCGTGACCCGCCTTCCTCAGTGCCTCGCACTGCGGAGCGGTGCGTCGGTCCTGCCAGACGATGGCCGGGGCCACGGGACGTCCGGTCCGCCGATCCCAGAGGAGGGTTGTTTCCCGCTGGTTGGTGATCCCGATGCCCGCCAGTTGACCGGCGTGGATCCCGGCCCGGTGGAGGACCTCGCGGGCCACCTCGAACTGCGAGGACCAGATCGCGTCCGGATCGTGCTCGACCCATCCGGGCTTGGGGAACAGCTGGGGAAACTCCTTCTGGGCGACGGCCACCACGGCGCCTTCCGGGTTGAACAACAGGGCCCGGGAACTGGTGGTGCCCTGGTCGAGTGCGAGGAGGTACTTCATGGCCGATGGGGGGTGGGACGCGGATTCACCAGAGCATCGAGTGGAGAAGGGCTCCGGCGACCCCGCCGGTGAGCGGTCCGGCGATCGGGATCCAGGCGTACGACCAGTCCGATCCTCCCTTGTCCCGAAGGGGCAGGACGGCGTGGGCGAGGCGCGGGCCGAGGTCCCGGGCGGGGTTGATGGCGTAGCCGGTGGGGCCGCCCAGCGACAGACCGATGCTCCACACGAGCAGGCCGACCAGGAACGGGGCGAAGCCGGGGCTCCAGCCCGTGCCCGGCTGGAGGTTGGCCGGGGAGGCGATCGCCATGACGCCGAGCACCAGGACGGCGGTGCCGATCGCCTCGCAAAGGAAGTTGGCCCGGTCGTTCCGGATGGCCGGTGCGGTGCAGAAGACCGACCGGCGGGCGTCGGCATCCGGTGTGGCGTCCCAGTGGGGGAGGTAGGCGAGCCAGACGACGATGCCCCCGAGGAACCCGCCGGTGATCTGGGCCAGGATGTAGCCCGGGACCATTTCACCGGGGAATCCGCCCGCAACGGCCAGTCCGAGCGTGACGGCCGGGTTGAGGTGCGCGCCGCTGACGGCGTTCACGCTGTAGACCGCGATCGTCACCGCCATCGCCCAGCCGGTGGAGATCACGATCCAGCCGGAGCCATGACCCTTGGTTTGACGGAGGACGACATTGGCGACCACGCCGTCCCCGAGAAGCACGAGGAGGAGGGTGCCGACCAGTTCAGCCAGGTAGGGGCTCATGGAACGGCGGGATTCAGGGGGACGCGGGGACCGTATCGGGAGGCAAGCCGATGTCGATTCGGAAGTCCGCGGGGTGGAGGCCAACCCCGGGTTCCGGAGGGCCTCGCCGTGGCGAGGCGTCGGCCCCCCCCAGCGGGGGCCCCCGACGGGGGGGGCAGGGAGGGTTGGGCCTGGGGGCCCACGCCGGGGGGGTGATCGCCGACGAGCTGCTCAACGGGCTCCTGCT
>CAZGIK010000049.1:0-32615 GCA_964525755.1 uncultured Verrucomicrobiota bacterium
CACCGCCAAAATGCCTCGCCGCAGGACCCCTCGGAGTTTCCGGACAGGCTCTTAGGCGAGGATGCCGCGGACCACCTCGCCATGGACGTCGGTCAGGCGGAAGTCCCGTCCCTGGAAGCGGTAGGTGAGGCGTTCGTGGTCGATGCCGAGGAGATGGAGGATCGTGGCCTGCAGGTCATGCACGTGGACCGGGTCGCGGACCACGTTCATGCCGAGGTCGTCGGTCTCGCCGTAGGACAGCCCCTCCTTCACGCCGCCGCCGGCCATCCAGACAGTGAACGCGTAGGGGTGGTGGTCCCGTCCCCACTGGGGACGGTTGTCGAGTGTGCCCTGGATGAACGGCGTCCGGCCGAACTCGCCGCCCCAGACCACGAGGGTGTCGTCGAGCAGTCCGCGCTGGTGGAGATCCTGCACCAGCGCGGCCGACGGCTGGTCGGTGTCGCGGCACTGGGTGTAGAGCTCGGTGGTGAGGCTCCGATGCTGGTCCCAACCGGCATGCATCAGCTGCACGCACCGGACGCCGCGCTCGATGAGCCGGCGGGCCATGAGGCAGTTGTAGGCGAAGGTGCCGGGCTCGCGGACGGACGGGCCGTACAGGTCGAGGACCGACTGCGGCTCACGGGAGAGGTCGGCCAGTTCCGGGACGCTCGACTGCATGCGGAAGGCCATCTCGTACTGGGCGATGCGGGTGGCGATCTCGGGGTCGCCCTGTTCCCGGAGCTTGATCTCGTTGAGGGCCGCGACGTCGTCGAGCAGGGCGCGCCGGGTGGCGGCGCTCACCCCGTCGGGATTGTGGAGGTAGAGGACCGGTTCCGAGCCGCCCCGGAGCTTCACGCCCTGGTAGCGGGAAGGGAGGAAGCCGGAACCCCAGTAGAAGTCGTAGAAGATCTGCCCGCAGGTGGTGCCCTTGCTCACGGAGGTCATCACCGCGAAGGCGGGCAGGTCCTGGGTGTCGCTCCCGAGCCCGTAGGCCAGCCAGGCCCCGAGCGTGGGACGTCCGGGAATCTGGGCGCCGCTCAGGAGGAGGGAGATGCCCGGGGCGTGGTTGACCGCGTCGGTGTGGACGCTTTTCACGAAGCACAGGCGGTCGGCGATCCGGGCGGTGTGGGGCAGCAGCTCGCTGACCCAGGCGCCGCTCCGGCCGCGCCGGTGGAAGGGCTCGATCGGCGCGAGGAGCAGCTTGCCGTCGGCCTTGCCGGTCATGGTGCTGAACCGCTTCCCGCCGACGTAGGAGTCCGGGACCGGCGTGCCGTGCAGCTCGCGGAGCCGCGGCTTGTAGTCGAAGAGATCGACATGGGTCGGGGCGCCGTTCTGGAAGAGGTAGATCACGCGTTTGGCCCGCGGGGCGTGATGCGGGAGCCCGGCGAGCCGTCCGCCGCCGGTGTCCGCCAGCAGGCCGTCCCGGCCGAGCAGCCCGGCGAGGGCGGCGACGCCCAGGCCGGTGCCGGCCCGGCCGAGGAAATCCCGGCGGGTGAGCTGCAGGCGGCGTTGGTCGATCGGGTTCATTCCTTGGTCAGGGCTTCGTCGAGGTTCATCAGGGTGGCGCAGACCATCGTCCAGGCGGCGTGCTCGACCGGCTCCATCGGCGGGTGGCACGGGCTTTCCCCCACGGCGAGAAGCCGCCCGGCGTCCCCGGGGCTTTGCGCGAAGGTGCGCCGGTGGCGGTCCAGTCCGGCCAGCAGGATGCGCGATTCCCCGGCGCGGGGCGGGCGGGCGAGGACACGGAGGAAGGCGGCTGTGAGGCGGTCCGCGTCCGACGCCCCACCGGCCACCAGGACCCGGTGGGCGAGGTGCCGGGCGGCCTCGACCTGGGCGGTGTCGTTCAGGGTCAGCAGGGCGTGGAGGGGGACATTCGTCCGGGGCGTCTTGACGGTGCAGGTCTGCCGGCTGGCCACGTCAAAAAACATCGTGGGCCCGACGATGCGTCGCCAGAACACCTGGAGGCTGCGGCGGTAGAGGGCGGATCCGTGGTCCTGGACATACCGCTTGTTCCCGAAGGTGGTCTCCTCCCAGACCCCGGGCGGCTGGTAGGGCTTGACCGGTGGGCCGCCCAGTTCCCCGACCAGCAGGCCCGAGGCGGCGAGGGCGGTGTCGCGGATCATCCACGAGGGCATGCGGAACCGCGGACCGCGGGCGAGCAGGCGGTTCTCCGGGTCCCGTTCCCAGGCTTCCGGGTCGGCGGCGGACGTCTGGCGATAGGTGGCGCTGGTGACGAGCAGGCGGACCATGGCCTTGAGGTCCCAGCCCGACTCGATGAACCGGATGGCCAGCCAGTCGAGGAGTTCCGGATGCGACGGCCGTTCGCCCTGGAGGCCGAAGTCCTCCGGGGTGCGGACCAGTCCGGTGCCGAAGAGCGCCTGCCAGAGGCGGTTCACCGTGACCCGGGCGGTGAGGGGGTTCGCGGGGTCGACCAGCCACCGGGCGAGGCCCAGGCGGTCGGCGGGAGCCGGCAGGTGCTCCCCGGCGAGGCTGGCGGGCAGGGCGGCCTCCACCCGGGTTTCCGGCTGGAGGTAGTTTCCCCGGTTGAGGATGAAGGTGGGGCGGGGCTCGGGAAGGTCCTCCATCACCATGACCCGGGGGATGGCGCGTGCCGCCGCATCGCGATCCGTCCGGGCCGCCTGTTGGGCCCGGAGGATCCGGGTGTAGATCGGGTCGACCGGATCCCATTCCCGGACCAGCGCCTCCAGCCGGCCCGCGTCCCGTCCCCCGGGGGGATCCCCGGGAACCGCCGGAACGGAGGCCGGCGCGGGGGACGTGCGGGGGGTGGCCGGGTCGAAGCGGACCGACTCGAAGGCCTCGGTGGCGCGGACGGCGGCGTCGAGGCGGAGGCCGGTTTCCCTCAGGCGGGCGGCCTGGGCCCCGGTGGGCACCTCCAGCACCGGGGGCGTCTGCGGGTTGCCGCCGGAACCGTCCACCCGGGTCCGGTTGAAGAAGGCCATCAGCGCGTAGTAGTCCCGCTGGGTGAACGGGTCGTACTTGTGGTCATGGCACCGGGTGCAGTTGAAGGTCGCCCCCAGCCAGACCGTCGCCACCGTCTCCGCCTGGTCGAACAGGTAGTCGATCCGGTTCTCCTCCGGGATCCGCCCGCCTTCGCCGTTGATCATGTGGTTGCGGAGGAATCCCGTGGCGAGGCGCTGCTCGTGCGACGCGTCGGGGAGGCGGTCGCCGGCGACCTGCCACACGGTGAACTCGTCGAACGGAAGGTTGCGGTTGAGGGCGTCGACCACCCAGTCCCGCCACGGCCACATCGTCCGCTCGCCGTCCCCCTGGTAGCCGTTGGAGTCCGCGTACCGGGCCGCCTCCATCCAGTCCCAGGCGAACCGCTCGCCGAACCGTGGGGAGGCCAGGAGCCGGTCCACCAGCCGCGAATAGGCGTCCGGGGCGGGATCGGACACGAAGGCCGCGACCTCGGCGGGCGTCGGGGGCAGGCCGGTGAGGTCGAGGGTGACCCGGCGGATGAGGGTGGCCGCGGGGGCCTCGTCCGCCGCGACCAGTCCCTCCTGATCGAGGCGTGCGCGGATGAAGGCATCCACGGGATTCCCGACCGGGGTCCCGTCGGGGCGGGGAACCCGTGGGCGGACCGGCGGCTCGTAGGCCCAGTGGCGTCCCCAGTGGGCTCCGGACGCGATCCACTCGCGGATCCGGGCGGCCTGGTCGGGCGCGATCGTCCGATGGGTGTCGGGCGGCGGCATCACGTCGTCGGGATCGGCGGTGGTCAGCCGTCGGTACAGTTCGCTGGCGTCGGGATCCCCGGGCACCACGGCCGGCCGCCCGCTGCGTCCACCGGAACGCTGCCCGTCGGCCGTATCCAGCCGGAGGCCTCCCTTTCGGGCCTTCTCGTCGGGGCCGTGGCAGGCGAAGCAGGCGTCGGAGAGGACCGGCAGGACGTCCCGTGCGAGGCGTGCGGGATCGACGTCGGCGGCGAGTCCGGGCGCGAGACCGACCCAGACCGCCACTGCAGCCGGGGTCATGAGGCGTGGGAGACGACGCATCGGGTAACGGGTTGGAGGGTCACCCGGGACGCTGCGATGGGCAATGCCCGAACGGGAGGGCGCGGAGGCCGGTCAGTCCAGCCGGGCGACCCGGTGCCCGGCAAGGTAGTCGGCGGCGGACATGCGCCGGCCGCTTTCCGGCTGCACCTCGAGGAGATCCAGGGCGCCGCTCCCGCAGGCCACCCGCAATGCATCCGGAGGTCCGTCGAGGACGCCGCCCGGGGAGCCGTCGACCGGGGCAAGCCGCACGCGATGGACCTTGAGCAGGCCCGGGCGGCTGCCGTCCGTGATCCGGGTGAAGCTTCCCGGCCACGGGGTGAAGGCCCGGATTCGGCGCTCGATCACCTCCGCCGGTTGGGCCCAGTCGATCCGTCCATCCTCGCGGGTGATCTTCCGGGCATACGTCGCCCCCTCCGCCGGCTGGGGAACGGCTGCGAGGCGGCCGGCGGCGTAGGCGGGCAGGGAATCGACGAGCAATTCGGCCCCGAGGACGGCCAGGCGGTCATGGAGGGTGCTCCCGGTGTCCGCAGGGCGGATCGGTGTGCGCCGAGAGGCGATCACCGGCCCGGTGTCCAGTCCGGCATCCATCCGCATCAGGCAGACACCGGTCTCGGCGTCGCCCTCGGCGATGGCCCACTGGATCGGTGCTGCGCCCCGGTGCCTGGGGAGCAGCGAGGTGTGGACGTTGAGGCATCCGAGGCGGGGAATGGCCAGCAGGGCGGGCGGGAGGATCTGGCCGTAGGCCGCCACCACGATGAGATCCGGACGGGCCTCCGCGAGGCGGGCGATGAAGGCCGGGTCGCGGGCCCGGTCGGGCTGCCAGACCGGGATTCCCAACCGGTCGGCGACCGCCCGCACCGGCGTGGGATGCACCTTGAGGTCGCGGCCCCGGGGGCGATCCGGCTGGCTGACGACGGCCGTGAGCTCGCCGAGTCCCGCCGCTGCGAGGCGGTCGAGCACCACCGCCGCAAGGTCGGCCGTTCCCATGAAGACCATCCGGAGCCGCGGGTCGGGGATCATGTCGTCGGGGACGGAGCGTCGGGAACGGGGGCCGAGGCGGCCTCCTGGCAGCGCGGGCACAGTCCGAAGAACTCCAGCCGATGGGTCACGTCGCGGAAGCCATGTCGACGGGCCAGTTCCTGTTCCAGTTCCGATGGGAAGCAGTCCTCCACCTCGACCACCGTCGAGCACGCCGTGCAGACGAGATGGTGGTGATGGTGGGCTTCCCCGTCGGTGACGAGCTCGTATCGGGCGACCCCGTCGCCGAAGTCCGCCCGCGTCACCAGGGCCAGCTGCTCGAGGGCCCGGACCGTGCGGTACACCGTGGCCAGGTTGCAGTCGGCCGTGCCCAGCGCGGCATGGATTTCCTTGTTGGTCAGCGGATTGGCGTGGCGCCGGAGGACGTCGAGAATTGCCTGGCGGGGGCCGGTGACCCGGCGGTCCTTCTCGCGCAACCGTGCGGTGAGGTCGCCGAGGGCGGGCTGGATGAGGCGCCGCGGGTGGACGTGGTGGGCGCAGGGCGTGTTCACGGCGCGGCCGGGCCGGGGCGACCCCGGCGGTTGAGGATCCTCCCTCCGATGAGCGACAACAGGAAGAGGGCGGTGAGGGTGAGGGTCACGGTGGGTCCGCTGGGGAGGTCGAGCGGATAGGAGAGCAGGACGCCGCCGACCGCTCCGGCGAGGCCGAGTGCGATGCTGAGGAGGATCTGTCGACGGAGGTTTCCGGCAAGGCTGCGGGCGGTGGCCGGGGGAATGACGAGGAGCGATGTGACGAGGACGATCCCGAGCAGCCGGATGCTGAGGGCCACCGTGAGCGTGAGGAGGATGACGAAGACCCGGTTCAGGGCCCGGACCCGGATGCCGGCCACGTGGGCCAGTTCCTCGTGGGCGGTGAGGAGGGTGAGGTCGTTGAGACGCGCCAGGAGGATGCCGGCCACCCCGACCGCCACCCCGGCCGCCAGGGCGACATCGGCCGAGGAAACGGAGAGGACATCGCCGAAGAGATACTTGTCGAGATCCGCCCAGCGGCTGCGCTGGAAGCTGAGCAGGACCACCCCGAGGGCCACGGAGGAACTCAGGAGGACTGCCATGATGGTGTCGTTGAGCAGTTGGGTGTTGTCCCGGAGCCAGAGGATGAGCAGGGCCACCGCCACGCAGAAGACGATCACGGGCAGGGTGGGTTCCTGGAAGCCGAGGAGAAAACCGCCGGCCACGCCGGCCAGGGCGGCATGGGCGATCGTGTCGCTGAAGAACGACATGCGGCGGGCGGTGACGAACACGCCCAGCAGGCCGCACAGGGGGCCGAGGAAGAGCCCCGCCAGCAGGGCCCGCTGCATGAAGGCCTCAGTGAGCATGGCCGGGTCCGTGGGCGTGCGGGTGGTGATGGTGATGGTAGGGCGCCACGTGGATGCCGTAGGCCTCCTTCAGCGACTCGGTGTTCATGACATCCTCCGGCGTCCCCTCGCAGCAGACCACCCCGTTGAGCGCATACACCCAGGAGGCATGGCGGAAGACCATTCCGAGGTCGTGGGAAACCAGCACCACCGTGAGCTGACGCCGACGGTGGATGTCGCCGATCAACTCGTAGAACGTGTGCTCCCCGGGCGTGTCGACCCCCGCCGTGGGTTCGTCGAGGAGGAGGATGTCGGGATCGTGGAGGAGGCTGAAGGCGATCAGCACCCGCTGGAGCTGGCCGCCGCTGAGACCGGCCACCGGGCGGTCGAGGAGGTCGGCGGCGCCCAGGTCGGCCAGTTGTTCCCGGAGATGACGGTCGGTCCGGACCGTGGGACGCCAGAACCATCCGCGGGTCGCCCGGCATCGGACCGCGAGGAACTCCCGGACGGACAGGGCGAAACTTCGGTCGAGTTGCAGGCGCTGGGGCACGTAGCCGATCCGCGCCAGCGTGGTCCGGTCGACCGGCGCGCCGAAGATCCGGACCTCGCCGCGCCGGGCCGGCTGGAGGCCGAGGAGGCATCGGAGAAGCGTAGTCTTCCCCGAGCCATTCGGGCCGATCAGGGCGACCAGTCGGCCGGCCGGAACGGTGAAGTCGACTCCCCGGAGAACCGCCACCTCCCCAAGCCGGACATGGAGATCCGTGACCTGGATCGCCGGCGCCGCATCCTGGGGAGTCCCGGAGGTCATGGCTTCCCGAGCGTGCGCACGAGGGTGTCGGTGTTGCGTCGCATCCCCTGCTCGTAGAAATCCGGAGCCAGGCGTCCCGTCTCGAGCACGTCCAGTTCGGCGCAGGCGATCCCCAGGTCCGCCGCCAGCCGTCGGGCGAGGCGCGGATTGAACTGCGGCTCGGTGAAGATCGCCTTCACCTGGTCCCGGCGGATGACCTCGAGGAGCTTCGCGAGGTACCTGGGCGACGGATCCACGTTCGGCACCTCCTCGATCACCCCCACCAGCTCAAGTTCGTACCGGCGGGTGAAATAGGGGAACGCGTCGTGGAATGTCACCAGCCGCCGGCGGGGAAGGGAGGCGAGCCTCCCGTGGATCTCCGCGTCCAGCGCCTGGAGGCGTGTCGAGTAGGCCGCGGCGTTGCGTTGGAAGATCTCCGCCCGGGCGGGGTCCGCCTCGCCCAGAACCCGGGCGATCTCCGCCACCGCCCGGAGGGCCAGTCGGGGATCCAGCCAGACGTGGGGGTTGGGCTGGTCCCCCTCATGGCCATGATCGTGGTCGTGGCTGTCCGAATGCTCATGCGGCAGATCCAGGGTGGGAACGGTGTGGATCCAGTCCGGGCGGAGGGCATCGCCGATCCGGACCACCTTCAGGGAAGGTGCCGAGGAGTCCAGGGCCTTCTCCAGCCACTGCTCCAGTCCCAGGCCGTTGGCGATCAGGATCTGGGCGTTCCCCAGGCGCCGCAGGTCCCGGGGACGGAAGCTGTACGTGTGGGGGCCGACGTCGGCCGGCAGGAGATTCTCCACCTGGGCCGCGTCCCCCGCCACGTTCACCGTCCAGGAGTACAGCGGGGCGATCGTGGTCAGGACCCGGAGCCGGGGGGTATCGGCACCCAGGACCGCCTGAAGCCCCAGCCCCATGGCACTCCACATCCACAACCAGAAACGCATGGCGGGAAGGGTCCGCGACACGGGCATCATTTGCAAAGCGTTTGCAGGAGCTGGGGGCGTAAAAAACCCGCCGGAAAGATCGGCGGGTCGGCGTCGGGCGCCGGGTGTCAGCGCATCAGCAGCATCTGACGGGCCCGCTTGATGGCGGTGGTCAGACGGCGCTGGAACGGCGCGGGGAGGCCGGTGTACTTGCGGGGAAGGATGCGACCGTTATCGGTGACGAACTGCTTGAGCAGGGTCACGTTCTTGAAGTCGATCGCGTCGATGGTGAAGTCGATCTTGGGCTTCGGCCGCGGGGTGCGCGGCGAGTTGCTGCGACGCTTCTTTTTTTCCTCGAGGCTGGTCTTGCGCGGCATGGCTTACTTGATTTCGCGGTGAAGGGTGTGGCGGCGGAGGAAGGGGTTGAACTTCTTCTTCTCCACCTTTTCCGTCTGGAGTTTCTTGTTGCGGCTGGTCTGGTAGCGGGACGGGGGCATGCCCTCCTTGCGGGCCTCCGTGCACTCGATCGTCACAATTTCGCGCGGCATACTTCAGGATTCCTTTTCCTTGCTCGGTTTTTCGTCGACTTCGATATCGTCGTCATCCACGTCGACCCCGCCTCCGGACTCGACGCTCCCGAGGGAGCCGAGGCGGTTGCGGGAGCGGAGGACGCCCTCCTTCTCGAGTTGGGCCTGGGCCTCGACGGTGAATCGGGTCCAGGGGATGGCCTCCAGCCGGGCCTTGGGGATCGGCTTGGAGGTCAGCTCACAGACGCCGTAGGAGCCCTTCTCGATGCGCTTGAGGGCCTCCTCGATCTCGTAGACGGCGTCCTGATCCGACGAAAGCAGGCTCAGGGCGAAGTCGCGGTCGAAATTGTCCGTGCCGGAATCGCCCATGTGGAGGCTGTAGTTCTCCATCTCGGTCTGCGATTCCTTGGCCAGTCCGCTCATCTGGATGCGGAGGCGCTCGTGGAGGGCGAGGAGGTTCTGGTAGAACTTCAGCCAGTCGGGCTTCACCTTCACCGCCGGGGTCCACGCGGTGCTCTTGGAGCCCTTGGAGAGGCGGGCGAGAGGCCGGCCCAGGATGGCGGCGGCGCTGAGGGGACCGACGCGTTTGGCCTTCGCCTTCGGGGCGGGCGCCGCAGGAGCCGCGGGAGCCGGCACCTTGGCCGACGCCGTTTTGGGCGAGGAGGCCTTGGGTGCCTGGGGCTTCGACGTGGGCTTCGCGGGGTTGGGCGTCGCCTTTTTCACCGGTGTTTTGCTGCCGCTCACTGTGGGTTCCCGCTGTGGTTTGGCCTCGCCCCCGATCCGTGCGGGCCGCTCCGGGTAGGACCCGGGCCGGGGCGAAGGCCGCGGAAACTAACAAAGGAAGGAACAAAGGCCACAACTTTTTGAAGAATGATTTCCGGCGGTCAGGAGCCGCCCGGCCGGAGGATCCCGCCATCGATGAGCCGCAGCCGGAGGGATTCCACCCGGCGCCGGTTCGTTCCCAGGTCGCTGTACCCGACCCGCGACGCGGAGCGGACGTGCAGGACTCCGGCAGCGTCGTCGACGGCCAGTTCGAGGTCATCCTTGAACCGGAGGATCGGGGTGGTGGCCACCGCGTGGAGGTAGGTGTCGGTGGCCGACCCGACCCGGATGCCCGGCTCGCGATCCAGCCAGCCCCGGATGGCGGCGAGGGCTTCCCGGGGCGTTCCCACCGGGTGCCAAGGTTCCACCGACGCGGTTCCGGAGGCCGGGTCGCTGCCGACGCAGTTCGGAGAGGAGGGGCAGGGGGCCAGGCGGCCTGCGACCAGGCCGCGGGCGCCCGACGGCGCAAGGGCTTTCAGGATCATGAGCACAAGGAGTCCGACGGCGAGGAAACCTGCCAGACGACGTCCGGTTCGGTTCATGGGCGGATCCTACTCCCGGGTGGCCGGTTCTCAATGCGGTTTCCCGTGACAGCGTTTGACTTTGGCGCGGAGGCTCCCTTTTACTCAGCCGCACTTTTCCCATGGGTTCCGGGCATCGGTTCCCAGGGCTGGCAAACGTGGCTGCTAAAGACGATTTTCTCATCGACTCGATGGTCGAGATGGGTCTGTTGACCCCCGACCAAGTGGAGGCGGTACGCCCCGAGGCGGAGTCCGCGGGCGACGGGGTGCTGGACACCCTGGTCCGGACGGGCCAGATCGACCCCTCGATGGTCACCCTGGCCAAGGCCTCCTACTTCGGGGTCGAGTCGGTCCAGTTGGCGGAGCTTCGCCTGGGTGACGAGGTCATCGCCGCGCTGCCGCGGCACATCGCCAAGAAATACAACGCCGTCCCGGTGGCCGAGAGCGACGGTACCGTGGTGGTGGCGGTGAGCGACCCGTCGGACATCGAGGCGATCGACGGGTTGCAGGTGGCGTTGGGCAAGACGGTCGAGCTCCGGGTGGCCAGCCCGGAGGAGATCGAGGGGGCGATCAACCGGTACTACGGCGGGGCGACCCGCGACGACGGCGGGATCGCCCGGATGATCCAGGACATCACCGAGGGCGAGGTGGAGGTCACCGCTCCCGGGGGGACGATGGATGGCGACCGCAACGAGGTCGACGCGGACGCGCCGATCATGAAGCTGTCCAGCCAGATCATCGTCGACGCCTACAAGCAGCGCGCTTCCGACATCCATCTGGAGCCGATGGCCAAGCGCTTCCGGTTGCGGTACCGGATCGACGGGGTGTGCGTCGAGATGAACGACCTGCCCAAGCGTCTCCAGGCCCCGCTTATCGCCCGGCTCAAGATCCAGTCCGGGATGAGCATCGCCGAGAAGCGCATCCCGCAGGACGGCCGCATCCAGACCAACGTCGGCAACAAGAACATCGACCTCCGCGTCAACTGCCTTCCCACGGCCCATGGCGAGTCGATCTGCATGCGTATCCTCGACAAGGAGGGCCTCCGGCTCGGGTTGGCCGAGCTGGGCTTCTTTGCCGATGACCAGCAGAGCTTCGAGCGGCTCATCGGCCTGCCCGACGGGATCCTCCTGGTCACCGGTCCGACCGGCTCCGGCAAGACCACCACGCTCTACTCCTGCCTCAACTACATCAACCGGCCCGACCGGAAGATCATCACGGTCGAGGACCCGGTCGAGTACATGCTGGCCGGCATCAACCAGGTGCAGGTCAACGAGCACATCGGGTTCACCTTCGCCGCGGCCCTGCGCTCGATGCTTCGGCAGTCGCCCAACGTGATCATGCTGGGTGAGATCCGTGACTACGAGACCGCCTCGATTGCGATCAACGCCTCGCTGACCGGGCATCTCGTCTTCTCCACCCTGCACACCAACGACGCCCCGAGTGCCGTGACGCGTCTGATTGACATCGGGGTCAAGCCGTTCCTCGTGGCGTCCGCCACCCGCTGCCTGATGGCCCAGCGGTTGGTGCGTTCGATCTGCAAGAACTGCGGGGCGCCGCACACCCTGACCGAGGCCGAGTGCCGGCCGCTCGGGATCACCCCCGAGATGGTGGCCGGGGCGACGCCGCGGATGGGCAAGGGGTGTTCGACCTGCAACAAGACCGGCTACAAGGGCCGGAAGGGCATCTTCGAGATCTTTGTGATCCAGGACGATGCGCGCCGGTTGATCTTCGAGAAAGTTCCCTCCAACGTGCTGCGCCAGAAGGCCCGGGAGACGGGCATGCGGACGTTGCGCGAGGACGGGACCCGGAAGGTCCTGGCGGGCATCACGACCGTCGACGAGGTGGTCAAGGCGACGGTTTCGGAGCATTGACCGGCGGGTTGACCATGCAACGGCCCGAACCCGCCTTCAACAGAACCCAAACTTAGGAAACGCTTTCCCCATGTCATACCAGATGTCGGATCTGCTGCAGTTGATGGTCTCCGAAGGGGGGGCCGACCTGCACATTCGCGTCGCCATCCCGCCGGTCATCCGGATCCACGGCATCCTCCAGCGGGTGGACGGTCCGCCGCTGCGTCCCGAGGACACCGAGGAGTTGATGCGCTCGATCACCTCGGAGGATCACATCCAGCAGATCCGCGAGAAGGGGGGGGCCGACTTCGGGTTTGCCTTCGGCGAGATGGCCCGGTTCCGCGTCAGCGCCTTCAAGGAGCGCGGCAACTTCGCCCTGGTCCTCCGGCAGATCCCCTCGAAGCTCCTCACCATGGAGCAGATCGGCATCCCGCCGTCCGTCCGCGAGCTCCTCTACCGCCCCCGCGGACTGATCCTGGTGACCGGGCCGACCGGTTCCGGCAAGACCACCACGCTGGCGTCACTGCTCAACATCATCAATGAGGAGCGCGACGAGGCGCACATCATCACGATCGAGGACCCGATCGAGTACTACCACAAGCACAAGAAGGCGGTGGTGACCCAGCGGGAGGTGAACGTGGACGTGCCGAACTTCGCCGAGGCCCTGCGCCGGGCGCTGCGTCAGGACCCGGACATCATCCTGGTGGGTGAGCTGCGGGATCTGGAGACGATGGAGGCGGCGATCGCGGCCGCCGAGACGGGCCACTTGGTGTTCGGCACCCTCCACACGACCGGTGCGGCGAAGACCATCGACCGTATCGTCAACGCCTTCCCCCAGAACCAGCAGGAGCAGATCCGCATCCAGCTGTCCACGGTCCTCCAAGCGGTCATCTCCCAGCTCCTCATCCCCCGGATCGACAAACCCGGCCGGGTGGCGGTGTTCGAGGTCATGGTGAACACGCCATCGGTCGGCGCCCTGATCCGCGACAACAAGACCTTCCGGATCCAGTCGGACATCCAGACCGGCGCCAAGTACGGCATGGTGACACTGGACAGCTTCCTGCTGGAGAAGTGGGAGGCGGGGATGATCGCGGAGGAGGAGGTCGTGACCAAGGCCCAGGACCCGACGACCATCCACCAGAAGCTGCAGGAAATGAAGGCCGCCCGAGCCGAGGCCACCGGTGGCGGCCGCAAGGGCCAGAATCCATCCAATGGCTGAAATCGTATCCGACCCGATCCTGTCCCTCCTCCGTGAGCGGGGCCTGCTGGACGAAATGCAGGTCGACGAGGTCGTCCAGGAATGCACCCGGAGCGGGAAGCCCGCCATCGAGGTGATCCCGAACTACGGGTACGTGGACCTCGACTCGATCCTGCAGGTGATGGCCGACCACCTGGGGACGATGGTGGTGTCGGTGGACCCGGCGCAGATCGGTCCCGAGGTGGTGGCGACGGTCCCGTCGGAGACGGCACGGATGTACCAGTGCCTACCGGTGGCGCTCTACGGGGACACGGTCCAGATCGCCCTGGTGGATCCGTTGAACCCCGGGGTGATCGACGAGCTGGGCTTCACGGTGAAGTTCCAGATCCAGATCGTGGTGGCCAGCCCGGCCGAGATCCTGGCGGCGCTCGAGAAGTTCTATCCGGTACAGGTGCAGACCGGGTACACCGAGCTGCTCAAGACCATGGGCGAGGACGGGAACCTCGCCGCCGAGATCGAGGAGGCCAAGGCGGGGGGCATCGCCCTCGACGACGTCGCGAACGACGCCCCCATCATCAAGTTCGTCAACCTGGTCCTGATGCAGGCGGTGCAGGACCGGGCGTCGGACATCCACTTCGAGCCGTTCGAGGAGGAGTTCAAGATCCGGTACCGGGTCGACGGGGCGCTTTACGAGATGTCCCCCCCGCCAAAGCACCTGGCGATGCCGGTCACCTCCCGTCTGAAGGTGATGGCGAACCTGAACATCTCGGAGCGTCGCCTGCCGCAGGACGGGCGCATCACGGCGAACATCGCGGGCAAGCAGATCGACCTCCGTATCTCGACGCTGCCCACGGCCTTCGGCGAGTCGGTGGTGCTGCGTGTTCTGGACCGGAGCGCGGTGAATCTCGAGCTCGAGACCCTGGGGTTCCCGCCCACGATTTTCGACTACGTCATCGAGGCCATCAACCAGCCCAACGGCATCTTCACCGTCACCGGCCCGACCGGTTCCGGCAAGACCACCACCCTCTACTCCTGCCTCCGTCGGGTGAACACCATCGACTCGAAGCTCCTCACGGTGGAGGACCCGGTCGAGTTTGACATCGAGGGGATCATGCAGGTGCAGGTGAACGAGGCGGCCGGGCTGACGTTCATGAAGGCGCTGCGGGCGTTCCTGCGGCAGGACCCGGACATCATCATGCTCGGCGAGATGCGCGACCTGGAGACGTCGCAGATCGCCATCCAGGCCTCGCTCACCGGCCACCTTGTGCTCTCGACCCTCCACACCAACGACGCCTCCGGCGCCGTGACCCGTCTCGTGGACATGGGGGTGGAGCCGTTCCTGATCTCGTCGACCCTCCTGGCCGTGCTGGCACAGCGCCTGGTCCGGCGGGTCTGCACCCAGTGCAAGACCCCGTTCGAGCCCAGCGAGTCCCAGCTCGAGACCATGGACCTGTCGCCCCATGACCTGGGCGACAAGAGCTTCTTCTACGGCCGCGGGTGCGGGGTCTGCAACGACACCGGGTACAAGGGCCGGAAGGGCATCTACGAGTTGCTCGTGATCACCGACGCCATCCGCAATCTAATCAACGAACGCGCTCCGACCGTGGTGATCCGGCAGAAGGCCATCGAGCTGGGAATGATCACCCTGCGGGACGACGGACTCCGGAACATCTATTCCGGGGACACCACGGTTGAGGAAGTGTTGAAGTACACCTGAACAGATTCGCGAGGTCGTTATGCCGAAATTCAGCTACGTGGCCATGGACTCCCGGGGCAAGGAGACCAAGGGTGTCCTCGAGGTCGGGACCCAGGCCGAGGCCATCAACCGGCTGAAGGAGATGGGGTTCTTCCCGACCAAGGTGGTCGAGGCGGAGAAGCCCAAGCCGGCCAAGGGGGCGAAGAAGGCGGCCGGGGGAGGGGGCGGCGGGGGCAAGAAGAAGAAGGGGATGGACCTGAACATCAAGATCCCCGGCTTCGGGGGGAAGGTGAAGCCCAAGGTCCTCACCACCTTCACCCGCCAGTTGGCCACCCTGGTCGATGCCGGTCTCCCGTTGCTCCGCGGCCTGCGCGTGCTCAACAAGCAGGAGCGCAACCAGACGCTCCGGCGGATCGTCGAGGACCTCGCCCTCTCGATCGAGGGGGGCAGCACGTTCTCCGAGGGACTGGCCCAGCATCCCAAGGTCTTCAACCGCCTGTACGTGAACATGGTCAAGGCGGGCGAGCTGGGCGGCGTGCTGGAGGTGGTCCTCAACCGTCTCTCCGAGTTCATGGAGAAGGCGGAGAAGATCAAGGGTAAGGTCGTGGCCGCCATGTTCTACCCGGCCGCGGTCATGATCGTGGCCGTCGGCATCCTGGCGCTCCTGATGATCGTGGTGGTGCCCAAGTTCAAGACGATCTTCGCCGACCTCCTCGGCGACGCCGGAATGCCGGCGTTCACCGAGTTCGTCCTCAAGATCTCCGACACGCTCAAGGAGCAGACCATCCTCCTCGGCGACAAGGCGCCGTTCGGCCTGGGGGTTTTCCCGGGGCCGGTGGTCTGGGCGATCGTGGCGATCGTCATCGTCTTCAAGGTGGCGGTCCGCACCCGCAAGGGCCAGTACGCCTGGGACTGGGCCAAACTGCGCATCCCGGTCCTCGGGACCGTGGTCAGCAAGGTCGCCATCGCCCGCTTCACCCGGACCCTCGGAACCCTGGTCAGCTCGGGCGTGCCCATCCTCCAGGCCCTCACCATCGTCCGCGAGACCGCCGGCAACATGGTCGTGGCCAAGGCGGTGACCAGCGTCTACGACAGCGTGAAGGAGGGCGAGACCATCACCGCGCCGCTCGAGAAATCCGGTGTCTTCCCCCCCATGGTGGTCAGCATGGTGGACGTCGGCGAGCAGACCGGCGCCCTCCCCGAGATGCTCCTGAAGATCGCCGACAACTACGATGAGGAGGTCGACAACGCCGTCACCGCCATGACCTCGCTGCTGGAGCCGATCATGATCGTGTTCCTCGCCGTGATCGTCGGCAGCATCGTCATCGCCCTCTTCCTCCCGCTGATCACCCTGATCGACAAGCTGGGCAGCGATGGTGGCGAGTGAATGGGAACTTCCATCACGGCCTCCCGGACCCGGGGGGCCTTTTTTTTTGTGTCACCGCGTGACGCCCGGTTGACCGTCCGGTCTGAACCGGTGTACATACAATGTATTCACAATAGGAATGCAATGGATGGACAGGTGGCCCCTGGCTGAATGGAGTTCGAGTGGACAAACCGGCCGTTCGAGTTGGGGGGTTCTTTGACGGAGCGAGAGATCGAGGAGTCGTTCGAGGACCCGTTCGCGCTGCGGCTTTTGCCGGATTCCCCGAGGTTTTCGGTGCAGGCGCGGTTTTTCAACCTGGGGCGATCGGCTGGTGGATTCGGGATCTTCAGCGTGTACCGGACGAACGGGAAGCTGATCCGGGTCATCCTGGCCCGGCCGTTCACCGAGGCGGAGGCGTATTTCTACCAGCGGCGGACGGCCCATCCGACCTCCGGGTGAGGACGGGCGGGCAACGAGGAATTGAACGATGCAGGTGATCAGCCAGTGGGAGGAGGTGCCGTTGTTCGACGGCGAGCAGGCGGAGGCCGCGTTCTGGGCGGAGAGCGGGATCGACCCGCGATTGATGGACGGGGCGTTGGCGTCGGGCTCGGAGCAGTCGGAGTCGGTGACCATCACCCTCCGGATGGATCCCCGGATGCTGGCCCGGATCAAACGTCTCGCCCGGTCGCGTTACCTGAACTACCAGAGCATGATCAAGCAGTGGCTGAGTGAGCGGATGGAGAAAGAAATGCGTGACCGTTGACGCCAACCGTGTACGAAGTGCCGACCCCGTTGTCATGAATGTCCAGCGTCCAGAGTCCGAGCGCCCGCCGAGGGGAATCCGGCTGGCCCTCCGGGCGTTCACGCTCATCGAGTTGCTGATGACGATCTCGATCATCGCCGTGCTCGCCGGGCTGCTGGTGGGCCTCGCGCCGGTGGCCGGGGCGCGGATGAAGGAGGCCCGGGTCCGGGCCGAGCTGGAACGGCTCACCACGGCGATCGAGTCGTATCGGACCAAGTACGGTGTCTACCCCCCGGACCATGTGGTGGGCTATCTCCCCTCGGGGCATCCGGTGGTGAACCCGCTGATCCATCCGCTGTTCTACGAGCTGTCCGGGGTGATGGTGGTGAACCAGCGGAATGACGGCTATTTCGTCCCGCTGGGCGATTCCGACGCGGTCGGCCGGCGGCTGCTCCCGGGGCAGTTGACCTCGGTGTTCGGCCCGTTTCGTGACGGCTTCGTCAACGCGGCCACCTCCAACAACGTCCGGCGTCTGTTCCGGTACCCGTTCAAGGACGACCAGTTCGCCCAGCTGTCCGACAATCCGGACATCGAGATCCTCGTCGCGCCGATCCCGTGGCCGGTGGGGGACAACCGGTTCCCGTCGCCGATCGACCTTCCCGGCCGGCGTCACCTGAACCCGTGGCGGTACGTCTCCAGCAGCCCCACGAACAATCCCGGCCGGTTCGATCTCTGGTGCGAGTACGTCGTCCGCGGCGAGCGGCGGGTGATCGGCAACTGGAAGAACTGAGAACCGACTGATTTTCCCTGAATCCCCAGTACAACCCATGAAGACCTCCCGTTTCCATCCCCGCCCGCGCGGCTTCACGCTGATCGAGCTGCTGGTGGTGATCGCCATCATCGCGATCCTGGCCGGCATGCTGCTGCCGGCGGTCAGCAGGGTCCGGGCGACGGCGAAGAAGAAGCAGGCGGCCGTCCAGATCGCCAACCTCACCGGGGCCATCAACCAGTACCAGTCCAAGTACTCCCGCCTGCCGGCGTCGCAGCAGACCCGGGGGGCCGTCAGCGCCGCCCAGCCGGACTTCATCTACGGCACCCAGCAGGACGGCGGTCAGGTCCAGGGCGCCCAGCCCAACCAGGCCTATACCCAGGTGCTGAACCGGTCGGGATCCGCCTGGCAGGTGTCGAATGCCGAGCTGATGGCCATCCTGCTCCGGGAGCAGCGGATGCTGAACGGGGTGATGATCAACCAGGGGAACGCCCTGAACCCCCAGAACGAGGTCTTCATCACCGTCCGCTCCGAGCGGGGGCGCCAGCCCGACCGGGTGAGCGAGGACGACGGCGTGTTCCGTGATCCGTGGGGATTCCCGTACATCATCATCCTCGACCTCGACTACGACCAGCGTGTCCGGAACCCGTTCTTCCAGCCCGGCAACGGCGAGCGGGAGTTCCTGAACGTGCCGGTCGCGGTGTTCTCCCTGGGCGCCGACGGGCAGGCCGACTTCACCCGCCCGGCGTCCGGGACCGGGGTGAAGGGGACGGTCAACGCCGACAACATCTACAGCTGGAAGTAGTCGAAACCTTCCGACGCCCCCCGACCCGCCATGCGAGCCCCGGTTTCCATCGTGCAGTCCCCCGTCCGACACGGGGCATTCACGCTGCTCGAGCTGCTGGTGGTGCTCGCCATCATCGGTGTGCTGGCCTCGCTGGCACTGCCCGCCTTCAAGGGATTCGGCCGGGCCAACGCCCAGTCGGCGGCCGAGCGGCAGTTGCTCGACGACCTGTCCCTGGCCCGGCAGCTGGCGATCAAGAACCGGTCGACCGTCTACGTCCTGTTCGCCCCGACCAACGCCTACGAGCACTGGTCGACCTTCGCCCGGCTGAACCCGGCCCAGTACGTGGGCTGGCGGACCGAGGCGATGACGCTCCTGACCAACCTGACGCTCGGGCAGTATGCCAGCTATGCCCTGTACACCCAGCGCCGGATCGGCGAGCAGCCCGGGGTGTTCCGTCCCCAGTACCTGACCGAATGGAGGACATTGCCCGATGGCTACATCTTTCCCCGGGAGCTGTTCACCGGTCCGGAACGCAACCTGCCGGTGCCCCCCGGGCTGGATCCGTCGCTGCGTGTGCAACGGCTCTCGGAGACCAACGTGGTCTTCCCGCTGGCGCTTCCCGGGCTGCGGCTGCAGGACTACTCGGCGGCCGACCAGGGCGGGGGGACGGCCGCGGGGGCCATCTGGAGAAACCGCGGCAGCATGCCCCGGGTGCCGTTCGTGGCGTTCGACCCCAGCGGGCGGGTGGCGGACATCACCTACCAGGGCCTCCGGGACAACACCTCCGGACGGCAGATCCTCCCGGGCGAGGACATCGTGCTGGCCGTCGGTCCCGGCAGCGTGCTCGCCCAGCGGGACCGGGCCGGGCGCTTCGTCGGCTCGGCCGTGGACGTCCAGGAGACGCCCCGCTTCGGCTACACCAACAGCATCGTGCGGATCGCCTACCTCACCGGCCGCGCCCGCATCGTGAAACCCCCGCTGCCCCAATGAGACTTCCCGCCGTCCATCCATCGCGGTCCGCCGCGTCGGGGTTCACCATGACCGAGCTGGCCCTGTCGATCGCCGTGGTCGGGATCGCCCTGGTGGCCATCATCGGCATCCTGCCCAGCGGACTGACCGTCCAGCAGCAGAACCGCGAGGACACGGTGATCACCGAGGATGCGCGGTACCTTCTGGAGGCGATCCGCAGCGGAAGCCGCGGGATGACCGACCTGGCCGGCCATCTGGAGGCGCTCCGCTGGACGCGTCGGCAGGTTGGCCGGGTCGGGTCCATCGACTTCCACGGGATCCACAACCCGGAGCCGCCCGCGGGCGGCATCCTGCTCACCAACAACGAGCACATCGTGGCCCTCCTCAGCATGCCCCGGGAGGAGACCCTGCCCAACGGGCGGATCGTGACCAACGAGGTCACCGCCGTCTTCCGCAGCTTCACCGGCTCCTTCCGTGACAAGCCGTTCCTGGATGCCGACGCGGGAAACCGTCCGTCGGCAGCCCGCCTGGACACGGCCTTCCGCTATCTGGTGACGGCCGAGTCCCGGCCTGCGGCGACGCGGCCGCCGGTCGTGCTGGACCTCGCCACCAACCAGGTGGAGCGGAGCATCCTGCTCAACCAGCAGATCCTCCTCGACCGGTCCCTCAACGAGCTGGCGCTGACCTTCCAGTGGCCCGTGTTCCAGCTGGGTGGGGAGTACCGGGGCGGGAACAACCGGCGGGTCTTCCGCACCCAGCACTTCTCCTCCGGCACGATCGCCGTGACCAATTTCCTCGGGATGGGGATGAACATCCGGCGTTTCGTGCCGGGCATGGCCCCTTCCAGCTCCCTCTGACGCCCCATGAACCCTCCACGCCTCCAGCCCCGTGCGTCGCGCGGCTTCTCGCTCATCGAGATGCTGGTGGCGGTGGGCCTGCTCAGCATCCTGATCCTCGCCCTGTACGCGATGTTCGACCAGACCCAGCGCGCCCTGAGGGCCAGCGTGGGGCAGGTGGACGTGATGGAGGGCACCCGCACCGCGGTGCAGATCCTGGCCTCCGATCTCGAGGAGTTCGGCCCGGCGCGTATCGATGACGGGCCGCACCTGGTCACCCGGTTGGCGGCGCCCCCGACGCTGATCCAGGGGCAGTTGGCCCTGTTCCAGGGGCGTCAGCCGGTGCTCCAGGAGGTCTTCGGCCTCAAGCCGGTGGCCGACAACCGCTGGCAGGTGGTCGGGTACTTCGTGGGCGCCGAGGGCGATCCCATCTCCCCGCCCACGCCCCCGATCGGCACGCTGTACCGGTATGAGGACCGGATCCCGCTGGTCGACCGGCCGTATCCCGGCACCGACAACCAGCTCCTGCCCTACGAACTGGGGCAGTCCGTCGACGGGCTGGCGCCGGTGCTGCTGCTCCTGCGCGGCCCCCGGCCGGCGTCGTTGCTGGTCCGGAACGTGATCGACCTGCCGTACAACCAGCGTCCCCTCTTCCGCGGACCGAGGAACGTCGCCCGCGTGATGGAGGGCATCCTCAACTTCCGGGTCACCCCGTACGACCACGAGGGGCTGGCGTTCGACATCAACTATCCGACCGCCCGCCTTCCCGTGCGCCCGCCCACGGCGTCCACCCTTCCCGGAGTGACGCCCCTGAACCCGGTCATCCTGGTTCCCCAGGCGGATGGCACCGTGGTGGAGACCACGTTCAGCGGGGTGTCCATGCCATCGTACCTCGAGGTGGAGATCGATGCCCTCGACCCGCGCCGGCTCGAGGAGTATCGCGCGCTCCCCCCGGTGGCCGAGATCCGCAACCGATTCCTCACCAACAACCTCGCCAACATCCAGAGCTTCCGTCAGCGGATACCGATCCGCTCCTCGCTTCGATGAACCGCTCCTCCCAACGCGGCGTCGCGCTGGTCATCACCCTGATCATGCTCTCGGTGGTGACGATCACCGCCGTCGCCTTCCTGGCCGTCACCCGGCGCGAGCGCGCCTCGGTGGGCGCCGCCGTCGAGCAGGTCGAGTCGCGGTACCTGGCCGACACGGCCCTGGCGCGTGCCCGTGCCGAGGTGGCGGCGCGGATCGTCAGTGCCACCAACCGGTACAACTACGATCTGGCGGTCTCGACCAACTACATCAACACCAACCTCAACACCGCGCAGCTGGTGGCCCTGGCCAACGGCGCGCTGCCGTTCGACAACCTCTCCCTCTTCACCAACACCCCGTACGAGCGCCCCGATGGCGTCCCGGTGTTCAACCTCGGGGTGCCGGCCGGCCGGCTCCAGTACCGGGCGGCGCTGGCGAACCTCCTGTTCGACCCCCGCGCACCGGTGTTCGTCCAGACCAACCGGGCGCCGGCGGCCCGTCCGGAACACCGGTTCTACCTCGACCTGAACCGCAACGGCCGTCCCGACCTGAACGGGGTCCAGCCGATGTTCGATCAGCGGGGACGGTATGTCGGGGACGGCGTCCTGAAGGGGGATCCGGAGTGGATCGGGCTGCTCGAGAACCCCAATGCCCCGCACTCGGGCACCAACCGGTTCGTGGGACGTTATGCCTACGTCGTCCTGCCGGCGGGGAAGACGCTCGACCTGAACTACATCCACAACGACGCCAAGCGGTTCGCCCCGCGTCGTGGCGGGTTCCTGCGCAACCAGGGGGTGGGGGCGTTCGAGCTGAACCTCGCCGGGTATCTGGCGGGCCTGAACACCAACATCTGGTACCCGCGGTTCGGTGGTGCCTCGGTCTGGGCCTACAACTACCGGACTCTGCCGGCCACGCCGAGCACCGGGCTGGCGTTCGATGATGCCGACCGGATCTTCGCCCATCGCCGCGGGACGCCGATCCAGATCACGGCACCGGACTTCTATCAGGCGCCGCTGCCGTTCGCCTTCGACCGGATCGACAACTACGCCGACGGCCCGATCTTCACCTCCCTCGCCCAGTTCCGGCGTCCGCAGGACCTCATTCAGGGCGCCACCGAGGATGTCCTCGCCGCCGCGTGGCCGGCGACCGACAGCCGGGGGCAGTTCACCGATGTGACCCGCCTGCTCGACGGCACGCTGGGACCGGACCTGGCGGAGCGCCTGAAGGGATCGGTCGACGGCCGGCGCACCCGTCTCCAGAGCACCTATGACCAGCGGACCTACTACCGCCTGCTGGAGAGCCTGGGGACGGACAGCGTGGACGGGCGGTTCGAGGGACGGACCAACCGGCTGGCCGGCCATTATCATCGCCTGCAGCAGGTCGGGGTGGATCTCGGGGACCTGGAGAACCGGTTCGCCAACCGCTCCATCCCCTTCACCGGGGGATTCGTGCGGCGGGCCAAGCTCAACCTGAACTATGTGTCCGACGGGGATGTGGACCGTGACCTGGCGGCGAGTGCCAATGTGACGGGATTCCGCGACTGGCAGCCCCTGCAGTGGTTCACCAACGCCGTCCACCGGATCCTGGAGGCCGAGATGGGGCAGGGGTTGCCCGACCGGCGGACCGCCCTGGAGACGGCTGCCCTTCACGAGGAGTTCCGCGCCGTTGCCCGGGCCGGTGCCAGCATCCCCGCCAACGAGTTTCCCCGCCTCGACCTCGGGCATGGCATTCCCGTCTTTGCGAGCTACGTCACCAACCTCGCCGGGGTGTCCTTCCGGACCAACCAGTTCCTGTACGACGCGCGCGTCCACCAGCTGCTGCAGTTGGCCGCCAACCTGTACGACGCCACCCATCACCATTCCGACGCGCGTCCGGGCCGGCCCCGGGCCGACCTGCCCAGCGTGTTCCGTCCGGTCCTGTACCGGCACGAGACCAATGGCGTCGCCTTTGTCCGTCTTGCCGGGTTCCAGGAGGTGGTCGACGACGGCACCGCGGTGCAGGGGAATCCGCTCCTGATCCGTTCCCGCGACGCCCTGGGCCGGCCGTGGTTCGACCTGAGCGACCCGGTGGGCCGGTCCCGGATCCCGCTGGTGAACGATCCGGTCCAGGTGGACGTGGGCGACCTGGCCGCGAGGAGTCTGGATGTGAACGTCTTCGGCATCCCGTGGGTGGTGGGGACCAAGGGCGGGAATCCGACCTTCCAGGAGGCGTTCTGGCAGAGCCGGCTCAAGGTGACCCGCCGGCTCCGGGTGGTGAAGAACCAGCGGGTCAGCGACTTCCTTCAGTCCACCAACTCGAGGCCTTGGGATGAGCCAGGCCGGTTCGCCACCCAGGTGCAGTACCGGTATGACATCGGCAACACCCTCGGCATGGAGGCATGGAACGCCTACCAGACCCGGTCCAACGCCAACGCGGTGCGCCTGGTGGCCACCAATTTCTTCGACTTCGCCGTCTTCGACGAGACCCGCCCCGGATACAACCCGCTCGATCCCGCCCTGAGCTCGCGCGTCGTGTTCCAGACCGGCTCACGGTCCCGCGCCATCACGGTCGCGGCGGGGCAGTGGAGTCCCGAGCAGTACCGCGACCCGCTGAACGAGCTGGTCTCGACCAACTTCGTCTACGACCACATCACCGGCGGCCTGTCCGGCGCGGTCACCAGTGCCTTCGGCTTCGTGGACGCCCGGGCCCGTCCCCCGCAGCTCACTGTGGCCTTCACCAACCGGCTGGTCTACGCGCTGGTCGACACCGCCACGGGCCGCCTTCTGGACTTTGTGAACCTCCGGTCGGTGATGTTCGAGACGAACATCATCCGGCTGCTCGGCACGCCGGCCCAGGGGGGATTCGGCCTCAACCCGTCGCTCGGTGCCAGCCCCAGCCTGCGCATGTCGCAGCTGTGGGACACGAATGTGTTCGATGCGAGCGGCCGGTACGGGGCTCTCACCCGCGGCGTGGTCAACCAGCTGGAGGCCTCGCTGGGCTTCCTCGACGTCGACCAGCGCTTCTGGCGCGACGCCCCGGGGGTGCGTCCGGCCAACCAGCAGAGGGAGAACGAGCGTGACGGCCTGTACTACTTTCTCTTCGGGCAGAGCCGACGGGGCCTGCAGTTCAGCTCGGATTTCCTCCGGCAGTTCGGCGGGGTGGTGGCCCAGGCGGGGTTCAACCCGTCGCCCGACATCTACCTGACCGACCGGCGCCAGGCGAACGATCCCCTGGTCCACTACACCCTGGACGACCTGGCCCCGGGGCAGCTGCTCCATGTCGCCCCGGAGGGCTATTCGGAGATCGTGGTGCCGGGCCAGTTCCGCTTCACGTCGAATGCCCAGGGGGCGCGTTTCGGGCTCACCGAGCGGATGATGACCAACCATCTGGGCATCACCTTTGAGAACAAGGTCATGCGGGCCCATGCCCCGTGGGGGACGGACCCGTACCTGGGCTCCGCCCAGCCGCCGCCGAACTCGCCCAACAGCACCGCATTCGACGTCGCCTTCAAGGACCCGTTGGTCGGGCGCATCGACGACTGGAACTTCCCCACCAACCGCCTGGCCGGCCTGGGGTGGATCGGCCGTGTGCACCGCGGGACGCCCTGGCAGACGGTGTACCTCAAGGCCAAGACCCCGCCGGTCGGCAACGGCCACCTGGCGGACCGTTTCCTCAGCGTGAAGAGCTGGGCGGCCTGGTCGGGGCACCGGGACACCCGGCCGGAGAACGACTGGCGGATCCTCGACCTGTTCACCACCGCGGTGAATGACAACTCCGCCCGTGGCCTGCTATCGGTCAACCAGACCAACGCCGCCGCGTGGTCGGCCGCCCTCGCCGGCCTGCCGGTCCTGAGCAACACCAACGCGGCCAACGAGGGCAACCTCCGGCTCACCTTCGTGGAGCCGGCCGGGGCCGCGCCGGTCGAGCGGATCGTCGCCAGCATCAACGCCGCCCGCAGCGTGTTCCCCGGCGGACGCTTCCAGCACCTCGGCGAGGTCCTCGCCGCACCCGCCCTCACCGTGGGGCACCCCACGAACATCGTGGTCGACTCGGGCAACGTGACCTTCGTCCGGGCGGCGACCAACGATGTCCAGCCGTTCCTGTCCTTTTTCAACGACACCGACCGCCCGGTGGAGGTTCCCGACGAGGTGGTCGAGCAGGTGCCCCAGCAGGTGCTGGGACTCCTGCGGGCCGACGAGCCCCGGGTGGTGGTCTACGCGTACGGCCAGTCCCTCAAGCCCGCGCCCAACTCCATCGTGACCCGTCCGGGCACCTTCTACGGTCTCTGCACCAACTACGTGGTCACGGGCGAGTTCGCGACCCGGACCGTGGTGCGGTACGACGGGGCGCCCTTCCTCGGCACGCTGCGGGCGGTGGTCGAGGATCATCGGACCCTGCCGCCCGAGAACTGAAGCCGCCCCGAGCTGAATCCCCTTTCCCCGTCCATGATGCGTTTTCCCCGTCGACGGCCCGCCCTCCTCCTCGTCGCGCTCCTGGCGACGATCCTGGGCGGTTGGCGCTGGCAGTCCCTCCGGAGGGACCACGACCGTGCCGCTGCCGATCAGGCCGTCGAGGCCTCCCGCCTGGCCCGCCTGCCCCTGGCATCGGCCGCCACCGTCGGGCCCGCCGCGCCCGCGGTCCCGGCCGCCGCCGGCCGCTGGGTGCCGGTCCGGACGCTCCAACCCGGCGACGAACCGGTGCATCGCGATGCCGATCCCCGGTTCGCCCACCGGTTGCGGAACACCCCGGATTCACTCGACACCCTGGCCCGTCGCGACCGGTCGATCCTCCTCCGCAACGCCCTTGTCGACACCGCCAGCCCGGAGCCGCTTCCGGTGCCGGCCCGGTGGCGGTCGGCCGGCGACCCGGGTTCGTACATCGTCCAGAGCGACGGTCCCGTCGGCGACGCCTTCCGGGAACGCCTGGAGCGCTCCGGGGCGACGGTGGTCTCGTACATTCCCCACAACGCCTTCCTGGTGATGGCGACGCCCGAGGCGGCCGACTACCTGGCCGGGGCACCCGAGGTGGCAGCGGTGCTGGCCAACGAGCCGGCCTTCAAGGTGGAACCGGAGTTCCTGGTCCGCGACGCCCGCGGCGAACCCCAGCCACCCCGGCTGCTCCTCACCGTCCCCGACCCCTCGGCGACCCTTCCCGACGTCGAGGCCCTCGGGGCCCGGGTCTCGGCCCGGCAGCGGGGACCGTTCGGTGAGCTGGTCGCCGTCGATGCCACCGCGGTGGACGTGGCTGACATCGCCCGGCTTCCGGGGGTCACGCTGGTCGAGGTGCTTCCCGACCGGCAGTGGCTGAACGACCGCGCCGGCTTCGCCCTCGGGTCGTCGATCACGCCCACCAACGACGTGGCGTTCCTCGACCTCACCGGGTCGAACATCCTGGTCAACATCAACGACTCGGGCATCGACATCACCCATCCGGACCTGGCCGGCCGGGTCCTCACGATCGACACCAACCTGCTCCGGGATCCTTCGGGGCATGGCACCCACGTGGCCGCCTCGCTGGCGGGCAACGGCAGCCAGTCGGGAACCGTGACCAACGCCCAGGGATCCGTCATCGGCGCGAACTTCCGCGGCCGGGTGCCGGATGCCCGACTCTTCCTTCTGCCCGTGGACCCGACATCGGGTCCGACCCTGTCGGACACCTTCCTGCAGGAGACCTACGCCGCGACCAACGCCGCCCTCGGGGGCAGTCCGCTGGCCCCGATCTCCAACAACAGCTGGGCGTACCGGGGTTCCTACCAGTACAACAGCTTCTCCGCGAGCTACGACGCGGCCGTCCGCGATGCGCTCCCGACGGTGACGGGCGAGCAGGGGATCCTCTACGTCTTCGGCGCCGGGAACGACGGTTTCGGCGGGGACAACGGGATCGGCGGCGATCCGGACTCCGTCCTGTCGCCCGCCAACGGGAAGAACGTCATCACCGTCGGCGCCCTGGAATCCCTCCGGAACCTGACGAACATCGTGGTCTTCGACACCAACGGGGTGGTGGTGAAGTCGGGGGCTCGGGAGTTCCCAGACCGTGGCTTCAACCCGACCAACACCACCTACATCACCAACGCGGTGTTCACCGCCGAGTCGGACACCGACTTCGAGGTCGCCGGCTACTCGAGCCGCGGCAATGTGGGGATCGGACTGGAAGGGGAGACCGGTCGGCTGAAGCCCGACGTGGTGGCGCCCGGGTCGCACGTGATCTCCGCCCGCTCGGCCCAGTGGGAACTCGGGAACACCTGGCCGGAGGATTCGGATCCGTTCGGGGTCTACGAGGAACTGAACGACGGGGTGGGGCCCTGGTACCGATACGAGTCGGGAACGACGATGGCCGCCCCGGCGGTCTCCGGACTGCTGGCGCAGATGCAGGAGTTCTTCGAGAAGCGTCAGAACCGGCCCCTTTCGCCCGCCGAGTACAAGGCGCTGCTCATCTCCAGCGCCCGTCCCACCAGCCCGACCTACAACCCCAATCCCCGCGACTTCTACAATTACGCCGGCTGGGGACAGCCGGACCTCTCCCGGGCACTGCGCTCCGGGATCCGCTCCAGCGGACAGTTCACCGCCGGGGTTTCCTCGGCGTCGAACGAGGTCGCCGTGGTCCGTGTCCTGGGAGCGAACGCCAACGGGGCCGGTCTGACCTCCGGGGAATCCCGGGTGTTCCGGATCCGCGTCACCCAGCCCGACGCCACCAACAGCCCCATCCGGCTGTCGCTGGTGTGGACCGATCCGCCGGCGAACCCGACCGCCTCGATCAAGCTGGTCAACGACCTGGACCTCGTGGTGACCAACGTCGCCAGCGGGACGATCCTCCTCGGGAACGACTTCGACCCGAACACCGGGTGGTCGACCGTCCGGTCGCCCGATGCCGTCGGCGGTGGCACTCCCACCGACCCCAACGACCCGTTCGGCGGGGGGCTCGGCGAGGACCTGCCGCAGGTGGACATCATCAACAATGTCGAGCAGGTGGTGATCCCGCCGCAGTCGGGGACGGAGTTCCTGGTCGTGGTCCGGGGTCACCGGGTCAACGTGAACGCGGTGGTCTCCCACCCGACCGGCACCGTGCAGGACGCGGCCCTCGCCGTGGCGTCCGATGCGGCGGCCGACCTCGGGGTGGTGGCGACCATCGAGAACACCACGCTCGGGGTGCAGGGACTCCAGTCGACCCGCCTGCCGCTGGTGGCGGTGACCAACGGCCTGCCGATCTTCAACGAGCGGGCCGGGGCGAACTCGCCCCTGATCAATGCCGGCATCGGTCTGGGCCAGGCGAACCAGTGGCGGTTCTACACCTTCACCAACGCCGCCGGCGGGACGAGTTTCGACGGCAGCCTGACCAACGGCAGCAACGTCGCGTTCGTCACCTTCTTCCCCCCCAACCTCTCCACCCCGCGCAACGCCGAGGGCGACATCGACCTGTACGTTTCCCTCGACCCGGGCCTCACCAACCTGGCCCCGGCCGTGGTCGCCGCCTCCTTCCGGTCGGTCGGACGCGGCGGCACCGAGCTTGTCGTCTTCACCAACGCCCCGGCGAACGGCGAGGTCTACTACATCGGCGTCCGGGCCGAGGACCAGAAGTCGGCCGAGTACTCGTTCGTCGCCATCAGCTCCGACCGGGCGTTCAACTCGGTCAACGGCGACGGCAGCCTCAACTACCTCGGGTTCCCCCTCCGCCAGCCGATTCCCGACGGGACGCCCGACCGCCCCGGCGTGGGCCTCTACATGGCCCTCGGCATCCTCCCCGCCGAGATCCGCTACGTGCTGGCCCAGCAGACCATCAGCCACGAGTTCTTCCCGGATCTCATCGGGAACGTCTTCCACAACAACCTTGATGCGGTCCTGAACAACCACCGGGAGATCTCCGACCTCGTCCTCGGGCCCGTGATCGGTGGTTCCAACATGGTGGCGGTGTACGACGACCTCGACACCGGGATCTTCCCGGGATCCCGTCCGTCCGACGGTCCGAACAGCCTGATCAACTTCTTCGGCCGTCCGGCGAACGGGGTGTGGATCCTGCAGACCATCGACGACGCGTTCGGGAACACTGGGTCGGTGAACGACTTCACCCTCCGGGTGATGCCCAACGACTTCGGGAACGCGTTTGTCGGCCGGACCGTCGCACCGGGCCGTTGCGAGGTGGAGGTGGTGAATGTCCCGGCCTCGGCCAGCCGGCTCACCGTGGTGCTGACCAACATCTCCCCGGCCCTGCCGCTCGAGGTGTCGATCCGCCGGGAGGAGTTGCCCGACGACACCGATCCCACCCTGAACGACGTCAACGCCACCATCGCCCCCCCGGGCGGCTCTGTGTCGATCGGCGTGCGCGACGTCCCGCCGCTCCAGAAGGGGCGCTACTTCGTCGCCGTCTGCAATCCGCACGGCGTCCCGGTGAACTACGAGATCGCCCGGTTCCTCGAGCTGGAACTCTCCACCAACTTCAGCCGGACCCTCGGCACGGACCCGGCCGTGGTCCAGCCGCTCCCCGACATGGCCCTGAGCAGCTCGTCGCTGTTCGTCGACGACAACCGGGTGGTCAGCTCGGTCGAGGTGGGTCTCCGGCTCCGGCACGCGCGGCAGTCGGACCTGTTCGTCCACCTGGTCGGTCCCACGGGCGACCGGGTGCTCCTGGCCGAGGCCCGGGGTGGACTGGATGGACGGGGCTACGGCGGCACGCTGGTGACCACGAACTACCAGCACGTGGCGATGAGCTACGACCCGGTCTCCCGCCTCGCGTCGCTCTACCTCGACGGCTCGCCGGTCGCCTCCAGCCGCCTGGACGGCGTGGTCCTGCCGGGATCGCGCTTCCTGCACTTCGGCCTCGATCCGGCGGAGGTGCTCGCCACCCGCAAGGTGCCGGTGTCGGTCGACGACTTCGGACTCTGGTCGCGGGCGCTCCCCGCCGGGGAGATCCAGCGCATCGCCCGTGAGGGCCGCGCCGGCCTCGGCAAGCTCCCGTCGCTGAGCGGCAGCGGACTCATCGCCCTGTGGCCGTTCGACGGCAACGGGGCCGATCTGGTCGGGGACAGCCTGGTGTCGCTGCTCGGCGGATGGACCGTCGTGCCGGGTCAGGTCGACCGGGCGATCCGGTTCCCGAGCATCACCGCCGCCGGCCGGGCGGACGAACTCAACCTGTCGCTGTACCCCGGGTTCACGCTCGACGGCTGGGTTCAGGCCTACGCCGGGGTCTCGGATGTCGTCGTGGCCGGCTTTGCCGAGGAGGGACGCCTCACCTGGCCCGCCCTGCTGGTCGGGGCCCCGGCGCCGTTCGGCAACGGCCCGGGTTCGCTCAGCGCCGTCTTCGGCACCACCAATGACACCCCGGTCGTCCTCACCACCGGACCCGACGTCATCGCGCCGGCCTCGCTGACGACCAACGTGTCGTACGCCGTCTTCTCGGAAGACACCAACAACACCGCCGGGCCCATCAAGTTCGTGTCCCCGCCGTTCTCGGGCACCAACGCCGGTCCGGCAATCATCCTTTCGAACAGCTTCGAGACCCTCGCCGCGGGACCGCTCGTGGCCGGTGCCTCGGCCGAGGGCTGGGAAATCCTCACCAACCGGGTCTCGGTCCTCCAGGCGGGGGTCCAGGCCCATTCGGGCGGCCGCATCCTCGCCCTGGAGGACGGCGCGGTGGAGCAGGTGTTCGACATCACCCCGGGCCGCGCGTACCGGCTCCAGTTCCGCCTCCGCGCCGACCCGGCCGCCACCAATGACGTCGAGGTCGCGGTGGATGTCGACGGCACCTCCGACCAGGTCTTCGCCGGCGGGTTCGACTGGGTGGAGTACGTCCACCAGTTCATCGCCGAGACCAACCGGATCCGCTTCACCATCACCCCGACCGCGGTCTCGGCCGCCGCGGACGGCACCCCGGCTTCCTTCTGGCTCGACACGGTGGAGCTGTCCCGTTTCGGGCAGTCGATCACCTACCTCCCCGAGGAGGAGATGGAACCCCTGCTCGGCCGGCCCGGGGCGGGTGAGTGGCGCCTCGAGGTGACCGATGCCCGCGGAACCCGGCTCGGCGCCATCGAGGCGTGGGAACTCCGGCTGTCGTTCGCTCCCACCAACCCGCCGGTGGTCCGCCTCACCAACGGCATCCCCTACAACGGGATCGTCGAGGGTCCCGACACCCGCTATTTCCTCGTCGAGGTCCCGCTGGAGGCGGTGGCCACCACCAACTGGCTGTTCAACCTCGCCGGAACCGGTGGCCTGGACCTCCTGTACAGCGCGTCGGGACTGCCCGACGGGACCCAGGCCGGCGATTTCCTCGCGCCCACCGTTCCCTTCGTCATCAACACCAACACCCCGCCGCTCCTCCCCCGCGGGCAACGCTACTACCTTGGCGTTCGCAACCAGGATCCGGCCGCCACCAACGGGTTCGTCATCCGGGTGGATTTCGACCTCAACATCATCCCGCTCACCAACGGGATTCCGTTCGACCGCACGGGCAACGTGCCGGGGTTGGTCGACTTCTACTCGTTCGACGTCTCCCCCGCCGCCACCGGGGTCGAGTTCGTGGTCACGAACATGACGGCCGACGTCAACCTGTTCGTCAGCCAGGCGCCCAATCTCCCGCGTCCCTTCCGGCATGACTACGCGAGCACCAACGCCGGGGTGAATCCGGAGCTGGTCAAGCTGGACCTCGCCTCCGAACCCGTGCCGCTCGCCGCCGGACGCTGGTACCTGGGCGTGGCCTCCACCGGGAGCGGTTCCGCCGACTACCGGGTCATCGCCACCGAGGTCCAGGGACGATTCGAGCGGATCGACGACGGCATCCCGGTGGTCGTGACCAACATCGTCGAGGGATCGTTCGACTACTTCGCCGTGGACATCCCGGCCGATGCCATCGCGGCCGAGTTCCGGGTCCGGGCCATCGAGGGCGATGCCGACCTGTACGTCCGCCGGGGTGTCCCCGTCCCGGACCAGTTCCTGTTCGACTACGTCTCGGCCAACCCCGGGGTGGTCGACGAGGTGATCGTGGTGGATCCGTCGAGCTTCCCCGAGGCGCTCCGCCCCGGCCGATGGTTCGCCGGAATCCAGGCGATCGGTCCCGCCCCGGTGGTCTACGAGGTGTCGGTCCGGTTCACCCGCCCGTTCATCGAGGAGATCTTCGACCGGACCCCGGTGACCCGCACGAACCTGGGGGTCGCGTCCCGCAGCTACCTGTTCCGGGCGGGTCCCGAGGCCACGTCGATCGAGTTTTCCCTCTACGACAACATCCGGGAGGCGGACATGGTGGTGGCCAGGGACGTCCTGCCGGCCGGCGCCGCCATCACCTACTCGAATCCCCGCCCCGGCACGAACGCCGAGATCGTCGTGGTGACCAACCGGTTGGTGAACCTGACCGGGAACTGGTTCATCACGGTCAACACCGCGGAGACCAACGACACCTCCTACACCCTCCGGGCCATCGTCAACACCAACATCACCGTGCTCCCGACCACCGGCGTGGAGCTGGTGTCGCAGTTCACGCTGCAGCCCGGGCTGACGAACGTGC
>CAZGIK010000050.1:0-31970 GCA_964525755.1 uncultured Verrucomicrobiota bacterium
GCTTCACCCCGCCCAACCCTGCGGGGTCCTGGCGGACCCCGTCGGACTCACCCGCTGGCGCGGGTTCATCCCTCCACAGCCCGAGGGGCACCGGGCACGCCGCGCAGGAGCTCGGCGCTCCGGACGAGGCGAAGGGGAGGGGAAGATCGATTCCGATACCGGCCCCGACCCCGACCCCGACCCCGATGGGGAACGGAGTGGGGAGGGGGCTCGGCGGGAGCCTCGCGCCACCGGTGCAGCCGGGTTGCCCCCACGCGGTGGCGCGAGCGTCCCCGCGAGCCCGATCGGTCCCGCGAGGGACCGACGCCCTCCGCCCGTAGCCGCTGCCGA
The DNA here is from genome assembly GCA_964525755.1 of uncultured Verrucomicrobiota bacterium. Taxonomy (GTDB): domain Bacteria; phylum Verrucomicrobiota; class Verrucomicrobiia; order Limisphaerales; family UBA9464; genus UBA6176. Next base: position 331 of record CAZGIK010000050.1, read on the forward strand.
TAGGCGGCCGGTCCCGCTTCACCCCGCCCAGCCCTGCGGGGTCCTGGCGGACCCCGTCGGACTCACCCGCTGGCGCGGGTTCATCCCTCCACAGCCCGAGGGGCACCGGGCACGCCGCGCAGGAGCTCGGCGCTCCGGACGAGGCGAAGGGGAGGGGAAGATCGATTCCGATACCGGCCCCGACCCCGACCCCGACCCCGATGGGGAACGGAGTGGGGAGGGGGCTCGGCGGGAGCCTCGCGCCACCGTTGGAGCCGGGCGCTCGCCGTTCCGGCGGAACGTGGGTAGGCTCGCGGGAACGACATGCATTACGATTTGGAACGATTCCCGGATGAGGCCTCGCTCGTGGCCGGGGCGGTGGACCGGCTCCTGCGGCAGGTGGCGACGGCCCGGGCCGCGGGGCGGGGGGTGACGGTGGCGCTTTCCGGTGGACGGGTTGCCGGGCGGTTCCTGGCCGGGCTGGCCGCGGTGGCCCGGGAGAACCCCGGGGCCCTGGACCCCGTGGAGTTTTTCTGGGGGGACGAACGGTGCGTGCCACCGGACAGTCCCGACAGCAACTACCGGCTCGCGGCCGACCACCTGCTGGTCCCGGCCGGGATTCCGGCGGAGCGGGTGCATCGGATCCGGGGCGAACTCCCTCCGGAAGAGGCCGCGCGGGAAGCCGACGAGGTGCTGCGTCGGGTGGCCGCACGCGAGGAATCCGGCATGCCGGTGCTGGACGTCGTGTTGCTGGGGATGGGCGAGGACGGGCATGTGGCCTCCCTGTTCCCCGGGGCGCCGGCCACGGTGGAATCGACCGGCCTGGCGTTCCTTCCGGTGGTGGGACCGAAGCCGCCGCCGCAGCGGATCTCGTTGACCTATCCGGCCTTGGCGGTGGCCGATTCGGTCTGGGTCCTCGCCTCGGGCGCCGGCAAGCAGGAGGCGTTGCGGGCGTCCATCGCCCCGGGTGGCACCACGCCGCTCGCCCGCCTGCTGGGGCTCCGTCGGGCGACGACGATCCTCACCGACATTCCCGGGGAATGATTCCCGGATTTCCTTTGAACGAATCCCCGGCAGCCCGGTCCATGTTTCTGTTGGTTGGATTCGGTGTCCGCTAAGGGTTGGCAGAGTGGTCTTGCTGGCGGCGGAGTGCGGGCACCGGTCTCCAGTTGGCTCCGCCGCCGATCTGAGCGCCTGGGTGAAGGCGTCAAGGACCTCATCACCAAGGGCCGGACCCGCAAGGGTCCGGCCTTCTTTTTTCGGCCTTCCTGCTTCCGCTCCTCGTGCCGCCTCCCGCCGGGCTGTTCCGGGCTGCTGGGCATTTGGTGGGCCACTTGACCCTCCCGGCGGGGCTCCCTAGGGTCGGCCTCCGTGTTCCGGCAGGCATTCCTACGTTTCCTCCTGATCGCCGGTCTCGCCCTGGCGGGCCGGGGCGCCGAGCCCCAGTTGCTCAACGGCGTCGCGGCGATCGTCAACCAGACGGTCATCACCGTGGACGAGGTCCAGGGCTTCAGCCGACGCGCCCTCGAGGCGGTGGCCCGGCGTGTCCGGAACCAGGCCGAGTTCGACGCCGAGGCGGCCAAGATCACCAAGGACGCCCTGGAGCAGCTCATCGACCGGCGCCTCATCATCGACGAGTTCCAAACGGCCGGCTACACCCTGCCTGACACGTTGGTCGAGGACATCGTCAAGGAGCAGATCCGCGACCAGTTCGGCGACCGGCTGACGCTGGTGAAGGGTCTCCGGGCCCGGGGCCAGAACTACGAGACCTTCCGCAACGACCAGCGCGACGCCTTCATCGTCGCCCAGATGATCCTGCGGAACATCAACCAGCAGATCGTCATCTCCCCCAAGAAACTCGAGCGGTACTACGCCGAGAACCGGGAGAAGTTCCGGGTGGGCGACCGGGTGCGGCTCCGGATGATCCTGGTGGACGCCTCCCGCCATGCCCGGGGGGAGCCGGTGAAGCGGGCCGCCGCGGCGCTGGAGAAGATCCGGGGAGGGGCCGATTTCGCCGAGGTGGCGAACGAGTTCTCCGATGATGCCCGCCGCTTCAAGGGCGGGGAACGGGGCTGGATCGAAGACAAGGATGCCGACCTGCGTCCGGAGTTGCGCGAGGTGGCCTTCCGACTGGAGAAGGGGCAGGTGAGCGAGGTGATCGAGCTCGGTGGCACGGCCTTCATCCTCAAGGCGGAGGAACGCAGCGCCGCCCAGGTGCGGCCCCTCTCGGAGGTCCGCGAGGAGATCGAGACCGCCCTGACCCAGGCCGAGAAGGACCGCCTGCAGAAGGCCTGGCTCGCCCGCCTTCGCCAGAAGGCGTTCATCCGCTACTACTGACGCCGTGACCATCGGGATCACCCTCGGCGACCCGACCGGCATCGGCCCCGAGGTGGCCCTGAGGGGGCTTGCGCGGGCGGTCGGCGAGGACGAGACCACCCGCTACGTGCTGATCGGCGACCCCGGGGTCGTCCGGGAACAGTGCGGGCTCCTGGGGCTGGAGGCGGATCTTCCCCGGTGGATCGACCGCGCAACGGTCGCCTCCCGCGTCTACGGATTCTGTCCCACGGACGATCTCCCTTCCGGGCTTCCGCCCGGACATCCCGTGGCGGCGCGGGCGGCGGTGGACTGGCTCACCGCGGCCGGCGGCCTGGCGCTGGCCGGCGACCTGGATGCCGTGGTGACCGGTCCGGTGAGCAAGGAGGCGATCCTCCGGGCGGGGATTCCGTTCGTGGGCCAGACCGAGCACCTGGCCGAGCTCGCGGGGTGCGGGCGCTTCGGGATGATGCTCCTCGGGCCCGACGACCGGGAACGCTGGCTCCGGGTGCTGCTGGCGACCACCCACCTGCCGCTTCGCGACGTGCCGGCGGCCGTGCCGGAGGTCGACCTGACCTCCCTGTGCGGACTGGCCACCGACGCCTGCCGGAAGCTCGGCCTGCCGCGGGCACGGGTGGCCGTGTGCGGCCTGAACCCGCATGCCGGGGAGGGGGGATTGCTGGGGACGGAGGACGAGGAGTTCGTCCGGCCGGCCGTCCGGGCGGCTGTCGACGCCGGGTTCGACGTGGTGGGGCCGGTTCCGGCCGACACCGTGTTCCATCAGGCCCTGCACGGACGGTTCGACGTGGTGGTGGCCTGGTACCACGACCAGGGGTTGCCGCCGCTCAAGCTGGTGGCGTGGGACCGCGGGGTGAACTGGACCCTCGGGCTGCCGTTCGTCCGCACCTCGCCCGACCACGGCACCGCCTTCGACATCGCCGGCCGCGGCCTGGCGAGCGAGTCGAGCCTGCTGGAGGCGATCCGGCTGGCGCGTCGGGTGGGGGGCAACCGATGACCCCCCGCGTCCTGTCCACCCACACGCCCGCCCTGCTCCGGGAGGCGGTCGAGGTCGCCGCGACCCATCTCCGGGCGGGGGGGGTGGTGGCGGTGCCCACCGAGACCGTGTACGGACTGGCGGCCGACGCCCTGGATCCCGTGGCCGTGGGCCGCATCTACGCCATCAAGGGACGTCCGGCGGCCAACCCGCTGATCGTCCACGTGGCCGGGATCGGGATGGCCCGGGCCTGTGCGGCCGAGTGGTCGCCGCTGGCCGACCGCCTGGCCCGGGCGTTCTGGCCCGGGCCGTTGACCCTGGTGGTGCCGCGCGGGGCGGGGATACCCGACACGGTCACCGCCGGGGGGGACACGGTGGCGTTGCGCTGGCCGCGGCATCCCTTCATGCAGGGCGTGATCCAGGCCTGCGGATTCCCCCTCGCCGCCCCCAGCGCGAACCTCTCCAACAGCCTCTCCCCGACATCCGCCGCCCATGTGCTGGCCGGCCTCGGCGACCGGGTCGACCTGGTGATCGACGGCGGCGATTGCAACGTCGGCATCGAGAGCACGGTGGTCGACTGCACCGGACCGGTTCCCCGCGTGCTGCGTCCGGGGATCCTTTCCGCCGACGAGATCGCCGCCGCGGCCGGGCTGGCGGCACCGGCCGCCCCGACCGCGGCATTGCCCCCGACGCCCGCCGGTCCGGCGGCGGGCCGCACCCTGCGCAGTCCCGGGCTGATGGAACGCCACTATGCCCCCCGGGCCCGGCTGGTGGTGCGGCAGTGGCGGGATGTCGGGGACCTGCACCGGTTGGTGGTCGAGGCGGGCGTGGAGGATCCGGCGGACGTCTGGATCATCGCCCACGACCGGGTGCCGACCGGTGGCGGGTTTCCCCACGTGGTCCTCATCCCGGAGGATCCCGAGGCGTATGCCCGGGCGCTGTACGGCGAGTTGCACCGTTGCGATGCGGCGGGCGCCCGGCTGATCGTCGTCGAGCAGGTCCCCGGAACCCCGGGCTGGGAAGGCATCGCCGACCGGCTCCGCCGCGCCTCGGCCTCGGGGCCGGTCGACACCCCGCCGCCGGCGGCTTGACCGTCGGGTGGGGCCCCCGAGAATCGGCCCCATGCCGATCTACGAGTTCGCCTGTCCCCGTTGCCGGCGGATCTACAGCTTCCTGAGCCGGCGCATCAACCCGTCCCACACCCCCACGTGCCCCAAGTGCGGGTCGCGTCGCCTCTCGCGCGAGATCAGTCGCTTCGCCCTCCTCAAGGGGGTGTCCGAACCGGCCCTGGACGACGGACCCGAAGTGCCCGATGCCGATGGTCCCCCGATGCCGGACTTCGACGATCCGCGGGTGGAGCGGGCGATGTCGGAACTCGAGCGGGACATGGATCATCTCGACGAGAACAATCCCCGTCACATGGCGCATCTGCTCCGCAAGATGCAGGGCCTGATGCCCGAGGGGACCCTGCCCAAGGAGATGGAAACCGCGATCCGCCGCCTCGAGGCCGGGGAGGATCCGGAGAAGATCGAGGAGGACATGGGGGACGTGCTGGGGGATTTCCTGGGTGGGGAGGGCGAGGAGGGGGGCGGAGGGATGGGGCGGGGGGCACGGGGGCCCTATTCCCGCGATCCGGGGCTGTACGATTACTGACTCCCGGGTGGGTGTGCCGCGGGGCGTTCGCCGGGGTTCGTACGCGTACTCAGCCCCGAAGGGGCGGTTCTCGTCCTCGAGAGGGAAAGCCGCGGGACCCGAGGACGAGGACGAGGACGATGACGAGTACGACCGCGTGGCGTCGGCCGGAGCTCGTACGCGTACTCAGCCCCGCCAGGGGCGGTCCTCGTCCTCGAAGGGAAAGCCGCGGGACCCGAGAACGAGGACGAGACGATGACGAGTACGACCGCGTGGCGTGTGCCGGGGATCGTACGCGTACTCAGTCCCGAAGGGGCGGTCCTCGTCCTCGAGAGGGAAAGCCGCGGGACCCGAGGACGAGGACGATGACGAGTACGACCGCGTGGCGTGTGCCGGGGCCCCCCCTCGGGCCGTGGAGGGATGAACCCGCGTCCGCGGGTGAGTCCGACGGGGTCCGCCAGGACCCCGCAAGGTTGGGAGGCGCATCGCTTCGGTCCCTGACGGGGCCGATCGGGCTCACCCCCTTATCACGCCCGCCGCCCGTCGGGCTGAATATTTCCAAGGCCCAACCTTGACGGGGCCTCCCCCAACTGTGGTAGGCCCCTCACATAGTCCCCAAGGAGACCCTTCCCTCGTCGTTCAACAGCGCCCCGGGTCGTGTCGCCGCCAGTCGACCATGAAACCTGATTCCTTCCCTCTGTTGAGCGTCCTGGCACGCTTCCTGCCCCCCCCGGAACGCACCCTGAGCGTGGCCTTGGCCCTTGGGGTTCTGGGGACGTCTGAGGTGCTTTCCAGCCACGAGCACTACTGGCTTTCACCGACCGGGACATCTGGCCTCCCCGGCACCTCGGGCAATCCGGCCCCGCTGAACCCGTCCGCATTGAGGGATCATGTGGCCGGCGTCGCCGGAACCAGCATCCACATCCACCTCGCTGCCGGCACGTACACCAACGGATGGCTCGGCTTCACGACGATCTCCCCCGCCAACGCCTTGGCGACCAGGCTGTACATCCACGGCGACACCAACCAGCCGCCCCATGCCACGGTCCTCCTGTTTCCATCCGACAAGAACTGGGCCCGCGACACCTACGGCACCAGCGTCTGAGTTCATCATGGCCATCCGGCGCAACCAGGTCCGGCCCGCCCCGGGCTATCCCGGGCACGCCACCGGAATGGCCGCCCCGACCACCGGCACGGCCGACTGCTTCGCCGTCTGGTCGGACAACGCCCTCCTCAACACCACCCGGGCATTCAACGACGACACCGGCCTGCTGTGGCGGATCGACTTCACCAACAACGTCTGCCTGGACGTCCAGCAGGTGTTCAATCAGTCCAACAGCCACAACACCTACCGGGACCCCCTCACCGGGCCCTCGGGGTTCACCCCGTTTGGGGAACTCCGGCGGGTGCAGTCGGTGTATGAAAATCGCAGCATCACCAATACCACCCTGGTCCGGAGCGGATTCCCCCCGAGCTACTCCTACGCGACGAACATCGCCGCCTCGAACACCAAGGTCCTGATCGGCGCGTACGAACTGGTGGCGGGCACGCCGCAGTACACCAGCAACAATTACACCGTCTCGCTCCGCCTGCGGTTCCATCCCACGCCGACCCTCCAGACCAACCAGTCGCTTGTGCGCCAATCCACGGCCCATCCGACCAACGTCTACGTGGAGGTGCTCAGCGGCGGTGCGTCGTCGGTCGGGATCCGGACGAACGCGATCGACGCCAACGGGGTGGCATCGTTCACGATCACCCCGTCCGGGTCGGGGGTCGACCGGTTGCGCTTCTGGTACGACGGAGTGGGGCACACCCATGCGACGGCAGCCGAGTTCGACGAGTACTACGATGCGTGGGGGACGGCCGAGGTGCCGGTCGGGCCGATGGTGAGCCTGGTGGCCCTTCCCGACGTGGCGGACGACCAGTGGCTGCAACCCGGTCTGCTGCGCTTCCATCGGACCAGCACCAACGGGACGCTGCAGGTCAACTTCACCCTGCCGACCTACATGGCGGTGGAGTTCAACAGTTCCGGGGTGCTGGTGACCAACAACCGGACCGCGGTCCGGAACATCGACTATGTGCTGAACAACAGCACCAACCATCAGGCGGCAGCCTCCTATCTTTCCGGGACAAACGGCAGCGTCACATTCGGAGCCGGCCAGTCGGAGATCCACGTGCGAGTGACTCCGGGTTCCGACTTCAGTACTGAGGGAGAGGTGGTGGCGGTGAAGTTGGAGAGCGGAACCGGGTATACCGTAGGGCCGAAAGGATTTGCCACCGTGTATATTTGGGACGGGCCGGAGTGGCGGGTCTACACCCTCTCCGCCACTGGCACCGGGTTCACCTCGTCCAAGGCAAACGCCATCAACGGCGAGACCAACCCACGGGTGGCCGGCCAGACGGCATACAATTCGGGCAGTTCGGTCTACGGGGTCTACTGGACCACTCCGTCATGGACGGCTCCCACCACTGTCTCCGGGCTCGCCGAGGCGTTGGGCATCAGCACGCCGTCCGGTGGCACCCCACTGACCGTTGTCGGCTATTCCGGGACGTCGGCCAGGAAATGGGTATCGGGCACGGGTTGGTCAACCTTGAATCACCTTGAGAGTCCCGGCCCCAGCAAGGCGACGGCCATCAGCCCAAATGCCAGCTACATCGTCGGATACAGCCGCAACTAACACGGAATGCAGAACGCTGTCTGGTGGGACGGAACCACCGCAATGCTTCTCACGGGGAACCTGCAGGCCGAGGAAGGCATCTCAACGGCTGCCGCCGTATCCGATGCCGGGGTGGTCGTGGGAGACCTTGACTATTATGATGGTGCCAACGTGCTCTCTAGAGGTTTTGCGTCAGGCCAGAATCTGGATTCACTCGATTCAGCGGACGTGCTGAATCCGTCAAGCAACTGGGGCGTATCTAATCCGGCAACAGACCCTCAACTTGGGGCCACGGCTCAAGGGCTGGGGTTGCCCTATTACGGCCGCAGCTACGTTTGCGGGTGGGAAGTTGATGTGGTGCAAGACAAGGCATTTCCGGTCTACTGGGTACGTCGCGCCTCCGATAACGCCCTCCATGGGGCAGCGCAGAGATTCCGAACTTGGGTATCCGATGGTGGACCGGTATCCGGCGGTGCTGAAAACCTTGAGGGCGTCGCAACCTGTATGGGGCAAGGCGGAATTGCCGGTGGCTACGTCATTGCATCAACCAACGCCCCGCCAGCGGCTTGCCTCTGGGACGGGCCGGCATGGGGGTCCCAACTGATACTGATGTCTGATAGCCATCGCGTTTTCGTTCCTTCGTCGGTAAGCATTGTGGATGTTAAATGAGTCAACTCACAAGGTGGGTTCACTGGGAATGCGGTAGTATCTGGAAATGTCAGGGCGTACACTGCTCTCAGGAGGTAGGAATTTGCGATGAAAATGCTCTCTAAGTCCCTTCTGTTCGGATGCTTGCTTGCGGCGTATCCCGAAATGGCCGAATCTCAAGATTTTCGGGAAAACCAATTCTTGGATGATCTAGAGATTCTCCTGGGGGATACCCGCCACGTGTTGGCATCTGGTGTGCGGGTGGCTCCCTACATCGTCGAGTCGTTTTCGCAGTACAGCTGTTCGCAGACGCTCTCAAGTACAGCGGCCTTCGAGTTTCTGGTTCCGGCGCTTCCGGGTTCCTTTGATCCCAGGCAGGGGTCCCCCCAGACCTACGCCTTCCCACCCTTGGGCGAGATTGACGGGAGGTGGGCAGCGTGGCCGCGCCAGATCGGTCCCACCGCCGGTGAGCGCACGATCGGCATCTTTTCCTACGAATGGTTCCTGTCCCAGCCGGACCTTCCCATCGTCTACGGCCCGAACTATGACCGGTCTGGCGGCACGTCCTCGATCCTCATTGGCTTCCGGATCACGCACACCGACGGTCGGCACCACGGCTGGCTCCGGATGACCCGGGACGCGATCACCGTCACCAACCTGTTCGCCTTCGATTCGTATGCGATCCATCCCGTGCCGGACGAACCCATCCAGGCCGGCGTGGAGCCGCCTCCCCCGATCCTCGAGGCGGATGTCGGCGGGGCCGGCAGCGAGACGGGCCTCGTCCTGCGCTGGGCCCCGGGGTACAGCGACAATGCCGGCTATCGACTCGAGTCGACCGGGGACCTGACTCCTCCCGTGGAGTGGCAATGGGTTGAGTCCTACTCCGGAGAGCACCGACCTCCGGAAGGCGCTGAACACCGGTTCTATCGCCTCAGAGTTCCGTGATGGCGCCCGTGCTGTGAGGCCGATGTCCCAGTTGAGCAGGCGCTGGGTCGATGAGCGGACGTGGATGCCCTACAGGTATTGGACTCCCCAGTTCGTCTTGTGTCCTGGGAGCCCGGATTTCGCCTGGGTCAAGGCCCGGGCCTCGGTGTTCGTCCCGGGCCGGGTACCTCCGAGGGAGTGAGGGGCCGGATCCGGGGCGGACCTCGTGCTCGAGGAGAAAGCCGCGGGACCCGAGGACGAGGACGATTACGAGAACGAGAACGCCCGCGTGGCGTCTGCCGGGGATTGCGGCCGGGGCCGGGGTTGGATCGCCCTCCGGCTTGCCTGGGCGTCGGTGCCGTTCACATTCGCCGGCAATGAAACCGCTCCACTCTCCGTTCCTTCCGCTGGCCGGCCTGATGGCGACCCTCCTGGCCGGGGCGGCGGAACCCCTCTACACCCAGGACTTCACCCGGGTCGAGGGAACGGAGGTTCCGGACGAGTTCCTCGTTCTCGACGGCCAGTTCGTGGTCGCGGGGGAGGGCGGCGAGCGGCACCTCGAGCTTCCGGGTTCGCCCCTCGAGACCTTCGGCGTTCTGTTCGGACCCAATTCCAAGGCCGATGTCCAGGTCCGCGCCCGCTTCCGGGGAACCCGCACCGGACGGAAGTTCCCGACCTTCATCGCCGGCCTGAACGGGGTGGGCGGGTTCAAACTGCGGGTGGCCCCGGCCAAGAACGCGATCGAGTTGCTGCGGGGCGACGAGGTCCGTGCCCGGGCCGCGTTCCGCTGGAAGGACGGGGAATGGACGTCGGTGAAGCTTCAGGTGACGGCCGCCGGCGAGGGCGTGCGGGTCACGGGCAAGGCCTGGCAGGGGGCCGACGAGCCGACGGAGTGGCAGCTCACCTCGGACGAGGCCAAGGCCCTGCCGGCGGGCAAGGCCGGGGTCTGGGGCCTGCCGTTCGCGGGGACGCCGATCCAGTTCGACGACCTGGTCGTCCAGGCCGCGGAGTGACCCCGGGCCCGGCCGGCGGGTCCGCGGCCGAGGTCACCCGAAGTCGTGCGAGGGCGCCGTCTGGAGCTCGGTGAACGGCAACCGCCCGATCCGGGTGGCGCGGATGTGGATGGTGCCCTGGCGGACCTGGGCGGTCCCGTCGACGGTCAGGAACGGTTCGCTGGTGATCCGGAGGCGTTCCGATTCGAAGAGGGCGGGGGAGACGATGACGTTGGTGATGCCCGTCTCGTCCTCCAGGGAAACGAAGCAGATGCCCTTGGCGGTGCCCGGCCGCTGCCGGCAGATCACCTGTCCGCCCACCCGGATCCGCTGCCCGTGGCGGACCTGCGACAGGTCGGCCGCCCGCCACAGGTCGGGCAGGCGGTCGCGCACGAGGCTCATCGGATGCGGCCCGGTGGTGAGGCGCAGCCCGGCGTAGTCCGCCTGGAGCCGTTCCACCGGATCCATCGGCACCGGCACGGCCGGATCCCCGTCCGCCTCCCGGTCCGTCCCCGGCAGTTCCGCGTCCCGCACCGGACGCGACACCTCCCAGAGAGCGGCCCGACGGTGGTCGGTGAAGTCCGCCAGGGCGCCGGTCCGGGCCAGGATCCGGAGTTCGTCGCGGTCGAATCCGGTCCGGCTCCGGAAATCCTCCAGCGAAGCGAACGGCCGCCGGGCGCGCTCGCGCGGCACGGCCTCGAGGGCCGGACGGGACACGCCGTGCACCTGCCGCAGGCCCAGCCGCAGCGTGGTGTCGTCGTCGACCCGCGTGTCCCAGTCGGATGACCGTACGCAGACCGGACGGATCCGCAGCCCGTGGCGTCGGGCGTCGCGCACCACCGTGGCGGGGGAGTAGAAGCCCATGGGCTGGTTGTTGAGGAGGGCGGCGAAGAACTCGGCGGTCCGGTGGACCTTGAGCCAGGCGCTGGCGTAGGCGAGGAGGGCGAAGCTGATGGCGTGGGATTCGGGGAATCCGTACAGGGCGAAGGAGCCGACCGACCGGACGATCCGCTCCGCCACCTGCGGCCGGGTGCCCTTGGCGAGCAGGGCCTCGCGCAGGCGGCGGACGGCCCGGTGCATGCGCTCGTCGGATCGGTGGAAGCTCAGTGCCCGCCGCAGCTCCTCGGCGTCGTCGCCGCTGAAGTCGGCCATCACCATGGCGATCTGGAGCATCTGCTCCTGGAACAGCGGGATGCCGAGGGTGCGTTCCAGCACCGGCCGGAGGCGGTCGTCGTCGTAGGCCACGGCCTCCTCCCCGTTGCGTCGGCGCAGGTACGGGTGGGCCAGGTCGCCCTGGATGGGGCCGGGTCGGATGATCGCCACCTGGATCACCAGGTCGTAGAAGCACGCCGGGCGCATCCGGGGGAGGGTCGCCATCTGGGCCCGGCTTTCCACCTGGAACACCCCCACCGTGTCCGCCTGCTGGAGCATCGCGTAGGTCGCCGGGTCGGGCTCGGGCAGGTCGGCGAGGTCCACCGGACGTCCCCGCCGTCCGGCCAGGGCGACGCTGTCCTGGAGCACCGACATCATGCCGAGGCCGAGGAGGTCGACCTTGATGATCCCCAGGTCCTCGCAGTCGTCCTTGTCCCACTGGGCGACGACGCGACCGTCCATGCTCGCGTTCTCGAGGGGGACGATCTCGTGGAGCCGGCCCTGGCAGATGATCATGCCGCCGCTGTGCTGGCCGAGGTGTCGGGGCAGTCGGCTGAGCTGGCGATGGACCCGGGCGAAGGCGGCCGCCCGGGGGTGTTCCCGCGGCAGGCCGGCCCGTTCCATCTGGTCGTGGAGGTCGATGTCGTGGGGGAAGTCGCCGTGGCCGAACAGGCTGCCGAACCGGTCCAGGACATCGGCCGGCAGCCCCAGCACCCGCCCCAGCTCGCGCGCCGTGCTGCGTCCGCGGAACGTCACCACCGTCCCGGTCATCGCCGCCCCGTGCGGTCCGTACCGCCGGTACACCTCCTGGATCACCTGCTCCCGGCGCGGCCCGCTGGGGAGGTCGATGTCGATGTCGGGCCATCCCTTGCGGCCCTCGCTGAGGAAGCGCTCGAAGAGGACGTTGAACCGGACCGGGTCGACGGCGGTGATGCCGAGGCAGAAGCACACCGCCGAGTTGGCGGCGCTGCCGCGGCCCTGGGCGAGGATCCCCTGGTCGCGGCAGTACCGGACGAGGTCCGCGACGAGCAGGAAGTAGCCGGCGAACCCGAGCCGGCCGATCAGGGCCAGTTCCTTGTCGAGGAGCCGGCGGACCTTGTCCGGCACGCCCGACGGGTACCGTTGCCGGGCGCCGTGGCGGGTCCATTCGGCGAGGACCCCGTCCATCGATTCGCCGGGGCCGACCGGGTGGGTGGGAAAGGCGTAGCCGAGGTCCTCAAGGCGGAAGGCCAGCCGGGCGGCGAGGCGTCCGCTTTGGGCGACGGCGTCGGGCAGGTCGGCGAACCGGGCCGCCATGGCCGCGGCGGGGATCACATGGCGGTCGCCGTTCACCGCCAGCCGGGTGCCGGCGGCGTCGAGGGTGACGTGGTGGCGGAGGCAGGTGAAGACGTCGAGCACCTCGCGTCCGGCGGCGGTGGCGGCCAGCGGTCCCTGGGTGGCCAGCAGGGGCAGGCGATGGCGGGCGGCGAGTTCAACCAGGGCGCCGTGGATCCGTTCCTCGCCGCGCCGGTGATGGCGCTGGATCTCGACCTGCACGTCGTCCGGTCCGAACGCCGCCACCAGCCGGTCGAGCACCGCCGGGGCGGTGGCGGGATCGGTGGCCAGTGCCCGGTGGACGGGCCCTTCCTCGTCGCCGGTCAGGGCCACCAGCCCGTCGGCATGTTCCGGGAGTTCGTCCCAGCGCACCCGTCCCGTGCCCTTCGGGGCGCGCAGGTGGGCGGTGCTCAGGAGGCGGCAGAGGTTGCGGTAGCCGGTGCGGTTCTCCACCAGCACGGGGAGCACGGTGTCGTCCTCCAGCACCAGCTCGGCGCCGTGGATCGGCCGGATGCCCTGCTCCTGCGCCGCGCCCCGCAGGCGGGGTGCGCCGTACAGGCCCATCCGGTCGCACACCGCCAGTGCCGGCAGTCCGGCCGCCGCCGTCGCCTCCGCCAGCGTCTCCGGCAGGGACGCCCCGCGCAGGAAGCTGAAGGCGCTGCGGGCATGCAGTTCGACGTAGCCGTGTCGGTCGGGTTGCATCCGTGATCCTCCCGGGCTCAGTCCACCATCGCCTCCACCCGCCAGGCCCCCGCCTCCCAGGCCAGCCGCAACGCCCGGCCGTCGGACGTCACCACATCCCACTCCTCCCGTGCCCAGCCCGCCGCGTCCCACCAGTCCCCGTCCGCCCGCCAGGGTCCCCGGACCACCGGCAGCCGGCCGGAGGCCAGGGCGCAGCGCAGCAGGATGGGACGTCCGGTGGGGGCCGCGGCGCCGGTTGTCCGGTCGGGACGGAACAGGGGATCCAGCGCGGCGGCGATGTCCTCCGGGGACAGCCCGGGGAGGTTCCCGGGGGCGGGGCGGGTGGTGACCGAGGCGGGGAGCGGCGGACGGAACCGTCGCACCGGAACCGGTCGGGTGAGGTCGCCGGGGGACGGCGGGGCGACGGCCGGGGCATTGTCGAAGTCGGGTGGCACGAGCCGGAAGGTGTCGGGTCGATGGGTGTCGATCCGCACCGGGGTGCCCACGCGGTCGGCGCCCACCAGGGCGGCGAGCCGGGTGAGGGTTTCCTGGAGCTGATGCGGATCGCGCACCGCCGCCTCGAACAGGCCGAACTGCCGTTGCACCGGGCGGGTCGGCTCGGCGGTCAGGGTGGCCCCGGTCACCGCCGACCCGGCCCGCACCGTCTCCAGGGCCGTGTGGAGGCCGCGGAACAGGATGTCCGCCTGCCGGGTTGGCTCGGGCAGCCGCAGGTGCAGGTCCCGGGGCGGGGCGTCCTCCAGTTCCAGTCGCAGGTGGAGGGATTGTGCCACCCAGCCGAAGGCTGCCAGCCGCGGCTCGAGGGAATCCACGAACCGTCGCAGCCGGAACAGCAGCGGTTCCAGGGTCTCGATGCCGGGATCGAAGGTGCACCCCTCCACGAAGCGCTCGATCGGCCGGACCAGTCGCAGGGGCCGCGTGGCGGTGGTGGAGGCCGCGGCGAACAGGGCGAACGCCTCCAGCCCCAGCCGCTCGGCCACCGCCGCCTGTCCCAGGCCCAGCAGGTCGCCCACCGTCCGCACCCCCCAGTCGGCCAGCAGCCCGGCGGCATCGGCCGACGGTTCGAGGGCCCCGACCGGCAGGCCGGCCAGGAACCTCCCCGGGTCGGTCACCACCGCCACCCCGGGGAGGGTCTCCATGGACGCCTCCGCCCATCGGGCCGCATGCCGGGCCAGGCCCGGCGTGCCGCCCAGTCCCACCCGGGACCGGAATCCCAGCCCCGCCACGACGTCGCGCAGCCGCCCGGCCCAGGCACCGGCCGCGACGGGATCCGGCGCGGCATCCGACGGGAACGCGGGCAGCCCGCGCAGGTCGAGGGTGACCGTTCCCGGGGCGGTGGCCTCCAGGTGCGGGGAGAATCCGTAGGCCGCCTGCAGGAGGGCGTCGGAGGCGGCCTGTTCCGCCACGGGGGAACGCCGGAGGACCCGCAGGTCCCGGACCCGGGCCAGGGCCTGGGTCGGGGTCAATCCCTCGCAGACCCCCAACGCCCGGGCCGCCTCGTCCGCGTCGACCACCCGGGGGGTGGACAGCCCGGGATCGACCAGTGCCGCCGGACGTCGTTCCGTGTCGGGTGCATGCCGCAGGGCGACCTGGAGCGGGAAGCGGGGGAGATGGACGACGGCGTGCATGGCGGTAGGCGGGGTCAGGCGCGGCGGGCGGCCGGCAGGGAATCGGGGGCCCCGGTGCGGCGGTCGACCGCCCGGAGGACCGCGAACCGCAGGCCGGCCCGGGCGGCGTCGGGTCCACCGGTGAAGGCGGCCGGGCCGGGGCCGCCGTCCACCCGCACCCGGGCGGCGGCGCCGCCCACGAGGGAGGTGGGGGTGAGGACCAGCACGGTGGTGCCGTTCTGTTCCGACAGGCGACCGAACCGGTGCCAGGCGGCGGCGGAGATCCGGCGGAGTTCGCCCGGCGGGTTCAACTGCAGGTCCAGGGCCACCAGGGGGAAGTTGCGGTCGCGCAGCAGCAGGTCGGCGGCTTGCAGGGCCAGGCCGGCCGCGCCGCAGCGCACCCAGAGCAGTCGCGCCAGCACCCCGGGATCCACCGCGTCGACATCGAAACTGTCCGCCCCGTCCACCAGCGCCAGGAACCGGCCCTCCCGGGCGGTCCGGTCGAGCAGGGCATGCAGCACCTGGGCACCGCCCGATCCCGGCTTTTCCGACACCAGCTCGGTCAGCCCCCCCCGGGGCAGGCCGCCGTCCAGGGCGTCGTCGAGGGAGGGAATGCCGGTGGGGAGGACCTGATGGGGGCGCGGCGGGGCGAAGCCGATGCGGGCCCGGGGCAGCCGTTCGGCGACCAGGCGGCGGAGCTCGATGATGTTGCTGGCGGGGGGCATCCGGACTCCGTTCCCGGCCGACCGGGCCGGGGGGCTGGGGTCGACACGCTACCCCGGCGTGGGGGACTGGGAACGGCAAACTTGTTCACCGCCATCCTGCCAGGGAGGGGGGACAAAGGCTGTCTGAGCCGCGCTCCGGAGCCGCACGCTCCGTCGTGCGGTCCCGCGAGCGGGATGAGTCCTTGGCACGCCTCGACGAAGCTCGGCGCTCCGGAAGGTGAGAAGGGGCGCGAAGGGTCGATACCGATTCCGACCCCGACCCCGATGCAAGACGGCGGCCTGACGGCCTCCGCCACGAACGCCAAGAACGCTGGGCGGCAGCGGACCGGCAACCCGGCAGCAACCACCTCACAGAACTGTTGACGATCCCCACACAGCGGCGTAGGACGTCGGCTGTTACCCACGCGTTCCCACGCACACAACGACCTCCCGACCCATGAACCTTCCGCAACCCATCCTGAAGCCGAGCCGCGGCCGCGGCGCGGGTTTCACCCTCATCGAGCTGCTGGTGGTGATCGCCATCATCGCGATCCTGGCCGGCATGCTGTTGCCGGCCTTGAGCAAGGCCAAGGACAAGGCCCAGACCACCGTCGACCTGAACAACGTGAAGCAGATCATGTTGGCGGTGAACATCTACGCCAATGACTCCGGTGATTACGTTCCCCACCCGACTTGGGGATCGGTCAATGGCTCGTCGGCTGCGGGTCCGGACGGGTGGGCCTATGCCACCCGGATCGACAACCGGTGGATTCCCGATGGCAGTCAGGGCCGGGCGGCGGCGCTGCCTCCGGGGCAGGGAGAGACCAATCAGGTGCCCTTTTTCCAGAGGGGCCAGCTCGGTCCGATCCTGACCACGCACAAGGCGTTGTTCTGTCCGAAGGACGTGGTGGAATCGTCCGGGGCCAAGCGGGACCTATGGCGGGCACGACAGGTGAAGCTGACCAGCTACACCTTCAACGGCTTCCTGAGCGGGAACACCGCCCAGCTCCAGCCGGCGGGCAAGACCTACAAGATGGGTGATTTCCGCTCCATGGACATCGTCCTCTGGGAGGCCAACGAGGCGGAGCCGTTCTGGTTCAACGACGCCGGCAATCAGCCGCACGAGGGTGTCTCCCAGCGTCACGCGGGTGGCAACACTCGCAGCACGACGGTCAACGTCGGCGGCGGGGCGATCGTGGGTCGCATGGGCGGTTCGGCCGAGATGATGAAGTTCGGCAACTTCATCTCCATGGTGAACCAGGGGCCGGTCAACCGCCGGATTCCCGCGACCAGCTTCGACAACTTCCTCTACATCGGCCCTGCCCAGCCCAAGCGCTGAGTGCCCCATCCCCGAACGAGTCGAGCCATGAAAAACCAGCGATGGATCCTTGCCGTGGTGGCCCTGCTCTGCGGCGGCCTGTTCCTTGGGTGCAAGAAATCGGAGGACGCGGCGGTGGCCGAGCCGGTGGACGCCGGTGGCGATGCCGCCGCGGCTGCCGTGGCGGTCCGGGGGGATCCCACGGTGAGCGCCCAGATGCAGGCAGCCAATGATGCCCTGGCCCAGGCCGAGTACGACAAGGCGGTCGGCAACCTCATGCAGGCCAAGATGAACCAGGGAGCCATGAGTGAGGCGCAGAAGGCCGCCTACCAGCAGCAGTTGCGCGACACCACCATGAACCTTCTGGAACGGAGCAAGACCGATCCCAAGGCCATGGAGGCGTACCAGAACATGGGACGGATGATGACCGGCCGTTGACCGGCCACGTTCCGGATTCCACCACGGCGGGGTGACCGCGGCCGATCCCGGCCCGGCATCCCGCCGCTTCGTTTTCCCCCCGCCCCGTGAAACGGTCCGCCGCCCCCGCTTCCCGGAGATTCCCCATCCTGCTGGCCACGCTCGCCGTCGTGGGAGTGGTCGCGGCGGTGATGGTCCAGCGACGCGGGCGGGACCCATCCGATGCCTCCCCGACCCGCTCCGCCGCACGTCCCCTCACCTCGGACCAGGCCGAGGAGGCGGCCCGACGGTTCCTCGACCTCGAGGCGCGCGAGACGGCGATCCGGTCGGACCGGCTTGCCGTCGAGTCGGCCGCCCAGGCGCTCGAGGACCGGGTGACCGCCGCCTGGGACCGTCTCAACGCCGGGGAATCCCTCCCGTCGGTGCTGGCCGACCTGGCCGGACCCGTTGTCCACCTTCCCCCCGGGGCGTTGGCAGGGCTGCCGGCGGAGGATCGGAGTCCGTCGGAACGTCCGACCGCTGCGTGGCGGGAGCGGTTGGAGGCGTGGATGGCGACCGGATGGCGCTGCGTGCGAAGCGAGTGGCGGATGCCCGGGTACGAACCGCCCCGGGCGGATGCCGGCCCGGTGACCCGGGTCGCGTTCCGCCTCTTCCTTGAGGCACCCGATCGGCGGGGCATGGCGACGGGGGAGGTCCGGATCCACTGGACGCCGGACGAGGAACCGCGGCCGGTGCGGGCCGAGGTGACCGGCCTCGACTGGGAATCCCGTCGGAACCCCACCCCATTCCGGCTCGCCGCGGAACTCCTGCTGCCGTCGCGCCGTGAAGACCCGTTCCTCGATCCGTTGCTGACGATCGACGGGGCGGGAGGTCCCGGCCTGCTGCTGGCCGGGGCGGGGCTGGCGGCGGCGCCCGGTCCGGGCGGTCCGGCGGCCCTCCGGTCGGGCGACTGGCATGTCGAACCACTCCCCGGCTGGCCGAGGGAACGGATGGTGGCCGCCGCGCTGGCGGACGTGGACGGCGATGGGCACGCGGACCTGGTGATGGCCGGACGCGACGGACTGCGCGTGGCGCGGGGAACGGGCCGGCTCGACGGGCCGGTGGAGGGGCGATGGGACCTTCCCGGGGTCCTGGTCTGGCGGAGTCCGGAACCGGTCCGGCATCCCCAGGTGCTCACCCTGGGGGACTTCGACGGCGACGGCGATCCCGACGTCTGGCTCGCCCAGTACAAGCTGCCCTACCAGGGCGGGCAGTTTCCCACCCCGTACCATGACGCCCACGACGGGTTTCCGTCGTACCTGCTCCGGAACGACGGGGCGGCCGGGTTTGTCGACGTGACCGTCGGGGTCGGACTCGGGGGACGTCGGCTGCGCCGGACGTACAGCGCGTCGTGGATCGACCTGGACCGGGATGGCGACCCGGACCTGGTGAACGTGAGCGACTTTGCCGGTCTGGACGTGTTCCGGAACGACGGGGGGCGGTTTGTCGACATCACTCCGGGGCTCGGCGAGGCGCGGCATGCGTTCGGGATGGCGCATGCGATCCTCGACCATGACCGGGACGGCTGGCCCGACGTGTACGTCGTGGGGATGGACTCGGTGGTGGCGTCGCGGATGGATGCCCTGGGGGTGGGGCGGTCGGAGTTTCCGGGGCATTCCGCCCGACGGGCGGCGATGACCTACGGGAACCGGATGCTGCTGGGCGGGCCTGGCGGATTGCGGATGGCGTCCGATGCCGCGGCACTGGCCCGGGCCGGATGGGCGTGGGGAGTGGCTGTATTGGACGTGGAGAACGACGGGCGGCCCGATTTCTACCTCGCCAACGGGCATGAGACCCGGGCGTCGACCCGCGACTACGATCGGGAGTTCTGGTGCCATGACATCTACGTGGCCGGGTCCACCAACGATCCGGTGGCCGACCTGTATTTCCGGAGTGCGGCCGGGCGGCGTGCTGCGGCCCGGGCGTCGTATGGCGGGTGGCAGAACAACACGCTGCTGCGGGCGTTGCCGGACGGCGGGTACCGGGAGTCGGCCTGGCTGTCCGGGGTGGCGGTGCCGGCCGACGCCCGCAACGTGGTGGCGCTGGACTACGACCGGGACGGCCGGATGGATCTCGCCGTGACCACGTTCGAGGAGTGGCCCGCGTACCGTCAGCGCCTGCTCATCTTCCGCAACGAGTCCCCGGACACCGGGCATTGGATCGGGCTCCGGTTTCCCGTGCGGCCCGGCGTGATGGATCCGTTGAATGCCCGGGTGGAGATCCGGGCTTCCGATGGACTCCGCACCGCGTGGCGGGTGACCGGCGATGCCTATCGGAGCCAGTCCCCGGGGGAGGTGCATTTCGGGTTGGGGGATGTGGGGGGTGTCGACGGGGTGACGGTGGCGTGGGCGGATGGGCGGCGGACGGAGCTGGGGCCGCTTGCGGTGGATCGGTGGCATGAGGTCGCGGTGCCCCGCGTGGTGGATGGACCGTGATCTCACGCCCCTCCACCGCGCCCGGCGCCTCTCGGGCCGTGGAGGGATGAACCCGCACCAGCGGGCGAGTCCGACGGGGTCCGCCAGGACCCCGCAGGGGTTGGGTGCGGCATCGGGTGTCGGCCCCTGCGGGACCGATCGGGCTCGCAGGCTCGCCCCTCCACCGCGCCCGGCGCCCCTCGGGCTGTGGAGGGATGAACCCGCGCCAGCGGGCGAGTCCGACGGGGTCCGCCAGGACCCCGCAGGGGTAGGCGGTGGCATCGGGTGTCGGCCCCTGCGGGACCGATCGGGCTCGCAGGCTCGCCCCTCCACCGCGCCCGGCGCCTCTCGGGCCGTGGAGGGATGAACCCGCGTCAGCGGGTGAGTCCGACGGGGTCCGCAAGGACCCCGCAGGGGTTGGGGGCGGCATCGGGTGTCGGCCCCTGCGGGACCGATCGGGCTCGCAGGCTCGCCCACCACCTCGCCCGGCGCCCCTCGGGCCGTGGAGGGATGAACCCGCGTCCGCGGGTGAGTCCGTCGGGGCATCTCACACTCCTTTGCCATCGCCAATGGCCGTTGCGCCAGTCGTGGCCATGTTCCGGTATGCGTCCCCGGAATCACTCAAGTCGAAAAGCCCTTCCCCACTGGACACCCGCGGCGATGGGTAACCGATCCATCGTGGTCTTCGTGACGCAATGCACGGCGAGGCGGAGGCAGCTGCTTGCGAGGGAAGGGGTCCTCCCGTTGTTGATCGAGGCGTGGCAGCGGGCAGACTTCTGGCAGGTGGGTCGGTTCGTTGTCATGCCCGATCACATTCACTTCTTCTGTCAGCCAACGCGATTTGCTGGTGGCTCACTGAAGGAGTGGATGACGCGCTGGCGGTCCCAAGTCACCCGGAAGTGGCTTTGGAACTTCGAAAAGCCGATCTGGCAGAGGGATTTCTTCGATCGGCAGTTGAGAGTCGGTGAATCGTATTCTTCGAAATGGGAGTATATCCGGGAGAATCCTGTTCGGGCGGGCCTTTGTTCCCACCGGGATGAGTGGCCATGGCAAGGCGAGGTGACATCGATTGAGTGGCACGCCCCATAGGACGGTCGCTCATGGGGAGAAATGGTCGCAGCCGGGCTCGCAGGCTCGCCCCCATCGCGCCCGGCGCCTCTCGGGCTGTGGAGGGATGAACCCGCGCCCGCGGGCGAGTCCGACGGGGTCCGTGAGGACCCCGCAGGGGTTGGGGCGGGGCATCGGGTGTCGGCCCCTGGCGGGGCCGATCGGGCTCGCAGGCTCGCCCCATCGCGCCCGGCGCCTCTCGGGCTGTGGAGGGATGAACCCGCGCCCGCGGGCGAGTCCGACGGGGTCCGTGAGGACCCCGCAGGGGTTGGGGCGGGGCATCGGGTGTCGGCCCCTGGCGGGACCGATCGGGCTCGCAGGCTCGCCCCAGCGCGCCCGGCGCCCCTCGGGCTGTGGAGGGATGAGCCCGCGTCCGCGGGTGAGTCCGACGGGGTCCGCCAGGACCCCGCAGGGGTTGGGGCGGCATCGGGCGTAGGCCCCTGGCGGGGCCGATCGGGCTCGCAGGCTCGCCCCATCGCGCCCGGCGCCTCTCGGGCTGTGGAGGGATGAACCCGCGCCAGCGGGTGAGTCCGACGGGGTCCGGGAGGACCCCGCAGGGCAGGGCGCGGCCGGCATTGCGGCGGGGCGGTCCCGACACGAGGATGGGCGGGTGACCGTCCCCGGTTCCGCGTCTGTCGAGGTGCCCGCGGCCGCCCGTTGCGATTACTGCGGCGGGCCGGTCGCCGCTCCCGGGGACCGCTTCTGCTGCTATGGCTGCCGGGTCCTGGGACAGGATCTTCCCGCCGGGGTGCGGCGCCCCGACGCCCCGTCCGACGCCGCCGGGTCCTGGTTCCGGATCGGCTTCGGCACGGTCATGGCCGCGCAGGCCATGGTCGTCGGGTTGGCAGTCAATCTCTCCCCCCCTGCCGGTCCGGTCCGATGGGCCCTCCACGGCGTCCTGATCCTCAGCGCCGTGGCCAGCCTCGCCGTCCTCGGCCCGGGGCTGCTCCAGACCGCGTGGCAGTGCGCGTGCCGACGTCGGCTGGCGGTCGAGTTGCTCTTCCTCTCCGGTGTCCTGGGCGCGCTGGGCGCCTCCCTGATCGCCACCTTCTCGGGCACCGGGGCCGTCTACTACGAGGTGGTGAGCGTGCTGCTGACCGTCTATGCCGCCTCGCGCCTGCTGACGGCCCGGGCGCGGGCCCGGGCCCTGGGGGAGACCGACCGCCTGCGGGCCGGGTTCGCCCGGGCGCGTGTCGACGCGGGCGACGCCGGGTTCCGCGAGGCGGTGCCCGTGGAGGCCGTGGAGGCCGGGGACGTGGTGGTGGTGTTTCCGGGGGAGGGAATCCCGATCGATGGATCGGTCGTCCATGGCGAGGCCTTCGTCCGCGAGACCCCGCTCACCGGCGAGCCGCATCCGGTGACACGTCGGCCGGGGGACCCGGTCTGGGCGGGCAGTTTCAGCGAGGACGGCGAGCTGCGGATCCGGGCGTCGACACCCGGCCGATCCCGGCGTCTCGACGAGCTGTTGCGTCGACTGGACGCGGCGCGGGACTCGCTGGATGGAACCGCGGCCCAGACCCAGGCGGACCGGCTGGCGGCCTGGTTTCTTCCGCTGGTCCTGGGGGTGGCGCTGGGGACGCTGGCGTTCTGGTCGGTGCGGGCGGGGTGGACGGTCGGCCTGTTCCACGCGCTTTCGGTCCTGCTGGTGGCCTGTCCGTGCGCGCTGGGGCTCGCCACACCGCTGGCCCTGTGGAGCGGTCTCGCGGTGCTGGGATCCCGCGGCGTGGTGGTCCGGCGCGCCGCGGTGCTCGAACGCCTCGCCCGTGTCTCCGAGGTGTGGTTCGACAAGACCGGCACCCTCACCGACCGCCGTGCCGTGCTCGTGGATCTGGTCCTTCGCGATGCGGCGCCCGTCGACCGGTCGACGCTCCGCGCGGTGCTGGCGACGGTCCAGGCCCGCAGTTCCCATCCGCTCGCGGCCGCCTTCGCGGATGCCGCTGGGGATGTCGACGTCGAGGTCACCCATTTCCAGTCGACCCCGGCCCGCGGGGTGGGGGCCTGGATCCGGCTGGCCGATGGGCGGGAGCACGGGGTCCGGATCGGGATCCGGGAATGGGCGGCGCCCGATGGCGGGGAGTCCGGCCTGGCGGACCGGGTCCGTTCCGTCCCCGGCGACCAGGAGGTCTGGGTGGGTCTCGACGGCCGGGCGGTGGCCCTGGCGGTGGTGCGGGAACAGGCCCGGGATTCGGCGGCCGAAGCCCTCGCGGCGTGCGGCCGGCTCGGGTGTCCGGGCGGGATCCTCACCGGGGATCGTGTCGAGCGGGCCCGGGACCTGGTGGGGTCGGATCCGAGGTGGCGGGTGGATGGCGGCCTCGCGCCCGAGGCCAAGGCACGGCACCTGGAAACCCGGCGCGCGGCCGGTGCCGTCGTGGCCTTCGTCGGCGACGGCATCAACGACGGTCCCGCGCTGCGCGCCGCCGATGTGGGAATCGCCCTCGCCTCGGGCAGTTCACTGGCGGGGGCGACGGCCGACGTGGTCCTGCTCTCGGACGACCTGCGCGAGGTGCCGGGGATGGTGGCGTTGGCGCGGCAGGTGGACCGGTCGATCCGCGGGAACCTCGGGTTTGCCGCCACCTACAATCTTCTCGGGATGGGCCTCGCCGCCGCCGGTCAGCTGCATCCGGTGGTGGCGGCGCTCCTGATGATGGGATCCAGCGCCGTCGTCTCCTGGCGGTCGGTCCGGGGTGCGTCGGCTGCCGCCTGCGGGGTGCCGGTCGGGGAGGGCGGGTCGGGTCCGGCCGCCGGGCGCCGGTGGGGTTGGATCGCCGCGTGCCTCGGGTTGCAGATCTCCCTGCTGGGATGGTTGGGACGGCTCGGTCCGGCCGGCTGGGCGTGGGCCGCCGTCGGCCAGGGCCTTCTCCTCGGGGCGGTCTGGCTCGTGCGCCGTGGCCGGCTGCCGGCCATCCTCGGCACCTGGCCGGGGATGACCCTCGCCATGCTCGGGCCGGGGAACCTCCTGATGCTGGTGGGGTGGTGGATCGATGCCGGATGCGGACCGGTGATGCGCGACGGCGTCTGCCTGTGCTGCTCGGGACACCACTACTTCGAGCCCGGGTGGAGGATTCCCTGGATGTACGTCGGCATGCTGGCCGGCGGCCTGCCGGCCATGGCCGCGTTCCTGCCCGGCGTCCGGAGCGGCTGGGACCGCATCCGGTTCCTGTCCCTGGCGGCGGTGGGGATGGTGGGCGGCATGGGGCTGGGGGCGGGCTGGGCATTGCGTTGGGCCGGTCCCGGGCACCCGGGGCAGTTCCTGGTCGCCTATGCCGGGATGACCCTGGGGATGACCGCCGGGATGGTCTTTCTCTGCGCCCTGGGCGAGATCCTCGGCCGAAGGAAGGTGGGCGGCTGAGAGCCTGGGCCTCTTCGGGCGGGCAACACGATGCTTCCCAATTCCGGAACAGGCCCTAACGTCCCTCCGCGTTTGGCCGATGGTGTAATGGCAGCACAGGGGTCTTTGGAACCCTTAGTCATGGTTCGAATCCATGTCGGCCAGCCATTTTCCCCGGTGTGCCGGCCCGTCCGATGAAATTCCCGCTTCACTCCGGCCGGGGCGTTTCTCCAGAGTCGCGCCGTTGATCAGCAACACCGCAGACCTCCGTGACTTCGCCGCCCGCGTCCGCGACGCGGACTGGGTCGGCCTCGACACCGAGGCGGACAGTCTCCATGCCTATCCGGAGAAGCTCTGCCTGTTGCAGGTGGCGATCCCGGGGGAGGCGGTGCTCATCGATCCCCTGGCCGACATCCATCTGGAGCCCCTGTGGGAGGCGTGTGAGCGGCGGGAGCTGATCTTCCATGCGGCGGACTACGACCTCCGGCTGCTGTTCCAGGGGCATCATTTCAAGCCCGACTCGATCTTCGACACCATGTGGGCTGCGCGCCTGCTGGGGGAGGCGAAGTTCGGGTTGAACGACATCCTCACCAAGTGCCTGGGGATCACCCTCGAGAAGGGGGCGCAGAAGGCCAACTGGGGGCGCCGTCCCCTGACCGACCGGATGGTGGAGTACGCGCTCAACGACGTGCGCCACCTGCACGAATTGACCGAGCACCTCCGGGCCCAGCTGGTTGCCAAGGAGCGGCTCGAATGGCATCGGCAGACGTGCGCCCGGGTCATCTCCGAGAACGCCCGGCCCGACCGTGTGGACCTGGATTCGGTGTGGCGCACGAAGGGGCACGACAAGCTTTCGGAGCTCGGCCTCGCCATCCTGCGCGAGATCTGGCACTGGCGGGAACAGGAGGCGGTCCGCAGCAACAAGCCGCCCTTCTTCATCCTGCGCCATGAACTCCTGGCCGAGCTCTCGATCGACGCCGCGGAGCGGCAGTCGTCGCGCGGGCTCAAGATCCCCCCCTTCCTGACGTCCCGCCGGCGCCATGGCCTGATTGCGGCGATCGAGCGCGGGCTGGATGTCCCCGAGTCCGACTGGCCCCGTCACGTGCGGATCCGGACCCGGCGGATGACCCGGTCGGAGCTCGACGTGGCGGAGGAGATCCGGAAGCGGCGTGATGCCCGGGCGGAGGAACTGCAGATCGACCCGACCATCATCGCCTCCAAGGCGACCCTCTACGCCCTGGGCCGGCAGGATCCGGGCGAGTGGGATCGGCTCCTGCCCTGGCAGCGCCAGCTCCTCGAGCCCTGAGCCCGAACGATTCAGTCGGATCGGTCGTGTCGGCTGGATCCTTCCGGACAGCTCTCAGCCCGGGGCGTTGTGGAACGGGTCGAATCCGCTCACGGCGAAGCTGTACCCGACGAGGTTGAACAGGGCGTGGGCGAGGATGCAGGCGAGCAGGTTGCCGGTGCGTTCGTAGAGGCGGCCCAGCAGGGCGCCGATGAGTGCCAGCGGGAGGAACGCCGCGGCGTTGGCGTGGGCCAGTCCGAAGAGCACCGACGTTCCCACCAGCGCGAGCCGCGGCCGGCCGCGATCGCGTCCGAATTGGTACAGCACCCCGCGAAACAGCCCCTCCTCGACCACCGGGGCGAAGACCAGGGCGAAGCCGGCGATGATCGTCCGGTCCGTCCAGGAACCGTTGCGCAGCAGTTCCACGGCCGATTGGGCCTGCGGGGTATGGCCGACGGACTCGAGGACCCGGGCGGCGAAGGCCTGCAGGGGATACCCGAGCACCACCGCCCCCACCGCCACCCCGGCGGCGCGGACGAGATCCGTCCCGGTCCAGGCGCATCCGAAGCCGCTGGTCCAGCCGCGTCCGTGGGCGCGGAGGAAGAGATGGAGCAGGACTAGGCCCGGGAGCTGCAGGCTGAGGTTGGCCACCACCAGGCCGGCGATCGGCGGGACCTCCCGTCCGGCGTCCCGGAGGAGCGCCGAGGCGATGCCGAACGTGAAGATGCCGGCGGCGAACGTGCCGAGGAAAACCATCAGGAGGTGCACCACCTCCTCCACCCGCCAGTTCCTCGCCGTCAGCACCGGGTGAGCCTACGACGCCCCGGTCGGCAGCCAAGTCCCGACCCGCGCCCCGTCCGCACGCGACGATTTCCCTCTGGCGCCCCGATCCGGGGTCGAGTACCCCCAAGAGACCTGTGTCGGATCCCCTGATCGAGTCCTACCGCGCCGCCCATGCCGCCCTCGTGGCGGAAAGGGCGGCCATCCTGGCCCGGATGGCGGCCATCGACGACGCGCTGGCCTCCGTGCCGGGGCCCGTTCCCCGTCGGCCGGGACGCCCGCGACGGATCCCTTCCGACGCCCCCGCACCGGTCCCGGTCGCCCCTCCCTCGGCGGATCCGGCCGTGCGCCCCGTCCGGCCGGTTGCTGCCGCGTCGGCCCCGGTCATGCGGGTTGTCGATCCGGGCACGGTGAACCTGCGCGAGGCGATCCTCCTGGCCCTGTCCCATGGCCCGGCCAACCGGGCCGACCTCCTCCGCCGCATCCACCAGATGGGATACCGGTTCAACAAGTCCAACCCGGTGGAGTCCCTCGACGTGCTGCTGGGCGATCCGCGAACGGGTGTCCTGCAGCGTGGGCGCCGGTTTGCGCTGGCCTGAGAGGGGGCGGCGGCCGATAGTGCCGCGCAACGGTTCCCGAGCAGGGGGCCGATCCGCACCGATTTTCCGGGCACCTTCGCCCGGGATGGCCGGTCGGTCCTTCGGACCGGCATCGCGCCTGAGTCGGGCGGGAGCCGCAGGCCCATGGCCCGCGGAAATCCCCTCTCCCGCCCGGCTTCCATCCCGCCCGCCGTCGCGTGGGATCAGATCGTCCGCAGCCGTTCGAGGCATTCCGCAGCCAGCGCCACCGCCCGGTCCTCGGAACCGGCCTCGGTGTAGCAGCGGAACTCCGGGGCATTCCCGGAGGGGCGCAGGTGAACGATCTCCCCACCGGCCCGCGTCACCCGGAGACCGTCGGTCCGGTCGATGTGGGTCACCGGTCCGTTGCCGGGGAAATCCGATGCGAACCGGCGGCGGGCGGTCTCGGGATCCTCCTCGGGGTAGCGGGCGAGGAGTTCCGCGGCGCGTTCGGCCGGACAGGGTTTGAGCAGCACGCTGGCGGTGAAGCGCGGGGGCAGGCCGGCCACGAGGCCGGACAACGGACGCCCGGCATCGAGCGCCGCCCGCAGGAGGCAGACCGCCACCAGCACCGCATCCCGCGTGGGCAGCGCCGCCAGCACCCGGCCGTCGCGGTGCAGGCCGGAACCGAGGAGGAACCCGCCGTTGGCCTCGTAGCCCACCACACACCGTCGCCCCGCGGCCGACGCCGCCAGCATCGAGGCGACCACGTACGGGGACCCGATCCGCGTGCGCCGCACCTCGGCGAACGCCCCGCACTGCTCCACCGCCGTGTTGCAGCTCACCGGAGTGCTCACCGAGTCGGCCCCGAGATGCCGGGCCGCGAGAATCCCGGCCACGTCACCGCGGATCCATCGGCCCGCCTCATCGCTGATCAGCGGACGGTCACTGTCGCCATCGGCCGAGACAATCGTGTCGAACCCGCCTCCCGCCGCCCATTCCCGCGCCAGCGCCACGTCCTCCGGACGGATCGCCTCGGTGTCGACCGGCACGAACTCCTCCGAGCGGCCGAGGCGGGTGACCGAGGCGCCGAGGCCCGACAGGATCCGCGGGATCACCTCGCGGCCGACCGCCGAGTGCTCGTAGACGGCGACACGGAGTCCGGCGAGGCAGTCCGGTCCGAAGAACCCGGTGTACCGCCGCACGTACGCCTCCAGGGGTTGTGGGTCGACGGCGGGCAGGGGAGGCGGGGGCGTGGCGAAATCCCCGCGCGGGTTGAACCGGTCCCCGGGGATCGACACCATCTGGGCGGCGATGCCGGCCTCGTCGGCCTTGAGCACCTCGCCCGACGGCTTGTTGAACTTGATGCCGTTCCGGTCGGCCGGGATGTGGCTCCCGGTGACCATGACCGTCGGGATCCGCGCGGTGAACCCGTGCAGCGCCAGGGCGGGCGACGGAATCCGTCCGGCATGCACGACCCGGTGGCCCAGGTCGGTGATCCCCGCCGCCACGGCGGACAGGATCCGTCCGGTGCTCGGGCGGAGGTCTCCGGCGATGGCGACCGGTTGTCCGGTCCCGGTGAGTTCGCCGATTGCCACGAGGTACTGCAGGAACCCCTGCGTGTAGGCGTACGCGACCTGGTCGGTCAGTTCCGTCACCAGTCCCCGGGCGCCGCTGGTTCCGAAACGAACCCCGGTCCGATCCATCCACTCACGTAGGGAAGCCTCCACGGCCGGCGAGGGGACGCCTCCGGACCGGCCCGTGTCAACCTCCGGCGGACCCCGCATGGCCTCCGGCGATCCTTGCCCGGACCGGTCGGCCGCGGTAGCCGTTGGGGCGTCGTGCGTCTCCCCGTTCCCGGATCCGGACCTTTCGCCGTCGCCCTGGGCGTCCTTGTGGCCGTTGCGACAGGTTCCCCGGCCCGGGCCGCGGATCCGGACGCCTTCTGGACCGCCCATGTCGAACCGGTCCTGCAGGCGCAGTGCGCCGAGTGCCACCGTCCGGGAAAGACCAAGAGCGGGCTCGATGTCAGCTCGCCGGCCACGCTGCTCCAGGGCGGCGACCGCGGGCCGGCGGTGGTGCCCGGGCGTCCGTCGGAAAGCCTCCTGCAAACCGTCCTGACGCCCGACGCGGATCCGCACATGCCGCCGAAGGGGCAGGTGTCCGATGGGGAGGCGGAGTTGATCGGGCGCTGGATTGCCGGGCTGGGCGGCGGGGGGGAATCGGGTGCCGGACCGCAGGCGGAGGAATCGGTGGCGGCGCCGCCCCGGGAGCCGCTCTGGGTTCCGCCCTCCGGGATCCCGGTCACGGCGGCGGTCGACGGCTTCCTGGGCCGGGCGTGGAAACTCGACGGCGTCCGACCGGCCCGCGCCGCGGACGACGCGGCGTTCGTCCGGCGGGTCCACCTCGACCTCGTGGGCCGTATCCCGTCCGTGGCCGAGGCGACCGCGTTCCTGTCGGACCGCCGACGGGACCGTCGGGAGCGCCTGGTGGATGCGTTGCTGGAAGGCGGGGAGCATGCGCGGCATCTCCGGGAGGTGTTCGACGTGGTACTGATGGGCCGGGCGGGACCGCGTGAGGAGCGGGAGCGGGAGGATCAGCAGTGGTTCGGCTACCTGGAATCGGTCTTCCGCGAGAACCGTCCGTGGGATGCGGTGGTGCGCGAGCTGGTGGTGGCGCGGCCCGAGCCGGCGCGGCGCGGCGCGGTGCGGTTCCTGTGGGAACGGAAGGACAATCCGCAGGCCATGGCCGAGGCGGTGGCCCCGCTGGTTTTCGGCGTGCAGGTGCAGTGCGCCCAGTGCCACGACCACATGGTGGCCCGCGAGATCAAGCAGGCCCACTACTGGGGACTGGTGGCGGCGTTCAACCGCAGCCGGAACGTCGACACCGAGTCCGGTCCCGGGGTGGCCGAGTCGGCCGTCGGCGGCTTCGTCACCTTCGCCAACCTCCACAAGGAATCGCAACCCGCCCGGATGGTGCTCTTCAACGGCCGGACCATCGGGGAGCCCTGGCCCGCCGAGGGCGAGAAACAGGTCGACGATCCGTCGAGATACCGCGTGCCTCCACCCGCAGAGAAACAGAAGGCGGCCCGCCCGGCGGAGCCGATCTTCTCCCGGCGCGAGGCGTTGGCCGATGCGGTGACGGTGGACAATCCCCTGCTCGCGCGGGCGATGGTGAACCGGGTGTGGGCGCTGGTGTTCGGCCGGGGGCTGGTGCATCCGGTGGAGCTCATGGACTCGAAGCATCCGCCCAGCCATCCCGAGCTGCTCGACTGGCTGGCGGCGGACTTTGCCGCGTCGGGCCATGACGTGCGGCGCCTGGTGCGATCCCTGGTGCTCAGCCGGGCCTACGGGCTGGATTCACGGGCGGAGGTTCCGTCCCGATGGCGCCGCTGGCTCGGTGCCCGACGGCCCGTAACGGGGACGGATCCCGACACCTTCGCCCGGGCGGCCACCCGTCCGCTGTCGGCCGAGCAGCTGTACCGGTCCCTGCTGGTGGCCACCGGGAACGGGCCGGATCCGGAGGGCCGGATTGCGGGTCGGGCCGAGTCCGAGGTGCGACGGGCGTTTGTCCGGGAGTTCCCCGACCTGTTTGCGCCCGAGTACAACGCCACGCTGCAGCAGGCGCTGTTCCTGTCCAACTCGCCCCTCGTGGCCACGCTGCTCGAGGTGCGTCCGGGCAACCTGATGGACCGGATGGTGGCGATGGAGGATCCCCGGGCGCAGGTGGGGGAACTCTTCCGGTCGATCCATGGCCGGTCACCGGACCGCGAGGAGGAGGCCGAGGCGCTCCGCTACCTGGCCGACCGGCCGGGTCACCCGGGGATTTCCCAGCTGGCCTGGGCGCTGCTCACCAGCGCGGAATTCCAGCTGAACCACTGAGCCGGGCTCCGGACAGCTCTCAGGCGGGACGATCCTTTGCCGCGACGGCCTCGGCCATGGTCCGGACGCTGCGGAGGATCTCGCGGGCCGTGTCGGGGTCGGGAACCTTCAGGCCGAAGTGCTTGTCCAGCATCACCACCAGCTGGAGGGCATCGACCGAGTCCAACCCGAGGCCGTCCGGGCCGAACAGGGCGGTGTCATCGCCGATGTCGGTCGCGGGGATCTGGAGCATGAGGCTTTCCACCATCAGGTCCTTCAGGCGCTGGTGCAATTCCGGGGAGCCGCTCACGCGGCGACGCTACCCGCACGGGCCGAACGCTTGCCAGCCGGCAGTGGAGTTTCCCGCTTCCGCCACGAGCGCGCCAAGTGGCGGCGGGTGGTGAACCCGCCGAATGCGAGGATTTCCCGCCGGCCCCTCGGGCCTGTGGGGAAGGGGGGGGACGTGGCGGCGGATGGTGAACCCGCCGATCCGGGCTGCATCTTGTTCCCCCGGGCTGTGGAGGGATGAGCCCGCGTCTGCGGGCGAGTCCGACGGGGTCCGCCAGGACCCCGCAGGGGTAGGGCGGTGGCATCGGGTGTCGGCCCCTGGCGGGACCGATCGGGCTCGCCGGCTCGCCCCAGCGCGCCCGGCGCCCCTCGGGCTGTGGAGGGATGAGCCCGCGCCTGCGGGCGAGTCCGGCGGGGTCCGCCAGGACCCCGCAGGGTAGGGCACAGCGCACGGACCGGCCGCCTATCGGCGGCAGCTACGGGAGGAGGGTGTCGGCCCCTGGCGGGACCGATCGGGCTCGCCGGCTCGCCCCAGCGCGCCCGGCGCCCCTCGGGCTGTGGAGGGATGAGCCCGCGCCTGCGGGCGAGTCCGACGGGGTCCGCCAGGACCCCGCAGGGGTAGGGCACAGCGC
>CAZGIK010000051.1:0-31851 GCA_964525755.1 uncultured Verrucomicrobiota bacterium
CCGGGCCGTTTCCGCGAAAACAGGACCCCTCGGAGTTTCCGGACAGGCTCTTAGGCAATGCTGACCTCCAAGGGGGAGACGTAAGATTCCGAAGAAAGGCGGTCTCGAACCTCTTCCGCCGAGGCGCACTCGAAAAACAGTTCCACGGCCTCCCGAAGGTTGGCTTTGGCCTCCTCCACCGAGTCGCCCTGGCTGGCCACATCGAGTTCAGGACACAACGCAACAAACCCCTCGTCCTCCCGGATAAGAACCGCCGTCAGCGTTTTTGTCATCGGAGGAACCTGCTTCGCGCCGGCTGCGCCGGCAATTGAGTTCTGTCGACCGCCGCCGCCTGAATCTGGACTGCGGCGGGAAGCGTCAGCGCCATGCCGCTTCGGAGGCCCGATCGGTTGCCTCCCGGATTTGGCATTGAACGGCTGCCTCCGGCGGCGAAAGCTCGCCGGCCGATGTCGAAACCGGCCTTAGGTCGGGGGCTGGGAAGCCTCCTCGAGCCGCCGCCATCCTCCACAAGGGAGGGTGGTCCCCATGGCGTCCAACTCCTGCTCCGGGGAAATGACGGCGAGGAACTCGTCCCGCCCCTCGAGGTGGCGTCGGATGCCAACGACCAGGGCATCTTCCCCCGCTGGGCCCTGGCATCGGCCGTGGTCGCCGACCTCATCCTCCTCGCGGTGGCGGCGTGGGTCGCCCTCTTCGTGGCGGGCAACGGCCGTCTCGTCGTCGCCGCCCTCCTCACCGCCACCGGGGCGGGCATCCTCTCGGTGGCGGTGTGGCTCCGGGGCCAGCCGGCGGTCCGGGAACTGGAACTGCTCAATCCCATCGCCGAGGAGAAACCCCGGCTCCGGGTCCGCTTCATGGACGAGACCCCGAACCCGCCGAGGTGACCCGTCCCGAGGCGGCCGCGGGAAGCGTCCGCAGCCAGCCGCCGATCACCTCCGTCCAACGTCGGTAGCCGTTGGCGTTCATGTGCAGCCGGTCGCGGCCGAAATACAGCGGATCGGGCCTGCCCGACGCGTCGAGCAGCGGCGTCGCAATGTCGAGGTAGTGGAAGGTCTCCTCCTCGTCGCAGATGCGGCGGAGTTGCCGGTTGGCCTCGGCCTGGACGGCAAGCAGGCGCTCCCGCGAGGGGCTGGGCTTGATGGCGAGGAACCCGACCGGCACCCCGGGCAGGTGCCGGGCCATCAGGTCGCGGAAGGTCCGGACGTCGGACAGGAACTGTTCGGGACTCTTCCCCGACGCCAGGTCGTTGTCGCCCTCGTACACCAGGACCACCGAGGGGCGGAGGGGCACCACGAGGCGTTCGAACCAGACGTTCAGGTCGCTGAGATGCGATCCGCCAAATCCCCGGTTCACCACCGGGAGGCCGGGGAAGTCCGCCGCCAGGGTCTTCCACAGCCGGAAGCTCGAGCTGCCGACGAACACGATGGGGCGGTCGGGGACCGCATCCGCCCGGGCGAACGCGCCGATCTCGGCGTCCCATCGGGCCGGATCC
Organism: uncultured Verrucomicrobiota bacterium; assembly: GCA_964525755.1. Lineage (GTDB taxonomy): Bacteria > Verrucomicrobiota > Verrucomicrobiia > Limisphaerales > UBA9464 > UBA6176. Next base: position 1,490 of record CAZGIK010000051.1, read on the forward strand.
GGATCCGGCACTGCCGGGGTGTCGACGGCCCGCAGGGCGGGCAGGACCCCGAGCGCCGCGAGGACGACGAGGACAGCGGCGGAACGCGGGAGTCGCACGGGGCGATACGATGACATCCGGTGTCGGCTGCAAAGCCCCGAGTGCTGCCGCCCGGCGCCCGCCGTGATGGGGCTGTCGTGATGGGGCTGTCGTGATTGGGCTCGCCGGGGCGGGCGGGATCGGCGTTGCTTGTGGGGATGATCCGGATGGGACGTTGCTGGCTGGGCGTGTGGCTGGGGCTGTTGAGCCTGTGGGTGCGGGCCGATCCCGAGGCCGACCGCCTGCGCGACGCCGCACTGGCCTCCTGGCGGGAGGGGCGGCGGACGAACGCGGTGGAGCAGGTGTCGGCCGCCCTCGGGGCGGATCCCGGGGATGCCCGCCTGTGGAACCTCCGGGCCCAGATGCGCAGCCTCCTGGGGATGCTCGACGGGGCGGAACAGGACCTCGGGCGGGCGCTGGATCTGGAGCCGGGCTCGGCGTTCCTCCATCAGGAGCGCGGGACACTCCGGTTCCGGGCCGGCCGGGTCCCGGAGGCGGTGATGGACTTCGACCGTGCCAACGAGCTGGGCGAGTCCCTCCGTCCGCAGAACTGGCAGCGGGGCATCGCCCTCTACTACGTGGGCCGGTTCGCCGACGCCCGCCGCCAGTTCGAGCTGCACCAGACGGTCAATGCGGCCGACGTGGAGAATGCCGCCTGGCATTTCCTCTGCCGGGCCCGGGAGGCGGGGGAGGGGGTGGAGGCGGCCCGGAAGGGGCTGATGCCCTTCGTCGGCGATTCCCGGGTGCCGATGCGGGAGATCCACGCGCTGTTCTCCGGCACGGCGACGCCCGCGGACGTCCTCGCGGCCGCCCGGGGGGGGGAACCGACCGCGGAGGCCCTGCGGGGACGCGAGTTCTACGCCCACCTGTACATTGCCCTCCATCACGCCGCCACCGGGGACACGGCCGCCGAACGGCGCCATGCCGAGGAGGCCGCACGCCGGGCCGACGCCGGCGGCTACATGGGCGATGTGGCCCGTGTCCACCTCGCCCATCTCACCCCGAAGTCGCCCTCCCCCAAGCCATGACCCCGAGCCCCGACCCCTCGCCGGAATCCGATCCGACGCCCCGATCCACCCCGTTCTGGGCCGCCGTGGCCGCCAAGCAGCGTCCGCGTCCGCGTCGACGCGAATCGCCGCCGCGCCACGGCCGGCCCGGTCCCCGGGCCGGCGGACCGTCGGTGGCCCCGGGGGCGGGGCCGGGGCCGGCCCGACCGGAGACCAAGCCGCGGAAGCCGGTCGACCCCCGGTCCGTGGCCGCCCGGGTGGTGGCCCGGTCCGGACGTGAGCTGCCGGCCGACAGTCTCCTCCGCCGGACGCTTTCCGCGCGCGAGGATCTGCGTCCGGCGGATGCCCGGTGGATCAGCCGGGCGGTGTTCGCGTACTTCCGCTGGCAGGGCTGGCTCGACCATGACCTGGTCCTCGAGAGCCGTTTCGACCAGGCGATGGGACTGTCGGACACGTTTGCCAAGCATCCGCACCGGGTGGGCGACGGGGCGTTGGCCGCGTTGGCGGTGCCGGAGTGGGTGGCCGATGCCCTGCCGGTCACCCCGGCGTGGCTGCGGAGCCTCCAGTCCGAACCCATCCTCTGGCTCCGTGCCCGGCCCGGGATGGCATCGACGGTCCGCACGGCCCTGGGCGGGGAAGGCAGCGTCGAGCCGGGGCCGTTGCCCGACTCCCTCCGGTACGACGGGACGGCCGACCTGTTCCGGGACCTGGCCTTCCATCAGGGCGGGTTCGAGATCCAGGACATCGCCTCCCAGGCGGTGGGCCTGGTGGCAGCCCCGGCGCCGGGCGAGGTCTGGTGGGACGCCTGTGCGGGCGAGGGGGGCAAGACGCTGCATCTGGCCGAACAGATGCAGGGGCGCGGGCTGGTGGTGGCGACCGACCGGGCGGAATGGCGGCTGGACCGGCTGCGCCGGCGGGCGGCCCGGGCGCGATGCTTCAACTACCAGGCACGGACCGGTGACGCCCTCGCGGACGCGCCACCCCGGCGGGATTTCGACGGGGTGCTGGTCGACGCTCCCTGCAGCGGGATCGGCACCTGGGGACGGAACCCGCACGCCCGCTGGACCACCACCCCGGAGGACGTGGCGGAACTGGCCGAGGTGCAAGGCCGGTTGCTGGAGCGCGCGGCCGCGGTGGTGCGTCCCGGGGGGCGGCTGGTCTATGCGGTCTGCACGCTGACCCGGGCGGAGACCGGGGGGGTGGCCGACCGTTTCGAGGCGGGCCACGGGGACTTCACCCCGGTGCCGACGCCGGACCCGTTCCATCCGGAGGCCGCGCCCTCGGCCCGCCATCTCTGGTGGCCGCAGGACACCGGCGGCAACGGGATGTTCGTCGCCGTGTGGCAACGCGCGGGCCGGGCGGCCGCGGCCGCGGAGCCGGCCCATCCCGAAGCCGCGGCGGACGGCGCGGGGGATCAGCGGGTCGCCGAGTAGTCGGTCGGCCGGAGGAACAGCGACTTCACCCCGCCGTCCACGGTGAGCGACCCGCCGGCGCGCGCCTCGCTCGCCTTGCGGGCCGCGATCCAGTCGGGGTCCTCACGGAACGCCGCGAACGACGCCGCGGCGGCCTCGCGGGAGGCGTGGGTGAGGAAGTACTCGAGGGTGACATCCGCCGCGGGTTGGCCGGGGAGGCGGTGGAAATAGCCCCAGTTGTTCATGCCGTGCTTGGCGAACAGCGCCACCGTGTGGTCGCGGAACCGGGCGTCGAGGTTCGGGAGACGGCCCGGAGGGGTGGTGTAGGCCCGGAACTCGAACACACCGCCCTTCGAGACGTTGCCCGTCCGGAGCGCCGGCGAGTAGTCGGTCAGCTGGTGGAACGTGCTCTCCACCCGTGCCACCAGCTTGCCGTCCACCTCCGACGCCTTCCACGCCGCCTGCCATTCCGGGTCGGCCATGAACGCCTTCCACGACGCGTCGCGCGCCTCCCGGCTCGGGTAGCCGAGGAGATAGAAGAGGCGCTCGTCGGCCGGGTCGACCGGGTTCCAGTAGCCGACGTTCTCCATGCCATGACGCCGGAACAGGTTCACCGTGTGGTCCCGGAAACGGGCGTGGAGCGCCGCGGCCTTGCCGGGGGCCGGGTGGTAGATCCGCATCTCGAACACCCGCGAGACCGATCGGCGGTCCCGGCCGACGAGGACGTTCGGATTGGCGTTGGGGGATTCGCACCCGGTCAGGGCCACGGCCCCGGCGGCTGTCGAGGTGAGGAGGAAATCGCGGCGGTTCATGGTGGGGACCACGACACCGGGCGCGATCCCGTGGGTCAACGGAATTCCGGGGCGGGATCCCGGTACGCGCCCTCGCGGATGAGGGCCTCGGCCACCGCCGGGGGCACGAGGTGCCCGACGGATCGTCCCGCGGCGAGCCGCGCGCGGATCTCCGACGAGGACACGGCGAGCGGCCAGCCGGAGAGGTGCAGGAACCGGAAGCCCTCGGGCTCGATCCCCGGCGGGGCGCCCGGCCGCGGTACCACCACGAAGCAGATGCGACGGGCCAGTTCCCGCGACTCCCGCCACCCGGGCAGTCCGGCCAGCTGGTCGGCACCGACCAGCCAGAAGAGCTCGGCATCGGGATGCTCCGCCCCCACCTCCCGGACCGTGTCGATGGTGTAGCTCGGCGCCCCGCGCCGGATCTCGCGGTCGTCGACCCGGCAGTCGACCTGTCCCGCCAGCGCGAGGCGCAGCCAGCGCAGGCGCGCGGCCGGGTCGGCGGGGGGCGCCGCCGGCTTGTAGGGCGACCGGGCGGCGGGCAGGAAGTCGAGCCGGTCGAGCGCCAGTTCCTCCAGCGCCGCCCGCGCCACCAGCAGGTGGCCGCAGTGCACCGGATCGAACGAGCCGCCGTAGAGTCCGAGGCGCATCCCGTGAACTCCTAGCAGCAGCGGGCCACCCCGTGGAAACGGCGCTCGGCGGCCTCCCGGTAGGCCTGGCCGAGACGGAGCCGGTCGGCTTCCGCACGCACCGACGGCACGTCGATCAGCACACGCCCGGCCGCGCCCCGCGGGCAGCGGGCCAGCAGGTTGGATTCGCGGTCGACCGCATCCTGTCCGGACCAGTTGCGCAGCAGGGCCAGGGCGAAGGGCAGGGCGTGGGCGAGGCCGGGCCGGAGGCCGGCCGGGGCCACGGGGCCGGCCGGCGGCAGCCACACGGGGTCGGTCTCGCTCAGCGTGGGCGGCTGGCGCCCGCGAAGGAGCCGCCACCAGGTCCGGACCCCGGTCCCCACCAGCACCAGCGCCAGGAGCAGGAAGAGGGCGGTCACGGCGGCGTCGAGATGATGGTTGAAGGCCACCGCCCGGTTGGTCGCCAGCGCGCGCCGGGCGGCGTCCACCGCCGGCCCGTCCGATGCCCCGGCGTCCGCCACCGCCGCCTCGAGCGCCGGTCGGCCGGCTTCCAGCTGGCGGGCGGCGGCGAGGAAGCCGATGCGCGGCGAGGGGTCGAGGATCTTCTGCCAGCCGGCGGTGAAGGTGACCGTGAGAAGCCACGCGAGCGGCAGCAGGGGAATCAGCGCCCAGCGGGCCCGGCGTCCGGCCGCCCCGTCCCCCGCCCGGGCGAGGCCCATCTTGAGGAGGATGGTCGTCGCCAGGACCAGGGCGATGGCGGCAAGGAGCTGGTTGGCGATGCCGAACAGCGGCCAGAGCGAGTTGATGCCGCCGAGCGGGTCGCGGACGCCCTGGATCAGGAACCATCCCCAGCCGGCCACGATCAGCCCGCTGGCGAGGAGGTTGGGCGTCAGGGCCTGGGTGTCGCCCAGCGGGGACCAGAAGCTGCCGAGGACGTCCTGCAGGAGATACCGTCCGACCCGCGTCCCGGCATCGAGCGTGGTCAGGATGAACAGCGCCTCGAACATGATGGCGAAGTGGTACCAGAGGTCGAGCCAGCGTCCGCCGGTGACCTGGCTGAAGATCCCCGCCATGCCCACCGCCAGCGTGGCGGCCCCGCCGGTCCGCCCGTACAGCGTGGTCTCGCCGACCTGTTCCGCCAGCCGGGGCAGGGTGTCGGGCGACAGCGGGAACCCGGCGGCCGTGACCCGGGCCACCGTGTCGGCGGCCACCGCCGCGGCGTCGGGCCCCGCCCCCTTGACGTTCATCGCCAGGTACACCCCGGGGTCCAGGGTGCAGGCGGCCACCAGCGCCATGATCGCCACCAGCGACTCCAGCAGCATGGCCCCGTAGCCGATCGGCCGGGCGTACGACTCGCGGGTCAGGATCTTCGGCGTGATGCCGCTCGCGATCAGGGCGTGGAAGCCGCTGATGGCCCCGCAGGCGATGGTGATGAAGCAGAACGGGAACAGCTTCCCCGCCACGACGAGGCCCGACCCGTCGACGAACCGGGTGATGGCGGGCATGCGGAGCCCGGGCAGGACCAGGACCACGCCGAGGGCGAGGGCCACGATCGTTCCCAGCTTCATGAAGGTGCTCAGGTAGTCGCGCGGGGCCAGGAGCAGCCAGACCGGGAGCACGCTGGCCAGGAGGCCGTAGCCGATGAGGACCCAGGCGAGCGGCTCGGCCCGCAGGGTGAAGGCCGCCGCCAGGTCGGGGCTGGCGTGGACCCGTTGCCCGGCCCAGACCGCGAGGGCGAGGCCGACCACCCCGATGACCGAGGCCTCGAGGGTGCGTCCGGGACGCAGGAACCGGAGGTAGCCGCCCATGAACAGAGCGATCGGGATGGTCGCCCCCACCGTGAAGACGCCCCAGGGGCTTTCGGCCAGGGCCTTCACCACCACCAGGGCGAGGACCGCGAGCAGGATCACCATGATGGCGAGGATCGCCGTCAGGGCGAGGGCGCCGGCGAACCCGTTGATCTCCTCCCGGACCATCTGGCCGAGCGACTTGCCGTTGCGCCGCAGCGAGGCGGTCAGGATCACGAAATCCTGCACCGCGCCCCCCAGGACGACGCCGATGAGGATCCAGAGCGTTCCCGGGAGGTAGCCGAACTGGGCGGCCAGCACCGGGCCCACCAGCGGGCCGGGCCCGGAGATGGCCGCGAAATGATGCCCGAAGACGATCCACTTGTTCGTCTTCACGAAATCCCGCCCGTCCTCATGCACCTCGCAGGGCGTGGCCCGCCGGTCGTCCAGCGCCAGCACCCGGGCCGCCAGCCACTTGGAGTAGAAGCGGTACCCGATCGCGTAGGTGCACAGGGCGGCGATCACCAGGTAGGCGGAACTGACGGTCTCGCCCCGGTGACGGGCCAGCACCAGGTAGCACCACGCCCCGGCAAGGGCCACCAGGAGCCAGACGAGGACGCGCAGCGGCTTCGGCATGCGCCGGACCCTACCGCCGCTCGCGGCCGGTTGTCATGGGGGACTCTCCGCCGGGATGGGTCGACTTTCGGCTTTGGCGGGGTCCGCCGCCTGCGTAGCGTCCGCGGGACGGATGCGCTTGCTCGACCGCTATCTGCTGCGGGAGCTGATGGTCCCCCTGGGGTCGTGCCTCGGGGGGTTCCTCATCTTCTGGGTGGCCTTCGACCTGCTGGGCGAGCTCGAGGGGTTCCAACGCCGCCAGCTGGGCGCGGCCGACGTGCTCCTGTACTACTGGTACGGCATGCCGGAGCTGCTGGCGACGGTGCTCCCGGTGGGGCTGCTGCTGGCGCTGCTCTACGCCCTGACCCACCACGCCCGGCACAACGAGCTGACGGCGATCCGCTCGGCCGGGGTGGGGTTCGCCCGGCTCTGCCTGCCGTATTTCGTCGTCGGGCTGGCATTCACCGGCGCCCTGTTCGCCGTGAACGAATACTGGGCCGGACCGGCCCGGGACCGGCAGGAACTGCTCCTCAACCGCCGCCTCGACCCGTCGGCCGCCGAGAACCAGCTCTGGGTCCGCAACGTCAACTTCCTCAACCGGACCGACCGGCACGCGTGGAGCCTCGGGGCCTTCCACCTGCCGTCGTCCGCCATGTCGACCCCCCGCATCCGGCTCCCTCTCGATCCGACGGCCACCCGCGGGTTCCGGGCCGCAACCCTCCGCTGGACCAACGGCGCCTGGCGGGCATCCGGAGCGGTCGAGTGGATCCGCCCACGGGGTGATCCGGCCGACGAGGTGAACCGCAGCGTGCCCGGCCCGGAGTTTCCCCTCCTGTCGACCCTTCCCGACGGGGTGCTCCGCTGGGGAGGCAGGGACTGGGTGGTGCCGGTCCTGATGCTCGTCACCAACGAACTGGTCGTGACCAACCCGCCTCCGGCCACCAACACCATCGTCCTCACCAACATCCTGGTCGAGACCCGCGTCACCTGGCGGACGAACCTCGTGGCGGAGGGGCCGGTCGACGGCGGCCGCTGGCGGGCGGCGGCGTTCGACCCGGCCGGCGGCGTGCTGCACCGGGTCGAGGTGGACCTGGCGGTGGCCCCGGACGCGCAGCGGCTGCTGATGGCCGACACGGGCGGGTGGAGCAACGGGGGATGGGTGTTCGGGGGCGTGGAGGATTTCCTGTACCGGGACAGCCACGATGGCGACCCGATGCGCCGCGCGGCGCCGAGCCTCGTGGTGCCCGAGTTGACCGAGCCCCCGGCGATGCTCCGGAGCGAGATCCGGATCACCGGGCTCAACCGCGGTCGCGCCCTGCGCCGGCCCCAGCTGACGATGGAGGAGATCCGGGACTACTACCACCTGCATCCCCGGACCCGGGTCGAGCCGGCGCTGCGCGCCTGGCTGGACACCCAGTACCATGCGCGGCTGGCTGCGCCGTGGACCTGCCTCGTGGTGGTGCTGATCGCGGTCCCCTTCGGCGGCGCCGGCGGACGTCGCAACGTCTTCTACGGGGTGGCCGGGAGCATCCTGATCGCCTTCTGCTACTTCGTCCTCCAGCGCTTCGGCTTCGCCCTCGGGCAGAGCGGCGCGGTGCCGCCGGCGATGGCCGGATGGCTCCCCAACCTGGTCTTCGGCGCCACCGGCACCCTCCTCATGTCCCGCATGCGATGAACACCGACCCCGGCGAACTGCCGTCTCGCCTGGCCCGCCTCGAGACCCTCGCGCGGGTCAGCCGGGTCCTCCACTCCACCCTCGAACCCCGCGAGTCGCTCCAGCTCATCGTCGGCGAAACCGTCCGCGTCCTCGGCGCCAGCTCCGGATCCGTCTGCCTGGTGAACCCCACCACCGGCTTCCTCGAGATCGGCGCCGGACACGGCCTCCCCCAGGGCGCCAGCGAGATCCGCCTGCGCGTCGGGGAAGGCATCACCGGATGGGTGGCCCGCACCGGGAAATCCGCACGGGTCGACGACGTCCGCGCCGACCGCCGCTATGTCGGGCTCCGGCCGGAGATCCGGTCGGAACTCGCCGTCCCCCTCCTGGTCCACGGCGAGTTGCGGGGCGTGCTCAACGTCGACAGCGACCGGGCCGGGGCGTTCAGCGACGCGGACCTCGCCCTGCTCGAGGACATCGCCGCCCTGGCCGCGTCGGCCATCGCCAACAGCTGGGTCTACGAGGCCGCACGGCAACGGGCCCGCCTGCTCGAGTCGCTGGTCCGCGTCTCGCAGAACATCAACTCCACCACCAGCCTCGACGACGCCCTCCAGGCCATCACCCGGGAGGCCCACGCGCTGATGGGCGCCCGGATGTGCTCCCTGCTGATGCTCGACGATTCCGGGGAGCGGCTGGAGCTCCGGGCCCACTACGGGGCGGGTCCCGCCTACCAGCGGAAACCCTCCCTGCCGGTGGCCGAGAGCCTCCTGGGAATCGTCGTGCGCCGACGCAAACCGCTCCAGGTCGAGAACGTGCAGGCTTCGGGCCGGTATCATCACGTCGACATCGCCCGCCGCGAGGGGCTGGTCTCGCTGCTCTCGGTGCCGCTGGTCTTCAACGGACGGGCGATCGGCACCCTCAACGTCTACTCGGGGGAACCCCATCTCTTCGCCGACGAGGAGGTCCGCACCCTCGGCGCCTATGCCGAGCTGTCCGCGCTCGCCCTGGAGAAGGCACGGCTGTACGAGCGGCTGCTGTCGCTCGAGGAGGAGCTGCGCAGCAGCGAGCGGCTGGCCGTGCTGGGGCTGCTGGCGGCCGAGCTGGCCCACGAGGTGCGGAATCCCCTCACCGTGATGAAGATGCTCCACCATTCGCTCGACCTCCATTTCCCCGAGGGCGACCCGCGTCAGAAGGACGTCCGGATCATGGGCGAGAAGATGGATCACCTGAACCGGATCGTGGACCGGATGCTGGACTACGCCCGGACCTCGGAACCCTCGGTGGTGGAACTGGACCTGAACCGGCTGCTCGACGACATGGGCCTGCTGCTGCGGGCCCGGCTGCGCAGCCAGGGGGTCCAGCTGGTGGCCCGGCTCGACCCGGGGCTCCCCCGCGTGCCTGGCGACCCCACCCAGCTCGAACAGGCCTTCCTCAACCTCGCCCTCAATGCGATCGAGGCCATGCCGTCCGGCGGACGCCTCATCATCCATTCCCGCCGGGCCCCGCTCGCCGCCGGGCCCCGGGGCGCCGACCGCGTGGTGGTCCGGTTCCGCGACACCGGCGTCGGGATGACCGAGGATCAGCGCCGCCGGGTCTTCTCCTCGCTGCTCAGCTCCACCAAGCCCCGTGGCACCGGCCTCGGCATGGCCATCGTCCGTCGGGTCATCGAAGCCCATCACGGCGAGATCCGCGTCCGCTCCCGACCGGGCGTCGGCACGGCCTTCAGCGTCGTCCTGCCGGTCCGCCACGGGTGACCGAACGGTCAGGCTCGGCGACCGCGAGGCTCTCAGGCCCGCCCCAGGCGGCGCAGAATCTCGCCGGTCGAGTGCGCCTTGTTCAGCGTGTAGAAGTGGACCCCGGGCGCACCCTGGCGCAGGAGTTCGTCGATCTGGGCCGCACAGTACTCGATGCCAAACTCCGCCACCGCCGGGTCGTCGTCGCCCAGCGCGTCGAGCCGATCCGCCAGCCGTCGGGGCAGGGTGGCCCCGCAGAGTTCCACGAAACGCCGGGTCTGCGACCGGCTCTGCACCGGCAGCAGGCCCGCGATCAACGGAACCGTGATCCCGAGCTTCCCCTCGAGGTGATCCCGGAAGGCGAAGTAGTCGGCGTTGTCGAAGAACAGCTGCGTCACCACGAAGTCCGCCCCGGCCCGGATCTTCTCGGCCAGGAACCCCCAGTCCACCACCCGGCCGGCCGTCTGGGCGATGTGCCCCTCGGGGAACCCCGCCGTGCCGATCGAGAAGGCGTCGAGCGACTTCAGGTACGTCACCAGTTCCTGCGAATACGTGAAGCCTCCCGCGGCGGGACGGAACTCCCCCGAGCCCGGGGGCGGGTCGCCCCGCAGGGCCAGCACGTTGAGCACCCCGCGCCGACGCGCCTCCTCCACCACCCCGGCCACCTCCTCCCGGGTCGCCCCGACACACGTCAGGTGCATCAGCGTCGTCCAGTCGTGCTCCCGCTGGATCCGCTCCACCAGCTCCAGCGTCTTCTCCCGCGTGGATCCGCCCGCCCCGTAGGTCACCGAGCAGTAGTCCAGCGGCAGGCGGCGCAGCGCCGGGATCGTCTCCGCAAACAGCCGCGCCTCCCCCTCCGCCGTCTTGGGTGGAAAGAACTCCGCGGAAAACGTCGGCCGCCCCACGGCCCGGTTCTCACGGTGAATCTCGCGGATGAAACGGATCACAGTGCCGAGATTGCGCGGGCGCCCGAGGCGATGACAAGTCGCAAATCATCGTATCCTGATTTGATGATTGATCTGATGGGAATCGGTTTGGGGGTGGGGGTGGGGGGAGGGGGGAGGAGAAAACCGTTGCCTCGGGGCGGTCGGCCGGTAGTTCTAGCGCCGCGCCGGCCTGCCCGTGCGGCGCCCTGATCCATGGCTACGACCCCGCTGACATCCGTTGAAATCCAGGAACTGACCTCCGGCCTGAGCCGGTTGGCCCACAACCTCTGGTGGAGTTGGGACCAGGAGGCGCAGGACGTCTTCCGGGACATCTCCCCACGGGCCTGGCAGAATCTCTACCACAACCCCGTGGCGGTGCTCCGGGAGGTCTCGGAGTACGAGCTCCGGATGCGCCTGCAGGAGCCCGCGCTCGCGGCCCGGGCCCGGAAGGTGCTGGAGCGTTTCGACGCCTATCTGGGAGCAACCGACACTTGGGCGGCGGGGCATGCCGGCGAGCTGAAGGACCGGCCGGTGGCCTATTTCAGCGCCGAGTTCGCCTTCCACGAGACCCTGCCGATCGCCGCCGGCGGCCTCGGGGCCCTGGCGGGGGACCATGCCAAGTCGGCCTCGGACCTCGGCCTGCCGTTCGTCGGAATCAGCCTGTTCTACCGCGAGGGCTACTTCATGCAGGCGGTGAACCATGAGAACTGGCAGACGGAGTACTACCGGCAGCTGAATCCCCGGAACCTCCCACTCGAGCCGGTCCTCGATTCCCGCGGGGAACCCCTGGTCTGCTCGGTGAAGATGGTGAACACCACCGTGTCCTTCCACGTGTGGCGGGTGAACATCGGGCGGATCCCGGTGTACCTGATCGACGCGAACCGCCCCGAGAACGAGGCGCACTTCCGCGACCTCACCCTCCGGGTCTATGGCGGGGACAGCACCACGCGGATCCTGCAGGAGATCCTGCTCGGGGTGGGCGGCGTGCGGCTGCTGCGGGCGTTGGGGATCCATCCGGGGACGTTCCACATGAACGAGGGCCATGCCGCGTTCCTCACCCTGGAACTGATCCGCGAGAAGCTGGCCGCCGGGCGCACCTTCGACGAGGCCGCTGCCCTGACCACCAAGGAGTGCCTCTTCACCACCCACACCCCGGTCGAGGCGGGACATGACCGGTTCAGCAGCGACCTGGTGGCCTATGCGATGCACGAGTGCGCGGCCTCGCTTCACCTCACCCACAACCAGTTGATGGACCTCGGCCGGGTCCGGGCCGGCGACACCTCGGAGCCGTTCTGCATGACGGTCCTCGCCCTCCGCTACAGCCGGGCGGCGAACGGCGTGAGCGAGCTCCACGGGCACGTCAGCCGGGAGATGTGGATGGACCTCTACGGCGTGAAGAGCGCCGACCAGGTGCCGATCGGCCACGTCACCAACGGGGTCCATCTGGTGGGCTGGATGAAGGGCCCGGCCCGGCGGTTCTGGCAGGCCCGACACCGGGAACTCATGCCGGACCGCGGGGAGGCCCACTGGATCGAGGATGCCAACACGGCCGAGTTCTGGCAGCGCGCATCGGATGCGTCGGTGGTTTCCGACGAGGAACTCTGGGCGCTCCGCTACCGCCTCCGCCGCGAATTGGTCGAGTTCACCCGGCGCCGGCTGCTCTTCCAGGGCCACCACATCAGCGAGGGCGATTTCATCGCCTTCGACACCTTCCTCAATCCCGACGCGCTCACGATCGGCTTCGCCCGCCGCTTTGCCACCTACAAGCGGGCCCCGCTGATCTTCGACCGCTTCGAGAGCGTGGTCCGTCTGGTGAAGGACCGGGAACAGCCCGTCCAGTTCATTTTCGCCGGCAAGGCCCATCCCCGCGACGACGCCGGCAAGACCTTCATCCAGAAGGTCATCCACCTGTCCAAGTACAGCGAGCTCAAGGGGCACCTCGTGTTCATCGAGAACTACGACATCCATGTCTGCCGGATGATGGTCTCGGGATGCGACGTGTGGCTGAACAACCCGCGCCGCCCCCTCGAGGCAAGCGGCACCAGCGGCATGAAGACCACCCCGCACGGCTGCCTCAACCTGAGCATCCTCGACGGTTGGTGGCGCGAGGGGTTCGACGGCACCAACGGGTTCGCCATCGGACCGGACTCGCACCCGGACGACGTCGACGAGCAGGACCGGGTGGACAGCGAGAACCTGTTCTCGGTGCTCACCGAGGAGGTGATCCCGACGTTCTTCAACCGCGACGACAACGGGATTCCCCGGCAATGGGTGGCCCGGATCCGGCGCTCCCTGGCGACCTTGGCCTCGGAGTACAGCACCTGGCGGATGGTCCAGGAGTACACCCGGAAGTACTACGTCACGCGCTGATCCGGCCGCCCGCGTAAGGGCCGGCGGGGCGGACGTTTCACCCGTCCGCATCCGCCCGGCGCGATCTGCGGGGCGGGGAAATGCCTTGCGGCGGCTGCCGGCGGTTGGCGAGCCTCAGGGCGGGTCCCCTGACCGGGTCTCCACCGCCACCGCCACCGCGCCCACATTGATCGTGAAAGTCTTCGCCGGAACCTCGAATCCGCCCCTCGCGGAGGCCATCTGCGCCTCCATCGGCATCCCTCTCGCCCGGAGCACCGTCAAGCCGTTCCCCAATGGCGAGACCTTCGTGAAGATCGAGGAGAACGTCCGGGGACAGGATGTCTTCGTCGTGCAGTCGTCCAGCCCGCCGGCGAACCAGCACCTGATGGAGATGTTCATCATGATCGACGCGCTCCGGCGGGCCAGCGCCTCGCGGATCACCGCGGTGCTGCCCTTCTACGGCTACGCCCGCCAGGACCGGAAGGACCAGCCCCGCGTCGCCATCACCGCCAAGCTCGTCGCCAACCTGATCGTCGCCGCCGGCGCCCACCGGGTCCTCACCATGGACCTCCACGCCCAGCAGATTCAGGGGTTCTTCGACATCCCCGTCGACCACCTCTACGCTGCGCCGGTGATCTTCGACCACCTCCGCCGCCAGCAGATCGACAACCTGGCGGTCGTCAGCCCGGACCTGGGCGGACTCAAGATGGCCGCCGCCTACGCCCAGACCCTTGGCGCCGAGCTGGCCATCGTCGCCAAGCGCCGACGCAGCCCGACCGAGACCGAGGCCATCTCGGTCATCGGCGACATTGAGGGGCGCAACGTGCTGCTGGTGGACGACATGACCGAGACCGCCGGCACCCTCACCGGCGCCGCCAGCCTGCTCCGGATGCGGGGGGCCAAACGGGTGTTCGCCTGCGTCTCCCACGCCCTCCTCAACGACCTCGGCACCGAGCGCCTCCGGAATTCGGAGATTGACGAGCTGATCACCACCGATAGTGTCCTGCGCCCTTCCATTGAGGGGGTCCGTATCACGACCCTCTCGGTGGCAGGACTCCTAGGGGAAGCGATCAAACGGATTCACAGCAATTCGTCGGTCACGTCCCTGTTCGAGTTGAAGGGCTGACTTCCGGCGCAGGCCGGAGCCGGCAGATACGACTTACATGAAATCAATGCCCCTGACCGCGTCCAGCCGGACGCAGACCCGTCGCCGCGCCGCCCGGAATCTCCGGGCCTCCGGCCGCATCCCCGCCAACATCTACGGCCGGGCGGTGCCCCCCCAGAACCTCGAGCTGGATGCCAAGGCATTCGACCAGCTCGTCCACCAGGCCCACTCGGAGATCATCCTCGTTGACCTGGAGGTCGCCGGCGACGCGCGCCCGCAGCGGCTCGCCTTGGTCCAGGACGTCCAGCACCACCCGCTCTCGGGCAAGGTGCTCCATGTCGATCTCCACGAGGTGAAGCCGGACGAGAAGGTGGTCATTCAGGTGCCGGTCGAGTCCTTCGGCGAGGCGGTTGGCGTGAAGGTCGGTGCGGGTACCCTCGAGCACGTGCTGTTCAAGGTGAAGGTCCGCGCCCTCCCCAGGGACCTTCCCGAGGAGATCCGGGTCGACGTCTCCGCCCTCGAGGTCGGGAAGTCCATCCACATCGGCGAGATTCCCGCCCCGGAGGGGGTGGAGCTGCTGGGTGACGCGAAGATCCCCGTGTTCACCTGCGCCGCGCCGCTCGTCGCCGAGGCCGCTCCGGCCGAGGGGGCCGCCCCCGGGACCCAGCCGGAGATGATCAAGGAGAAGAAGGTCGAGGCGAAGGGCGGGAAGAAGTAATCCCCGGGTGTTTCCCGGGCCGGCACCATGAGCGGCGTCCGACTCGTCGTGGGGCTGGGAAACCCGGGATCCGAATACGCGGGCACCCGGCACAATGCCGGGTTTGCCCTGGTCGAGGCCCTTGCCGACCGGTGGTCGGGCCGATGGAGCCTTGACCGCAAGTTCTTTGCGAAGACGTCGGGTGTGTCGATCGGTGCCACCAGGGTGGTGCTGGTTGAGCCCCAGACCTACATGAATGAGAGCGGGCGGTCCGTGGCCCCGCTGGCGCGCTGGCATCGGGTGGAACCCGGGCACGTGCTGGTGGTGAGTGACGATGCCGACCTTCCCTTGGGCAGCATCCGGATGCGGCCGGGGGGCGGGTCAGGGGGCCATCGGGGCCTGGCTTCGATCGAGCAGCATCTCGGGACGTCGGCGTATCCGCGCCTCCGGCTCGGGATCGCCCGGCCGGAGCAGCCCGAACGCGACATTGCCGGGTATGTGCTTGGCAGGTTTTCCAGCGCCGAGGAGGAGGTGTTCGCCACCGGCCTCCTCCGGGCCTGCGACCAGGTGGAATGCTGGTTGCAGGAGGGGGTGCAGGTGGCGATGAACAGGTTCAACGGGTCGGCCTCCGGGCCGGCCCCCAAGAAAGGCAATCAGTGAAACGATACGAAGGATTGGTGATTCTGAACCTCGCAGGCCAGGAAGAGGGCCTGAAGGAGGTCGTGGACGAGGTGACCGCGGAGATCGGCTCCGCCGGTGGCAAGGTGGAGGCGGTCCAGAAGATGGACCGTCGGCCCTTCGCCCGGGTGGCCGACCGCCGGCACACGGCGGGCCATTATGTCAACGTGGTCTTCGAGGCGGGCCCCGCGGCCCTCGCCCAGCTGCAGGACCGGTTCGCCCGCTCGCAGCAGGTGTTCCGCGTCCTCGTCACCGAGGCCCCCAAGATCGCCGTCCCCACGGCCGCTGCACAGGCCTGAGCCGGCCCCAACCGGCCCCCTCCTACCGTGGCCAGCTTCAACAAGGTCATCCTCCTGGGCAACCTGACCCGGGACCCCGAACTGCGGTACACCCCCAAGGGCACCGCCGTCGCCCGGCTGGGACTCGCCGTGAACCGACGGTACACCGTCGACGGCGGTGAGCAGCGGGAGGAGACCACGTTCATCGACGTCGACGCCTTCGGAAAGCAGGCCGAGCTGATCGCCCAGTACCTCCGCAAGGGCAACCCGCTGTTCATGGAGGGGCGCCTGAAGCTGGACCAGTGGGACGACAAGACCACCGGCCAGAAGGTCAGCAAGCTGCGCGTGGTGCTGGAGGGATTCCAGTTCGTCGGGGGACGCCAGGAGGGAGCCGGTGGCGGTGGACCCGCCCCGGCCCCCCGGCCCGCCACCCCCCGGCCGCCGTCGCGACCGGAGCCTTCCCAAGCGTCCGGTCCGGACCTCGACGGCCCGCCGCCGGACGACGACGACGTCCCGTTCTGAACCCGGCCCCCCAAGGTCCCCGAGATCCCCTTTCGAAATCCATACCCCGATCCCCGACGGATCCCACAACCCAACCCCTCTCCCATGGCAAAGACTGAAGTCATTCTCATCAAGAACGTGGTCGGCCTCGGCGCCGAGACCGACCAGGTCAAGGTCGCGGCCGGCTACGCCCGCAACTTCCTGTTCCCCGAAGGCCTCGCCATCCCCCTGAGCCAGGGGAACAAGCGCCGGCTGGAAACCCTCCGCCAGCGCCGCGCCGAGCGGGAACAGCACGAGCTGAGCTCCATGTCCGAGCTCGGCCGCAGCCTGAGCAAGGTCACCCTCACCATCGGCGTAAAGACCGGTGAGGACGGCCGGATGTTCGGCAGCGTCACGGCGGGAACCATCGCCGACGCCCTGCAGACCCAGCTCGAGGTCGCCCTCGACAAGAAGAAGATCCACCTGGCGAAGCCCCTCCATTCCCTTGGGGAACACGCCATCGAGCTCCGCCTCCATCCCGAGGTGCGCGTGGAGCTGAAGATCGTCATCAAGAGTACCAACCCCGCCCCGGAACCGGCCGCCGAGACGGCCGCGGAGGCGCCCAAGACCGAGAAGCGCAGCGCCCGGTCGACCGCCCGCCGGTCGGACGAGGCCGCCTGACCGGTCCTCACGCCATCCCCCCAACCGGCCCGCGCGCGCCGGATGGAACAGGGCGCCTCCCATTCCCGGGGGGCGCCTTTGTGCTTTCCCGGCCGGCCGGTGAACGGAATGCGGACAACCGGTGTTTGCCACAGCCGCCGGATCCGGCTTGGCTTGGGGTGTGGACATGGCGGACGCAAACATGGGAATGGAACCGGCACCCCGGGTGGACCTCCGGGAAAAGAAGCGCTCCCGGGCGCGCACGGTCGACCTCTCCCGGGTGGACCGCCTGCCACCCCATTCGATCGAGGCCGAGCAGGGGGTCCTGGGCTGCATCCTCCTCGCCCCGAATGAAGGGGTCGGTCTCTGCCTCGAGAAGCTCAAGTCGGGCGCCGAGACGTTCTACGATCTCCGCCACCAGACGCTCTTCCAGCTGCTGGTGGAGATGTACGACCGGAAACAGCCCATCGACCTCATCACCGTCGGCCAGCGGCTGAAGGACGTCCAGCAGCTGGAGGCGGTCGGCGGACTGCCCTACCTGACGGGACTCGTCGACGCCGTGCCGAGCGCCGCGAACCTCGGCTACTACCTCGAGATCCTCCGCGAGAAGCACGTCCTGCGACGGGTCATGCAGACCTGCACGGGGGTCGTCGCCCGGGTCCAGGAGCATGAGGGCGAGGTGGACGGGCTGCTCGACGAGGTGGAACGGGACATCCTCCGGATCAGCGAGGACCGCGAGGAGGGCGGGGTCCGGGGCATGAAGGACCTGGTCCGGGGCGCGATCGACATGATCCAGGACTTCCACCAGCGACAGGGTGGACTGACCGGGATCGGGACCGGGTTCCCGGACCTCGACAAGATGACCAGCGGACTGCACGAGGGGGAGATGGTGGTCATCGCCGCGCGTCCCTCCATGGGCAAGACCTCGCTGGCGATGAACATCGCCGAGCACGTCGCGGTCAACGAGCGGCTCCCGGTCGGGGTGTTCAGCCTGGAGATGACCGCCGAGTCGCTGGTGATGCGGATGCTCTGCTCGCTGGCACGCGTCAACGGGCGCGCCATCCGGGACGGCTTCATGGCGGAAGCCGACTTCAAGCGTCTGACCGGTGCCGCCGCCAAGCTCTCCAAGGCCCCGCTGCTGATCGACGACACCCCGGGCCTCTCCATCCTCCAGCTCCGTGCCCGCGCCCGGCGCATGTGGCAGCAGCACCAGGTTCGGCTGTTCGTCATCGACTACCTCCAGCTCCTCCATTCCACCTCGAAGCGGGCCGACAACAACCGTCAGCAGGAGGTGGCCGACATCTCCAACGGCGTGAAAGCGCTGGCCAAGGAACTCAAGGTCCCCGTGATCGTCCTCTGCCAGCTCAACCGCGAGCTCGAGAAGGAGAAGAACCGCAAGCCCCGCCTCTCCGACCTCCGCGAGTCCGGCGCCATCGAGCAGGACGCCGACCTGGTCGGCCTCCTCTACCGCCGGTCCGGCGACGAGGAGGGGGAGGCGCCGCCCGATGGCGAGAACGTCGGCGAGGGGGTGAACCTCCTGATTGCCAAGCAGCGCAACGGGCCGACGGGTGACGTGGAGCTGACCTTCCTCAAGGGATTCACCCGGTACGAGAGTGCGGCCAGGATCCAGCCGGCGGAGTGATCGGGGCAGACCACCGAGATTGGGGGTTGCACCGGCGGGAGGGATTTGGGTTTCATCCGCCGACCGCCGCTCGTTGGCGCCACATGCCGGCCCGTATCTCCAAGCCCTCTTCCACACGGTGGGTGCGCTTCTGCGCCCTGCTGGTCGCCTGCCTCCAGATGGGCCTCATCGCCCAGGAGGCCCCGCGGATCGAAAAGCTCACCATCCGCCACGTCGGCCCGGCCTCGGTCAGCGACGAGATGATCCGGGCCAACATCCGACTCAAGGAGGGTGAGGCGTTCTCCCGCGTCGGGGCCGATGACGACGTCCGGAACCTCTTCGGGACCGGGTATTTCTACGATGTCCGGATCGCCGAGGAACGGACGGCGACCGGGGTCTCTCTGACGTACATCGTCCAGGGCCGTCCCCTCCTCACCGAGGTCCGGTTCTCGGGCAACGACAAGTACAGCAACCGCAAGCTCCGCAAGAAGGTCAGCTCCAAGGTGGGGGAACCGTTGAACGAACGGAAGCTGTTCAACGACGCCCAGGAGATCCTCAAGATGTACCAGAAGGCGGGCCTCCAGAAGACCCGCGTCGAGTACAAGCCCAGCATCAACGAGAACCTCGGCCGGGGCTCGGTCACGTTCGAGATCGTCGAGTCGCCCAAGACCAAGATCGACGACGTTGTCTTCGAGGGGGCCGAGGAGATCAAGCAGCGCAAGCTGCGGCGCGCGATCAAGACCCGGCGCTGGTGGATGTTCTCCTGGCTCACCGGCAGCGGAAAGCTCAAGGACGACCAGTTCGCCGAGGACAAGGAGCGGCTCCGCGATTTCTACGCCGAGCGCGGATACATCGACTTCGACCTCAAGGACGTGGTCTTCGACTACCAGGACACCAACGAGGTGGTGCTCCGGTTCCAAGTGGACGAGGGCGCCCTGTACCGGGTCGGCGATGTCCGCTTCGAGGGCAACGAGCTCTTCGCCCAGGAGGAGATCATCCAGAACCTCCGCTCGATCGAGCGGGACCGCACCCGGGTCGGCCTGCAGGCGGGCCCAGGACAGGTGTTCACCCCCGGGAAACTGCGCAATGATGTCGAGGCCATCGAGGACTTCTACGGGGCCCGCGGATACATCGACGCCCGGGCCATCCCCCAGAAGGTCGCCAACGTCGAGCAGGGCGCCCTCGACCTCGAGTACCGGGTCAACGAGGGGGACAAGTTCTACGTCGAACGGGTCGACATCCGCGGCAACACCCGCACCAAGGACAAGGTGATCCGTCGGGAGCTGGCCATCACCCCGGGGGAGACCTTCGACATGGTCCGGGTCAAGGTGAGCAAGAACCGTCTCGAGCAGATGCAGTATTTCGAGAAGGTCGACACCCAGACCGAGAACACCGACGTCGCCAACCGCAAGAACCTCGTCATCAGCGTCGAGGAGAAGAACACCGGCAACATCGCCCTCGGCGCCGGGTTCAGCTCGGTCGATTCCCTCGTCGGCTTCATCGAGGTCAGCCAGGCGAATTTCGACCTTTTCAAGTTTCCCAACTTCACGGGCGGAGGACAGAAGGCCCGCCTCCGGGTCCAGGCGGGAACCCGCCGACAGGACTATGTCCTCTCGTTCGTGGAACCGTGGTTCCTCGGCCGCCGCCTCGCCCTGAGCGTCGACGTCTACCACCGCGACCTCCAGTTCTTCTCGGACAACTACGACCAGACCCAGACCGGCTTCCGCGTGGGCCTGACCCGGCAGCTGCCCTGGAACTTCGTCGCCGGGATCAGCTACACCCTGGAGAACGTCGGGATCGACTTCTCCCAGGCCTACAAGACCACCTATCCCAACACGGTGGTCCTGCAGGAGGAGGGCGACCGGCTGGTCTCCCGCGTGGGGTTGTCGCTCGCCTACGACACCCGGAACAGCGTCCAGCTGCCGACTCGCGGCCAGCGCCTGGAACTGGTGCCGGAGGCCGCCGGCGGGCCCCTCGGCGGGGAGGCGGACTACTACCGGCTCGAATTCCGCGCCGCCCAGTACTGGAATCCCGCCCGACTGGCCTCGGAGACCAGCATCTGGCAGGACATCCTCGGCGGACACGTCCTCGAGCTGGCCGGGCGCATCGGCGTGGTCGAGGCCTATGGCGACGGGGACCGCGGCCGGGTCGGGCGTGTTCCGCTCTTCGACCGCTGGTACCTCGGCGGCCTGTACTCGCTGCGCGGCTTCCGCTTCCGCGATATCGGTCCCCGGGATCCGGTCTCGCTCGAACCCATCGGCGGCGGCACCTACTGGTTCGGTTCGGCCGAGTACTCCGTGCCGATCATTGAACGTCTCCGCTTCGCCGTGTTCTATGACATCGGCATGGTCTATCCGGACGCCTATTCGTTCTCGCCCCAGGACTTCATCGACAGCAACGGAGTCCAGCAGACGACCCGCCTCTACAACGACAACGTGGGGGTGGGACTCCGGCTCAACCTGCCGATCGGTCCGCTGCGACTGGACTACGGTATCCCGCTGACCCGCGACACGCGCCTGGGCAGCAGCGGCCGCTTCCAGTTTGGAGTGGGCTACACCCGTGATTTCTGAGAAACTGACCGAGAAAACTGCATGAAAAGCACCCTGAGAACCGTCTGGCTGGCGTTGGCTTCGTCCGTGTTGCTGGCCGTCTCCGCCCAGGCCCAGACCAAGATGGCCGTCGTCGACCTCAAGAAGGTCTTTGACGGTTACTGGCGTACCAAGCAGGCGGACGCCCAGCTGAAGGAGCGCGCGGCGGACTTCGAGAAGGCCCGTGCCGGCATGCTCGAGGATTACAAGAAGGCGAACGAGGAATTCCAGAAGGTCGTCGAGGGGGTCAATGATCCCGCGATCGCCCAGGGGGAACGCGACAAGCGCCAGCAGGATGCCCAGAAGAAGCAGGGCGAGCTGCGCGAGATCGAGAACAGCATCCGGACATTCGACAACAATTCCCGCCAGGCGATCGTCGAGCAGCAGAAACGCATGCGCGAGAGCGTCCTGCGGGACATCCGCGGCGTGGTGGAGGAGAAATCCAAGGCCGCCGGCTACACCATCGTCTTCGACACCGCCGCGGAGTCGGTCAACCAGACCCCCATGGTGCTCTACACGAGCCTCCTCGGATCCTCGGAGGACCTGACCGAAGGCGTCCTCAAGCAGCTGAATGCCAATGCCCCGGCCGATGCCGGCGCCCAGAAGTAACCCGCCGCAGCCGGGTTGTTTTCCACGGCGGGCGCAGGGGTTTCTCCTGCGCCCGTTCCCGTTTTCCCCGGACCACTCCGGCCTCATCCCACATGAACTCCGCCGTGATCGTCGCCGCCGGGCGGGGGACCCGCATGGGGCCCGGCATCGACAAGTTGTTCCTCGAGGTGGCCGGCCTGCCGGTCGTGGCCCACACCTGGCGGGCAGCCGACGCCAGCCCCGCGATCGACGAGGTCGTCCTCGTCGTCCGGGAAGGCCATCAGGCCGCATTTGCCGACCTCGCCCGGACCCTGCTTCCCGACCTCACCAAGCCTTGGCGGACGGTCCCCGGCGGCGCCGAACGTCAGGATTCCGTCTGGAACGGCGTGGAGTCGTTGGCCGACCCGCAGGGTTTGGTGGCCATCCAGGACGGCGCCCGTCCCTGCACCCCGCCCGGCCTGTTCGACCGGTGCCTCGAGGCAGCCCGACGAACGGGCGCCAGTGTCGCCGCCCGACCGTCCGTGGACACGATCAAGGAGAGTGCCGATGGCCTCCACATTAGCGGTCATCCCGACCGCAGCCGGCTGTGGACGGTCCAGACCCCCCAGTGCTTCCGGGTCGACGTGATCCGTCGGGCCCTCGCCGCGGTGCGCCGTCAGGGCGCTGTGGTCACCGACGACACCGCGGCCTGTGGATGGATCGGCCAGGAGGTCGAACTGGTCCCGGACGCCGCCCCGAATCCCAAGGTGACCACCGCCGACGATCTTCCCTACGTCGAGTTCCTGCTGCGCGGCGCCTGCTCCGGACAACCGTAGACGGGGCTTCCGGACGGGCCTTCAGCCCGAGAGCTTGGCCAGCAGTTCCTCGTTGGTCCGATGCTTCTTCAGCGCCGCGATCAGCGTCTCCATCGCCTCCACCGGCTGCAGGTCGGTCATCATCCGACGCAGCTTGCGGATCGCATCGATGTGCCGCGCGGGGAAGAGCTTCTCCTCCTTCCGCGTGCCGGACTTCGGGATGTCGATCGCCGGATACAGGCGCCGCTCGGACAGCTTTCGGTCGAGGATCAGCTCCATGTTCCCGGTGCCCTTGAACTCCTGGAAGATCAGCTCGTCCATCCGGGATCCGGTGTCGACCAGGGCCGTGGCGAGGATGGTCAGCGAACCGCCCTCCTCGACCTTGCGGGCCGAGGCGAACATCTTCCGGGGAATCTCCAGCGCGCGCGCGTCGACGCCGCCGGTCATCGTCCGACCCGAACCGCCATGCACGCTGTTGTACGCCCGCGCCACGCGGGTGATGGAGTCCAGCAGCACGAAGACGTCCTTGCCCGACTCGACCATCCGGCGGGATCGCTCGATCATGAAGCGGCTCAGCCGGACATGGGTCTCGAGGTCCTGGTCGTTCGAGCTGGCCACCACCTCCGCCTGCACCGAACGCTGGAAGTCGGTGACCTCCTCGGGCCGTTCGTCGATCAGCAGGACCATCACGTGTACTTCCGGATGGTTCGTCGTGATGGCGTTGCAGATCTGCTTCAGGATCGTCGTCTTGCCCGTGCGGGGCGGCGCGACAATCAGCCCGCGGGTGCCTTTCCCGATGGGCGTCACCAGGTCGATGATCCGGGTCTCAAGAATCTCCGGGGTGGTCTCGAGGTTGAACTTCTCGATCGGGTCGATGGTGGTGAGGTTCTCGAACCGCAGCGCGTGGAGGTATTCCTGGTACGGCTTACCGTTGACTTCCAGCACCTCGCGCATCTGCGGGCTGCTCCCGCGATGCGGCGGGTTCACCGTGCACTTCACGTGGCACCCCTCACGAAGGGCCATCCGCTTGATCGAGTCCGGCGTCAGAAAGACGTCCGTGGGCTTGGGCGCGAAATGGGCCCGCGGGGAGCGCAGGAAACCGAACCCCTTTTCGGAGATCTCGAGATAGCCGTCGTGCAGGACCGGTTCTCCACCCTCCATCAGGGGTTGGTCGGGCATCCGGTTGCCGGGGCGCCCGCCGCCGCCCTGTCCGCCTTGGTTGGGACCCTGTCCCGATCCCTGTCCGCCGCCCCGTCCCCGGTTGTCGTGCCGGGGACCGCGATGGTGACGAGGCCGGAAATGACGCCCGCCACCGCCGCCGCCACCCCCACCGCTGGGAGGACGATTGCCGCCGCCGCCCGAGGGGTTGGACTCGCCGCCGGAACCTTCGGCGCGGGGTGAGTGACCGGAATTCGCGGACTGGCTTCCGGAGCTGTCCGAAAATCCGCGTTGGGGCGAAGGCGAGGGAGATGCACCCGGATTCCCGGTGCGGTTCTCATTGTTCATACAGCGTTTGTGCGTCTGAAAGGGCTGAACCCGAAGGCGACCACTCCATGGGGTCGCGGGAAAACGGAGACTTGGGGAAGCTGCGCGGGCAAAAGAGACTGCCACTACCGGGCGCAGACAGACCTTAGACACCGGGTAGTTAATCGAGATCAACCCCGGGCGCAACCGCGAATTCGGGCTTTTTTTCCGCCCGGTTCAGACGCAGACCGCGTGCGCCTTGTCCGGATCCACCCCGAGGTCGGTCATCGCCTGGCGGACGGTTGCCGACGGAATCTCGCCGCGGGTCGACAGGGCGTGGAGCGTGGCGACGACGATGCATTCGGCGTCGACCTCGAAGAACCGCCGGAGGGCGGGACGCGATTCGCTGCGGCCGAATCCGTCGGTCCCGAGCGTGGTCAGTCCACCCGGAATCCATGGTGCGATCTGGTCGGCCACCAGCTTCAGGTTGTCGCTCACCGCGATCCAGGGACCCGGCTGGCCTTCGACCTGTTCCTCCAGGTGGCTACGGCGCGGGGTCTCGTCGGGATGTAGCATGTTCCAGCGTCGGGCCGCCAGGGCCTCGGTGCGCAGCCGCTTGAGGCTGGTGGCACTCCACACATCGGCACTGACCCCGTAGCGGACCAGCAACTCCTGCGCCTTGAGCGCCTGCACCAGCAGCGCGCCGCTGCCGATCAGTTGCGCCTTCTTCAGTCCCGTCCCGGCGTCGCCCTCGCGGAATCGGTAGAGACCGCGCAGGATCTCCTCCGCCAGTCCGGGCCGCTCCGGCATCGCCGGGTGCTCGTAGTCCTCGTTGTGCAGCGAGACGTAGTAGAAGACGTCCTCCCCGTCGCGGTACATCCGACGCAGCCCGTCGCACAGGATGACCGCCAGCTCGTAACCCCATGCGGGCTCGTAGGCGAGCAGGTTGGGAACGCCGGTGGCAATCAGGTGGCTGTGGCCGTCCTGATGCTGCAGACCCTCCCCGTTGAGGGTCGTCCGTCCCGACGTGGCCCCCAGGAGGAAGCCCCGGCAGCGGGAGTCACCGGCCAACCAGATCTGGTCGCCCACCCGCTGGAATCCGAACATCGAGTAGTAGATATAGAACGGGATCGTCGGTACCCCGATCGTGCTGTACGAGGTGCCGGAGGCCACGAAATCCGCCATCGACCCCGCCTCGTTGATCCCCTCCTCGAGCAGTTGACCGGTCTTCGATTCGATGTAGGGCATCGCCTCCGACTTGTCGACCGGGTTGTAGAGCTGGCCCTTGGAGCTGTAGATGCCGATCTGGCTGAACAGCCCCTCCATACCGAAGGTCCGCGCCTCGTCGGGCACGATCGGCACGATGTGCCGCCCGATCGCCGGGTCGCGGAGCAGGGCGCTGAGCAGAATGGTATAGGCTTTGGTGGTCGACGCCTTCCGCAACGCGGTGGCCCGGACGATGTTCGTGAACCGGTCGTGCGTCGGCGTCTCCAGCGGGGCGACCCCCGTGCGCCGGGCCGGCAGGTACCCCCCGAGCGCTTCGCGCCGCTCCTTCAGGTACCGGATCTCCGCGCTGTCCGGCGGGGGTCGGAAGAACGGCATCTCGGTGACCGCCTCGTCGGGCAGCGGCACGCTGAATCGCTTGGCGAAATGCCGGAGATCCTTTTCTCCAAGCTTTTTCTGCTGATGCGACGGGTTGCGGCCCTCTCCCGCATCGCCCAGGCCGTAGCCCTTCACCGTCTTTGCCAGAATCACGGTCGGACGCCCGTTGCGGCCAATCGTCGCCCGGTGGTAGGCGGCGTAGACCTTCTTCGGATCATGCCCGCCACGCATCAGGCGCTTCAGTTGGTCGTCGGTCAGGTGCTGGATCAGCGGCAACAGCTCCGGATATTTCCCGAAGAAATGCTTCCGGATGTAGGACCCGTGCTCGACGACGTACTTCTGGTATTCGCCGTCGATCACCTCGTCCATCCGCTTCATCAGGAGGCCGGTCGTGTCCCGCGCCAGCAGGTCGTCCCAGTCCGATCCCCAGATCACCTTGATGACGTTCCAGCCGGCGCCCCGGAAAACCCCCTCGAGTTCCTGGATAATCTTGCCATTGCCCCGCACCGGCCCGTCCAGCCGCTGCAGGTTGCAGTTCACCACCCAGACCAGATTGTCCAGTCCCTCCCGGCCGGCCACGTTGAGATGGCCCAGCGTCTCCGGCTCGTCCGTCTCGCCATCCCCGATGAAACACCATACCCGGGGCTCATCCTCCCGGGTGACATTCAGCAGCCCACGGTCCTGCAGATACCGGTTGAACCGCGCCTGGTAGATCGAGTGGATCGGCCCGAGCCCCATCGACACCGTGGGGAACTGCCAGTACTCGGGCATCAGGTAGGGATGCGGATAGCTCGAAAGGCCCGGGGTCGACCGCAGCTCCTGGCGGAAGTTCTCCAGATGGCTCTCGTCGAGCCGGTACTCGAGGAAGGACCGCGCATAGTTGCCCGGCGAGGCATGGCCCTGGAAGTACACCATGTCCGCCACCCCCCGGTTGCCCCCGCGGAAGAAGTGGTTGAAGCCCACTTCGTAGAGCGTCGCCAAGGAGGCGAACGTTGAGATGTGCCCCCCCACCGCGATGCCCCGCTCGTCGAGGTTCGAACGGACCACCATCGCCATCGCGTTCCACCGGATGTGTGCCTTGATCAGGCGCTCCATCGCCAAGTCGCCCGGGTACTCGGGCTGCTCCTCCACCGGGATGGTGTTGATGTACGGCGTACTGGTGACGTCGGGAACCGGATGCCCGTTCTTGCGCAACCCGGTGATCATGTCGGCCACCAGCAGCCGCGCCTCCTCCGGCGACCGGCCCTGAAGCACCAGTTCCAGGATGTCCTCCAGCGAGTCCGAATAACGCAGGGGAGGGGGGAGCACACGGCTGGTGCCGTTGTGCTTGCCGGTGGGGACTTTGGCGGTTTCCAGACTCGGGAGGGACATGATCGGGTTGTGGGACAGGGCAGTCGGACGCCGGATTCCACTCGATCGGAGATCCACCCGCCCGGGCTTTACGATTTGCGTCAAACGGCCGGGACGCAAGTGTACGCCCGCCTTTGGCCCGCGACGCATGCAATCTTCACCGGTCTCACTCATCACCCTCCCGGACTCCGACCCCATGTCCGTCCTCGCCTGGGAAGAGGCTCTCCTGGATGCGTGCGATAACGATAATGATGTTCCAGTGATCTGGTTCTGGGAGTCCCCGGCGTGGTGGGTGGTGGTGGGGTATGGCCAGCGGGTGGGGCGGGAGGTCGACGAGGCGGCGTGTCGGCGGGATGGCGTGCCGGTCTACCGACGGTGCACCGGTGGGGGAACGGTCCTGCAGGGGCCCGGGTGCCTCAACTACGGCGTGGTGTTGCCATGGGATGCCGACGGGCCGCTGGCGACGATTGCTTCCACCAACGCATGGGTGATGCAGCGGCAGCGTGCGGCCATGGCCCCCTTGCTGGACGGGGAGGTGGCGGTTCGGGGCCATACCGACCTGGCGTGGAACGGGCGGAAGATTTCCGGCAACGCCCAACGTCGCCGCCGCTCGGCGCTGCTCTTCCACGGCAGCTTCCTGTGCGACCTGGATCTCGACCGGATGGAACGGTACCTGCGGATGCCCTCGGCCGTGCCCGACTACCGGAACGGGCGGACGCACCGGTCGTTCGTCGTCAACACCGGGCTCGATCCGGCGCGGATCCGTGAGGCGCTTCTGACGGCCTGGGAGGCAATGCCGGCCGCTGCCCCACTGCCCTTCGACCGATGGCGGATCCTGCGGGATCGCCCGTATTCCGACCCGGCCTGGCATGCCGGTCGATAAGGCGATCGGTGAGCCGCAGCCGGCTCTCAGCCGCCGGCGACGATGCGGACGATCTCAAGGCGGTCACCTTCGGACAGGAGCCGGGATTCGAACTCCGACGGGGAGACCGCTTCGCCGTTGAGTTCGACCACTACGGATCGCGGCGGGAGACCGAGTTGGCGGAGGAAGGCCTCCAGGCTGCAGGGTGTGTGGAATTCGGACGGGGTTCCGTTGGCGACGACGGCGGGCACGGGGCCGACGCTACGTTCGCCGGCTGTCCGGGCAAGCCGGCAGCCGTTCGGATGGTGCGCTGTGGTGTGCCGGGGAAGCCCATTCGACCTGGCCCCAATCCGGCTGGTGTGGGCGGCTGGCATCGGGTGGCGGCGAAGCCGGATCGGATTGGGCGGGGGCTATCGGGTGCCGGTGGTAGGGTGGGATCTGGCCCTTGGGATGGGGAGTGAGGCCGGCGAGGATGAGGGAACCACGGAGGACGGACTGGATGGTTGGGATCTTGGGGAATTCCGCTTGCGGCGTGGGGCGGCATCTCCTTTAGTTCGCGGCACGTTTCTGGCGGGGTAGCCAAGTGGTAAGGCAGGGCTCTGCAAAAGCCCCATTCGTCGGTTCGATTCCGACCCTCGCCTCCAGTCGAATTTGCTGGGTTTTTCAGCGGTTCGGTTGGTGAAACGGTTCAAAATACCGTTAACTGTCAGCAAAAACGTCAGCAAACCGGCCTGTCCCACAGGCCTCCGGCTTAACCGGACTTAACCCGCTGACGGCTGGCTCCCGCGAGGGCTTCCGCTCGGTTCACGCTTCGTAATCGACACGATTATGAAGCAGCGATTTCGACTGTTCCGACGCGGGCGGATGTTCTGGTGCCACGATGGCGAATCCGGCCGGCAGGAGTCCCTGGGCACGAAAGACCGCGCGTCCGCCCGCCGACTGGTTCACGCCCGCAACGAGGCCCACTCCGTCCCCTTCGTGAACCTCCAGATGGCCCGCGCCTACATGATGGCGGCGGACCCCCAGGCCGCCACGCGCACCTGGCGGCAGGTCATCGCGGAGATCGTCAAGCTCAAGGAGGGGGAAACCCGGCGCCGCTGGGTCATCGCGCAGAATGACAAGGCCCTCGCCGGGCTCAACGACCGTCCCCTCATCGAGACCCGCGCCGAGCACCTCCTCCGCGCCATGGAGGTCGGCAAGGTCTCGACCAACGCCTACCTGCGCCGCATCCACAACTTCGCCGTCGACATGAGCTGGCTGCCCGCGCCGATCATCCCCAAGCGGCAATGGCCGAAGATCCGGCACCGGGAGCGTCGCGCCATCACCCTCGAGGAACACCAGAAGATCCTCGCCGCCGAGACCAATCCGGAGCGGAAGGCCTTCTACGAGCTGGCCTGGCACATCGGAGCCTCCCAGTCCGACATCGCGTTTCTCCGGAACGAGGACATCGACTGGAACCAGCGCGTCATCAGCTACCAGCGGAAGAAGACCGGAGAATACGCCCTGATCCGCTTCGACGAGCCGGTCGAGGCCATCCTGCGTCGCCTGCCGAAGGACGGTCCGCTGTTTCCCTACCTCCGGACGGTCCGGCCGGGGGATCGGGCGACCGAGTTCATGCAGCGGACCCGCGCGCTCGGCATCAAGGGCGTGTCCCTGCATTCCTATCGCTACGCCTGGGCCGAGCGTGCCCGCCGGTGCGGTTACCCGGAGCGATTTGCCCAGGAAGCCCTGGGACACAACTCCAAGGCCGTCCACCGGGCTTACGCCCGCAAGGCGCAGGTCATCGTCCCGCCGTTGTCGGCTTACGAGGCCCAGCAGGCGAGCGACCTGAGCCGGGAGATCCGTTTTCCCGGTCCGGCGCCGGTGCCAGCCGAAAGGCCGGTGGCGGCCGCATCGGTTCCTTGAGCGATGACTCAGGAGGAAACGCGGGGGGGCACTCGGGGGCTGGCGGCAGGGTGGGCTGTTTCCGGAACGTCGTTACTTGCGAATAACTACCGACGTATGGTAAAAGATCCCATGTGGGACATGATCAAAAAGCAAAGCAGGATGCGATGAACACCGGAGCACTCTTCCGGGTGCGCTCCTCCCCCCTGCACCGGGTGGGCATCCGCAAGCTCGCCCGCGAAGGGCAGCTGCTGGAGATGGGGCGTGGCATCTACCGGGTGGCCGATGCCCCGCTGGAGGCGCACGAGGATCTCGCCCTGGTCGCCCTGCGGAAGCCCGACGCGGTGGTCTGCCTGCTTTCAGCACTCCGATTCCACGAACTGACCACCGAAAGCCCCGGGGCGGTCTGGATTGCCATCGGCAGCCATGGCCGCGCCCCGAGAATCGAGTCCCTGCGTCTGAAGGTGCATTACCTGTCCGGACCCGCGTTTCGCGAGGGGGTCGAGACGCACACGATCGCCGGGGTGCCGGTCCGGATCTACTCCGCCGCCAAGACGGTGGCCGACTGCTTCAAGTTCCGGAACCAGATCGGCACCAGGACGGCCATCGAGGCGCTGAAGGACGCTTGGAAAAAGAAGCAAGTGAAGACCGAGGAGCTCTACCGGTTCGCTCGTGTCTGCCGGGTGCTCAACGTGATGCGCCCCTATCTGGAAGGAGTGCTCGAATGAAG
>CAZGIK010000052.1:0-31111 GCA_964525755.1 uncultured Verrucomicrobiota bacterium
GGGATCGGGATCGAGGTCCCTCCCTCTTGCGTGGAGCGGTTCCCCCCTCCACTGGAGGGGCGAGCCTGCGAGCCCGATCGGTCCGGTCAGGGACCGACGCGTTGCGCTCGTAGCCGCTGCCGATAGGCGGCCGGTCCCGCGTTGCTCCGCCCAGCCCTGCGGGGTCCTCTCGGACCCCGTCGGACTCACCCGCGGACGCGGGTTCATCCCTCCACGGCCCGAGGGGGGGCCGGCAAACGCCACGCGGTCGTACTCGTCATCGTACTCGTCCTCGTACTCGGGTCCCGCGGCCTTCCCTACGAGGACGAGGACCGCCCCTTGCGGGGCTGAGTACGCGTACGAACTCCGGCGGACGATTCAGGCCGCCTCAAGATACCGGGCCGCGAGATTCACCGTCCGATACCGGATCCCGAACTGTTCGCAGATCAGGTTGGCGCTGATCCGGGCCGATTCGTAGATGGTCGGCAAACCGCTTCCCGGATGGGTCCCGCCGCCGGTCAGGTAGCCGTTGCCAAACCCGCGGAGCCGGTTGTGCGGACGCAGGTACAGCATCTGGTCCAGGGTGTGCGACAGGCTGAACGTGGCCCCGAGGAAGATCGACCGGGCTTCCCAATCCCCCGGCGTGATCCGTCGCTCGGCCACGATGTGACGCCGCAGATCCCGCATCCCCGTCCGACGCTCCAACCGGTCCAGCACCCGGTCCCGGTAGGCATCCACCGTCGCGTCCCAGTCGGTTCCATGCCGACGGTTGATGGTCGGCACGAGGATGTAGAGCCCGGCCCGGCCCGACGGCGCCACCCCGGGGTCGGTTACGCACGAGTTGCGGACGTAGATCGACATGTCGTCCGACATCTCCCGCTCGCCCTGGATCTCGTCGACGTTCCGACGGTAGTCGTCGGCGAAGAGGATGTGGTGGTGGGGTTCGTCGGGATACTCGCGGTCGAGCCCGAGGTAGAGCATGAGGGTGGAGCAGGAGAAGCGCTTCCGCCGCATCTCCTCCTCGGGAACGCCGCGATCGCCCAGGAGCCGGGTGGCGGCGTGGGCGTAGTCGGCGTTGATCACCACCGCGTCGGCCCGGATCTGCTCACCGCCCTCCAGTTCGACCCCGGTCATGCGCGAGCCCGCATGCTGGATCCGGCGCACCCGCGTTCCCAGGCGGATCTCCGCCCCGTCCCGGGCCGCCACTTCCGCCATCACCTGCGGGATCCGGCACAGCCCGCCCTGGACGTGGTAGATGCCGAACCGGTACTCGGTATAGGACAGGATGCTGAACAGCGCCGGACAGAGCCACGGGGACATCCCGAGGTACTTGGCCTGGAAGGTGAACGCCAGTTTCAGTCGGGGGTCGTCGAAGTACCGGTCGAGGACGTCGCAGACCGTGTCCCGGGTGAGCACGTACGGCAGCGCCCGGAGCAGCCCGGGATCGAGAAACGCCCCGAGCGAGTGGTACGGCCGCGCGAGGCAGGGATAGATGGCGCGGAACTTCCGCGCATGGTCGGCAAGGAACCGGCGGAATCCGGCGGCGTTCCCCGGGAACACGCGCTCGATCTCCCCCGCCATCGCCGCCGGATCCGGACGGGTCGTCAGGGCGGTGTCCCCCCACGACAACCGGGTCATCGGGTCGAGCCGGACGAAGTCCAGCAGCTCGTCCCCGTTCCGGCCGGCCTCGGCGAACATCTCGTCGAGGGTGAACTTCTGGTGGAGGAACGTCGGGCCGGTGTCGAAGGAATACCCGTCGAAACGCAGTTCCGCACTCCGTCCGCCCACCCGGTCCGCCTGCTCGAGCACGATGACCTCGAGCCCGCGGTGGGCCAGCAGCATCGCCGCGGCCAGGCCGCCGGGACCGGCGCCGATGATCACCACTCGTTTCTTCATTCCCATGGATTCGGGCGCGCAAGGAAAGCCCACCCACGGCAGGATGCAACCCCCCGCGCAGGCCGATCCGACGCCGATCCGCATCGGCGATGGCGACCGGGCCGCCCGGGGAACACCCCGATGGCGCTCTACCGGGTGGTGGTATTCCGAGCGCCCTCCGATGTGGCGGGCACGGCGGAGCAGAACCGGTCGAATTCCTCCGCCGTCCACGGCCCGCAGAGGACCGCCCGGGCCATCCCGTCCGGGCCGACCACGATCGCCGTCACCCGCCCCGCCGGCGCCGCGCTCCAGGCGGCCACGGTTCCGGTCCAGTCGAGCAGGACCGGATTGTCATGCCGCGCCAGCCGTTTCCGGACCAGCCCCGCCACCAGACGCGGCACCCCCTTCAACTGGGCCACACCGAGGACCGTGGCCCGTTCCCCCACCTGTCCCGCCGCCCGCTCGGGCCAGTCGGCCAGGGCCTCCCCGGCCTCGCGGTCGGCGACGAACAGCACGAACCACCGGCCGGGAGGCGACGTCACCCCGACCCGGCCGCCCCGCTGGTCCTCACCCGCAAGGGACGGAAGCGGCCCTTCCGGCAGGGGGAGGTCGGCCCCACGGGCCCCCGCCATCCACCCGGACAACATCCAGACACACCCCGCCGCCCGGGCGGCACGGCGAACGGACTTCCACGGATTGGCGGACCCCTCGGGCATGGGAGGGCAGAAGACCACAGCCCCACCGCTCCGCGTCAAGTCCCGGCGGATTCGTCCGCCGCCGCCGCTCCCCGCCCTTCGCCGGCCGGCCAACCGCTTGCCGCTTGCCCGGCGACGCCGGCCCGGCAGGCTCGGCCCATGGTGAACACCACACCGCTGCACGACCGGGTCGCCCGCATCCTCGACCAGACCCCCGTCCACGACATCCACACCCACCTGTACGACCCGGCCTTCGGCAACCTGCTCCTGTCGGGCATCGATGAACTTCTGGTGTACCACTACCTCGTCAGCGAGGGGTTCCGACAATTCCCGCCGGAGATCGGGCCCGACCGGTTCTGGTCGGCCGACACGCCCACCCGCGCGGCGTGGATCTGGGACCACCTCTTCCAGCGGCACACCCCGTTGAGCGAGGCCTGCCGCGGCGTGCTCACCGTGCTGAACGCCCTCGGACTGGACCCGCGTCGGAACGACCTCCCGGCCATCCGCCGATGGTTTGCCGGGCAGGCGCCCGACGCCCACCTCGACCGGGTCCTCGGCCTCGCCGGGGTCTCCGGGCTGTGCATGACCAACTCCCCGTTCGATCCCGAGGAACGGCCCTTGTGGGAAGCGGGTTTCCCCCGGGATCCCCGCTTCACCGCCGCCCTGCGGATCGATCCGCTCCTCGTCGACTGGCCGGGAACCGTCGGCTTCCTCCAGGCGCAGGGCCATGCGGTGACCCCGGGGCGGTCGACGGCGAACGCGGATGCGGTCCGGCGGTTCCTCGCCGACTGGACCCGGCGCATCGACGCGGCGTACTGCATGGTGTCGCTCCCGCCGGACTTCGCCTACCCGGCCGATTCGGACACCGCCTGGCTCATCGAGGAGGCGGTCCTCCCGCATTGCCGGGAGCATGGGCAGGCCTTTGCGCTGATGCTCGGGGTGAAGCGGGCGGTGAACCCGGCCCTCCGGCTCGCCGGCGACGGCGTGGGGCGCAGCCGGCTGGATTCCCTCCAGGCGCTCGCGGCCGGGTTCCCCGGGAACCGCTTCCTCGCCACCTGCCTCAGCCGCGAGAACCAGCACGAACTCGCCGTCCTCGCCCGCAAGTTCCCCAACGTCCACCCGTTCGGCTGCTGGTGGTTCACCAACACCCCGGAACTGATCGGCGAGATCACCCGCATGCGCCTCGAGCTGCTCGGCACCAGCTTCACCCCGCAGCACAGCGACGCCCGGGTGCTCGAACAGCTGGTCTACAAGTGGACCCACACCCGCCGGATCCTCGCGGATTGCCTCGCGGCGAAGTACGCCGACCTGGCCGCGGCGGGCTGGACGGTGACCGACGCCGAGATCGCCCGGGACGCCCGCGAGTTGCTGGGCGGCGCGTTCCACACGTTCCTCGGCCGACCCGCCCCCGATTCCCGTTGAAGCCCGACCGCCCCCGCCACGTCGTTCCCACGGCGTTGACACGGCGGAAGGTGCCGCGGTTGACTGCCCGCAAATCATGGCCTCCCAGCGCATCACAACGCTCTCCCTCGGGATCCTCGCCGCGGCTGCCGTCGCCCGCGGCGCGGACCCGGTCGACTTCAAGCGGCAGGTCCGCCCCATCCTCGAGGTCTACTGCGTCAGCTGCCACGGGGCCGACCAGGACAAGGGCGACCTCCGGCTCCACACCCGGGCCGACACGCTGAAGGGGGCCGACGGCACCCCGGTCCTCGTGCCGGGCCAGCCCGACAAGTCGACGCTCTACACCACCACCACCCTCCCGGCCGACCATGACGACGTCATGCCGCCCAAGGGCGAACTGCTCAACACCGCCCAGCAGGCCACCCTCCGGGCCTGGATCGAACAGGGCGCGCCCTGGCCGGAGGAACTCACCCTGGTCCAGCGGAAGAAGGTCGACTTCGCCCGGGACATCCAGCCGATCTTCGAGTTCAACTGCGTCTCCTGCCACATGGAGGGGAACGCCAAGGGCAAGTTCCGGATGGACGTGGCGGAGGAGATCCTCAAGGGCGACGCCCTCGTGCCCGGCGACGCCATGGCCTCGGCGGTCTACACCCTCACGACCCTCCCCGCCGACCACGACGACCTGATGCCGCCGGAGAACAAGGGTGGCCCCCTGGCGAAGGAGAAGACCGACCTGATCCGCGAGTGGATCGACCAGGGCGCCCTGTGGCCCGA
This sequence comes from uncultured Verrucomicrobiota bacterium, assembly GCA_964525755.1. Taxonomy (GTDB): domain Bacteria; phylum Verrucomicrobiota; class Verrucomicrobiia; order Limisphaerales; family UBA9464; genus UBA6176. Next base: position 4,725 of record CAZGIK010000052.1, read on the forward strand.
CGGCGTCCGCCTCGTGGCCCGCAAGGCCGAGGAGGCCGGACCGCAGGATGAGGGCGCCCTCGTGGCCGCCATCCACGCCCGGATCGTGGCCAACCTCGACGTCGCCACCCCGGCCGACATGAAGCCCTACACCCAGGAACTCCCCTGGGCGGGCGTGTCGTTCCCGATGGTCCCCATCCCCGGCGGCGAGTTCACCATGGGCACGCCCGACAACGAGGCGGGCCGGAAGGCCGACGAGGGTCCCCGGCGCCAAGTGAAGATCGAGCCGTTCTGGATGGGCGCCCGGGAGGTCACCTGGGACGAGTACGAGCAGTTCATGTACAAGGAGGTGGAGTTCTCCACCGTCCGCCGCGACCAGGACAATCCCTACGCCAACGCCGTGGCGGATGCGGTCAGCCGGCCGACCAAGCCGTACGTCGAGATGAGCTTCGGCATGGGCAAGCAGGACTTCCCCGCCATCTCCATGACCCACTACGCCGCAGTCACCTACTGCAAGTGGCTGTCGGCCAAGACCGGCCACTTCTACCGCCTCCCCACCGAGGCGGAATGGGAGTACGCCTGCCGGGCCGGCACCACCACCCGGTACTCGTTCGGCGACGACGCCTCCCAGCTGGGCGACCACGCCTGGTACTTCGAGAACGCCGACGGCAAGTACCAGAAGGTCGCCACCCGCAAGCCCAACCCGTGGGGCCTGTACGACATGCACGGCAACGTGGCCGAGTGGGTCCTCGATGCCTACGTCGACAGCTATTCCAAGGTCGGCGACCAGCCGTTCGTACCCGGGCTGACCGAGTACCCGCACATCGCCCGCGGCGGTTCGTGGGACGATGATCCCGAGGTGCTGCGCAGCGGCGCCCGGCGCTTCAGCGACCCGTCCTGGAAGATGCGCGATCCCCAGCTGCCCAAGTCCCGCTGGTATCTGACCGACGCCCAGTTCCTCGGCATCCGCGTGGTGCGCCCCCTCAAGGTGCCGCCCGCCGACGAGATCGCCCGCTACTGGACCAGCTTCACACCGGCCAAGTAGGGGCCGGGACCGGCCCCGAGGCCATCCCGCCCCGCCCAGCCGGCAATCCGCCACAAAAGAGCGGTCGACACCCCGCCCCAACCGATCAGGTTGGGGCGGTCATGCGTCCCACCCGGACCCTGCTGGTCGATGACGAGCCCCTCGCCCGCGAGCGGCTCAGGAACTTCCTCGCCCGCGAACCGGGCGTGGAACTGGTCGGGGAGTGCGCCCACGGGGCCGAGGCCGTCGAGCGGATCCGGGCCGTCCGGCCGGACCTCGTGTTCCTCGACGTCCAGATGCCCGGAATGAACGGCTTCGAGGTCCTTGAACAGCTGGGCGACGACCTGCCCCCGGCCGTGGTCTTCGTCACCGCCCACGACCACTACGCCGTCAGGGCATTCCAAGTCCACGCCGTGGACTACCTCCTCAAGCCGTTCGACCGGGACCGCCTCCACCTCGCGGTCAACCGGGCGACGGAACGTCTGGCCCGCAACGCCGCGCAGCCCGATCTCCCCGCCCGGAACGCCGCCATGGCGGCCGACCTCCGGGCCGGAGCCACCCAACCGGAACGCCTCCCGGTCCGCTCGGGGAGCCGCGTCAGCTTCGTCCAGTTCTCCGAGATCGACTGGATCGGCAGCGCCGACAACTATGTGGAACTCCACGTCGGACGCCATGCCCACCTGATCCGCGAAACCCTCACCTCCATGGCCGGCCGCCTGCCGGCCGACCAGTTCGTCCGCATCAGCCGCACCGCCATCGTCAACCTCCGACGCGTCCGCGAACTCCAGCCCCTCCCGCACGGCGAGTACCAGGTGACGCTGACCGACGGCACCCGGCTCACCCTCAGCCGGAGCCATCGCGACCAGCTGCCCCGGCTCGGACTGGTCCGCTGAGGTATCCGGTTCAGTTGTTCTCCGGCAGGCCCTCGGTGTGGCCGACGTTGCGGACCGGGTCGAACACCGCCCGCACCTCGGCGAGGAGGTCCGGGTCCACCGGCGCCTCCAGCCATCGCGCCCAGCGCCGGATGTTCTCCGGATTGGCACTGCCCGCCACGGTGGTGGCGATGTCCGGGTTGCCGCACGAGAACTGGAGCGCCAGCTGGGCGATGTCGACGCCCCGCTCCGCGCACAACGCCGCCGCCCGACGGGCCGCCGCCTTCACCTCCTCCGGTTCCTTCAACCACGCGGGCAACGGGGCGTTCGTCAGCAGCCGGGCGCTGAACGGCCCGGCATTCATCGCCCCGATCCCCCGCTCCATCAGGAGCGGCAGGGTCTCGTCGGCAAACCGCGTGTTCTGGAGCGTGTACTGGTTGTAGCTGAGCACGCAGTCCACGTCGGCCTGCTCGAGGATGAAGCGGAAGATCCGCTGCGGGTAGCCGCTGAAGCCGATGAACCGGACCTTCCCCGCCTCCACCTGGCGCCGCAGCGCCGGCAGGGTCTCGTCGACGATCTGCTGCATCGGCACGAACTCGATGTCATGGCACAGGACGATGTCCAGATGGCCGGTCCCGAGACGATGCAGGGAGACATCGACCGACTCGGCCACCCGGCGGGCCGAGAAATCGAAGTGGCCGAGGTCGTACCGCCCGAGCTTGGTCCCGATCAGGTACTGGTCGCGCGGCACGTCCCGCAGGGCCATCCCCAGCAGCACCTCGCTCATGCCACGGCCGTAGAACGGGGAGGTGTCGATGAAGTTGAGTCCGCACTCAAGCGCCACCCGGACCGACCGCAGGGCCTCGTCGAGGGTCACCCGACGGAACTCCTGCCCGAGGGAACTGGCGCCGAACGAGAGGATCGGAAGCTGCAGTCCGGTGCGGCCAAGGGGACGGGTCAACATCGGCCCGAGCCTGCCCGTCGGTCGGTATCGGGGCAAGCGCGTCACGGGGATCGGGACCGGGTACGAGGACGAGCTCCGGAGGACGAGCCCCGGCAAACGCCACGCGGTCGTAGTCGTCGTCGGGACCCGCACGATTTTCCACCCCGGGGGGCTCGCCTTCGGCGCCGGACCGGAGTACCTCCGGGGGGAGACGCGTCCCCCCACCAATCCCCATGGCCTCCGTCCATCGCCGTCACCTCACCTTCCTGGGAACGGTCTTCGCGCTGTTCTGGCTGGTGCTCGCGATCCATCCGGACAACCGCCGTGATTGGCTGCTGGAGAACCTCCTGGTCTTCACCATCGCCCCCACCCTCTGGATCCTCCGCCATCGGTTCGTCTTCTCCCGGCTCTCCTACACGCTGATCTTCATCTTCCTGTGCCTCCACGAGGTCGGGGCCCACTACACCTACGCCAAGGTCCCGTACGACGACGCCATCCGCACGGTCACGGGGCATTCCCTGAACGAGTTCATGGGATGGAAACGCAACCACTTCGACCGGGCGGTCCACTTCCTCTACGGGCTCCTGCTGGCCTACCCGATCCGGGAAGTCTTCCTGCGGGTGGCCAACGCCCGCGGGTTCTGGGGCTATTTCCTGCCGCTCGACCTCACCCTGTCGACATCCACCCTCTTCGAACTGCTGGAGTGGGGCGTCGCCGTGATCGTGAGTCCGGAGCTGGGCGCGGCCTATCTCGGAACCCAGGGCGACATCTGGGATGCCCACAAGGACATGGCACTGGCCGGGGCCGGGGCGCTCCTGGCGATGCTGGTGACGGCCACCGTGAACTGGCGGCTCCAGCGGGACTTCGGGCGGGAATGGTCGGAAAGCTTCCGGGTGAAGGTGCCGGAACCGCTCGGCGACGACGAACTCGCCCGCATGCTGTCCGCCCGTCGTTCCCGTGACCCCGGGGCGGGAACCGGCGGCGGCTGAGCCGGATCCCCCGATCCCCGTCCTCCCGTCGGCCCGGCAATCAACCCGGCCCGCCGCTCACCGGGCTTCGCCCAGATGCCCCCGGAAGAACGTCACCGTCCGCCGCCAACGCTCGGTCGCCACCGCCGGATCCGGCACCATGTGGGTGAAGCCCGGGAGCGGCAGGATCTCGAACGGCCGACCCGCCCGCAGCAGCACGTCGGCCAGGCGCAGGCTGTGGCGGAGGAAGACGTTGTCGTCCCGGGTGCCGTGGATCAGCAGCAGCGCCCGCTGCAGGTTGTCGGCGCCCGCCAGCGCGGAATTGGCCTCGTAGGCCGGCCCGGCCTCCGGCGGGACCCCGAGGTACCGCTCGGTGTAGTGGGTGTCGTAGTCGTACCAGTCGGTCACCGGCGCACCCGCCACGGCGGCGTGGAACACGTCGGGTCGACGGATCACCGCCAGCGCGCTCAGGTACCCGCCGAAGGACCATCCCGTGATCCCCACCCTCGCGGGATCGAGCCCCGGCACCTGCGCCACCACCGCCCGCAGCGCCGCCACCTGTTCCTCCAGGGGCAGCTCGCCCAGTCGCCCGGACAACGCCCGTTCCCAGTCGCGTCCCCGTCCCGGTGTCCCCCGGCCGTCAGCCCGCACCACCACGAACCCCTGGTCGGCCAGCCACTGGTCGACCAGCAGGCCGGCGAAGGCCTGCCGCACCACCTGCACATGCGGCCCGCCGTAGACGCTCAGGATCACCGGATGCTGCCGGTCCTCCCGGAAATCCCGCGGCCGGATCACCACCGCCTCCCATCCCGCGCCCGGCCCCACCCGGAGGAACTCGGCGCGGGGGACGACCGTCGACGGCCCCGCCACCGACGGCAACTCCCCGGCCCGGATCCCGTCGGCCCGCCAAACCTCCGCCCGCACCGGACGGTCCGGGGGTGCCAACAGCAGCACCCGGACGTCGCCACCCGCACCGACCACGGCCCCGTGCCAACCGGGCCCGTCGGTCTGGCGCACGGGATCGCCCCCGTCGAGTCCGACACGCCAGACATGGTTCTGTGACGGCTCCGACGCCCCCTCGAACCAGACCGTGCGCGCCGTCCAGTCGACCCGGACCAACCGCCGCCAGCCCGATCCGGGCCCGACCACCCCCCGCACCAAGCGCCCCTCGGCATCCCGATGCTCCAGCTGCCATGCCCCCTCCCGCTCCGTGGTCCACAGGAACCCCGAACCGTCGGGCGCCTCCGCGGGCATCCGCGGGTCGATGTTCAGCCAGGCCGGGTCGGTCTCGGTGTGCAGCACCCGGCCACGCCCGCCCCGGGAGGGGAACCGGACCACCGACTGTTCACGCTGGTCGCGGCTCTGCAGGACCACCAGCGGCCCATGCCCCGAGTCCCAGGAGACCTGGGTGACGTACGGATGCCGGGCCGCATCCCATTCCAGCCAGCGCACCCGACCGCCCCGGACCGGGACCACCCCGAGCCGCACGGCGACATTCTCGCGGCCCGGGCGGGGATAGCGCTGGGGAACCGGTTCACTGCCCGGATTGAACGGGTCACCCACCTGCCAGGTCTCGACCCGACGGGCATCGGCTTCCTCGAACAGCAGCCGACGCGAATCCGGCGACCACCAGAACCCCCGGTGCCGCTCCATCTCCTCCTGGGCCACGAACTCGGCCTCGCCGTGGGTCAGGTCGGCCGAGCCACCCCGCGTCACCGGCCATTCGCGCCGGTGCCCGATGTCATACACCCACAGGTCATGATCGCGCACGTAGGCCACCCGACGGCCATCCGGCGACCAGTGCGGGTCGATGACCGGCGGACGGACGTCCAGTTCCGTCCCGGCACCCGTCTCCGGATCGACCTCGAACAGCCGTCCCCCCAGGGGAACCAGCAGTCGGAGGCCGTCGGGCGACGGCAGGAATCCCGTCAGCCCGGCCGCGGTCTGGCGCTGGCGTTCGCGTCGCGCGCGTTCCTCGGCCGACAGGGTTTCCCCGGCATCGCCCAGCAGGGTCTCCGCCCGGATCAACTCGCGGACCGCACCGGTGGCGGTGTCGAAGCGGAACAGGGCCTGATGTCCGTCGCGGGGACCGGACCGGAGGAACAACACGGCGGCGCCATCCGGGGTCACCCAGGGCGCCGCGGGAAGTCCGCGGGTATGGTTGCGGGTGACGACCAGCTCCCGGAGGGTGTCCAGGTCGATGGGACGCTCCGAGGCCCGGGTCGCGTGGACCGTCAGCCCAAGCCCGAGGAGGCCGACCGCCAGCCGACCGATTGCCCACACACGCGAAGCCATGGGTGGACCGTGCCGCGGCGCCACCCGGCCGTCAGGCGGAATCAGCGTCTTCGCCGGCGCGGGCGTGCTGCGGGCATGGCGGGCCGGATCCCCCCCGCGGCCGCGGTTGCCACCAAAGGATCATTTCGGACCCGGAATCCATCTGCTCGGATAAAGGGCCGGTCGCGACGGCCACGGATGCCGTGAACCCGTTGCGGGCGCTGAAACCGGTGCCATCTTGCCGCCGTCGAAAAAACAGGCCCGAATGGAATCGGGTCCCGATCCGTCGGAGTACGGAGAAGCAGAGAAAGAGAGAGACGTCCCATGAATCCGCATCGCATCCCGAGCCCCGCGCTCACCGCCCTCACCCCGGCCCGTACCCGTGCCGGGGCCTCCATGGGCGGGCCCCGGCTGCGCGCCCTGCGGATGCGCCTCGCCCGCGCCGCGCGGGTCGAGCCCGGCAACGGGCTCCCCGGCGAGTGGATCGAGCGGGCCCTTCGCGATGCCGAGTCGCTCGCCGCCACCACCCCGTTCCCGGAGCTTTTCCTGCCGGCCCTGGCCGAGGAGAAGCTCGCCGAGACGCGCAGGTGGATCGAGCGCCAGAATGTATTGCGGGAGCGGACAGCCCTCGCCTTCGCAGCCTGAAACTCCCGGGGAGCCCTATCCCCGCAGCAACCGGCGGACCACGTCGCCGCCCACGTCGGTCAGACGGAAGTCCCTTCCCTGGTGCCGATAGGTCAGGCGCTCGTGGTCGATCCCGAACAGGTGCAGGAGCGTCGCGTGGAGGTCGTTCACATGGACCGGGTCGCGGACGATCCCCCACCCGAGCTCATCGGTCTCGCCGAGGACCTGCCCCCCGCGGATTCCGCCGCCGGCCATCCACATGGAGAAGGCGAACGGATGGTGGTCCCGTCCGGTGTTCGCCGGACGCCCCCGCCGGTTCTCCCCGAGCGGGGTCCGGCCGAACTCGCTGCCCCACACCACCAGGGTGGTGTCGAGAAGTCCCCGCTGCTTGAGATCGCCCAGAAGCGCCGCCACGGGTTGGTCCGCCATGGCGGCATTGAACGGCAACTCGACGTCCAGGTTGCTGTGGTGATCCCAGGAGGCGTGGTAGACGTTGACGAACCGCACGCCCCGCTCGACCAGCCGCCGCGCCAGCAGGCAGTTGCGGGCGAAGGAACCGAACTGGCCCGGTCCCCCGCCGCGATCCGCCCGGATCACCGGGTCGGGACGATCCACCCCGTAGGCCGCCAGGGTGGACGCACTCTCCCCCGACAGGTCCATCAACTCGGGGGCGGCGGACTGCATCCGGAAGGCCGTCTCGTAGGTGGCGATCCGGCTCGCGATGGCGGGATCCCCGACCGATGCCGCATGGATCCGGTTGAGGTCGGCCACCGCCGACACCGTTCCCGCCTGGAGCGACGCATCGACGCCCGGCGGATTGGCCAGGCTGAGGACCGGGTCGCCGCCCGACCGGAACCGGGTGCCGGCGAAGTTCGTGGGAAGGAATCCGCTCGACCAGAGCTGGGCTCCGCCGCTCAGACCGCGCCCGGCGGTGAGGACGACATACGCCGGCAGGTTCTCCGCCTCGCTCCCCAGCCCGTACGCCAGCCAGGAACCGAGGCTCGGCCGGCCACCCAGCATGGACCCGGTGTTCATCAGCAGTTGGCCGGGATGATGGTTGAACGCCTCGGTGTGCATCGAGCGGACCAGCGCGATGTCGTCGGCATGCCGCCCGAGGTGCGGCAGGAGTTCGCTGAGCTCCATCCCGCATCCGCCCCGCCGGAGGAAGCGCCGGCCGGTTCCCATGATGACGGCGGATTCCTTCTGGATGAACGCGAACCGGACGCGGTCGGTGAACGACGGCGGGAGGGGCTGGCCGTGGAGGGCGTCGAGCCGGGGCTTGGGATCGAAGAGATCCATCTGGCTCGGGGCCCCCTCCATGAAGAAGAAGATGCAGGCCCGGGCGCGGGCGGGAAAATGAGCCCCGAACCGCCCGTCCGCCGTCCCGGCCAGCAACCCGTCGCGTCCCAGCAGGGAGGCGAACGCCAGGGTCCCCAGCCCGCTGGCGCCGGTGGCCAGGAAGCTCCGGCGTGTCTGCTCGACGGCCCACCGCCGCCCCGTGTGCCCCGGATCATTCACGCGTCAGGAATTCCTCGAGGTTCAACACCACCCGGGCACAGGCCACCGCCGGCGGGATGGCGTCCACCGGCCCCCGGGCCGCCGCATCCCACAGCACCCGCAAACGCTCCGCCTCGGCCCGGTCCGGACGACGTCCCAGTGCCAGCCGGAACATCCGACCGGTCACGCTCCCGGGTTCGTCGGCCCCGCCGCCCCGCGCCCGCGCGGCCAACGCGGCCGCCGCCTCGACGAACACCGGGTCGTTCAACAGCGTGAGGGCCTGCAGGGGTGTGTTGGAACGCTCGCGCCGGGTGCACGCCGCCACCGCCTCGGGCGCGTCGAACACCGTCAGCCCCGGATACAGCACCGTTCGCTGCAGGAACGTGTAGAGCCCGCGGCGGTACCGGTCCGCCCCCCCGCTCTCGGGCCACCGGACCACGCCGGCATAGGCCACCTCGGTGATGTCCCCGGGCAGCGGCGGACGCACCCCCGGCCCGCCGATCCGCCGCTCGAGAAGCCCGGCCGCCGACAGCGCCGAGTCCCGGATGACCTCGGCTTCGAGGCGGACACGGTTCTGGCGTCCCCACAGCCGGTTCGACGGGTCGCGCCGGGCGAGGTCGGTGCGGTGGACCGAGGCTTGGCGGTAGGTCGCCGACCGCACCACGAGGCGGATGAGGTGCTTCCGGCTCCAGCCCGACCGGATGAGTTCCGTCGCCAGCCAGTCGAGCAGCTCCGGATGGGTTGGCGGTTCGCCCCGGGCCCCGAAATCGTCGGGCGTCCGGACCACCCCCTCCCCGAACAGATGCTGCCACACCCGGTTCGCCTCGACCCGTGCCACCAGCGGATTGGCCGGATGGCTCAGCCAGTCCGCGAGGTCGAGACGCCCGGCCCGGCCGTCGGGCTGCGATCCCGATGGCAGCACGGCCGGCGTCCCGGGTTCCACTTCGGCACCCGGCTGGAGGAAGTCGCCCCGCCGGTGCACCCGGGTCACGCGGGGTTCCGCCCGTTCCCCCACCGCCGGCACCCCGCCGTCGGCCTCCCGCTCCTCCAGCGAGTTGAAGAAGGCGTAGAATCGGAAGTAGTCCCGCTGGGTGATGGGCTCGTACTTGTGGTCATGGCACTCGGCACAACCCAGCGTCATCCCCATCCACGCCGTCGCCGTGGTGTTCGCCCGGTCCACCGTCTGCTTGACCCGATCCTCCTCGGGATCCACCCCGCCCTCCTTGTTGGTGAGGGTCTGCCGATGGAACCCCGTCGCGGCGGGATCGGTGCCGGGCACCAGGTCCCCGGCCAGCTGCTCGCGCGTGAACCGGTCGAAGGGCAGGTCCCGGTTGAAGGCGTCCACCACCCAGTCACGATAGGTGAAGGCCCGCGGCCGGACCGTGTCCTTCTCATAGCCGTCACTGTCGGCATAGCGCGCCAGGTCCAGCCAGTGCCGCCCCCACCGCTCGCCGAACGCCGGCGAGGCCAGGCGGCGCTCGATCCACCGTTCCCAGGCGGCATCCGACGGGTCGTCCTCCCACTCCGCCCACTCCTCCGGCGTCGGCGGCAGTCCGGTCAGGTCGAGGGCCAGTCGACGGAACAGCACCTGCGGCCCGGCGACGGGCGACGGCCGGAATCCTGCCTCCTCCAGGCGGGCCAAGATGAACCGGTCGACCGGCGTCCGGGTCCATCCGGCATCGGCCACGTCCGGCACGGGCGGACGGACCGTGGGACGCCACAGACGCGGCACCGCGCCCGGGTCTCCCGCCCCCTCCGCCGCCGCGGCCAGTCGCGGAACGACGAGCAGCAGCGTGAGGAGGAGCCGGAATCGCATAGGGTCGGGGACAGGCTACCGCCATCGCCCCCGGCCCGGCAACGGCGCCGGCACCCTGGAACTCACGGGGGACACTTCACGGTTGGCACCCCGACCCGGGCACGATATCACGCCAAGGTGCCCCCCAGGACAGCCTTGTCCCACCTGATCTGCGTCGTCGCCCTCAGCCTTGTCGGGCAGGCTGCGGACGCCGTCCTCATCGGGGTGTTCAAGGGGGTGGCCCACCGTCAGGTCAGAAACGGTTTCGCCCTCCAGCGGGGCGCCAACCGGTTCGAAGCCTTCTGTGAAACCACCGGTCCCGGACGGATTCTCTCCGCATCGGTCACCCTGCCCGGTTCAACCGTCGTCCCCATGGTGGACACGGGCGATACTTGGGAACTCAAGGCTGGCTATGTCACGCAGGCGGCACTGAACAACACCTTCCCCGATGGCACCTACTCCCTGGACCTCGTCGGACAATCGGATGGCACCCGGCGCGTGATCCTGAACCTCTCCGGGGACACCTACCCGCCGTGGCCCGTGATGAAGGACTTCGATGCACTGCAGGCCCTGAACGGCGCCGAGGCGCTGACGGTTTCCTGGTACCCGTTCGAGGGAGGTGGCGCCACCGACTTCATCCAACTCGAGCTCCGGCCCGACCGACCGGGTGCGCAGACGGTCTTCAGGACCCCGGCACCGGAGGAACCGGGTGCCCTCGATGGAACCGCGACCTCGGTGACGATCCCCGCCGGCGTCCTTCAACCGGCACAAGCCTATGTGGGCCGGCTCCTGTTCCGACGGATCCTCGGGATCCACTTCGACTACGGCCCGGAGACCCCCGCGGTCACCGGCTATTTTCGGGAAACGGAGTTCAGCCTTCACGCGACGCGTCCCGACCCCGATCCTCCCCTGCTGGTGGAGTTCAGCCCGGCCGCCGGGAACGCGGCGGTGCCCCGTCACTCGGGGGTCGCCTTCGTCTTCAGTGAACCCATGGAGGCCCGGCAGTCCGTGACCTGGACCGGAATCGACCCCGGCTCCATCACCTACCGCTGGACCGACGACGGGCGCATCCTCTACGCCCTCCCCATCATCCCTCTGCCCCCGGACGCGGAGATCGGGTGGCGGATCCATCCGGCCGGGTTCGCCGACCTGGCAGGCAATTCGTTGCTCGGAGAAAACCACTTCCACCGCTTCCACACCGACGCGGCGGAACCGGCGGGTGTGGGAGACCTCGGACTCATCGGGTTCCGTCGCACCGAGCACTTTGAACAGGACCCCGGCGGCATCCCGACGCGTACCGCGACCGGCGGATACACCGCTGCCGTCTCCGTGGATTCCACGGGCTTCAACACCCTGCTGGAAGGGACGGTCGAAACCCCCGATGGACGCTTCCTGCCCCTGCCCTACACCCGGGGGAATGCTTTGCGGCGTGAGGACGGATTCGACACACCCGAGGCCCTTTCGGAGGCGGCCCCGTCCGGAATCTACCGGATCACCGTCGACACCGCCCATGACGGCATCCGGACGGCGACAGTCGCGGTGCCGGACGCCGGTTTTCCGACGATGCCGGAGATCGTGAACCTGGAGTCCCTCGACGGCCTCGATCCGACCACGACCTGGGAGATCCGATGGAAACCCTCCGAGGGAAGCCGTGCCGGTGACGCCATCCGGGTGCGGGTCTACTACGAGGGGCCATTTGGAGACTCCGTCGAGGTCTTCGGCACTCCGGAATCCACCGCGCCCGGTTCCCTGAACGGCACCCGCACCTCGGTCGTGATCCCTGCAGGCACACTGGTACCGAACTACCCACACCGAATCGAACTGGAGTTCATCCGCACCGCCGTCGAGGACTCCACGGTGCTTCCAGGCACCCGGGTGGTGGTGACCGAAGTGCGGGTTACCAACGCCCGGTTCTTCACCGCCGCCCCCCCGGTCGACCGAGTGGCGATCAGCCGGACGGGCACAGGGCGCATCCGCCTGGCCTTCCTGGCGCCGGCACTCGAAGCGTGGGTCCTCGAGCGCTCATCCGACCCCGCCGGGCCTTGGACTTTCGTATCGGACGTCTTCTCCAATGGCTTTGGAGACCCTTGGATTCAGGAGGAGACTCCCTCCGGGGACACGGGCTACTTCCGCACCCGGAAGGTCGCCGAGTGGTGAGTCCGAGACGTCCCTACGGTCCCACCCGCCCGCGCACCGACACGCGGGAACGCTCTCCGGCCTTTTCCCCCCGCCCCACGCCGCTAGGCTGGCCGGCTCATGGGCACGGTGGAACTCAACGAGGCCTTCTTCCAGAAGGCGGCCGGCTGGGAGGTCATGCGGCACGCACGGGCGCTGCTCGCCGCCGACCGGGTCCTGTCGTCGAACTGGACCCCGCCCGTCCTCCGCGGGGTGGTCCAGGCCGGCGACACCAGCTACCGCGCCGGCCTCTCGATCCAGGGACCGATCGACATCGAGAACCTCTGCACCTGCCGCCAGTCCCGCGAGTACGGAACCCTCTGCCCGCATTCCATCGCCGTCGGCCTCCACCACCTGCGACCCGCTGCCCCCACCGCGGCCGCGCCGGATCCCGGCCGCCGTGTCCCGAACGAGGACACCCCGGCCGCCTTGCGTCCCAAGCCCCCGGTCCGCCGGTCCGCCACCCTGCCGAGGGCCCCCCAGGGCACCCCGCTCCAGGTCCAGGTCATCCTCCCGCCCGGCCTGCCCGACGCCATCGCCCGCGGCCGGGTCGTGCTGGTCCTCGAGGGACGGGCGGCCGGCCGGCGCGGCCCGCTCAACACGTTCGTCACCGGCGGCCCGTGGCACCTCGCCCCCGAGGACGTCCGGCTCCTCGATGCGGTGGAGGCGCTGGCCGACGGCGACACGCCGGCGATGGTCCAACTGCCCGGGGCGGCGTTCCTCGGACTGCTCCCCGCGCTGGCCGGGCACCCGCGGGTCACCCTCGGGCGCGATCGACCGCTGCACGTCGGCTCCGAACCGGCCGCCCCGCCCCTCGAGGCCCGGCTGGAACCGTCGGGTGAAATCACCCTGGCCGCGGCGGGCCGGGGCACGCCGCCGGTGGTGCTGGCCGATGGGAAGGTCGCCTGGTGGCTGGACGGCGACACGCTGCGGCCATTGGCGGTCGATCCCGCCCTCCGCGGGGCTTTCCAGCGCCCGGTCCAGATCCCCAGGTCGGGCGTGCCGGCGTTCCTCCTCCAGGATTGGCCGCGGCTGGCGGCGTCCGGATCGGTCCGGGCCGATTTCGACCCGGCCGGATTCGATCTCCGTCCGCACCCGCCCCGGTTCCACCTCGAGCTCGCCGGCGGGTTGGCCCAGCTCGGCGCCACCCTCCAGGCGGCCTACGGCCCGCGGGTGATGACCGTCGGCGTGACCCGGGCGGACGAGGCGGTGTGGATTCCGGACCCGTCCGATCCGCGACGCTACGCCGCGCGGGACCTCGGGGCCGAGCACGTCGCCTTCCAGCGGCTGCGCCAGGCCGGGTTCAGCGGACCCGATGCCCAGGGCCGATGGCAGCTCGCGGGCCAGGAGCGGGTGGTCGCCTTCTTCGCCCGGGACTATTCCCGGATGGAACGCGACTGGGAGGTCCGGCTGGAGGAACGGCTCGAGGCCAGCACCCGACGCAACTTCGAGCGGATCCGGCCGACCGTCCGCGCCCTGCCCTCGGGCGAGCAGTGGTTCGACCTCGAGGTCGGCTTCGCCTCGGAATCGGGCCAGCGCTTCAGCACCGCCGACATCCAGCAACTGCTGCGCGGCGGGGGACGTCGACTGCCCAACGGGCGCCTCGCCCTGGTGGATCCCGAGGCGGTGGGCGACTTCCAGGAGATGCTCCGGGACTGCTCGCCCCGCCAGCAGGCGTCGGGCGACCAGACCACCTACCGCATGTCCATCGCTCAGGCGGGGTTCGTCGCCGGCTCGCTCGACGCCGCCGGCATCGCCGTGGCGATGCCCGGCCCGCTCCGCGAACGCCTCGACCGGCAGCAGGGCCGGGTGGCGCTCGAGTGCCCGCCGCTGGGTCCGCTCGCCGATGTCCTCCGCCCCTACCAGAAGGACGGCGTGGCCTGGCTGGCCTTCCTCCGGGAGAACCGCTTCGGCGGGGTGCTGGCCGACGAGATGGGCCTGGGCAAGACCCTGCAGGTCCTCGCCCACCTCGACGCCACGCGCCGGAATCGCACCGGCCCCGCGCCGTGCCTGGTCGTCTGCCCGACGTCGCTGGTCTTCAACTGGGCCGCCGAGGCCGCGAAGTTCACGCCGGGCCTCCGGGTCCTCGCCCTCAGCGGACCCGGACGCCACCGCCAGTTCGACCGGATCCCCGGCAGCGACCTGGTCGTCACCAGCTACGCGTTGATCCGACGCGACCTCGACCGGTACCGGGACCTGGGGTTCGACACCGTCATCCTCGACGAGGCCCAGCACATCAAGAACCGCGGCACCCGGAATGCCCAGGCCGTGAAGGCGGTCCGCGCGGAGCACCGTCTCGTCCTGACCGGCACGCCGCTCGAGAACTCGGTCCTCGATCTCTGGTCGATCTTCGACTTCCTCATGCCCGGCTACCTGGGCACGGCCGACGACTTCCGCGAGCGGTACGAGATCCCGATCTCCCGCGAGCGCGACGCCGGGTCGATGGCCCGGCTGTCCCGCCGGGTGAAGCCCTTCCTGCTGCGGCGTCGAAAGACCGAGGTCGCCCGCGATCTGCCGGCGAAGCTGGAACATGTGTCCTGGTGCGAACTCACCCCGGAGCAGGCCGCCACCTACCGGCAGCTCCTCGACGCCACCCGGCGCGAGGTCGAGGGGGCGGTGGGCGACGCGGGGCTGGCCAGGAGCCGGATGATCGTGCTCACCGCGCTGCTCCGCCTGCGGCAGGCCTGCTGCGACCTGCGCCTCCTCGGCGACGCGCCGCCCCCGGGGGAATCCGCCGGCGAGGAGGTGCCAACCTCCGGCAAGTTCCAGCTCTTCGCCGAGCTGCTCGACGAGGTGCTGGACGGCGGTCACCGGGTGCTCGTGTTCAGCCAGTTCACCCGCATGCTGGCGCTGCTCCGCGAACATCTCGCCGCACGGGAGGTGGCACATTGCTACCTCGACGGCTCCACGACCGACCGCGCGGCGGTGGTGGGACGGTTCCAGGGCGACCCGTCGATCCCCGTCTTCCTCATCTCGCTCAAGGCCGGTGGCGTGGGTCTCAACCTGACCGGGGCCGACACCGTGATCCACTTCGACCCCTGGTGGAACCCGGCCGTCGAGGACCAGGCGACCGACCGCGCCCACCGGATCGGCCAGACCCGCGTCGTCACCAGCTACAAGCTCATCACCCGCGGGACGGTCGAGGAGAAGATCCTCACCCTCCAGCAGCGGAAACGCGAACTGGTCGCCGCCGCCCTGACCGACGAGGAGGCCTTCGCCGGAAGCCTGTCCTGGGACGAGATCCGGGAGCTGCTGTCATGACGCCCCCGAATCCAGCCACTCTGCCCCGCCCGGTCGGACGGGCGTTCTCCCACCTGGGCGAACGCATCGGCACCGGGACCGGCATCGGGGCGCTCATGGACGATCTGGGGGCCGCACTGACCGGGGATCCGGGCATGCGCATGCTGGGTGGCGGAAACCCGGCCCTCGTGCCGGAGGTCGCGGCGCTGCTCAAGGAAAGCCTGGAAGGGTTCGCCGCCGAGCCGTCGGCATGGCTCTCGATGCTGGGGAACTACGACCCGCCCCGGGGCAATCCGGCCTTCCTCGAGGCCCTGGCGGCGCGGTTCCGGGAATCCCTCGGGTGGCCGGTCTCGCCCGACCACCTCGCGGTGACGGCCGGGGGCCAGGCCGCGTTCTTCGCCCTGTTCAACCTCCTCGGCGGCACCGCGCCCGACGGTCGCCGTCGCCGGATCCTCCTGCCCCTCGCCCCGGAATACATCGGCTACGCCGACCAGGGACTGGAACCCGGACTGTTCGGTGCCTGCCGCCCCGCCGTGGAACGGTCGGATCCCGCGGACCCGCGGACATTCAAGTACCGCATCGACTTCGCCGCGGTCGATGCGGCGCTGGCAGCCGGCGACATCGCGGCCATCGCGGTGTCCCGTCCCACCAACCCCAGTGGCAATGTCATCACCGACGCGGAGGTGCGGCGGCTCTCGGATGCCGCCGCCCGGAGCGGCATCCCCCTGATCCTCGACGGCGCCTACGGGCATCCCTTCCCCGGGATCGCCTTCACCGACGCGCACCCCTTCTGGGCGCCGCATGTGATCCTCACGCTGTCGCTGTCCAAGCTCGGACTGCCCGGGATCCGCACCGGGATCGTGGTGGGACCACCCGAGGTCGTCCGACGGATCTCGGCGTTCACCGCCGTCACCGGCCTGGCGAACAACAACGTGGGGCAGCGCATCGTCCTGCCGTGGATCCGGGACGGCCGACTCCTGGAGATCGGGCCCCGCTGGCTGCGGCCCTACTATGACGAGCGCCGGCGCAGCGCCACCGCCATCGCCCGGGCGGCCCTCGACCGGGCCGGGGTCGATGCCGCCCTGCACCGCTCCGAAGGGGCCTTCTTCCACTGGCTGTGGCTGCCGTCCCTCCGGATCCCGTCCCGCGAGCTCTACGTCCGCCTGAAGGAACGCCGGGTGCTGGTCGTTCCCGGGGAGCATTTCTTCTTCGGGCTCGATGAGCCCTGGGACCATTCCCGGCAATGCCTCCGGGTGAGCTACGCCCAGCCCGATGCGGTGCTCGAGGACGCGTGGCGGATCCTGGCCGAGACCGCCGGGGAGGCAGGTCGGGGACGGGTTCGGGCTCGCCCGAAACGGTCGGAGCACGGACAGTCCGGGAAAGGTGGGACCCCATGAATGAGTCGCTTCCGATCGCCGAGATCCTCGACCGGATCCTGAGCTTCCCCCTGGTCCGGCTGGAGCGGGGGGCCATCACCCTCGCCACGCTCCTGCAGCTCGGCCTGATGATCGCCCTGGTCTTCGCGGCCGAGGCGATCCTCCGTCGCCTGATCCTCCGCCCGCTGTTCGCCCGCACCCGCCTCCCCGCCGCCTCCCAGTTCGCCGTCACCCGGATCATCGGCTACGCCGTCATCGTCCTCGGCGTCTACCAGGCCGTCACACTCTCCGGCGTCGACCTCGGCTCCCTCACCTTCCTCGCCGGGACCATCGGCCTGGGCCTCGGCTTCGGCCTCCAGAACGTCATCAGCAACTTCATCTCCGGCCTCATCATCCTCGCCGAACGCCCCATCGCCGTCGGCGACCGGGTGGATGTCGGCGAGACAACCGGCCGGGTCCAACGCATCGGCCTCCGGAGCACGTCGCTGCTCACCAACGACAACATCAGCATCATCGTCCCCAATTCCGCCTTCATCACCGAAAGGGTCATCAACTGGTCCCACGAGGATCCCCGGGTCCGGGTGCGGATCCCCTTCCGGGTGGAGTTCGGGACCGACACGGAACGCCTGCGTGCCGCCATGGTGGACCTGGCGCAGAACCACCCCGGGGTCCTCACCAGCCCGCCACCCGAGCTGCTGTTCGTCGGGTTCGGCGACAGCTCGCTCGACTTCGAACTCGGGATCTGGTCGGGCGAATACCACCACCGCCCCCTCGTGTTCCGGAGCGGACTCTACTACGCCATCGACGCCCGGCTCCGACGCGAGGGCTTTCGCGTCCCCTATCCCCGCAGCGACCTGCACCTCCACCCGTCGCGCATCACCGTCCGTCCCGACGGCGACGGGTTCGTGGTCGAGTCCTCGGCGTCCGCCCGGACCCCGGGGAGGTCGGGTCCCGGACGGAGCCCGGCGGTCCCGGGAGTTGACGGGAGGTCCGAATGATGGAAGGGACCGGCGTGCAACCGCTCCTCGAGGCCGATTCGCTCGGCAAGACCTACCGCAGCGGATCGGCCGACCTCGCCGTCCTCCGCGATGTCTCCTTCGCCGTGGGCCCGGGCGAGACCTGCGCCGTGATCGGTCCGTCGGGCAGCGGCAAGACCACCCTGCTCGGCCTCTGCGCCGGCCTCGACACACCGACCGAGGGCACCGTCCGCCTGGTCGGCTCCGACCTGGCGGCGCTCGACGAAGACGACCGGGCCCGACTGCGCAACGAGCACGTCGGGTTCGTCTTCCAGAACTTCCAGCTCCTCCCCACCCTCACCGCCCTGGAGAACGTGCTGGTCCCGGCGGAACTCCGGGGCAGTTCCGGCGCCGCGCCGCTCGCCCGGGAACTGCTGGCGCAGGTCGGACTGGGCGACCGGACCGGCCACTACCCGGTCCAGCTCTCCGGCGGGGAACAGCAGCGGGTGGCCATCGCCCGGGCCTTCATCAACCGGCCCCGATTGCTGTTCGCCGACGAACCGACCGGCAATCTCGACGGCGACACGGCACGGCGGGTGGCGGACATGCTGTTCGAGCTCAACCGGACGGCCGGCACGGCCCTGGTGCTGGTCACCCATGACCCGGATCTTGCCGGGCGCTGCGGCCAGGTGATCCGTCTCCGGGGCGGACGACGGGTGGAGGCATGAAGGTCCTCGCGGCACTTCTCCGGGGCTGGACTTGGCGCATGGCCTGGCGGGATTCCCGATCCAGCCGACGCCGCCTCGTCCTCTTCGCCACCAGCATCTCCCTCGGCATCGCCGCGCTGGTCGCCGTCGGCACCCTGGGCCAGGCGCTGCGCACGGCCATCGGCACCCAAGCCAAGGCCCTCCTCGGGGCCGATCTCGTCCTGTCGACCCGCACCGCCTTCACCGACGACCAGGAGGCGCTCTTCGGGGCGATCCCCGGCACCCGCGCCCGCGAGACCAGTTTCAGCTCCATGCTGGTGTTCCCCCGGGCCGACGGCAGCCGTCTGGTGAATGTCCGCGCCCTCGAGGGGGACTTCCCGTTCTACGGCCGCCTGGAGACCGACCCGCCCGGAGCCGCCGCGGCGTTCCGCGACGGGTCGGGCGTCCTGATCGAGGAGGGACTGGCCCGGCAGTTCGGCGTCGGGCCGGGCGACCCGGTCCGCCTCGGCATCCTGGAACTCCCCATCGTCGGCCTGCTCCGCCAGGTGCCGGGCGATGCCATCGCCTTCTCCACCATCGCCCCCCGCGTCTATGTGGCCGCCAACCGCCTTCCCGAGACCGGCCTCCTCCAGGGGGCCAGCCTCGCCCGGTACCGGGTCCTGTTCCGGGTCCCGGACGGCTTCGACCCGGACCGCTTCGTCCGCGAGAACAACGCCCGCCTCAAGGAACTCCGGCTCGGAAGCGACACCGTGGAACGCCGGAAACGGGATCTCGGCCGCTCGCTGGAGAACCTCAGCGCCTTCCTCAACCTGGTGGCCTTCATCGCCCTGCTGCTCGGCGGGGTGGGCATCGCCAGCACCGTCCATGTCCATGTGCGGCAACGCCTGCCCCAGGTGGCCGTCCTCCGCTGCCTCGGCGCCCCGCTCGCCGACACCTTCGCGATCTACCTCGCCCAGGCCATCGCCCTGGGCGCCCTCGGATCGGCGATCGGGATCGGTCTCGGCCTCGGCATCCAGGGAATCCTCCCCCGCGTCCTCGCCGGGGTCCTCCCCTTCGCCGTCGACCTCCGCTTCTCACCCGCCGTCGCCCTCGGCTCCGGGGCGACCGGCATCGGCATCGCCGTGGTCTTCGCCCTGCTGCCCCTGCTGGAGGTGCGCCGGGTCTCCCCCCTGGCCGCCATCCGGGCGGGATTCAGCGACGGCCATCGTCCGCCGGATCCGCTGCGACACGCCGTCCACGGCCTGATCGCCGTCGCCGTCACGGTGTTTGCCGTGCTGCAGACCCGTCACTGGGAGCAGGGAGTGGGCTTTGCCGCCGGCCTGGGGGCGGCCTTCGGGATCCTCACCCTCGCCGCCCTCGGCGTGACGCGACTGGTTCGACGCTTCACCCCGACCTGGCTGCCCTTCACCTGGCGCCAGGGCCTCGCCAGCCTGCACCGACCCCAGAACCGCACCACCACCCTGGTCGTCGCCCTCGGCCTGGGAACCTTCCTCCTCCTCACCCTCCAGCTCACCCGCGCCACCCTGCTGACCGGACTGTTCCCGCCCGATGCCGGGAACCAGCCCAACGCGATCCTCTTCGACATCCAGTCCGACCAGCGCGACGACGTCGCCGCCCTGCTCCGGGAACTCGACCTCCCGCTCCTCGACGAGGCCCCGATCATCACCATGCGCCTCCAGTCGGTGAAGGGCACCCCGGTGCGCGAACTGCTCGACCGCCCCGGCGACGGCACCCCGAACTGGGTCCTCACCCGCGAGTACCGGTCGACGTGGCGCCGGACGCTGGTCGGATCCGAACGTCTCACCGCCGGGGAATGGGTCGACGAGGTGGCGCCGGACGCCGAGGTGATCCCGGTCTCGGTGGAGACCGGGATCGCCGAGGACCTCGGGCTGGGGATTGGCGACGGGCTGGTGTTCGACGTGCAGGGGGTTCCCGTGTCGGCCCGGGTGGCGAGCCTTCGGGAGGTGGAGTGGCGGCAGGTGCGTCCGAACTTCTTCATGGTGTTCCCCGCCGGGGCCCTCGAGGCGGCGCCTGCCATGCACGTGCTGGCCACCCGATGCCCCACTCCCGACGATTCCGCCCGGCTGCAACGGGGGTTGGCCGGCGGGTTCCCCAACGTCTCGGTGGTCGACCTCGCGCTGGTGTTGGAGACGTTGAACGGCATCCTTTCGAAGGTCGGCTTCGTGATCCGGTTCATGGCCCTGTTCACCGTCCTCACCGGGCTGGTCGTCCTGGCCGGTTCCCTGGTCACCGGACGCTGGCAGCGGGTGCGCGAGTGCATCCTCCTGCGGACCCTCGGCGCCACCCGGGGCCAGGTGGAGCGGATCCTCCTGGCCGAGTACACCGCGCTGGGATTGCTGGCGGCGGTCACCGGCAGCGCGCTCGCGCTCGGCGCCGGATGGGGCCTCGCCCGGTTCACCTTCCGGGTCGACTTCCACCCCTCCTGGACCGACGTCCTGGCCGCGCTGGTCCTGGTGCCGGTGGTGACGGTGACCGTGGGCCTGTTCACCAGCCGCGGCATTTCCCGTCAGCCCCCGCTCGAGATCCTCCGCCAGGAGGGTTGAGGGGTGCTCCGCCAGGACCGCCCGCCGATCGGCGCCGACGACGAACGCCCATGCTGGCGGCGGATGGGATCCGCCGGATCCGGCGCCGCACGCTCCCGCGTGCCGGCCCGCGAAGCGGGATCGGACTTCCCCCGGGGCCCCCGGCCTCGACGGAGCGAGGCCCTCCGGAGGCCGCGGAGCGGCGGGGTTTCGGAGGTCCACGCTCCTCAGCCGGACCCACACCTTCACGACGCCAGCAGGTCGGCGCAGTACCAGAGCATCCGCGGCAGGTGGAACGGTCCCTTGAAGAGGTTGCCCTTGGCCGACTGGGACACGCTGCCGTCCCGTCGCAGGTAGCCGAACCACTCGCCGTGCACCGGATCGGCAAACCGGGCGAAACTCCACTCGTGGACCGCCCGATGCCGGACCGCATGGCGTTCGTCGCCGGTCAGGCGCCACGCCAGGAGGGTGGCGATGATCGCCTCGCAGTGGGGCCACCAGAATTTCATGTCGTGCCAGTACTCCTGCACCGGCGTCCGGCGGAGGTCGGTGAAGTAGAGCAGTCCGCCATGCTCCGGATCCCAGCCCCGTTCCCACATCGCATCGAGGATCTCCACCCCCAACCGCACCAGGTCCCCGTCCCCACGCACCCGCGCCTCGTGCAGGATGAACCACGCGCACTCGATGGCATGACCCGGGTTGAGGAGGCGGCCGTCCAGATGGTCGATGACCGACCCGTCCGGCGCCACCCCCTCCATCAGCGCCCCGAGGCCGGGCTTGAGGAAATCCCGACGGATCTCGTCGATGAACCCGTCGATCCACTCCGATGGGGTGCGGCCCCGCACCGGCACTTCGCCCAGGTGGAGCCGCAGTTCCTGCGCCGTCACGATCCCGATCATCCGCGGCGCCAGGCCCTTCATCGGCCGGGTCGCCTCGAACTTCGGCGGCATCACGCCGGGCTCGAAGGAGTGGCGGAGGTAGGTGGCAAAGGCTTCCCGGGCGGCGTCGGCCAGGCGGGGATCGCCCGTGGCCCGCGCCACGGCCGCGAAGGCGATGGCGGCAAAGGCCTCGCTGAAGACGTACCGGCGCATCCGCAACGGCCGACCCTCCCGGGTGACCGTGAACCACATCTTGCCCTCCGGACCGCGGCCGTGCCGGTCGAGGAACCCAACGCACGACCGGGCCGCCTCGAGCCATTCCGGCCGACGGTCCACCGTCAGCCACAGGGTCGCGAACATCCAGCCGGCCCGGCCCTGGAACCAGATGGACTTGTCGGTGTCCAGGACCGACCCGTCGCGGTCGAGGCAGGTGAGGATCCCACCGTGCTCACGGTCCAGTCCATGACGGACCCAGAACGGCATCACGTCGTCGACCAGCGTCCGCCGGTAGAAATCCCCCAGGGCGGGGGCCCGTTCGGGAAGCCAGGGATCCATGGGGCTCAGGGGTTGGACGGCCGCTCCGGACTCCGACGGACCGTTCCGACCGGCGCCGGCTCGTTCGGACGGATCAGCAGCACCAGGACCACCGACACCACCGCCACCGAGGCGAACACGCCGAAGATCCCCGCCAGCGGCACCCCCCGGTCGCGGAGGATTCCGAAGCCCCAGTCGGCCAGTCCGCCGGCACTGATGCTCACCAGGTTCATCAGCCCGTAGCCGGTCGCCCGGTGCTCGGGACGCGCCACTTGGCACAGGATCGGCATGTTGTTCGTGTCGAAGAATCCCCAGCCCAGGCCGAACAGGATCAGGAACGCGATCGCCACCCAGAGCTGGCCGGTCTGCGGGGAGAAGCCAACGCCGAACATGGCCGGGATGATCATCAGCATCCCGAGGGCGCTCACGTGGATCCGTCCGCGGACGGTGTGGCGCATGCGACGGTCGGCCAGCCACCCGCCGCCGATGGCTCCCACGATCGCCGCGACCTGCCAGTAGAGGGTGGCCGACACCCCGGCCTTGCCCTGCCCGATGTTGAACTCCGACTTCAGGATCGCCGGCATCCAGTCCCGCACCACCCAGCCGGCCAGGGCCGGCAGGGTGAAGTACAGGACCAGGAGGATGAACGACGGATTCCCCAGGAGGGCCCCCAGGGCGCCCATAGGCCGTGTCCCGGGAAGCGGCCCGGATCCGGACGCGGGGCGCGGCACGTCCCGGAGCAGGAACATCAGCGGCACGGCATACAGCATGCCCGCCCAACCGCAGGTCACGAAGGCCCAGCGCCACCCCAGCGACGGGGCGTCGGCGACATACCCGCTGAATCCGCCCACGATCACCCCGCAGTAGATGCCCATCTGGTGCAGACCCACCGCCCGCGAGCGGGTGGAGCCCGAGTGGTGGTCGGCGATGAGCGCCAGGGCGGCCGGGATGTAGAACGCCTCGCTGACCCCCATCAACGAGCGGGCCCAGAGCAGTTCCCCGTAGTCCTGCGCACGCCCGGTCCACCAGGTGACGGCCGACCAGGCGAAGAGACTCGCACAGATCGTGTACCGGCGTCCGAAGCGGTCCGCAATCCACCCGCCCACCGGGCTCAGGAACGCGTACACCCACTTGAACTGGCCGAGCATCCGACCCCAGTTGGCCTCGGACCCGATGTCCCCGATGTCGCCCATGACCGACGCCTTCATGGCGGCGAGCATCTGCCGGTCGAGGTAGTTCAGCAGGGCCACCGGGAAGAGCAGCATCACGGTGATCCACGCGACGCGCGGGACCGCGGAAACGGCCGCGGCGCCGGGGGGGGCTTCAGGTCGGGTCGAACTCATGCGGGGATCGGCTGCCGACCATGCCCGGGTCGCCCCGTCCAGGGAAGCCCGACCACCTGCGGATGACCCGCCTACGTCGCCCCGGGTACTAGGAAATGCCTGTTGCCCGGGAACCGGACCACGGTTCATCGTCCGCGCGGCAGAGGAGTCCCATCCCCAAGCGTTTCCCTTATGGCCCAAAAACACGTCTGGAGTTTCTTCCGCGCCGGCGGATTCGATCAGGTCCGAATCCAATCCGGCGCCGACCTCGTCCACCTGGACGAACTGGACCAGAAGCTGTGGGTCGCCCTGGCCTGTCCGACGACCGGTCTGGAGTTCGACCGGCGGACGCTCGACCTGATTGATGCCGACAAGGACGGACGGATCCGCGCCCCCGAGCTGATAGCCGCCTGCAAGTGGGCGGGGGCCGTCCTCAGGAACCCGGACGAACTGGTCCGCGCCGATGGCAAGCTCGCCCTGTCGGCCCTTGACGACACCCACCCCGAGGGGGCGGTGATTCTGGCCTCCGCACGCCAGATCCTGGCCAACCTCGGCAAGGCCGACGCCCCCGAGATCACCGTGGCCGACACGGCGGACACCGCCCGGATCTTCGCCCAGACCGTGCTGAACGGCGACGGAATCATTCCCGCCGAGGCGGCGCCGGACGAGGCGTCCCGGGCGGTGGTGGCCGATGTCATCGCCTGCATGGGGGCGGCAACCGATCTCTCCGGGAAACCGGGCATCGACCAGGGCCGACTGGACGCGTTCTTCGCCGAACTCACGGCGTTCGAGGCTTGGAGCGCCCGGGGGGAGAAGGAGGCGGAGACGCTGCTTCCGCTCGGGGACGGGACCGCCGCCGCGGCCGCGGCGGTGCGGGAGATCAAGTCCAAGGTGGACGACTTTTTCGGCCGATGCCGACTGGCCGCCTACGACCCCCGGGCCATGGCGGCGCTGAATCGCGAGGAGAAGGAGTACCTGGCGATCGCGGCGAGGGACCTGACGATCACCGCCCAGGAAGTGGCCGCATTCCCCCTCGCCCAAGTGGCGGCCGGACGCGCCCTGCCCCTGGCCACCGGGATCAATCCGGCGTGGGCCGCGGCCGTGGCCCGGCTGCGCACCGCCGCCGTGGCACCCCTGCTAGGCGACCGGGAGGAACTCACCGAGGCCGGCTGGGCCGCCCTCCTCGCGAAACTGGGACCATTCGAATGCTGGTCGGCCGGCAAGGCCGGCACCGCCGTGGAAAAGCTGGGCTTGGCCCGGGTCCGGGAGATTCTGTCGGGCGGTGCCAAGGAAAGCCTCACCGCCCGCATCGCCGAGGACAAGGCGCTTGCCCCGCAGGCAAACGCCATCGCCTCCGTCGACCGCCTCCTCCACTACCAGCGCGACCTGCTTCCGCTGGCCCGCAACTTCGTCAACTTCTCGGACTTCTACTCCCGCCGGGACAAGGCGGTGTTCCAGATCGGCACGCTCTACCTCGACACCCGGAGCTGCGACCTGTGCCTTCCGGTGACCGATCCCGGTCGCCACGCCGCCATGGCCCCCCTCAGCCGGGCCTACCTGGCCTACATCGACTGCGTGCGGAAGGCCTCCGGGGAGAAGCAGTCCATCGTCGCTGCATTCACCGACGGGGACTCCGACGACCTGATGGTCGGTCGGAACGGCGTGTTCTACGACCGGCAGGGGCGCGACTGGGACGCGACCATCACCAAGATTGTCGACAACCCGATCAGCATCCGACAGGCGTTCTGGTCGCCCTACAAGAAGCTCATGCGCCTGATCGAGGAGCAGGTGGCCAAGCGGGCGGCGGCGGCGGACACCGCGGCCAATGCCAAGGTGGCCGGGGCGGCCACGGCGGTCGCCAACGCCGACCAGACCAAGGCATCCGCCCCGCCAAAACCGAAGTTCGAGGTCGGCACCATCGCCGCCCTTGGTGTCGCGGTCGGCGGCATCACCGCCGCCCTCGGCGCCCTGCTCCAGGCGTTCTTCGGACTCGGCCTCTGGATGCCCCTCGGCCTCCTCGGCATCGTCATCCTCATCTCGGGGCCCTCGATGGTCATCGCCTGGCTGAAGCTCCGTCAGCGCAACCTCGGCCCCCTCCTCGACGCCAACGGCTGGGCCGTCAATGCCAAGGCCAAGATGAACGTCCCGTTCGGCGGCATGCTCACCCAGGTGGCCAAGCTACCGCCGGGATCGCATCGGGACCTGTCGGATCCGTACGCGGAGCCCCGCAGCCCGTGGAAGACCTGGGTGGTCGTGCTCATCGCGCTCGGCGCCCTGTGGTACTTCGGCGCGTTCGAGAAGATCGTCCCGAACGTCCTGCCCAAGTCGGGCTACGTGGAGCGGACCGAGAAGCAGCAGGCCGCAGAGGCCAAGGCCGCAGCGGCCGCCGCCACCAACGCCCCCGCCGCCGCTCCCGCCGCTCCTTGAGCACTGGGGCGCGAGCCTGCGAGCGCGATGGCCCGGGGCTCCCCGTCCCCCCTGCGGGGTCCTCGCGGACCCCGTCGGACTCACCCGCGGACGCGGGTTCATCCCTCCACGGCCCGAGGGGCGCCAGGCGCGATGGAGGGGCGAGCCTGCGAGCCCGTTCGGTCCCGCCAGGGACCGACACCCGATGCCGCCTCGCCCACCCCTGCGGGGTCCTGGCGGACCCCGTCGGACTCACCCGCGGACGCGGGCTCAT
>CAZGIK010000053.1:0-25354 GCA_964525755.1 uncultured Verrucomicrobiota bacterium
GCCACGCCCCAGCCCTCAAGGACCTCTCCTGCCTCAGGGACCTCAGGGTCAGGGCGCTGGGGTAGGATCCCGGATGGGACGAGGATCACCGGTTCAATCCTGTCGCGAGAACCGTATTTGGCTTGGCAGTGTGCCCGTCGCTGTCGGGCGGGTGGAACCAGCGTCTGCTCTCACACGGTGGAAGCTCCGGGGCAGTTGATCGTTGCCCAAGCTCCTTCGGCTGAGCTGGATCTCACGGGTCGGTGGCAACGGTCCCGTCCGGAGTGAGCGGCACGGGGACAAGGATGGTGACCAGTCGCCCGGGGTTCACTTCGAACTCGCGCAGAAGTCCATCGAATCCTCCGGTGAACACCCGGGAGCCGTCGGCCGAGAACGCCAGGGAGAACACGGCGCCCTCGTGTCCCTCCAGGCTGGAAGTCCGTACACCGTCCCCGGTGCGATAGACCCGGACATCCCCGCGGGTTCCGCCGGCCGCGAGGAGGGAGCCATCGGGGCTGAAGGCGACCGCGTTGACGGGTCCCGGCTGTCGTTCGAACTCCCGCACCAGGTTGACATCGTTGTTGGCGGCGGTGCGTTCCTGGTTCTCCCGAGCCCGATAGATGCGCAACCCACCCAACGCTCCCCCGTAGGCCACCCATTCCTCGCTTGGATGCCGGGCGAGACCGAGCACGGGTTCGACGAGCTTGTTCACGTCGTCGATGAACTGGGCGGTCGACGCATCGATGAGTTTCAGGGCGCGGTCCCGTCCGGCGCTGAGGACCCGATTTCCGCCCCCGATCCACGCGGTGCGCAGGACCCAGTCGCTGTGGTTGTCGAAGCGGAGCACCTCGCGTCCGTCGGACACGGCGAGGACCCGGACGCTGTTGTCGGTCGCCCCCACGGCGATCCGGTCTCCGTCGGGCGACCAGGAGATCCCGAAGACGGTGTCACCGGTGACCCGATGGGAGGCCATCAAACGGACGGACGGGATGTCCCACACCTGGACCTCTCCGAAGCGGGCCGGCGCTCCCCCGGCGACCGCCAGGCGTGAACCGTCGGGCGAAAACGCCACCGCCTCGATCCGGGGTGAGTCGCCCACCAGACGGGCCTGCCGGGTGAGGGTGGCGGTGTCGAACAGGAGGACCTCATGATAGGCCGCCACGGCCAGGCGGGAACCGTCGGGCGACACATCCATGGCGGTGAGCACCGGAAGGTTCCGGTAGACCGGCGGGGCATCGAGTCGGGTGGAGCCCGCGGCGGCCGGAGTGTCATCCCGGGCACCCTCGCCGATCCATCGGGTGATCAAATCCACCTCCCCGGGCGAGAGCGGATCGCCCTCGGCGGGCATCTCGGGTTCGGGTCCGATGAGGGTTTCCAGCACCCGCGAGGCACCCGGGTTCCCGGCGACGTAATTCGGGCCGTGCTTCCCCGGCTTGGCGAAACCCGCGTGGGAGGAGGTGTCGACTCCGCCCTTGAGCTTGTTCGGGTTGTGGCAGCCGTTGCAGGACCGCTGGAAGATCGGCGTCACGTCGCGAAACCAGGACACCGGTTCGGCGGCGGCCATCGGCAACGCCGCGGCGAGCAGCAGGGCGGGGAGGTTCCTTCGGGGATCGGATGCCATGGACGGGAGGATGCCGGGGTTCAGGGGGCGGGATCGGCGGACGCATCCGGGGATTCGGCGATCCGTCCGGGTGCGGTGATCTGCAGTGTGACGGCCTGGCTTTTCTGCCTCCAGGTCCGGTCCTGATGGGCGATCGTGCCGAGTACGTGGAGGGTGTGCTCCCGGTCGACCTCGGCATCCGGGCCGATCTTGAGGCGGATGGTTGCCTCGTTGCGGTCGGAGGGCACCGGCGGTACGTCGGCCCGAACGCCGGGGGGCAACCCCTCCAGGATCAGGGCGACCTCGCCGGCGTAGCCGCGCCGGTCGACCTTGACGACGAACTCGGTGGTATTGGCCGCCGACTCCGCACCTGCCGGGAGGGCGGCGGCGGAAAGTCGGAAGGTATCGGTCCGGAAGAAGGGTGAGCCGGGCAGCATTGCGGTGAGGAAGAGGGGGATGGGTTGGATGGTGACCGGGAGTGGGGCGGGGGCCGCCTGGTGGACCGGTCCGCCAGCGGGGGTGGCCTCGGCCCGGACCAGCAGCGGATGGACCCCGGTCCCGGCGTTGTGGGCTGCCTGGATCCGGAGGACACCCCGGGCGACGTCGGGTCCCAGCTTCACCTCCGGCACGGCGAGACCCGGCGGGGCATCGGCCCGGAGGGTCACCTCGCCGGCAAAACCGCCGTGGCGCGACACCGACACGTCGAGGCTCGCCGATCCATTCTGTTCCACGAGCACTGCCGACTGGGCGACATCGACCGTGAAGGGGGCGTCGTCGAGGACGGTGAGCCATGACTGTTCACCGGACTGCACCGGATGGCGGAGGGGGCGGCCGCCCTGTTCGCCGATGGCGACGAGGTGCAGGGGAAAGTTGCCCGACAGCGCCGAGCGGTCGGCCCCGAGCACCAACCAGCCATGTCCGGCACCGGGACCCAGGACGAGGGTTCCGGCGCCCACCCCGGCCGGAAGGCCCTCGGCGGTGACCCGGACGATGCCGTCGAATCCATGGCGGCGGTCGATCTCGCATCGGACCGCCACGCGGCCCAGGCGATGCACCCGGAGCCGGGCCTCGCCGGCGCGGACGGTGAAATCCGGGGTGCGTTCGGCGGGTTGCAGGGAGAGTCGGTATCCGTGGCGTGGGCTTCCGCGTTCGACCAGGTCCCGGATGTCGACCTGGTACGTGGTTCCCGCGACCGCCTCGAACCCGATCCTTGGGTCGGGCTGACCGCCGGCATCGTCGTTCCGCTGGAGCACCTTTCCCTCGGCGTCGCGGAGGGTGAGCAGGGCGTCGAGCGGCGAGCCGAGACGCCGGGCCTGCACCTCAAGCACCCAGGGGCCGGACGCACCGGGCTTGAACGTGAAGGTGTCGACATCTCCGACGGTGCCGATCCGTCCGTCGACGGCCGTCGGGACCGGGACCTCCTGGGCCTGAGCCCGGGTGTCGTTGGGTTCCTTCTCCGGGGTCGAAGGCAGGTCGTCGACGGCGAAGCCGACCGGGTTGGAGTACCCGAGCGGGGTGCGGGCGCGGATCTCCTGTCGGCCGCCTGTGAAGTCCGGGTCGACAAGGACCGTCATGCGGGTGGATTCGTGGAGGTTGTGTCCGGCGAGTTCCAGCGCCACGCGGGCGCCGCGCCGGCCGCCGAGGGGGAACACGGATTCGAGGTGGGGGAGGGTGCCGGCTGCGAGGCGGTAGCGGTAGGCCGCGCCGCCCTGATGCCGGACGTCATGAAGGCGCACCTGATGGATGCCGGGCACCGCGGGGCTGAACACGACGAACGGGTCCAACCCGTGGTGGTCCTCGCTGCGGGCGATCTCCCGACCGTCCGGGTCGAGAACGACGAGGGTGGCGTCGAGTGGAGAACCGGCGCGGTTCGCCTGCAGGTCCAGGACGATCGTCTGCCCGGGCCGGGCCGGGATGAGGTAGTGGTCCGTCTCGGCGTTGGCGCCGATCGTTCCGGACACCGCGGCGGGGAGGGTGAGGAGCGGTGCGGTGTCCGGGTTGCTGGCGCCATCGGGTTCGTCGAGTTCGGGAACATCGCCGACCTGGATGACGAGGGGGTTCGAGACGCCGTTGGGGCCCGCCCAGCGCAGCTCCCGCGGACCCGGCGGGGCGTCGGAACCGACCCCGATCCACACGATGCGTTCCCGGTCGGTTGCCGGGCCGACGGCGGTGAGGTTGCCGCCCGGGGATTCCAGGGTGACGGGCGGAGGCGGGGGGGCTTCGATCCGGGCGTTGATGTCCTCCGCGGACATCAGGATCCGGCCCCCGTCCAGGAGGGCCTCGCCGCGCAGCACCACACGCCGCCCGGTGCCGCGCTGGACGGCGGTGGCCGACAGCGACTCCAGGCGCGGTGCGGGCTGGGCGTGGAGGACGGACATGCTGCCGAGGAGGAGCAGCAGGAGCCGGAGGCCCGCCGCGCGGTGCCGGGGGGGGATCATTCGATGGGAGGGCCTGACGGGTTCAGCTGAACAATCCCAGGACCGGCTCGGCCTGGACCAGTTCGCGCGGCTGGTTGAGGTGGTTCATCACCATGGTGTGCGGGTCGATGCCGAGCGCGTGGTAGATGGTGGCCACGATCTGGGTGGGGTGGACCGGGTTTTCGGTGGGGCTGCTGCCGGTGGCATCGGAACGCCCGTAGATCTGTCCCCGGCCGATCCCCGCACCGGCCACGAGGGCGGTGTAGCAGTAGGGCCAGTGGTCGCGGCCGTCGGGCGAGTTGGTGTTGCCGCTGGTGCTGACCCCCAGGCGCGGGCTGCGGCCGAATTCGCCGAGGGCGACGACCAGCGTCTCGTCGAGGAGCCCGCGTTCGTCGAGGTCCTCGAGCAGTGTGCTGAGCCCGGAATCCAGCTTGGGGCAATGGAGGTTGCGGAGGGGGCCGAAGTTGGCGGCGTGGGTGTCCCAGGCGTCCACGTTCGGATCGCCGTTGGCGACCGCCGGCCAGTTCATCTGGACCACCCGGGTGCCCGCCTCCACCAGGCGTCGGGCCAGCAGGCAACCCTGTCCGAAGGTATGCCGGCCATAGCGGTCGCGGAGGGCGTCGGGTTCCCGGGTCAGGTCGAAGGCATCCCGGGCCCGGCCGCTGCTCACCAGGTCGAAGGCCTTCTGGTAGTAGCGGTCGAGGGCGTACTTCTCGACCGCCTTCTCCATCTCCGGCATGGCGGCGTTCACCGCCTCGCGGAGGCTTGCCCGGCGTTCCAGCCGCCCCACCGTCACCTCGGGGCGCAGGGTGAGGTCGTCGAGGTTCAGGGTCTTGGCGGGATCCTGGTAGAAGTAGTACGGGTCGTAGGCCGCCCCGAGGAACCCGGCGGTCCCCCCTTTGCCGATCACGTTCGATTCCTGCAGCGGGCGGGGCAGCATGACGAACGGGAGCATCGGGACCTCCGGCGGCCGGAGCCGGGCCAGCTGGGAGCCGAAGTGGGGGAAGTCGTTCGGTGCGGGCGGTTCGAGCTGGCCCGAGGGCGACACCCGGTCGGGGGTGTAGCCGGTCATGATCTGGTAGATCGCCGCAGTGTGGTTGAACAACCCCACCGGCGTGTAGCTCATCGAGCGGATCAGGGTCGTCCGATGCACCTGTCGCGCGAGGCGGGGCATCACCTCGCTGAGGAACAGCCCGGGAACGTTCGACCGGATTGGCTTGAAGTCGCCGCGGATGTTCGACGGCGCGTCCGGTTTCGGGTCCCAGATGTCGATGTGGCTGGGGCCGCCCTGGAGGTAGAGGACGATGACCGACCGGGCGCGTCCCCATCCCGGTCCCGCGGGTCGTCCCGGGGTGCCCTCGGCCTGGAGCCGGAGGACGTTCCCGAGGCTCAGGCCCATCAGGCCGGCCCCGCCGAGGCGGAGGAGTTCGCGTCGACTGAATCCGTCGCATGTCGCGCCGTGGCGGCCGGGGATGGAGATCATGGGATTGGGGTGTGCCGGGGGCCGGGGGTCAGCGGTTGAAGAGGAAGGCGGGGCTGTTGAGGAGGGCCCAGGCGAGGTCCTGGACCGAGGCCAGGCGGTCCGCGCCGGGTTCGAGCCGTATGGCATCCCGTTCGGCGTCGGTGGGCAGGCGGCACAGGCAGGCGAGGTAGACTTCGTCGATGACCCGGGCGTCATCCGGTTGGTCGCGGACCAGTCGGGCGAACCGGTTGTCCGGACTGGCGATCGCGTCGCCGAGGGTGGGGCCGTTGATCAGGTTCAGGGCGTGGGCGAGGGTGACATTCGAGGACCGCTCGCACTCGCAGGCGCTCTGGCGCTTGGGACGTCCGAACAGCGCCAGGAAATCGCTTCCGGCCACCCGTCCGTCGGCCAGCTCCGCGGCGCGCAGGCCGGCCGGGAGTTCTCCGAACCGCGGGGAATGCCCCGTGGCGACGGCCACCGCGTCGAGCAGTTGCTCGGCACTGAGGCGGCGGGGCAGGGCCCGGGAGAAGTTGACGGTGTCGTCCGCATTCCAGCGGTTCGGCACGATACCCGCCTGGTAGGTCCGGGAGGTGCAGATCGTCCGGAGGAGCCACCGGACATCGAATCCGTGCCCGACAAACTCCGACGTGAGGGCGTCGAGCAGGGCGGGGTTGCTCGGGGGATTGCCCGCCCGGATGTCGTCGACCGGATCGATGATCCCGCGGCCGAAGAAGTAGCTCCAGAACCGGTTCACGGCGGACCGGGCGAAGTAGGGGTTGCCGGGTGCCGTGAGCCAGTCGACCAGCGCCGGCCGGCGGTCGGCGTCGGGATCGGCCACCGGTGCGTCGCCGAACGGCACCCGGGGTGCGACCGCCCGTCCGTGCCGGGGGTGGAGCACCTCGCCGCCCGAGTGGCTGGTGTAGACGATCTCCTCCGACACCTGTTCCGAGGCGTAGGTCTCGCCCGGACGGATCAGGACGTCGCGACCGAGGGTTCCGCGCTTGAAGGCCACCCGGGCGAAGAACGCGCCGAACTCGTAGTACTGGTCCTGCGTCCAGCGCTCGAACGGGTGGTCATGGCACTTGTTGCAGTTGAAGCGGATGCCAAGGAATGTCTGGGACACATCCTCCGTCATCTTGTCCGGGTCGCGCAGTGCCCGCAGGTAGTTGGCGGCGGGGTTCTCGAAGGTGCTTCCCCGGGCGAGGAGCAGTTCCCGCGCGAAGGCGTCGTACGGCCGGTTCTCCCGGAACTGGCGTTCGATCCAGTTGCGGAAGACCCAGACGCCCTTCTTCCCGAGGTTCTCGGAATTGCACTGGAGGAGGTCGGCGTATTTGTTCGCCCAGTGGACGGCATAGGCCGGCGAGTCCAGCAGTTCGTCGACCAGGGCGGCGCGCCTGGCCGCGCTGTCGGCCGGATCGGCCAGGAAGGCGCGGACCCGGTCGGGAGTGGGCGGCAGGCCGGTGAGGTCGAGGGAGACGCGCCGGATGAACTCGGCGTCGGAGCAGGCCTCCGACGGGTTGATGCGCATGCGGCGCAGGCGGGCGTTGACGTGGGTGTCGATGAAGTTGTGTTCCGGTTGGGGGGCGAACTCGAACCCGGACCTGTCCCCCATCACCACCACCTCGCGGGCCGCGTACAGGCCCTCGTACCGGACCAGCACCGAGGCCTCGCCGCGCCGCAGGGCGGTGAGGGTGTCATCCCGGACCAGGGCCACCTCCCCGTTGTTGCTCGAAAGCACCGCCTCCCGGGTGACATCGCGCGTGGTGCCATCCGGGTAGGAGGCCAGCACGACAAACCGTTGGCGGCGCCCCGGCAGGTCGAGTTCGACCTCGGCGGGCAGGACGGTGATCGCCTCGGGGCGATGGCCCTCGACGGCCTGATCGCGGGCCCCCTCGGCGATCCACTGGCGGAGCAGCCCGTGGTAGCGCGAGCCGGGCACGATGACCTGGTGTCCCTCGTGCGGGACCTGGCCGAGGGGTTTCTGGAGCAGCAGGGATCCGTCGACATCGACCCGGTTGAACCGGCGTCCGCTGAGGTCGTTGACGAGGGACTCGTAGTCGAACTGCGGGTCGTAGCCGCGGAGGGAGAGCTTGAAACCGTTCTTTCCCTTGGCGGACCCGTGGCAGGTGCCCTGGTTGCAGCCCGCCCGGGCGAGGATGGGCTCGATGTCCCGGACGAACCCCACCGGAAGCGTGGTCATGTCGGCGACCGTCACCGGGAGCAGCGCCTCATGCCCGGCGGCGGTCACCCGGACAGTCGCCTCGCCGGTCCGACGTCCCGTCAGGTAGCCGTCGGCCTCCACCGCCACCGCGTCCGATCCGGGTTCCATCCGCGCCTGGTCGCCCAGATCCACCACGCCGCCCGTCGACGTCTCGCCCAGCACCAGCACCTTCCGGCCATCGCGGGCATGGAGGAGCGTCAGGCGGTCGGGCTCCAGCCGGAGCCGGGTGATTGTCGGCAGGGGCGGCGGTTCGGGGACGGGCTGATCCTCCCCGGCCCCGGCCCGTGAGGCGGGCGGGAGCTGCACGAGGGCCAGCAGGAGGGCCGCGGAGGCGGGGAGGTTCCTCATGGGGAGTGGGGAGACGCTACGGGAACTTCCGGCGGACCGACAAGCATCGAGCCGGGGTTTGCTACGGCACCGGCAGCAGGATCCGGGTGTGTCCGTCGGCCAGGTGCAGGGTGACGGTGCCGGCCTGCGGGGTGCCGGTCCGGGGCGGTTGTCCGTTCTGGAGGTTGGGTTCGAGGGCGGGGGAGCTCGACGACGCCACGTGGACCCGGAGGCGGTGTCCGCGGTTGAAGATCATGCTGGTGGGCCAGAGGCGGATCTCCACGTCCACCGGTTGGTCGTCGAGCAGGCGTTCGCGGTCCAGTCCCTCGCGCAGCCGCAGCCGCAGGGCTCCCTCGCACACGTTGAGGGACCGCCCGTCCGGGTACACATCGCACAGCCGCACCACCACGTCGGCATCGGGCACGGTGGCGGAAACCCGGAGCCGGGCCGTCACGTCGCCTGTGACCTCGAGGGGGGCGGAGAGGGGTTCGGTCGTGAACACGACGAGGTCTTCGCGGGACTCGATGGGGCGCTGGTCCCGGGGTCCGGCCGGGAGGGTGAGCTCGTAGCCGCCGATCGAGGGGACGGGATCCGAGGGATCGCTGCGGTAGGCGACCCGGCCGGGGATGGGGACAGGTTCGAAGCGGGCGGTCCGGTCGGGATGCAGATGCAGGGGCTTCAGGGTATGGGGCGGTGGCCAGTCGGCGGCCGACCGCCAGGTGTTGCCCGGGGCGCCGTCCTCGCCCGCGGCACCCATGACGTAGTAGGTCACGGCGGGTGCGTCGGCGATCGGGTCGGCTCCGTCCCGGAGGGTGGCGGAGAACCATTTCCACGGGTCGTGCAGGTCCCCCGGCGTGGTCCTGGCGCCCGGGTAGGTCACCGCGCCCACCGATTCCTGGAGGACCCCGTGGGTCCAGGGACCCATGACCAGCTTCTGCCGTCCGCGTGCGCCCGGCCCACCGCGGTGCTGGTATCCGAGAAAGGCCTCCACGGTGGCCCGGGCGAAGATGTCGTGCCATCCGCCGATGTGGAGGCCGGCCGCCCGGACCCGATCGTAGTGGCCGGTGATCTCACGGTCCCGCCAGTAGCGGGTGTGGGGGTAGTTGGTGGTCCAGAGGTCGAGCGCGTTGGGGGCGAAGCGGGTGGTGGCGAGCCACTGCTCCACCATGGCCTTCCGGAAGATGCCCCCGCGGTAGATGGATTCCTGGAAGAGGCCGGGAGCGCCGACGGTGAGGTGCTGGCTGACCACGTTCGTCTG
Source organism: uncultured Verrucomicrobiota bacterium (assembly GCA_964525755.1). GTDB lineage: Bacteria > Verrucomicrobiota > Verrucomicrobiia > Limisphaerales > UBA9464 > UBA6176. The sequence goes on from CAZGIK010000053.1 coordinate 9,265, forward strand.
CCCGGTGCCGGCCAGCAGGTACTGGGTGATGGCGCCGGCCGATCCGCCCCAGGTTCCGATCCGGCCGTTGCACCACGGCTGGGCGGCGATCCAGGACGCGGTGTCAAACCCATCCGCACGCCCGTCCGCCTCGCCGTCGGCATCGAACGGGAGATTGTCGCCTTCCGATGCGAACCGTCCGCGGGTGTCCTGGGCCACGAAGGCGTAACCCTTGCCGGCGGCCTCGGGACCGATGCCGGCGGCCAGGGCCTTGTTGTAGGGGAACCGCAGGAGGATTACCGGCCACGGGCCGTCGCCAGGGGGGAGGTACACGTCGGTGGCCAGCCGGATGCCATCCCGCATGGGGACCTGGAGCTGCCGGACCTCGGCGTCCAGCCGGAACACGGCGAGGCATCCGGCGAGGAGTGCGAGGAATCGGACCCGTGCGGGTGGGCGGGTGGAAGGTGGGAGGATTCGGGACATGGCAGCGGGGCGGCTGGCGGGTGATTCCCTCTGGTAGTCCGCCGCGTCCCCCGGGGGCAAGCCTTTGGAAGGGGCGCTCGCGCGGAACGGTGGGCCGGATCTCGGGGATGCGCCGGGCCACAGTCGTGTCCGGGTGGCATCGTTGACACCCCGGTTGAAAAGGAGTCGCATCGGTGGACCGGCTCAGCGCCTGACGGGCGGCACCTCACGTTCCGATACGGAGTCTCCGGTGGGTGGGTCTCCCGGCCACATCGCGCGCGGCGGTTGAAGGACACGTTTCCCATGGCGCCACGGCATCGGATCTTCACCACTCCCTTTGCGGACGTCCATCCCCTCTACGTTGCCAAGGCGGAACGGAAGGGGCGTACGCGATCCGAGGTCGATGCGGTGATCTGCTGGCTCACGGGCTACGACCCGCGGGGACTGGAGGCGCAACTGGAGCGACGGACCGACTTCGAGACCTTCCTGGGCGAGGCCCCCCGGATGAACCCTGCGCGGCTCCTGATCCAGGGGGTCGTCTGCGGGGTGCGGGTCGAGGATGTCGAGGACCCTCTGATGCGGGAGATCCGCTACCTCGACAAACTGGTCGACGAGTTGGCCAAGGGGAAGCCCCTGGAGAAGATCCTTCGGGGCTGACCGCCATGGGAACATTGATCTCCAACGGCTGCGTGGACCGGTCCCGATGGGTGCGGCGGTTTCGACGGGTCCTCTCCCTGTTCATTCTTGGGCTGGTCCTCAGCGGGGTGACGGCGTTTCCGCTCCGATGGGAACTGAAGACACTTGCCTCCTGGATGGGGGTCCATTCCGAGGCCGATTTGGGGACCCTGACCGGGCTGAGGTATTGGATCGGCCACGTCCACTTCGGTCTCGAGCGGTCCTACGACGCCTACCCGTTCCTGGCCTACGGCACGGACTGGCTGGCCTTTGCCCACCTGGCGATCGCGGTCTTCTTCATCGGCCCCCTGCGCGAGCCCACCCGGCACGACTGGATCCTGATCTCGGGGATCATCGCCTGCGCCGGAGTCCTGCCGCTGGCCCTGATCTGCGGACCCCTGCGCGGGATCCCCTTCTGCTGGCAACTGATCGACTGCTCCTTCGGAGTGTTCGGGGTCGTTCCGCTGCTCTACTGCCTGGCGGTGAGCCGCCGCCTGCAGGCCATGGAGTGCGAGTCCACGGCGGCAGAGATCCCGTCGGGTGACTGAGTAGGCGGTGTGGGGTTGGGCCGGGAGGCGGTCCCGTCCGGGGGCAACCGTTCCCCGGTGGCGGCCATGGAGTCGGTCGAAGTTTTCCCGAACTTTTCCGCCCGCCCGGGCGTTTCACCTGTTGGAACAACATGGCGTGGCCCGGATCCCAGAGCGATGAGCAGTGCATGTGGCAGGTGCAGCAGGCCGATGATGCCGCCGCATTTGCCCGCCTGGTGGGCCGCTGGGAGCGTCCGGTCCAACGGATGTGCGCCCGGATGCTGGGCGACCTGCACCGGGCCGAGGACATCACCCAGGAGGCGTTCGCCCGGGTGTTTGCGCGGCGCCGGGACTACCAGCCCACCGGACGCTTCTCCACCTGGCTCTGGCGCATCGCCCTGAATCTCTGCCACGACGAGATCCGTCGGCAGTCCCGTCGACCCGAACTGCGTCCGGCACCGGCCGACCGCGATGAGGCGGACCATGGCGAGGGCACGGCGCCCGAGGGGATCGAGCCCGGAGCAACACCCGACGAGGCGGCGATGGGTCTCGAGCGGGCGGAACACGTCCGCCGGGCGGTCCTGGCCCTTCCGCAGGAGTATCGGGCGGTCGTCATCCTGCGGCACTACGAAGGCCTGAAGTTCTCCCAGATCGCCGAGGTGCTCGGCATTCCCGAGGGGACGGTGAAATCCCGCATGGTCGAGGCGCTTTCCCGCCTCGGGACCCAGTTCCGGCGTGCCGGGCTTGTCGACGTTCCCGCATCCCCACCCCGATTCCCATGAAGCATCCCCCCTCCGAAGACTGGATGGCCTACCTGTACGGCGAGGCGGCAGCCCCGGATCGCCGAGTCCTGGAAGCCCACCTTGAAGGGTGCCCCGAGTGTCGTCGCGCGGTTGCCGACTGGCGTTCCACCCTCATGGCGCTGGACGCCGATCCCGCCACCCTGTGTCCCCCCGGCGGCCGTCGCGCCATGATGCCGGGACCTGCCGTCCGATGGGCCGTTGCGGCGGCGGCGACCCTGATCCTGGGGGTGGGCATCGGGCGTTGGACCGGTCCCTCGGCGGCCGACATCGACCGCGCGGTCGCTGAGATGCGGTCCGGGCTGGAGGCCGACTCGGTGGCGCGTCGGAGGGAGGACCTGGAGGCGATGGCCCGGTTGGTTGCGGACGGTCAACGGCAGACCCTGGCCGGGGTGATCGGCGAGTTGGCCGTGGCCCGGGCCGAGGACCGTGAGCAGTGGGTCCGTTTGTTGGGCGAGGCCGAGGTGCGGCACGTGGCCGACCTGCGGCAGATCCAGTCCGGGCTGCTCCTGCTCGCCCGGGAGACCGGCACCGGATTCCAGCAGGCCGACCAACGGCTCACCGAGCTGGCCGGCCATATTTCCCCCGCGCCGGTGGACGGCGCGGATCCGATTCCATCCACCCATCCGTGAAACCCCATCCGAACCGTTGAATCCCATGATCCACGAACTGAAGCACCTGTCCGCCGCCCTGATGATGGCGGGCATCCTGTCCCATCCGACCCTTCGCGCGGAGGATCCGTTGGTTGCCCCCCCGCCGCCGCCGGTCGAACCGCTGCGGCTTGCCGGGCTCGACGTCACCCCGCCGCCGCCCCCACCCCGGCCGCCGGCGATCGACGTCGATCTGGAGCGGGTGGCCGACGAGGTTCGACGGGCCCAGGAGATGGCCGCGCGCGAGGCCGAGCGGGCGATGAGCGCGATGGGGGAGCAGTTGCGCGGATTCCGGTTCGGCCTGGCCGGTCCGGATGTCCAGAGGACGCTCGTGGTGCCGCGGGAGGGGGCGTCGGGTGAATCAGTCCGCGAGATCCGGGAGGATCTGGGGGTCATGTCGCGCATCCTGCGCAAGGTCGCATCGGGTGAGGAACGGGGCGGACAGTTCCGCCTGGGATTCGGCGACAAGGCCTGGGGGCGGGCCACCGACCTGGATGCCTTGTATCTCGACGGACACGGCGCGGTGTTCGTGGTGCCGGTCGACCAGATGCTGATTCCCCCGCCTGATGACGGCTCCGCCGCCGGCCATGAGGCCGGTCCTCGGGATGACGTCTGGGAGCGGACACGTCGGGAGCTGCGCGGCGAGCCTGACATCGAGTCGCGCGACCGGGAGTCCGGGCGGGCGCCTCGGGGAGCGTCCTATGACGAGGCCCGGGTCACCGCCCTGCGGCAGGGTGTGATCGAGGCGTTGCGGCATGCGGTGAACATCCGTGCCCTCCAGTCCGCGGACCGGGTCACGGTCCTCGTCCAGGGCCGCGGACCGGTGATCGAGCGGCGCGAGGGCCGGGCGATGGCGGGGAATGGCCGGGAGCGGCGCGAGGAGACCTTTGTGCACCGGTCCGGGGGCCTTGCGACCCTCACCCTCCGGGCGACCCGGGCGGACATCGTCGAGTTTGCCGAAGGGCGCCTCGATGCCGACGGGTTCGCCGGCCGGGTGAAGGTCGAGGTTCGGTCCGAGCCCTGATGGGCGCGCAGGCACGGGACGGCGGGCGGGGCATTCCGTCCGCCGTCGGCGTTGCAGCCGGGGCTTCCTCCCGGCGGGGTGGGACGGCAGGATGCCGGCCGATGACTCCGCAGCGATTTCCCCGGAGAACGTTTCTGGGACGGACGGCGGCCAGCGTGGCGGCCGTGTCGGCGGGGGGCGTCCTGCTGCCGTCCGTCCGGGCGCAGGACCCGCCCGCGGCACCGGCGCCGTATCGCGGTCCCAACGTGGTCCTGATCCGGTACGGGGGGGGCGCCCGCCGTCGGGAATCGATCGATCCGGTCCACAGCCACAGTCCGTTCCTCCGCCATGAGCTGATCCGCCGCGGCACGCTGTTCCCGCGGATGGAGATCGACCAGATCCAAGGACTGCAGACGAGCCACGGGGAGGGGACGTTGAACCTGCTGACCGGCAAGTACGACACCTACCGGGACGTGGGCGAGACCCGTCCCGACATCGGCCGGCGATTCCTGGCGGCCCGGTTCGAGGCGAAGGTTCCGACGGTGTTCGAGTACCTCCGGGCGACCCACGCGGTGCCCGACCACCAGGCGTTGATCATCAACGGGGAGGACCGCGGGGATGAGGAGTTCTACAACTTCAGCAACCACCACCTGTTCGGCGTCCGGCACCGCTCGCAGACCCTGAGCCTGCGGCGGTACAAGATGTGGCTGCTGCGGCGGCAACTCGAGGAGGGCTCCATCCCGCCGGCCGAGATCGGTCGACGTCGGAAGGAACTCGCCGAGATGGAGGCGCTGGACTACCGGTTGGACCGGGAGACGGGGCAAGGGGAGGTGATCGACGGGTTCTGGGAGCGGTGGCGGGAGCGGTATGGCGTCGACGGTCTGCGCAACCCGCGGGGTGACCGGCTGCTGACCCATCTGGCCGTGCAGGCGTTGCGGGAGCTGCGGCCGCGGCTGCTCATGGTGAACTACCAGGACTGCGACTACGTGCACTGGGGGCACCTGAGCCATTACACGAACGGGATCCGGGTGATGGACGAGGGCATCGAGCAGATCCACCGGGCGGTCGAGGCCGACCCGGTCCTGCGCCTCAACACGGTGTTGGTGGTCGTGCCCGACTGCGGGCGGGATGACAACCCGTTCCTCGACGTGCCCTGCCAGCATCATTTCGGCTCCCGGGCGTCGCATGAGATCTTCGCCCTGGTGGTCGGGCCGGGAATCCCGGCGGGGAAGGTGGTCGACCGCCGGGTCAGCCAGGTCGACATCGCCCCGACCATCGGCCGTCTGATGGGCTTCGCCACGCCGCACGCCGAGGGGTCGGTGCTGACGGAGGTGTTCGGATGAGCGACGGCACCCCGGAGACGGTGGCGGACGATGGCGTCGTGGACGGCGGGGGCGGGGATCCGGTGGCTGGGACATCCGATGGCCCCTCCCGTCCCGCCCGCCTTTTCGGGGGCCTGTGGCGGTACGGGGTCGGCTCGGTGTTGTGCTGGTTCGCGGTCGGCGCCGTGATGGTGGTGGGCTGGACCCAGCGGTCGACCCGACGCTTCATCCTTTGGCGCTGGTGGCGATGCAGCCCGTGGAGGAGGCAGGGGGGTGGTTTCGGGGAGTTCCTTCGGGGCGACGACCGGACGGCTGAACACCTTCGGCCGCCGCGATGGTGCCTGGGGGTGCCGTGGACGGATTCCGGGGGGCGCCGATGGTTCGGCGGCCTCGGGCGCAACCTGTCGGAAGGGCTCGCCACCTCGGTCAACGTCCTGCTCTACACCCTGCCGGCGGGCGCGCTGTGGGCAGTGGGCTGGTTCATCGGCTGGGAGGTGTCCTTCCACAAGGCCTACGAGCAGCTCGACGCGGGGCGCCTGCTCTTTCTCGCCGGCATGCTGCTCTTCATCCCGGCGATGCACTATGTCCCGCTGGCGCAGGCGCGGCAGGCATCGACCGCCGAGATGGCGAGCTTCCATCAGGTGCGGTTCATCCTCCGTCTCCTGAGGCAGCGATGGATGGCGGTGCTGGGCCTGGTGGCGGCCCATTTCGCGCTGGGGCTGATGGTGATGGTCCTCCGGGCGGCGCCGTTCGGGCTGGGCAACACCCCGTGGGTGGATGGCCTCGACCCGCAACGCCAGCTCTGGCTGGTGCAGGGATACCACCTGGCCGGATGCTTCCTCGTGTTCCCGGCGTACGTCGGGCTCCGCCTGCTTGCCGGCGCGGTGTATGCCGGGGCGATCCGGGAGGGGGTGCGTCGGGGCAGCGTCACCCGTGAGGATCTCACGGAGTTCGAGTGGAACGCCCTCGAGCGTCTGGGGTTGGACCGGCGGCAGCCGTTCCGTCCCGACGGCTGGCTGCTGCACGCGCTGCGGTGGATGGGTTCCCGGAGTGGGCGGCTGATCGCCGGGGTGGTGGTGGTTGCCCTGTGGCTGGCGATGACCTGGCAGGTGCTGCTGGCGGAGTTCTTCAACTATCACCGTTTCGGCCGTGGCTGGTGGAACCAGCCGCTGCTCCAGTTGCCCTGGTTCGACTACACCCCGTGGCGCCTCTACCGGGCCGCCGGTGAATGGCGTCGGAAGGGGAGTTCCAACGACCCGGCCCCCGAGTTGGTGGTGCCGGTGCCCGGGGCGGAACCGGGGTCAGGGCGTCGGTGATCCCGGCGGCGGCGGTGGGAGGTTGAGTGCGCCCAGGTCGAGGCGCCCGTCGCGGACGAGGGTTCTGCGCCGGGTGCGACCGCCCTCCTCCACGAAGACGGTGCTGCGGATCTGGTACTCCACTTCCTGTCCGCGGTAGGCGCGGTATCCCGCCCGCGCGAGGCGGAAGGTGCTGAGGTGGACGGTCACCTCCTGCTGCACGGTGCCCAGGCGGGGGATGACCGCCTGCTCATTGCTGAGCCCCTGGCCGACGTAGAGTCCGTTGAGGTGGATCTTGTGGGCGGCACCGCTGACCGTGACCGGCTCCGGCGAGGCGTTCTGAAGCCGGACGATGAACGTGAGGGCCGCCTCGCCCATGCCGCCCCCGTCGGATGCCGGCCGGACATTCACCAGGGTCACGTCGAGGTCGGACTCCCCCGGTCGGGTGGCGCACCCGGCACCGGTCACGGCGGCCAGGAGGAGGGTGAGGAATCCGCGGCGTTGCAGAACGGTCACGCCGGGAGGCTACTGCGGCGGGATGCGAGGGCAACCGCCGGCTCACGCCATGCGGAGGAAGGCGCGGAACCGGGCCAGCGTCTCGTCGCTCACGTGGTGCTCGATCCCCTCGGCGTCCCGCTCGGCGATCCCCTCCGAGACCCCGATCGCCCGCAGGAACGCCACCACCGTCTCATGGCGCCGCTTGCACGCCACGGCGAGTTCCCGTCCGGTGTCGGTGAGGAAGATCGCCCGGTACGGCTGGGTCGTCACGTAGCCGTCGCGCACCAGCCGGACCAGCGTCCGGTTCACCGTCACATGGCTGACCCCGAGCCGCCGCGCCAAGTCGACCAGCCGCGCCTCGCCGCGCTCCGCAATCAGGTCGGCGATCGCCTCGACATAATCCTCCGCCGTCTCCAGCGCGTGTTCGCGTCGGGTGTGACTCAGGTTCGCCGCCTGACGCGCCACGCCCTGGGAGGCGGGAACCGGCCGGGTCTGGGTGGGACGGGTGGATGCCATGGCGGATGCTCGGCCTCCATCCTACCCGATTCGCAGGTTGACAGTCGAGGTGCTCAAGGTGTTGTGTTAGCTACAATATGTGGCGCGCGCAACAAGCTGGGTTGGGGGTGGATGGCGGGAGGGTTTCCCCTCCGTGGGGCGGGGGAGCCGGTGGGGGTGGGAGGAGGGGGGGCTTCACGCTGATCGAGTTGCTGGTGGTGATCGCGATCATCGCGATCCTGGCGGGAATGCTGCTTCCGGCCCTTGGGAAGGCAAAACGGGCCGCGCACGGGGCGGTGGTGATCAACAACATGCGGCAGATCTCCCTGGCGGCGACGATGTATGCCGACGATCACCAGGACCGGTTCCCGATGACGATGCAGGTGGGATCCGGAGGGGTGCCCGAGACGATCAGCTTCTGGGACATCCAAGGGTACCAGAACGCCCTCAACCGCTACATCGGGGGAATGCGGGCCGGGGTGGACCGGGAGGGGCGGGCATGGAGCCGGAAGGCGGTGTGGTATGACCCGGCCGATCCGGACCTCCGGGAGACGGCGCTCTGGGGGTCCTTCCTCGACAACGGCCTGCTCACCGGTGTGGGGGCGAAGACGACCCAGGTGGGGCAGCCGTCGGCCACCGTCTACGCCGCCCCGCGTCACGGGCACTGGGCGCGGGCGATCGGGATCACCCCTCCGGCGGTCCTGCCCACCGCCCAGCCGGACCATCCGTTCTGGGCCAGCGAGTATTTCGACATGTGCGTCGACCCGTGGAGCGACGCGGCCGATCCGGCGGATCCGTACCACTGGAGCCGGGGCTTGGCGGCGCCGCCGGCGGAACTGTTCCCGGGTGCCCCGGGGGCATCGGGATGGTCGGAGGTGATCGACGGGCGCAACCCCGGGATTGCCGACCGCGGCGAGGGGCGGCACGGGCGCCGGGGTCACTATTCGTTCGCCGATGGCAGCGTGCGCAAGATGGCCTTCGAGGAGACCTACCGGGGCCCGGAGGACAACCTCTGGCGGCGGTGAGAGGCGTCCAAAGCGGTGACCGCGCCCCGCCCGGCCACCGCACTCCAGAGGGCGCGGTGCGGATCCGGAGTGCGGCGGGAAGCGTCAGCGGAGGCCGGCCAGTTCCTGGAGCAGCTGCCAGTTCTCCAGGCGTTCCTGGCGGGCGGCGAGGATGGTCGGGCTCGGGTTGCCCTGCTTGTCGAAGTGCTTGGAGAAGCGTCCCTCGCTGCGGGCGAACATGACGAAGTCGTAGACCTCGCCCGTCTTGGGCTCGACGTAGAAATCGTCCTTCGTGGCCGGGTTGCCCTGGAGGCTGAGGCGTTCGCTGATCCGCCCGCCCTTGCGCGGGTCATAGATCAGCACCGGGAAGCTGCGGGTGTCGACGGCCAGCTTCGACTGGTGCATGGCCATGTTGTCGCCGACGCCGTGCTCCGGCTGGCAGGTCGTGTAGACGCTGACGATGGCCGGGCCGTCGTACTCGTTGGCCGCCATGATCGACTTGTAGAAGTGGTTGGTCATGGCGCAGCTGGTCTGGGCCACGAAGGTGTTCGGATGCATCATGGCGATCTGGGCGATCTCCTTGCGACGCTCCGTCTTGCCGGGGATGGCCTTGCCGTGGACCGAGAACTTGGTGTTCTGGCCCATGAAGGTGGCCGTGGAGCTCTGTCCGCCGGTGTTGGAGTACACTTGGGTGTCGAGGATGAGCACCTTGATGTTCATGCCCGAGGCCAGCATGCGGCTGAGGGCCTGGAAGCCGATGTCCAGCATGGCGCCGTCACCGCCGATGACCCACAGCTTCTTGTCCTTCCATCCCATCTGGTCCCAGCGCGACCGGACGCCCATGGCGTAGGTCGGGCCGTTCTCGAAGAGCGAGTTCGACCAGGGCACCAGGTAGGGGTTGTAGGGGTAGGTGGAGGCGTAGACGGTGGAGCATCCGGTCGAGTTGAGGATGCCGATGTTCTCCTTGCCGTACACGAATCCGCTGGCGGCCAGCATCATGCGGATGGCGGTGCCCTCGCCGCAGCCCATGCAGGAGCCGGCGCCGCCCACGTAGAGGAGCGAGCGGTCGGCCAGCATCATGTCGGTCAGGAGCTTCTCGTTGATGTACTCCTTGGGCGTCTCGCCCACCTTCCGGTAGAAGTCGAACGTCTTCTCGAAGCGCTTCAGGACCGGTCCCTCCTTGCGGAGCATCGACAGGGCGTCGTGGTCGCCGCACGCCTCGACGCACTCCGCGCAGCCCTTGCACTTGGTCGGGTCGACGAAGATGCCGAAATACCCCGGCTCCTGGCCCTTTTTCTCGTAGATGTTCCAGAACTTGGTCGTCTTGCCGAACTGGCGGCGGTAGTGCTCGCGCTCCGCCGGGTCGGCGATCTTCTCGAGTTCCGCCTCCAGCTTGGCCTTGGGGATCACCTTGCCGAGGATGGCGGTGTCCGGGCACTCGGTGACGCAGGCCATGCAGGCCACGCAGTTCTCCGAGTTCAGCAGGGGGATCTCGGGGGCGATGTAGGAGAAGTCGCGGAGGACCCCGGACCCGGCGGTGATCAGCGACCGGGCGGTGGAGAGGTCGGCGGGGAGGCCCATCTCGGCCGTGCCGTCGTTGTAGGCGCCCACGATGCGATCGTTGAAGTCGGCGGCGTCCAGGACGTCGGCGTCGATCGGCCGTGTGTTCAGGCGCGGGGCGGGGGTGGCGGTCTCGGTGCTCATGCTGGGGTTCGAAAGGATTGCGGGCGGACGGCGGTCACTTGGCGAACACGACCTCCTCGGTGCGGTTCAGGGCGAGGTCGGCATCGCTGGCGTTGACGACCTCCACCGGGATCTCCCGGACATCCTTCAGCCCCTGGCGGACGCAGGCCAGGTTCTCCTGCACCACGTGCTCGCCGCGCTTGCCGAAGTACTTCCGGACGTATTTTTCCACCGCCGCCAGGACCGTCTCCTCGGTCATTCCCGAACGGCCGGCGAAGGGGGTCACCTTGATGAAGATGCCCACCAGGACGACCCCCTGCATGCGCTGCTGGAGGTCGGGATCGGTGGCGATCTCCCGGGCGATCTTGACGGTGTCGAGGTAGTACACCCGGAGTTTCTTGGTCCGGATGATCTTGCGTCCGAACTCGGGGATCTCGCCCCAGACCTTGGCGGGGTCGGTATGCGGGCTCTGGATGAACACGCTGCCGCCGTGGGCGATGCCGGCGAGGGGGTTGCCGAGGTTGAAGGCGTTGACGTCGTTCAGCGGGATGAACTCCACGTGCTCGAGCTCGCTGTGGGAGCGGATGTGGGAGTCGGCCACCGTCAGGTAGTAGGTGGTCGGCAGTCCCTTCTTCTCCGAGCCGTACTTCGGGTAGGCCTGGACGTAGAGGTTGAACAGTTCGCCCACGAACGAGGCAATGAGCTTGTTGGTCGTCACCGACCCGAAGCCGCCCACCGAGTGGCCGCGCATCGAGAAGGCGCCGGGCGGGCGGATGTCGGGATCCTCGCCGGTCGGCAGGGTGAGGGCGTGCTTGACGCCGACCACGCTGAACTCGCGCGGTTGCTCGGAGAGCATGTTGTTGACGATGTCGAGGAAGTGTCCGGCGCGGACGTCGCGGGAACCGAGCCCGGCGCAGCAGGCGTAGATCTTCGGCAGCCGGTGGACCTCGGGGTACTTGTACTGGGCGTTGGAACCGTAGCTGAGCCCCATGAGGGCGTCGGCGAAGGCGGCCTTGATGGCCTGGACGAGCGGATTGCCCTGGGCGAGGGGGTTGTCCATGCGCTCGATCACGGTGAACGCCTTGACGTTGCGGAGGGCGGCCACCAGCTGGGTGGCGGGGAAGGGGGCGAAGCAGGTCACGTGGACCACGCCCACCTTCAGTCCCTTCTGCTCGCGCAACAGGTCCACCGTGGCCTGCGCGGTCTCCATCATCCCGCCCATCCCCACCAGGGCGTACTCGGCATCCTCCATCCGGTAGGTGTCCACCATCTGGTAGCGGCGCCCGGTCTTGGCATGGAACAGGTCCATCGCCTCCTGGATGGCTGCCGGGATCCGGTCGTAGTACGCCCGCTGGGCGATCTTGCCCTTCATGTACGAGTCCTGGTTCTGGACCACGCCCGACATGAGGGGGTTGCGCGGATCGAAGAGGCAGCGGAGGCGTTCGTTGGGATCGCCGACGTACTCCTCCATGAACTTCGTTTCGGGCAGGCGGACGTTCTCGATCGTGTGGGTGGTGAGGAAGCCGTCCTGCACGTTCATGAACGGCGTGTCGGTCGCCTCGGCCACACGGCGGCAGATCAGTGCCATGTCGCCGGTCTCCTGGGCGTTGCGTCCGAACAGGATTCCCCATCCGCAGTCCGCCACCGCCATGATGTCGTCGTGGCCGCAGTGGACGTTCAGCGAATGGCTGGTGAGGGCGCGCGCCCCGATGTGGAACACGGCGGGCAGGCGCTTGCCGGCGATCGTGTAGAGGACCTCCTTCATCAGGACGAGGCCCTGGCCGGACGTGAAGTTCGTGACCCGTCCCCCAGCCAGCGCGAAGCCCTCGCAGGTCGAGGCGGCGGAATGCTCGGACTCGGGCTGGACGAACTGGAGGGTGTCGCCCCAGAGGTTGGTCTTCCCGTTGGAGACCTCGGTCTGGTACCCGGTGCCCATGGTGGTGGACGAGGTGATCGGGTAGGCGCAGGCCCCCTGGGTGATGTGGGTCTCGACCCAGACCACGGCCCCGGCGCCGTCCGAACTGGTGGGAATGCCCGGGTAGGGGAACTGGGAATTGTCAGTGCTGCCGTTGTTCATGCCGGAAATGGATTGATGGCCACCCGCAGGGACGGGACCCGAGCGGTCCGCGACCGGTGGGGGCGGAAAACAGAGAAATCACCGCGCAACTGGGCCTTGCAAGCAAGCCAATAGGTGCGGGGGGCGTATTTTCACCACTTCCCCACTGGAGCCCGGCGTCCCTTCGGGCATAGTGCCGGCGAATCCCGCTCCCGGGGGTCTCTGCGGTCTCCCGGAGGGGATTCCGGACCGATGCCCGAACCCGTCCATCCCCACCTGGTCCTGGTCGCCTTCGCGGTGGCGGCCGTGGGCTTCGCGCTGTTCCCCCTCGGGTTGGCCGCCCTGTGGCGCCGGCGTTTCGCCCCGACGCGGCCCGGGCGGGAGAAGAACGCCACCTACGAATGCGGGCTGGCCCCGTCCTCCGGCACGTCGGTGCCGATCCGGTCGGACTACCATGTCTACGCCATCGTGTTCCTCGTGTTCGACGTGGAGGCAGTGTTCCTGATCCCGGCTGCGACCGCCTTCGCCGGGATGTCGGCCGGGGCCTGCGTGGCGCTGCTGGCCTTCGTCCTGCTGCTGGCCGAGGGGTTGGCCTGGGCGTGGATGAAGGGTGTGCTGGAGTGGAAATGAAGGAAGGCGACGCATGATCGACCCGGGACTGAAGAGCGAACTGGCCAAGCAGGGGGTCGTGGTGACGACCCTGGAGGAGCTGTACAACTGGGGCCGGAGCAACTCGGTGTGGCCCCTGTCCTTCGGCCTCGCCTGTTGCGCCATCGAGATGATGGCCGCCAGCATGGCCCGGTGGGACATCGCCCGGTTCGGTTCCGAGGTGTTCCGTCCGTCGCCGCGTCAGGCGGACCTCATGATCGTGGCGGGCACGGTGACCAAGAAGATGGCCCCGCAGGTGGTCCGGCTCTACAACCAGATGGCCAGTCCGAAGTACGTCATCGCCATGGGCGCCTGCGCGATCTCCGGGGGCCCATTCAAGCAGGGCTACAACGTCCTCAAGGGCATCGACCGCTTCCTGCCGGTCGACGTGCACATCCCCGGGTGTCCGCCCCGACCCGAGGCCCTGCTCCATGCGCTCACCACCCTGCAGAAGCGGATCGCCGCCGAGTCGCTCACCGGTCCGGACCGGCCCCGGCACCTGGATCCCGAGGCGCCGGTGGAGTATCCCGTGCCCTCGTTCGGTCCGCACGACCTGGTTCCCACGCGCAATCCCGACCTGTGGAAGCCCGTCCCCAAGGTCCGGGACGCCTGAGTCCGGATTCACGGGTTCCCCGGATCCCCCCGCCCATGCCCCTTCCCCCGCTTCCCGAGTTGGTCGACCGACTCCGCCATGCCCTGCCCGGGGTCCGGGTGGAGGTGCAGCCCAATCCCGCGGTGGCCGCCGAGGAATCGCTGGTGGTGGACCCGGCCGATGCCCGTTCGGTGGCGTTGTGGTTGCGGGACACCCCGGGACTGCAGTTCGACCAGTGTTCGAACGTGACCGGGGTGGACTGGCCCGACGCCGGCGGCGGGGGATTCCTCGAGGTGGTGTACCACCTGTTCTCCGTCACGCTGCGGCACGGTCCGGTGATCCTCCGGCAGCGCACGGCAGGTCGGGCGGCGGGGGGGGCGGTGGACTCGCTGACCCCGGTGTGGCGCGCCTGCGAGTTCCAGGAACGCGAGGTGTTCGACCTGTTCGGCGTGGGTTTCCGCGGGCATCCCGACCTGCGGCGCCTGCTGATGTGGGACGGGTTCGAGGACCATCCCATGCGGCGGGACTACGTGGAGCCCGACGACTTCGAGTACGAGCCCACGCCGCATGATGCGGTGATGGACCGGGCGCGGCGGCATTACCCGGCCGGGGGAGGGGCGTCGTGACGGCCCGTCGGGGATTCGAGGTGCGTCCGGCCGATGGCGGCCCGGGCGATCTCCTGGAGGTGTCGCTGGGCCCGCAGCATCCGTCCACCCACGGGGTGTTCCGGATGGACGTGGTCCTCGACGGCGAGCGGGTGGTGCGGCTCAAGCCGGTCTTCGGCTACCTGCATCGGAATCACGAGAAGCTGGCGGAGGGCACCACCTACCTGGCCTCGATGCCGTACACCGACCGCCTCGACTACTTCTGTTCCCTCACCAGCAACTGGGCGTACGCCCTCACGGTGGAGAAGCTGGCCGGGCTGGCGGTTCCCGAGCGGGCCGAGTACCTGCGGGTGATCCTGGCCGAGCTGACGCGCCTGCAGAACCACGCCAGCGTCTGCGGCTTCCTGCTGCAGGACATGGGCGCGATGGGGACGCCGCTGATGTATGCCTTCCGCGAGCGGGAGAAGGTTCTCGACCTGTTCGAGGCCCTCACCGGGGCCCGGATGATGTGCAACTACATGCGCTTCGGCGGATGCCGCTGCGACCTGCCGGCGGGATGGGCGGATCGGGCCCGGGCCGTGGTGGATGCCTTTCCCCGGTTCCTCGACGAGTTCGAGGCGTTGCTGACCGGCAACGAGATCCTTCGGGCGCGGACCCAGGGGGTGGGCCGTCTCCCGGCCGCGCTGGCGGTCAACGCCGGGGTCACCGGGCCGGTGCTCCGCGCGTGCGGCGTGGGACATGACCTGCGCCGGGCGGCTCCCTACGGCCTGTACGGGACGTTCGAGTTCCGCATCCCGGTCGGGGACCACGGCGACGTGTTCGACCGGTACATGATCCGGGTGCTGGAGATGCGCGAATCGTTGGCGATCCTCCGCCAGGCCCTGGACCGGCTCCCGGACGGTCCGGTGGTCGATCCGAAGGCCCGGCTCCGGGGGTTCCGTCCCCCGTCCGGCGAGGCCTACGGCCGCCTGGAGTCGCCCAAGGGTGAGTTGGGCTTCCACCTGATCAGCAACGGCGGACCCAACCCCTACCGCTACCGCGTCCGCCCCCCCAGCCTGATCAACCTGACCGTCCTCGAGGACATGTGCCTCGGCCATTCCGTGGCCGACGCCGTCCTGATCCTCGGCAGCATCGACATTGTCCTGGGCGAGGTCGACCGCTAGTCCCGGGGTTGGCCATGGACGCCGCAGGGGCGCCGGCGCATGCTTCCGCCATGGCGACGGTCACGGCGAGGGAACGCGATGCGGAACCGGTGCGGCAGTTCTCCGTGTTCATCCCCAACCGGATGGGGCGGATGTTCGACGTGGTCCGGCTGCTCGGGGCGCGCTCGGTCCACATCATGGCGCTGAGCGTGCTCGACACCACCGACAGCACGATCCTGCGGCTGGTGGTGGACGATCCGGACCGGGCCCGCGACCTGCTCGAGGAGAACGGCCTCGCCTACACCGAGAACGCGATCGTGTGTGTCGAGATCGCCGAGGAACGGCAGCTGCCCGAGGTGCTCGAGGCGCTGCTGGAGGCCGAGTTGAACATCCACTACACCTACCCGTTCCTGATCCGACCCGAGGGGCGGTCGGCGCTGGCGATCAGCATCGAGCACCACGACGTGGCCGAGGACGCCCTGCGTCGCCACCAGTTCCGGGTGCTGTACCAGGCCGACATTTCGCGCTGAGCGGATCCTCGGGCGTCGGTCCCTGACGGGACCGAACGGGCTCCCAGGCTTGCCCCTCCACCACCCCCGGCGCCCCTCGGGCCGTGGAGGGATGAGCCCGCGTCCGCGGGTGAGTCCGACGGGG
>CAZGIK010000054.1:0-25273 GCA_964525755.1 uncultured Verrucomicrobiota bacterium
ACCACCCGCCGCCACTTTCGCCTTCGTGGCGGAGGCCGATAGGCCGCCGTGCTCCAGGCCCGCAAGCCCCGGCGGATTATCATCCGCCGCCACAGCCCCCTTCCCCGCAGGCCCGAGGGGCCGGAGGGGAAGCCGGGCCTCCGGCGGGTTCACCACCCGCCGCCACTTGGCGCGTTCGTGGCGGAGGCCGATAGGCCGCCGTGCTTCCAGGCCCGGACGCCACCTCCAGCCCTTCGCCCTTCGCCTTCCTCCCGCGAACGAATCCCCGTACCCTCCCCGAGATGTCCGACGACCGGACACCATCGATGACCTTGCTCCGCAAACTCTGGGAACTCCCCCCCTCCGCCTGGTGGTACGCCATCCGCCGGCGCGTGGTGTCCACGCCCGACATCACCCCGGCCTGGCACCGGGTGCGATCCGGTCCGCTCGCCGGCGCGGAACTTCTCCTCGCCGTCGGCGCCACCGACACCTGGGACCAGATGATCGCCGGTGTCCACGACCGCGAGCTGGTGGACGCCGTCCGACGCCATCTCGCCGCCCGCAGCGGGGGCACCCCCTGCGTGTGGGACGTCGGCGCCCACTTCGGATACCACAGCCT
The DNA here is from genome assembly GCA_964525755.1 of uncultured Verrucomicrobiota bacterium. Classification (GTDB taxonomy): domain Bacteria; phylum Verrucomicrobiota; class Verrucomicrobiia; order Limisphaerales; family UBA9464; genus UBA6176. The sequence continues at coordinate 599 of CAZGIK010000054.1, forward strand.
CGCCTTTGCGTCGGAAGTCGGCGACCGGGGACACGTGGTCGCATTCGAGCCGAACCCGGCCAACCAGGGGCGGTTCCGACAGCACCTCGACCGCAACCCGGCCCTCGCCGCCCGGATCCGGCTCGTCGGGGCGGCGGTGGGACGCGACCCCGGGCGGGCGGAGTTCGTGTTCAGCGACCATGTCGAGAGCGGACTCAGCACCGGCGGGCACCTCGCCGACGCCCACACCCCGCAGGGACCCGATGCCTACCGCCAGTTCCGGTCGACCCCGGTCGACGTGACCACGCTCGACGTCCAGCTCGACGAAAAAGCCCCCCCGCCGATCGTGGTGAAGATCGACGTCGAGGGGGCGGAGAGCGCGGTGATCGAGGGGGCGGGGCGGCTGCTGGCCACGGTCCGGCCGGTCCTGCTCATCGAGGTGCATCACATCCTCGAGATGCACCGGTTGCATGGATTGCTGGGGGCGGCGGGCTACCGGATCCGGGTCCTGGATGAAACCGCATCCGACCGCGGCCGCTGCTTCATCGAGGCCCTCCCGTTCGCGGTAGGTACCGGGAAGTGATCCCACCGCAAAGAACGGGATCCACAACGAAGGGACAACGATTCTCTTCCTGAAGATTTTCCCGCCGAGGCGCAGAGACGCAGAGGTTTTTGTTTCTCCTCCTCAGCGCCTCAGCGCCTCAGCGGGAGGATTCTCTCTCAGAGCCGCATCCGTGGCGGAGGCCGATAGGCCGCCGTGCTTCCAGGCTCGTAGCCCGGCCGGATCGGTGGCGCGAGGCTCCCGCCGAGCCGGGATCCACCGCGAAGGGCCGAAGGGGCGAAGGGCATTTCCTGAAGATCTCCCGCCGAGGCGCGGAGACGCAGAGGTTTCTGTATCTCTTTCTCAGCGCCTCTGCGCCTCAGCGGGAGGATTTCGCCCAGGGGCGAGTCTGCGAGCCGCGTTCGTAGCCGACGCCGGTAGGCGGCCGGTCCCCCAACTGCCCTTCGCCTCTTCCGGAGCGCCGCGCCCGCAGCCCCTCGGGCCGTGGAGGGATGAACCCGCGTCAGCGGGTGAGTCCGACGGGGTCCGCCAGGACCCCGCAGGGTTGTGCGGAGCGAAGCGGTACCGGCCGCCTATCGGCGGCGGCTACGGGCGGAGGGCGGCGGTTACAGCGTCGGCCCCTCCCGGGGCCGATCGGGCTCGCAGGCTCGCCCCATCGAGTGCGGGAGCAGGCGGCTCCGGCCCCCCCTCGCCCTTCGCCCTTCGTCCCTTCGTTGTTCCTCCCACCCCCGGCGGATTCACCATCCGCCGCCACATTCAACCCTTCGCCCTTGGCCTTTGGCCCTTCGCCTTTAGCCCTTGGCCCTTCGCCCCCCCACAGCCCCCCAACGCCCGACGATACCCCTCCGTCATCCGGTCGACACACCCCTCCCACGAGAATTGCGCCGCCCGACGGATCCCCTGCGCCGACAGCCGCGCCGCCAGCTGCGGATCGTCCGCCAGGGCCCGGATCGCCGCCACCTGGCCCGCCCGGTCGTCCGGATCGAACATCAGCCCCGCATCCCCCACCACCTCGGGCAGCGACGACGTTCCCGACGTGATCACCGGGACCCCGCACTGCATCGCCTCCAGCGGCGGCAGTCCGAACCCCTCGTGACGCGACAGGTACAGGAACCCGAGCGCCCCCGAGTACAGCGGGGCGAGGTCGGCGTCGGGGACGTAGTCGGTGAGGATCACGCGATTCCGCAGCGGACCCAGCCCCCCCAGCACCGCCTCCATCCCCTCCAGCATCCAGGCCGGCGACCCGGTCAGCACCAGCGACAGGTCGTCCAAACCTCCCCGCCCCACCGCCCCGGCAAACGCCCCGATGATCCCTTCCAGGTTCTTGCGCCGCTCCAGCGTGCACACGCTCAGGAGATACCGCCCCGCAGGAATGCCGTACCGACGCCCCACCTCCGCGATCCGGTCGCGGTCGGCACACGGATGGAAGAGCGACCGCTCCGCCGCCAGCGGGGCCAGCACGATCCGCTCCCCCGAAACCCCGACGTGCCGCTCCACATCCCGTCGGGTGGACTCGGAGGTGACCACCAGCCAGGTCGACGGCCCCACCCGGGCGGCGAGCCGACGATGTTCCTCCACGATCCCCGGCGTGAAGTACTCCGGACACACCAGCGGGATCACGTCGTGGAGCAGCAGGAAACCCTGCGGACCCGACACCCCCGTCCGGAGGTCCGGCAGGGGCGAGTGGGTCGACTGGAAGATGTCCCGCCCGGCGAGGCGGGCCGGGTCGAACCGGCCCGGGCCCCGGTCCAGCACGGTGCGCCAGAGCTTGCGCCGGATGCGTCCCGGGACGGACCGGTCGGCCACGCCCCGGAGCATCTCCGGACGCATCCCGAGCAGGCCATGCAGCCGGCACACGAACCGGCTCCAGCGTTCCCCGGCCGGACCGGAGCCGCCGTCGTAGACGTCCTCCCATCCGTGGAGCCGGGCGTAGAGCCGTCCCCCGTGGACGTTCTCCAGCGAGGTGAGGGTGAGGTCGACATCCTCCCGGGCCCGGAGGGCGGTGACGAGATTCCGGCACACCCGACCCACGCCCGTCTCGCGGACGGACCCATGGGCCGCCCGGGTGCCCATGTAGCCGACGTCCAGGCAGACCTTCAGGCGTTCCGTCCCCTGCCGGTCGGGCTCGGCCTGCGGGGCCCGGCTCACGGCCGACGTCCTCCCGACCACACGGCGAGGTTCGTGTCCCGGATATGCCGGACATCCGCCCGGCGTCCCAGGTCCTCGAGGAACGCCGTCACCTCCGGGCAGTTCGGCTGCAGGTAGTCATGCCAGAGGACCAGGCCCCCGTCCCAAACCATGCGGAAGGCGTGGGCGGTGTCGGACTCGAGGACGGTGCGGACATGGCCGCCGTCGATGAACACCAGGTCGATCCCGCCGTGCCAGGGTGAGAAGTCGAAGCGGGTGGAATCCCCCTGCAGCAGGGTCACCGGGAGGTTGTCCGGGCGTCCGAGGAGATACTCCGCCCGACGCAGCACCCGCACCTCCGCCTCCTGCGCCGGGGCGTAGAGTCCCGGGTCGACGTCGGCATCCTGGGGCAGGTCGAGGGAGAACACGTGCCCCCCCGGGCCGACGTTGAGGGCGAGGTTCAGGGTGGTGCGTCCCCGGCTGGTGCCGATCTCGAAGATCCGGGCGGCGGGTCGGGAGCCGGCGAGGTGGGCCAGGAGGGCCAGTTCCCGGATCGACACCCCCGCCTCGCACTCCGCCACCCGTTCCAGCTGGATCCGGCCGTCCAGGAACGACGGACAGATCTCCTCGGCCCCGACGGCCGGTAGGGACGGCACATGGGGACGTGGCGGGACAAGCCGTCGGCGGATACGGGCCAAGAGGTTGCGTATCATGATGGGACGAGGGAGGGATTCAGGGGACCCGGAGGACGAGAACCGTTCTCATCCGCAGATTTCTCAGATTTCCGCAGATGTCATTGGCCGCGTAGCCGACGCCGTCACTTTGCGCGTTCGTGGCGGAGGCCGATAGGCCGCCGTGCTTCCATCGGGGTCGGTATCGGAATCGGGATCGATCTTCTTCTTCCCTTTCCACGCCTCCATCCAGAGCGCTGCGCTCCTGCGCGACGTGCCCGGGGCCTCTCGGGCCGTGGATGAACCCGCGTCAGCGGGTGAGTCCGACGGGGTCGGCCAGGACCCCGCAGGGTTGGGCGGGGCGAAGCGGGACCGGCCGCCTATCGGCGGCGGCTACGGGCGGGGGGCGGCGGATGAAGATCAGTCGTTTGGTCCCTTGGTCCCTTCGCTGTTCCTCCGCCCCCCGGCGGGTCCACCACCCGCCGCCACTTTCGCGCTGGCACCTTGACCCGGCACAACCGGCGGCGGAACCTCCCTCCATGACCGGGCGAATTACCCTGAACCCCCTCGTCTGCCATGGAAAGCCGGTGATCGCCGGCACCCGAGTCCTGGTGTCGACGATCCTGGGCGCCCTCGCGGCGGGCGATTCGGTGGAGATGCTTCTGGAGGATTATCCCCACCTGACCCGGGAGGACATCGAGGCGGCGTTGGCGTTTGCCCGGGAAGTCAGCGAGTTCCAGGTCGCCGCCTACGAACCGGCCGCATGACCTTCCTTCCGGCTTCGGGACAGCACCTGGATCGGATACCCCGCGCTGGAGAACGAATGACCCAAGGCGAAGGGGCCTGCAATCGGTGGCCCGGGGCTCCCGCCGGGCCGGGATCCACAGCGAAGGAGTCCGTCTTTTTCCGCAAAGAACGCAGAGAACTCAAAAAGGCGGAGGAACAACGAAGGGACCAAGGGACGAAGGGCATTTCCTGAAGATCTCCCGCCGAGGCGCAGAGACGCAGAGGTCTTTGTTTCTCCTCCTCAGCGCCTCAGCGGGAGGATTCTCTCTCAGAGCCGCATCCGTGGCGGAGGCCGATAGGCCGCCGTGCTTCCAGGCTCGGAAGCCTCGGCCGAACCGGTGGCGCGAGGCTCCTGCCGAGCTGCTGATCGCCGCTTCGCGCGTTCGTGGCTACCCCGGAGCGCTGCGCTCCCGCGGGGCGTGCCCAACGACCATCGCCCCCGCTCCGCGGGACCGACCGCACGCAGGAGCGTGCGGCTCCGAAACTTCGGCGGATTCACCGCCGCCACTTTCAGCCCTTAGCCTTTAGCCCTTCGCCCTTCGCCTCTTCCGCACCCTTGCCGGCAGGCTCCATGACCAGCCAGCTCATCCCCGCCGGCCGCCGCTCGTCCATCCACCGCCGACGCAGGGCCGCCGGCACCAGCCGCCACTCGGGGAGCACCGCCGCCAGGTCGGCATCGGTGCGCGGCCGGGCGGGGATCCGGGTGATCCGATGGCTCCCCGAGAACCATCCGGTGACCCGCTCCGAGACACCCGGACGGAAGCAGTCGTGCATCTCGACCACCAGCCTACATTCCCGCAGCCCGGGGACCTTCTCCGGATCGAGCAGGGTTCCCTCGTAGCCCTCCACGTCGCAGATCACCAGCACCGGCCCCAGTCCGGCCGACTCCAGCGCCGACCGGAGGGCGTCGGCATCGCAGGCGCCCTCGATCCGGACCCGGTCGGCGACCCCGTTCCGCGCGGCCATGTCGGCGAGGAGCCGACGGCTTTCCTGTTCGGTTTCGAACGCCGTGACCGGGCAGCCGAGCAGGCGGGCGCAGCCCACGGCGTAGAAGCCCTCCGCCGCGCCGATGTCGACCACGTGCCCGACCGGAGTTCGGGTCAGGTCCGACAGCCAGGGCGCCAGCTCCAGCTCATAGGTCCCGAGCAGTTTCGGCGCATAGGCGCTGCCCCCGGACCCGGTCGTATAGCGCATGCCGCGGAACGGCCCGGCCAGGACCCGGTCACGGCTGATCCGGCGGACCAGCCACCGGTTGACGGCAATCAGGAGGCGGAGAAACGGCGATCGCGACGGCATGGGCGGGGTGGATGGATGTCAGAAACCCCGGTCAGGCTTCACCGGAACGGACGAACCTGCGAGTCCGCGTTCGTGGCGGAGGCCGATAGGCCGCCGGGAATCCATCGGGCGTCGGGGTCGGTATCGCAATCGGGATCGATTTTCCCTCCCCCGCCTCCTTCCGGAGCGCCGTGCTCCGTCGCGGGGTGCCCAGGGCTCTGGACCGACAACGAAGGGACCAAGGGACGCAGAGGTTCTCCTGAAAGACTCCCGCAGAGGCGCGGAGACGCAGAGGTTTTTGTTTTCCTGCCTCAGCGACTGCCAGCCTGCGTTCGTGGCGGAGGCCGCCAGGCCGCCGTCTTCCGGAGGGCCTCGCTCCGTCGAGACCGGGGTCCCCGGGGAGATCCCATCCCGCTTCGCGGGACCGCACGCGGGAGCGTGCGGCTCCGGAGCCCCGGCGGGTTCACCACCCACCGCCACATTCAGCCCTTCACCCGTCGCCTTTCACCCTTCGCCCGTTTCCCGGAGCGCCGTGCTCCGTCGCGGCGTGCCCCTTGCCCCTCGGGCCGTGGAGGGATGAACCCGCGTCAGCGGGTGAGTCCGACGGGATCCGTCAGGACCCCGCAGGGCTGGGCGGAGCGAAGCGGGTCCGGCCGCCTATCGGCGTCGGCTACGGCGTCGGCCCCTCCCGGGGCCAATCGGGCTCGCAGGCTCGCCCCATGGGCTACGGCTCCCGAGCCCCGGCGGATTCATCATCCGCCGCCACCCTGTGCGCCCATGGCGCCGGCCAACCGGAGGCTGAACTCCCGCGCGCCCTCGGGCGACAGGTGGACGCTGTCGACAAACAACCCGGGATCGTCGATCCACCCGGCCGCGTCCACCAGATGCGCGCCCGACGATTCCACCCGACGTCGCAGGAGTTCCATATAGCCCTGCCATTCCGGGCTTGAAGCCGCCGCTGGATGCCCGGGCGCCAGCGGCATCGCGACCAGCCACACCCGGACACCCCGGGCGGCGGCCGCATCGAGCAATTCCCTGACCGCCGGTGCCAAAGAAACCTCGCCCCGGACACGCGCGGCCGCCTCGGCGCGATGGACTGCGGGGTCCGCCCCGGCCAGATCCACGAAGTCCGCCACCCGCCCAAACCGGTTCGACTCCACCGGGGGCATCCCCAGCCCGCCCAGACGCCGTCGCCACCGCTCGACCCGTGCCCAAAGGGCCTCCCGCTCAACGAACATCGGGATCATCCCGGCCAAACGGAACGCCATCCGCCCGACGGCCGTCGGGGCGAGGTGACGGGCGGCGAGGCCGGTGTCGGTCTGAAACACCAGGGCATTGTTGCCCCGGATCCCCCACCACGGCTCCCGGGACGGGTCCGTGAGCATGAATCCAAAGAACCCGTAGACGAGATCCGTCACCTCCGGCCGCCCGCGCAGGACCGCATGGGCAATGAGGAGATGCTGCACCGGCCCGGTGGCCCCCAGCCCGGCGTTCAGCGCCGACCGCCCCCCGGAGGCGTCGGTGAACACCCCGGGATCGAATCCGGACTCGATGACCGAGTTGCCGATTCCCACCACGGACGCCGGTGGACCGTCGGCAATCCGCGCGAGCAGCTGACGGGGAACGGAACCGCGCGCCAGGACGTGGATCGCCAGGTTTCCGGCCACCAGGAGGAACCCGGTCAGTGCCAACGAAGCGGCGAGGCGGCGGCGGGCGGTCATGGGGAGGCTCAGAAATCGATGTAGATGAAGCGCGAGGTCTGGCCGCAGAACAGGGCGATGATGCCGGCCAGGAGGACCCACCAGACCGCCCGGACGATCCAGAGCCCGCGGCGCGGGAAACCCGGAGGCAACTCCTCGCGGGAGCCGCCCGCGTATTCAAGCCACTCGCGGAGCTGGCGGAGGCGGTTCATCAGGAGCCGAGAAGCATCCGGCGAAGGAACAGGATCGCGGTGGGAAGATCCATGGCGAACCACACCCACCCGAGCTGCACCGTGACGAAAGTGAGGACCCACCCCGCGAGGCGCCGCCCCGGGCCGATCGGACCCGGGCCGCTGGGAAACCGTGCCGCCCACGCCCGGTGGACCACCAGCGCGATGCCGTGCCACAGGCCCCAGACCAGGAAATTGAGGCCCGCACCATGCCACAATCCGCTCACCAGCAGCGTCGCGACGACATTGAACGAAGCCCTTGGTGCCGACACCCGCGACCCCCCCAGGGGAATGAACACATAGTCCGTCAGCCAGCGGGTGAGGGAGATGTGCCAGCGGCTCCAGAAGGCCGCGATGTCGGACTGGAGGACCGGCCAGTCGAAATTCTCCTTCACCCGGATCCCGAAGAGCCGTGAGGAGCCGATGGCGATGTCGGAGTACGCGGAGAAGTCCACGTAGATCTGGATCCCGTAGGCGACGAGCCACACCGGGAGGATCCACCGGTCGGCCTCCGCGATGTCCCCGGCGTTGAGATGCCGGGTGAAGGCGGTCATCAGGTCGGCGACGGCGAACTTCTTCGCCAGCCCCGACAGGATCCGGGTGATGCCCACCTCCCAGTCGCCGGCGCCCGCAGGCGATGGTTCCCGCAGCGCCGGCAGGAAGTCCTGATAGCGCTTGATGGGACCGGCCACCATCGTCGGGAAGAACAGGATGAAGGCCATGTACTCCCAGAAACCGCCCGGCGGGGTGCGTCCCAGCTGGCGGTCCCGGGCGTAGTGGATGAACTCGAAGGTGAAGAACGAGATCCCGAGGGGAAGGAACGCGCCCGACCATCGCCAGTCGGGGGAGGCGCCGGGGAGGAGGTCGACGAGGAAGTTCCAGTACTTGAAGACGCCGAGAACGGCCACCGCCTGGAGGATGCCGATCGCACACCACCCGGAGGCGGGTCGATAGAGGCGGCTTAAAACCGCCTCCCACAGCAGGATGACGAGGCAGAAGGCCCCCACCGCGCCGCCGACCGCTGTGAGCGAAAAGAAGATGAAGAACGCGGCCCCGGTGACGGCGATGACCGGCGCACGCCACGCGCCCCGGACGCTCCGGAAGACCAGCGCCGAAGGGACCAGGAACAGGAGGAAGTAGGAGAAGGTGTTGAAGATCATCGCCTCTCCATCCGCTTTCGTGCCGGGGACCGCCGGGAAGCCATCGGGCTCGGGAGCGGCTAGCGGGGACGCTCGCGCCACCGCAGGTGAGCCCGCCCAGCCCAGGTGGCGCGAGGCTCCTGCCGAGCTGCTGTTCGCCATCCGGCGCGTTCGTGGCCCGTCCGGAACGCTGCGCTCCCGCGCGGCGTGCCCAGAGCCCATCGCCCTTCCCGCTTCGCGGGACCGACCACACGCGGGAGCGTGCGGCTCCGACACTCCGGCGGATTCATCATCCGCCGCCACTTTGCGCGCGTTCGTGGCGGAGGCCGATAGACCGCCGTGCCCTCATGCCCCAAATCCCAGGCGGATTCATCATCCGCCGCCACTTTCGCGCGTTTGTGGCGGAGGCCGCCCGGGGTCCCCAGGCACCAGCGGGTGCCGACGGCACCTGGACGTGGGAGACACTGTCGCGCGCCGCGCGCCCATGAGACGGGCCTCCGGGTCATCCATCGACCCCAAGGGGGAACCGCCGGCCGTGACGGATGCATCTTCGGAGGCCTGGCATCAGCCCATCCTTTCCGTCGGGCCCGGCCCCGAAGACGGATGATCATCCACCATCACTTTCGCTTTCCTTCCCACCCTCCCAACGCTGGCGCAAGGCTCCCGCCGAGCCATGCCCCGCTTTCAGCTCCAACCCCACTTCCGGCTTCCGTGCCCTTACCCACGTCCTAGCCCATTGCCCGCAGGTGTCGCATTCCATGTCCCCTCAATGAACCGGATGCTCCCACTCCCTGCCTGCCCGCATCGGGGACGGAGGACCGGGTTCTCCGCCTGCCAGGTACGCCGGTTGGAGGATGCACTGACGGATCACATGTCGGACTGCCAGCCGACTGGGCGCCCGCTCTGCCATGTCGGCGGCGGAGGATCCCACCAGGAGGCAACGGAATCATTCCGGTTGACGTCGTCATCTCAACTCGCCCCATTCTTTTCCCGCTATCTGAAGTCTTTCGTTTCTGAGGGAACGACGGGCACTGACCTGTCCTCGCCCAACCAACCCTGAGGGATAACGAATTGGACCGCGAAAAACTGCTAACGCTTCTTCTCGCCTACACAGTCCCTTCGGCAGCCGCAATCCTTGTCCGCGCGGGCCGAAACCGCAGGAGGCTGCTCTTGGCCTTCACCGCCGTGTCGGCCGGGCTGTTGGCGCTCACATGGACCCTTGCTTGGGACACCCGGGACGGCACCCCGGTCTTGGTCAGGTGGTCGGAACGGTGGACCCTTGGCCACGTGGCCGCGGCAATCAGCGGCTTATTCTTGGCCGTCCCCTGGATACTGGTCACTTTTCGCCCACCACCACTTCCTCGTCGGGAGACCGGCCTCTGGCAAAACCTCATACCCCTTGTCTGCCTCGCAGGTGCCATCGGCCCTCTGCTCCTCCAAGCGAGCCGGATTCCCGCGCGGGACGTCGCCGGCCTGCCCAATCAGATCACTCCGTTGGCCCCTGACCTGACAGTTGAGTTCGTATCCCAGCTCCCAGGCGTTCCAATCCGCGTACACTGCGCGACAAACAACCGCGTTTTTGTGGCGTTCACGGACTACGCGACCTTGGATGGGCGCGAATCCGGGGGGATTTGCGAAGTGTTTCCAGGACGGCCCACGTCAGAGCGTGTACGGGTGATCGCGAAGTCAACCGCGCTGTGGCGGGTCTACGGGCTCACCGAAAGGGACGGAGACCTCTACGTTTCCCGGTCTGGCCGCATGGTTCAGGCGCGAGATGGCATTTTGCACTATGCGAACGCCGGCTCCATCACCCGCCTGCAGGACCTGAATGGGGATGGACTTTTTGAGTACTTCCACGACGTCGTCACCAACCTGCCCGGCTCCCAAGGCCCAATCGCCCAGCACCAGAACAATGCCCTCCTTTTCCAGCCCGACGGGAGCCTTCTGGTGGCATCCGGGAACTCAGGCGACCGAGAACCTTCCCATCAACCCTGGGAAGGAGCCATCATCGAGTTCCAACCAGACTTCACCCAGTCGACGATATACGCAGAGGGCTTCCGGAATCCGTTCTCAATGGATTTTGGGCCCGACGGAGATCTTTTCGTGGTCGACCAAGACACGGGAGTCGAGGGAGATGAACTCAACGTCGTCGCTCGCGGTGCGCACTTGGGACACCCTTTCGTGGTTGGGCGCGACAGGGTTCCCGGCTTCACCCCACCAGTTCTCCTGGCCGATCCGGAATCCAATTTCGTGTCGGTAGTCCACGCCAAGGCGACGACAACCGCATCAAGTCTGCGCGGCAAGCTGCTGGTCACCGATCTTTTCCGGGACCGTGTCCTCTCCGTGGAAACGAGCCGGGTGAATGGCGAGGTAATCGTGGGAGCCGTCGTGCCTGTGGCACGGATTCCCCAGCCCACGGATCTCGGCCAAACCGCCGATGGTTGGATTTATGTGATTTCCCGCGATCGGAATCTCTACCGGATCGGAATGAAGAAGGACCCGGCATGAACTCATTTGCCACTTGCTGGTCTCGGTGGAGCGTCGCCGTGATCACCGCGGCCGCGACCGCCGCGACAGGTCTCTATTTCGGACCCCCGTCCTTGCTGTTTGATCTGGCCGCCAACCGGAAGGCCGGACTGCAGATCGAGCGCGGCGCGTCATGGTTCCAGACGAAGTGCGCCGGCTGCCACGTCACCGGGGACAGGGGACCAGACCTGGCCCGGATCGGAGAAGTCGCGGCGACCAGGCGCCCCGGGATGTCCGCTGAGGAATACCTCCTCGAATCCATCCTTGAGCCATCCGCGTTCCAAGCCCCCGGCGCATCGAGCCGAATGCCCGACACGGCGGCTGCCGGAATGGGCCGCGAAGACATCCGCGACCTGATTGCGTTCCTCATGTCTCTTGGGGCCTACCCCGACAGAGTTCGACTGTCCCAGCTGCGAATTGAACCGCTGCCCGCAAGCTCCGAGGAATCCCGCTCCCTCCACGCAGCGGCTGTCCTTCGCGGACAGAAGGTCTTCTACGGAAAGGGGAGCTGTGCCTCCTGTCACCAGCTCGATCGTCGAACAGGCAACGACCGTCTCGCCCCTCCCCTGTTTGGCACGGGCCAATGGTCACGAGAGGAACTGCGGGCAGCGATTCTTCGTCCCAGCCAGACCGTACGCCTCGGATACCAGCAGGTGGCCGTGCGGACCTCCAACGGCGATACAGAGATTGGACGACTCATTCCCCGGGCAGACGGCACATGCGCCGTCCTCCTCTCCGAATCGGCGGCTGATCCTCCCCTGGTGCTTTTTACGGAAGATTTCCCGGACCCGGCTGGCACGAACATCATGCTGCTCTCCGAATCTCCCATGCCAGCTGGCTACGATCAGGTGCTTTCCAGCCAGGATCTCGACGACCTGACCGCGTTTCTTGGGTCCATCTACTAACCGCTGGCTCCACCCGACGCCCGGCGGAGCCCGTGGACATCCGGGCCACTCTAAGCCGGACCCATGCAGTCGGGAGGGAAGTGGCGGCGCAGCAGATTCTTCCGCAGGACGAGGAGTGAGCGAGGCTCGTATCGGGTCCCCGATACGCAACGAGCGAACGACGAAGGACCTGCGGAAGAAGTTCCAGCCGACACGACCGATCCGACTGCATGGTTCCGGCGAAGCCTGTCAGGACTGGCCGATTTCATCCTCAGACCATCTCGAAACCTGAGCCGCCTCACCCTTCAACCCCGGGTCCGGCGCCAGCCAGCCAGCGCCCCTCGGTGCAGCGGCCACGCCCCCAACGCCCGGCGATAGGTGGCACGCGCCCGCACCCGATCCCCCGTCACCTCCCAACCATGGGCGGACACCCACAGCCAGTGCGCCACGGCCCGGCGCGCCAGGACACGCTCCCGCAAGGACCACCCGCCGCCCAACACCCGACGGGCCGTCGCGCAGTACTCGTCGCACGCCGCCGACGGAAAGCTCCGGTGGCGGTTCGCCCCGTGCATCCGGATCCGGTAGACGGGAATGTCCGCAAACCGGAACGCCCAGCGCCGCGCCACCCGCAGGGCGAAGTCGAAGTCCTCTCCATACCGGACCGCCGGATCGTAGCCGCCCGTTCCCTCCAGGCACGCCCTCGGGAACAGCGCCACAAAGAGGGTGGTCTGGAAGTTCACCGCGATGTCCCGCAGCAGACTGCCCGAGCGTCGGGACAGGTGGGAGGTGAATGCCGGTTCCCCGGCAAAGTCCTGAGAAAAGACCTCAGCGAATCCGTAGGGCAGGACCCGGCCACCGTCCCCGACGCCCGCCCGCAACAACCGTTCGAGCGCACCGGGCGCAACCGCGTCGTCCGCGTCCAGGAAGAACACCCAGTCACCGCGCGACGCGCGCCATCCGGCATTCCGGGCCGCCGACGGCCCCTCGCCGGCGAGTCGCAGGGAGCGGATCCGCGGGTCGGTCATCCCCGCGAGCACCGTGGGAGTGGAATCGGTCGATCCGTCGTCGACCACCACCACCTCGCCCACGCACGTCCCCTGCCCCAGCGCGCTGGCCACCGCCTCGGGAAGAAATCCCGCGTGGTTATGGGCCGGGATCACCACGCTGATCGACGGGTGACGAGCGTCGGATTCTGCTGGGGCACCTGTCATCCCACCCACCCACTGGCGGCGTCCCCGAAAGCCCGCCCGATCCTGCTCCATACCGGAGGCCCGAACGCCAACTGGCGAAGGCCGAACGCCACCCCTTCCGAGAACGCCGCATCCAACCGGGCCCGCACCTGCGCCAACGCCCCCTCCGCCTCCGCGGCGGCCGCGGACCGCAGCTCCCGGGCCCGCCGACGCTCAAACCGGGCCCGCCTCAGCGAGTGGAGGCGACGCCATGGCAACCGCCCGTCCCCGTAGAGTTCGAGGTAGGGACGCGCGATGCCAAAGCCCTCGTTCATCCGCTCGAGGTAGGGCAGGTTGAGACGCCGGGTCTCAAGGAAATGATCCAAGACCAAGCCCGGCTCGTAGCGGACCTCCCATCCCAGGCGCTGGATGCGGAGGCACAGCTCGGTGTCCTCGCCGGCGAGGAGACGTCCGCCCCGCCGACCCACCAGCAGGAACGGGATCCGTGCCGCGTCGAGAAAGGCCTCGCGGCGGACCAGCATCCCCCCGCCGGAGGGACTGCCCGATCGGAACTCGAACGAATCAGGGCCATGATCCCGGGTGAGGAGGTCGTCGGCAACGGTATCAAACCACGGCGGCGGGGTCGACTCGGGCAACCCCACCAGGCGGCCGCCCGCCGCCCCGAGCCGCGGATACCGCGCGATCAGGTCCAACGCCTCGGTCAGGTAGTTCGGCCGGAGGAAGTTGTCGTCGTCGACGAAAAGGAGAAACGGGGCCCGGGCGGCGTTCAACGCGGCGAGGCGGGCGTGCATCAGTCCGAGCCGATCCTCCCGCACCAACCGAACCTCGTCCCCGGCCACGCGAACCGTCGGCCGGGCGAGCGCCGGACTGGACCCATTGTCCACCAGCAGGGTCTCTACCATGCCGGAGCTCACCCCCACCTGGGCACCGAGCGCGGCGAGACAACGCTCCAGCATCTCCAGTCGCGGAGAGTGGGTGCAGACGCAGAGCGTCATCCGTGGACCGTCACTCATGAGCCTTCTTCATCCCGTTGCCCGCGCGCAGGCCAAGGCGATGGACTGCAGTCATGGCACACACTGGCATCGGGGCGGATGAATATGTTGACCGCTACCCGCCAAAACAGGGAGACAGGGGGACATGCGAACCCGGAACTCCCGAAGGAGGTCGGGATCCAGAATTCCATGCAAGGACTCTCGCGCTTCCTCAAGGGCATTCGGGCCTTTCCACCTGGCGAACGTTCCCGGGTCGTCCGGGCCCTGCTGGCCGAACGACTTCTCCGAGGCGTGTCCGATGACCTCCGGATGGAGATCGTCAGCGCCCGGATGCTCCAACGCGCCGGAGGAAGCATCCGGTTTGACACGGCCGAGTCCTCGTTGCGTTGGCGCCCCAAGGGCGGCTCGACCGATGTCCGCCTGAGTCTGCGCCGTCAGAACAGCGACATCCGGGTGTTCCACCAGATAGCTTTGGCTGATGAGTACTCAGCACTCGCAGAGGCGATTCAGGACACTTGTTCGGATATCGAGCAACCTACGATTCTCGATGCCGGTGCGAACATCGGGCTTGCCAGCATCGCGCTGGCTGCCCGGTTTCCTGCCGCACGCATTGTCGCCGTGGAACCAGAACCCGGCAACGTCGCCCGTATCCGCAAGCATCTTGAGACAAATGACTTGAAAGGCCGCATCCAAGTGGTGGCCGGCGCGTTGTGGCCAGTGACCACCCGGCTCGTTCTCCGGAGCGACTTCCGTGACCGGCAGGCTTGGGCGTTCCGAACGGTGCCCATGGACGCAGGCTCCGCGGATGAAATCTCCATACCAGCGTTCTCCTGCGCCGACATCCTCCGCGAAACCGGATTGGAACGCTTCGATGTCCTGAAGATCGATGTGGAGGGAGCGGAACGGGAACTCCTGCTCGACGGAGCCTTTGTCAGAAACCATCTCACTCGGGCGCGTTGCATCGCGATTGAGGTGCATCCCGAATTCATCCCCGAACGAACCGTGCTAAGACTGTTGGCACGCCACCGGTTCGTCATGCGCCGAAGCGGGGAGTACTTCATCGGCTGTCGGTCATCCTGATTGGTTCGGGCCAGAAGACCCATTCCCGGACATGGTTGTAGTTCGGGACGATGATGGTGACCGACGGCTCCGACGCGTTCACGGGTTGCCTGACGGATTGCATTTTTTCACTCTCCATCCGCCCCTCCACATCCGTACCGTCCACAGAGTTTGTCGGCCACTTCCACTCATCCCGCGGACGACCACTCCCGACCGCTCGCGTACTCGGTGGCGATCTGCACCTACCGCCGGTCCAAGGACTGCCTCGACACACTGAAACACCTGGCCGGGGTCCTGCCGCCCGACGGCGAGGTGCTGGTCATCGACCAGACCCCCGACAGTCCCCTCGGGGAATCCGTTCGCACCCTCCCCCTCCCCGTCCCCATCCGCTACATCCACCTGTCACCGCCGGGCATGACCCCCGCCCGCAATCGCGCCCTGCGCGAGGCCCGGGGCCGGATCACCATCTTCCTCGACGACGATGTCGTGGCCTCGCCGGAACTCATCCCGGCCCACATCAAGGCCTACGACGACCCCGCGGTGGGTGGCGTCGCCGGCCGGGTACGGCATGAATGGGAAACCGCCTCGGCGTCCCCGGCCGAACCCGTCCGGGATCCCGTCTTTGGCTGGACCCGGGTGGGGTTCAATCACACGACCCCGATGCCGATCCCCACCGCCCGCGGATGCAACATGTCGTTCCGGACCCGGCTCCTCCTCGCACTCGGAGGCTTCGACGAGCGGCTGGTGGTGTTCCGCGACGACACCGACATCAGCTTCCGCGTCCGAGCCCTCGGCTACCGTGTCGATTTCGTGCCCGAGGCGGATCTCCTCCACCTGTACTCCCCCCACGGCGGCACCCGGCTCGAACCGGATCGTCACAAGGACCTCCGGGCGATGCTCCGCAGGGAACGGAGCTTCCAGCGGCACTTCGCCGACGACCTGTACTTCATCCTGAAGCACTTCCGGGGACAGGCCCGATGGCGGCTGATCCTCTGGGCGACCCGGGAACGGTATCGCCAGGGGTATCGGCTTCCCCACCGTCTGCTGGCCTGCGCCCAGCTCCTCCCTGCACTGCTCCGGGCCGCCATCCGCCGAGTCCAACCGGCCAAGGGACTCCCGATCCCTTCAACCGCCGACTGAGTCCCGCCCGGGGTCCGTCGACCGGAATCTCCCCCGCAGGCGTTGCAGGCCGAAGAAGGCGACCGCCTTCCACCAACGCCGGCGATGGCCGGGATCCACCCGGGACATCACGGTCCGGAATTCCCGGGCGGGGGCACCCCGGAAGTTTGCCGGATGGGTCCAGCAGAACTCCGCCCAAGGCCCCACCCGGGCCTGCAGCGCCTCGGCGCGGACCTCGTCGTCCACGGGAAACCCCCGCAGGATCTCCGCCACCACGCGGGCCGCTTCCAGGTGGGGCAAGGCGCTGGACCGGACCCGTCCACCGAGACTGCCCGAATGGAACCGGAACCGGCTCAGGCGCCGGGCGCAATACGCCAGGCGCCCCAGTGCCAGCACCCTCGCCCAGGTGATCCAGTCGCCACAGTACCGCATCCCAGCCTCGGCTCCGCCGGCCGCCAGGAACGCCTCCCGACGGAAGACCACCGCGGAGGCGTTGGGAATGGTGTTCTGACGAACCAGGTACCGGGCGCACTCCTCCCGTCCATCGGCGATGAAATCACGGTCCCAACGATCCTCAACCGCCAGCCCGGCAAACCGGTTCGGGATGCGGGTGCCTTCCTGGTCGATCGCCTCGGACCGGCAGCAGGCCAGGACGACCCCCGGGTCGGCCCCGAAACGCGGGACGAGGGCTTCAAGGAAACCCCGATCCGCCGAATCATCGGATTCGGCGATCCACACCAGCTCCCCCCGGGCCTGGTCGACTCCCCGGTTCCACTGGCGGAAAGGGGAACCGCTGTTGGTCGCGCTGAAGTCGCACCGGGCCCCGGTCCGCCGGGCGAATTCCGAGAGGATCTCCCGGCTGCCGTCCGTGGAGGCGTCGTCGAGCAGGATCACCTCGTAGTCCCGGAAGGTCTGGGCGGCGATGCTCTCCAACCGCTCCGGCAGATGCCGGGCGTGGTTGTAGTTCGGGACGATGACGCTGACGGTGGGCATGGACGACGATCCCCCGTTCATCCCGATCCATACCGGATGCGGGCCACCAGACGGCGGATGGACAGATACGCCCCGAACAGCCGCATCCTCAACCGCCGCAGCGGGCCGCAATCCACCGCCGGGAACCCGCCGACCAACTCGCCGATCCGGACCCGGACCGCCTCGGGCCCGCAAAGGTCTGCGATGTGACGCTGGGCGGCGGAGCCGATGGCCTCCGCCCGACCGGGGTCCTGAAGGAGTCCGACGACCGCCGCCGCGAAATCGGCCGGGGAATCCGCCACCAGCAGGTGGGTGCCGTCCACCGCCTGGAGGCCCTGCGCCCCGAATGCCGTGGTCACCACCGGCAGTCCGGCCGCCATGGCCTCGGTCACCTTGCCCTTCATCCCGCCCCCGTAGCGCAGCGGGGCGACCGAGACCGCCGCGCGCTCCAGATAGGGCCGGGTCTCGGGGACGAACCCGACCACCTCAATCCCCGGCCGCGACGCGAGCGCCCGCACCTCGGCGGTCGGATTGCTCCCCACGATCAACCACCGGGCATCCGGCTCCTCACGCCGGACCGACGGAAACACCTCGTCGGCAAACCACCGGACCGCATCCACATTCGGGTGATGATCGAAGCCGCCGATGAACAGCAGCTCCGGATCCCGGGTTATCGGCGCCCGGGACACTCCCTCAACGACATTCGGAACGACGACCAACCGGGGCATTCCGCCGGCATCGTTCAACAGACCCGCATCCTCGCCGGTCACCACCACGACGGCATCCGCCGACCGGTAGACGGCCAACTCCCGGCCCTTCCGTGCCGCGACTTCCGCCGGCTTGAAGTGACCCAGGGGAATGCCGGCCTCCTCGCGGGCGAAGTGGATGTCCACGCTGTCGACCACGAACCCCGCCCCCGGCTGGGCCCAGCGGACCTGGGGGAGCAGGAGCTCGGCCGTCCACCAGAACTCACAGACCACCATCGCGTACGGACGCGACGCCAACGCGTCGAGGACAGCCTCCCCACCGGCCGTCAGGAACCGGACCCCGGCGGCCTCGAGGGACGTCCGCACCGGCCCATCGGTCGGATCGCCCCCGAGGATCCCCAGATCCACCTCACAGGTCTCCGCCATCAGGGTCAGCATCCGGCAGAACCGCAGGTCGCCCGAGGCGTGGTCGGGCCGGAGCATCCGCGGCACCACGGCGAGGACGGATCCCGCCCGACCGGGTGTCGAGGGTCCGCTGGCCCGACGCGCGGATGGATCCGGAAGGGGCGCCATTCTCAGGCTCCGATCGCGAGAAGGCTGGCTGCCGCCCGCTCGGCAATCGCGGACCATTGGTATCGTTCCTCGACGAATCGGCGCCCCGATTCCCGCAGCCGTTGCCGGGAGCCGGCGTCGCCCATCAATCGGACCACCGCCTCGGCGAACCCCTCCGGGTCGTCCACCAACACGCACTGCACGTCCGACTCCAGCCCCAGGCCCTCCGCACCCAGCCTGGTGGAAACCGTAGGCGAACCGATCGCAAGCGCCTCGAGGATCTTGAGCCGGGTCCCGCCCCCGGTCAGAAGCGGACAGACGCTCAGGGTCGCCTCGCGGAGATGGGGCCGCACATCCGGAACACTCCCGGTCACCCGGATCCTCGGGTCGCCCGACAACGCCACAATCTCAGCCGGCGGAGAGTGCCCGACAATCTTCCACTGCACATCCGGAATCCGCGCGGTGATCAACGGCCAGACCCGACGGTGAAACCAAAGCACCCCCTCGATGTTGGGGGCGTAGCACATGGTCCCACAGAAGACGATCTCACGACCCGGAGCACCCGGCTCGGGCGGGAACGGGAGGCCATCCAGATCCACGCCGTTCGGGATCACATCGATCGGAATCCCTCGCACCCCCACTGCGCGATATCGCTTGGCATCCTCCTCGGAACAGACCCACAAGCGATCGGCAAACGATGGGATCCGGGCCTCCAAAGCCCGGATCCGTCCCACCAGCGCGCCGCGGATCGCCCCGTCGGCGTGACCGGAAAGCATCCGATCCACCAAATCCGATTCCACATTCTGGGAATTGACCACGCACCGAATCCCGGGGAAGCGCCCCCGTATCCGGCCGAGGGTCTCCAGATGGCGCGAGTGTTCGATGACGACGACATCCGGACGCTCCTGAGCCATGACAGCGTCCAGAACCGGCTCCCACAGCCAGAGCGGGCAGAATGTCCAGCCTTGGGGCAGACAGGCCCACTCCGCGGCGACCCGCCCCATCCGGCGACGCGCAACAATCCGACGAAAGCGGGCCATGGGCCCCCGACTCCTCGCGGCAGGATGCTCCACCGCACTGACGAAGCGAACCCTTCCCCAACCCCGATCGACGGAGGCCATGGTCCTCAACTCCTCCTCCCCGTGGGGGGCCACCACGGTGACCTCGAAGCGCCGGGCCAGTCCACGGATCAGGGCGCCCGTCCGGATGCTTCCCCCGTGCTGCGCCGGAAACAACCGCTCCGGGGATAGGACGAGAACACGCTTCATCAGGACATACACTTGCAGGCGGACGGGCTCATCCGGCCATCACGGCAGCCCGACGCCGGGCCTGCCTCTCGAACAGGCGCTGCCATCGATAGGCAGATCGGGCGAACAACAGGCGAAACCAGAACGGCAGGCGAATTCCTTCAGGATCCCCGTACCGATCAAACAGGACCCCATAGAGGGCCTTCAAGAGATGATCGGATTGCAGAGCCCCCTGACTTGCTCGCCGTTCGCCGATCCGACGGGCAATCCGCGCCGCCACCTGCCAGATCGCCGGACCGGAACGACCGGCCGGAAGATGCTTCTGGAGCAGCAGGGCATTGTTGCGCAGGAGCAACCCATCCGTGAACTCCGACTGGTTCCCCCCGGAGGTTGCCCCGCCGAGATGCGTCACCTCGACGTCTTGAACACCTTCCAAGAGCCACCCCCTCCCGGAGAGCCGCATCGAAAGGTCCACATCCTCCCAGTACGCAAAGAATCGCTCGTCGAAACCACCAACCTCCCGCAGCGCCTCGGACCGGATCAAAGGAGCACACCCAGTGATCCACAATCCCCGCCCAACCATTAGGTTACCAAGCTCGGAAACCCCAAGCAGCCCGCCGGAAGTCTCGCCAGACCAGTCGATTGATCCCCCAACATGCTGATCATCTCCTTCGGTTGTGCGGATCCTCGGCGTGACCAAAGCCGTGCGCGGACGATCTCTGAGGTGATCACACAAACCGGCCAAGCAACCCTTCTGGGGGAACGCGTCGTTATTCAGCAGCCAGATGAGGTCCGCTCCTTGATCAACGGCGGCACGGATCCCCGCATTCATCCCACCTGCAAACCCAAGGTTGCGCCCAAGGGGGATAATCTCCACCCCGCCCAGACCGGCACCAGCAAACGCCTCCAAACACCCGTCGCCCGAACCATTGTCGACCAACAGCACCCTGACATCTCCCTGCAGTCTCACCGAATCGATACACCGGAGAGTCATCGCCGCCTGCCGGTAGTTCAAGACAACAACAACAACCATTGACCGATCTCCATCACAGTGACGAACCACTCCCTATGCCACCATTGCGGCTCACCGCAAACCTCGACACCATGCAACCAAGTAGCTAGCCGATTCAGCCTCCCGACCAGTCACTGCCCTCGGCCATGCAGTTTCAAATAGACGTGTACCAACGCTAGCCGGCTGTGAAATAAGCTCCAGATAGCGCCCACGACTCTCTACACAATCACTCCTCACGAGACTCATTTCAGCTAGATCAAATGTAACCCGCTGAACCAACCGCGAAATCAACCCCGCGCCACGACTGGAAACGAGCGCCATAACCGCTTCACAGGACCGGAAAGGAGGTGTCAATCCCTGGGCATAATAGCGGACATTGGAAAACTTTTCCCCGAGGACATGAGCAAATTCTAAAAAGCTCAACTCCTGAGTATGAAATGGGTTTGGATTCATACCAACCCGATAGGTCATCCGATTCGGAGTGGATATTATTGCGCACCCATCATTCCGAAGCACTCTAGCCACCTCAGCGACAAAGCGCTGCGGTGACTGCAGGTGCTCAATGGTCTCGAAAGACACCACTGAATCAAACGAATTGTCAGTAAATGGCAGACAGTCGGCGGACCCAGTTACCGCATTCACACCATACTTCGCCCGCGCGTGTTCGACTGAATTAGGATCCACATCGACGCCAACTACACGATCCGCGACACGAGACAATGCCGATGTGCCATATCCTTCTCCACATGCCACATCCAGAACGGATCCACCCGAGATCAATCCACACGCAAACCGGTATCGAAGAACATGCTCCCGGAAGACATCCAACTGAGACAACTCAGGAACCATCCGCTCCCCTGTATCTGGTAGGCTAGCACTCATTACAACGTATTCCCGTCCACGATCCGTGACGCACCTCTCCATTAAACTAATAGATAGTATTTAATCAGATTACTAGTGTCTGATATCATTGACGGCAACCCAATGCGATTGCCGCAGGGTATTCAATAGTCGAAACCTCCACCGCCCGGAACCCCGCCCTAAGCGCCAGCGCCCAAACGTCAGCCCCAAACTCGGTCCGAACCACATACCCAGGATCGCTCATCTCGGGGTTACCATGAAATGAATCCGGCAATCCAACTCTGCTCCGCGAGAGACGCCCGACGACTATCGGCACCGTGAAGGCGCATATCCCTCCAGGCCGCAGCACACGGCGGCACTCACGAAGCGCCTGAAGAGGGTCCAGAACATGCTCTAGGGTATCAGAGTGAACGACTAGATCGAACGAGTCATCAGCAAAGGACATCCGCTGCATATCCACTTCAGGGTAGCATCCCAAAGTATGCCTCCATGAGCGGCGGAGGTAGGGGCTCAAATGTCCCGCTTCATTAATCTCAAGCACCCGCATTCTCCGGAATCGAACCCCACGCGTCACGGAATCGAACGCATTCTCCGCCCGCTTTGAGATATATCGCCGAATGATATCTGCTAGCGCGATCGACCTCAGGTTACATCCACATGAATCACAACAAGTGCCTTGCTGTCTGTTTATATACTCGGATTCCTCTACAGAAAGGCCCCATGATTGAATCAGGTGCGGCCAGAGAACGTCTGCGTGACGCCGCGCATTTCCGCCACAAACCGCGCATTTCCAATCATTTCGCATACGTCACTTCATCATGTTTGATCGATTCTTACCTGCCGATATATCTATCGTTTCGGTGTGTCACGAAGTCTGATATCCCAGACCGATGGTCCATAGCTAGATACGATTGAGTACCCACTACCATAGACATCAGTAGACTGTACATGAAATGAGGCTGCCGCGTGAAGTTGATCCTCGAGCAGCAGCAAGTCAGCGTCGTAGACGGCGACATCAACCAAGAAGGCGCCTTCTGCCAATGGGACCCGGTCGCAGACGAAATCCACTACCGCATTCCCGTTAACATTCACGGGATCATGCCCGAGAATCCGATTACTCGTGTGCATCACCTGCATGCCGGACGACGTGGAGACTGTCATCCCAACCCAGGCTCGTACCGCCCGGGTAGACCTCAGACTGATTGCGAAGGATATTGTGTCGTTGGTAAGGAAGCTATCGTGGGAGGCCCCTTTCCGATTGCCACCAATCTGAATTCCCTCCACACGACAGTTACCTGCGCCGACCCGATCCGTCCGCTGATCAGGCGCTGTTGATGCGGAGTCTCCAACATCGGATGTGTATCGCGCTAGGGCGTCTTGTGTTGGGCCATCATACCGAACCTGACCATCCCGGAAGTAGAGACAGCATGTGCACAGGGACGAAATTGTCCCCAGTTGATGACTAACAAACACCACCGTCCGGCCTCCCTTCGCCACGTCCTGCATCTTCCCGAGGCACTTCTTTTGGAAGGCGGCGTCGCCGACGGCCAGGACCTCGTCGACGATCAGGATCTCGGGCTCCAGGTGCGCCGCCACCGCGAAGGCCAGCCGCACATACATGCCGCTCGAGTACCGCTTCACCGGCGTGTCGATGAACTGGTCCAGCTCGGCAAAGGCCACGATCTCGTCGAACTTCGACCGGATCTCCGCCTTGGTCATCCCCAGGATCGCCCCGTTCAGGAACACGTTCTCCCGCCCGGTCAGCTCGGGATGGAAGCCCGTCCCCACCTCCAGCAGGCTCGCAATCCGTCCCTTCACCCGGATCCGCCCCTCGGTCGGGCCCGTCACCCGCGACAGGATCTTCAGCAGCGTGCTCTTCCCCGCCCCGTTCCGTCCGATGATCCCCAGGATCTCCCCGTCCTTCACCTCGAACGACACGTTCCGCAAGGCCCAGAAGGTCTCGCCGATGTTCCGCTGCCGGTGCTCCTCGCCGATGCGCAGGGTCGGATCGCCCTTCCCCCGCATCCGCGCCCACCACCGCGAGACATCCTCGCGCAGCGTCCCCCCGCCAATCGCCCCCAGGCGATAGGCCTTGCTCACATTCTCAACGGAAATGACGGTCGACATGGTTCTATCCCTCAGACCGTATCCATGAACGTCTGCTCGACGCGGTTGAACAGCATCACGCCCACCAGCAGGACGACGACCATCACGCCGAAGCTGTACCCCAGGTGCCACGGCACCACCGTGCCCGACCCGAGGAGGCCGTAGCGGAAGGTCTCGATGAGCGGCGACAGCGGGTTGGCCAGCGTGATCCACCGGTACTGCTCGGGGATGGCCGACACCGGATAGATCACCGGCGTGGCATACATCCACAGCTGGACGCCGAACCCGACCAGCTGCACCAGGTCGCGATACCGGGTGGTCAGGGCCGATGCCATGATCCCGAAACCCAGGCCGAACCCGCCCATCATCAGCACCAGCAGCGGAAAGGCGAAGATCCACGCGTTGGGACGTGCCGTCGATCCGCCGATCACATACGCCACATAGACCCCGGTGAGCAGCAGCAGCTGGATGCCGAGGGCGATGAGGTTGGAGAGGACGGTCGAGACCGGGATGGCCATCCGATGGAAGTACACCTTGCCGTACAGGTGGGTGTTGGCGACGAAGGTGGAGGCGGTCTTGGTGATCGACGCGGCAAAGTACGCCCACAGGACGTTCCCCGACATGTAGAACAGGAAGCCCGGGACGCCGTCGGTCGGCAGCCCGGCCACGCGTCCGAAGATCAGGGTGAAGGTCAGGGTGGTGAGGAGGGGCTGGAGCAGGTGCCAGAGCGGTCCGAGGGCGGTCTGCTTGTAGAACGCCACGAAGTCACGCCAGACGAAGATGGTGATGAGGTCGCGGCAGCGCCACAGCTCGGCGAAGCGGAAATCGAGCCATCCCTTGCGGGGCTCGATCACCAGGGACCAGCCGTCGGTCGCGGCCGCGGACGATGGGGTGGGTTCGGGCATTTGGTGGGCCAAGGGCGGAAGGCTAAGAGCCTGTCCGGAAACTCCGAGGGGTCCTGCGGCGAGGCATTTTGGCG
>CAZGIK010000055.1:0-22500 GCA_964525755.1 uncultured Verrucomicrobiota bacterium
GAGTCCGACGGGGTCCGTGAGGACCCCGCAGGGTTCGGATGTGGCATGGGGCGTCGGTCCCCGACGGGACCGAACGGGCTCGCCCCACGGTTCCCCCCTTGGCGCCCCGCCATCCCCCCGCCATCCTCCCGCCCATGCCCTTCCTCCGCTGCCTGACCCTCCTCCTGACCGGTGCCACCATCGGCGCGGCGGCCACCGGGCCCGCCTGGCCCCAGTTTCGCGGACCCGACGGCAACGGCCTCTCCACCGCACGGGACGTGCCGAAGGAATGGTCCACCAACCAAAACGTCCGCTGGCGCACCGTCATCCCGGGCTCCGGATGGTCGTCACCGGTCGTGTCGGCCGATCGGCTGTACCTGACCACCGCGGTCGAGGGGGCGGAGGGCGGCGGACGATCCCTCCGGGCGCTTGCCGTCGATCCGGAGACGGGGGCGGTGCGCTGGGATGTCGAGGTCTTCCGGCAGGCCCCCGACGCCCCGTCGATCCACTCCAAGAACGGCCACGCCAGCCCCACGCCGGTGATCGAGGGCGACCGGGTGTATGTCCACTTCGGTCATGCCGGCACCGCCTGCCTCGATGCCTCCGGGCGCGTGCTCTGGCGCCAGTCCGGGCTGGCGTACGTGCCGGTCCACGGCAACGGCGGCTCGCCGATCCTGGTCGGCGACCGGTTGGTGTTCAGTGCCGACGGCGACCGCGACCCGTTCGTGGTGGCGCTGGACCGGGACACGGGGCGGGTGGTGTGGCGGACGCCCCGGGAGACGTCGGCGCGGAAGAAGTTCTCCTTCAGCACCGCGCAGGCGATCACGGTGGACGGGCGGTTGCAGGTGATCAGCCCGGGGAGCGGTGCGGTATGTGCCTACGATCCGGCCGACGGACGGGAGATCTGGCGGGTGCGCTACGGCGAGGGGTACTCGGTGATCACCCGACCGGTCTTCGCCCACGGGCTGCTCTACCTGAGCAGCGGCTACGACCGGCCGGTCGTCCACGCCGTCCGCCCGGCCGGCGCCTCCGGCGACGCCACCGCGTCGGCCATCGCCTGGACCCTCGCCAAGGGCGCCCCCAATACCCCCTCCCTCCTGGTGCTCGGCGACGAGGTGTACTTCGTGTCGGACGGCGGCATCGCCACCTGTGCGGATGCCCGGACGGGGGCCGTCCACTGGAACGAGCGCCTGGGGGGTGACCATTCGGCCTCGCCGGTGGCCGCCGGGGGTCGGCTGTACTTCCTGAACGAGGCCGGGGTGACGACCGTGGTGCGGGCGGGACGGGAGTTCGAGGTCCTGGCGCGGAACGACCTCGCCGAGCGGGCCCTCGCCTCCCCGGCGCCGGTCGACGGCGGCCTCTTCCTCCGGACCGCCGGGCACCTGTGGCGGATCGGGGTCGACTGACCGGCATTTGACGGCCCCGGACCGGCCGTCGACCGTGCCCCCCGAGAACCGCCATGAAACCGATCCTCCTCTCCGCGCTCGTCCTCGTCTCCCTGTCCGCTTCCGCCGTCCTCGGCGCCGCGCGGATCGGTGATCCCGCCGCCCCCCTGGCCGTGAAGGACTGGGTCCAGGGCCAGCCGGTCGACCTGGCGGCGGGCAAGGGGAAGCAGATCGTCGTGGTCGAGTTCTGGGCCACCTGGTGCGGGCCGTGCCGGACCAGCATCCCGCACCTCACCGACCTGCAGAAGAAGTACCAGGACAAGGGCGTCGTGTTCGTCGGGATCAGCGACGAGGACGCCGACACGGTGAAGCCGTTCGTGAAGAAGATGGGCGACAAGATGGCCTACACCGTCGCCGCCGACCCGGACCGCAAGACCTACACGGCCTACATGGAGGCGTACGGGCAGAACGGCATTCCCACGGCGTTCGTGGTCGACCGGGAGGGTCGGGTGGCCTGGGTGGGGCATCCGATGGCCGAGCTGGATGAGACGCTGGAGAAGCTGGTGGCCGGCACCTACGACCTGGCGGCGGCCCAGGCGGAGTATGATGGGCGGGCGGAGCGCGAGCAGCGGATGATGGAGCTGAACCGCCTGTTCGGCGCCTACATGGAACTGCAGGAATCGGGCAAGGCCGAGGCGGCTGCGGAGGCGTCGAAGAAGCTCCTCGAGGCGGCCGGGAAGGAATCGAACGTCCTCAACGCCATCGCCTGGACGATCCTCACCAGCCAGCGGATCCAGAACCGCGACCTGGTCCTGGCCCTCCGGGTGGCCGAGGCGGCCAACGAGGCGTCGGGCGGTCGCAATGCCAACGTCCTCGACACCTACGCCCGCGCCCTGTTCGACAACGGCCGCCAGGCCGATGCGGTTGCCGCCCAGAAGAAGGCCATCGAGTCCACCACCAGCGAGGAGCTGAAGTCCGAGCTGGCCAAGACCCTCCGCGCCTACGAGTCGGGCACCCGGCCCTGAGCCGGGAACGTGGCCGCACACCCGTGAACGCCACCGACACCTCGTCAATCCTCCCTCCCGCTTCCGCCTCCGCACCGGATGACCCGGGGCATCGGATGGAGCGGCTGCGCTCGATCCTGCGGTCGCTGGGTTCCGCCGTGGTGGCGTATTCGGGCGGGGTGGACTCGGTGTTTCTCGCCCGGGTGGCGCACGAGGTGTTGGGCGACCGGAGCCTGGCGGCGATCGCCGACTCGCCGAGCCTGCCCCGGCGCGAACTGGCGGAGGCCATCGCCCTGGGGCGGCAGTTCGGGTTCCCGGTGGAGGTGGTCCGGACCGCCGAGTTCTCCGACGCGGCCTATCTCGCGAACCCGTCCAACCGCTGCTACTTCTGCAAGCACGCCCTGTTCACCGAACTGGCGCCCCTGGCCCGGGAGCGGGGCTTCGCCGTCATCGTCTACGGCGAGAACGCCTCGGATGTCGGCGACCATCGCCCCGGGGCCCGGGCCGCATCCGAGTTCGCGGTGCGGGCGCCGCTGAAGGAGGCCGGGCTGACCAAGGCCGACATCCGCACCCTGAGCGCCGCGCTCGGCCTGCCCACCGCCGACAAGCCCCAGCTCGCCTGCCTGAGCTCCCGCATCCCCACCGGCGAGGCGGTCACCCCCGCCAAGCTCCGCATGGTCGAGGAGGCGGAATACTTCCTGCGCGACCTCGGGTTCTTCGATGTCCGCGTCCGGCACCACGAGAGCGGTCCGGGACACCTGGCGCGGATCGAGGTCGGACCCGACGAGTTGCCGCGGCTGCTCGGGGACGGGCTCCCGGCCCGGATCGCCGAGCACCTGCGCGGGCTCGGCTACCTGCACGTCACCCTCGACCTGGCCGGATACCGCCGCGGCAGCACCAACGGAACGGTGGTCCCCATCGCGATGAGGCAGCCGCCTGCAGCCGGCCCCACGCCCTGACGGAGATCCCCCGATCTGAGGGCTCCCGGCTCACTGCGTCCGCAGCCAGGCCGCGATGTCCGCCAGGTCCTGGGGTTCCAGGCCGAGCTGGTCGGCACTCAGCATCAGGGAGCGGCCGAGGCCCTTGCGGGATGCCACCCGGGCCTTGGGGATCATCTGGGTCACCCCGCCGGCCGAGGCCACGATCAACGGGTCGCCATCGGCCAGCAATACCCCGTGGATCTCCGTGCCGTCCCGCAGGGTGAGCGCCGTGCCATGGAACCCTTGGGCGATCTCGGCCCCGGGTTCGATCACCGACTTCAGCAGGACCTCGGTGGTCTGCCGCCCCGCCCAGCCGGTGAGGTTGGGCGCGTACTCGACGCCGGTGGTTCCCACCCGATGGCACGACAGGCACGCGGTGCCCTTCGCGGCGCCGCGGGCCGGGTCGCCGGTGAGCTTCATCACGTCGGCCACCGCATACCGCGGGGCCTCCGGCGCGGGCACCGGGGTGGCCACCAGCTCCGCGTTGTCCGGGTCGTAGATCCCGCGCGCCTTGAGCGCCTCGCCGAGACCCATGCCCCGCCACTGCGAGTCCTTCCGGTGCAGCAGCCACCAGACCGCCTCGGCCTTGACCGTTCCCGAGGTGGCGGCGGCGACGTTGACCATGGCCGCCGCCGCGGCCCGGCCCGGGGTGTATCCGATGGCCGTGACCGCGGCCTTGCGGTCGGCATCCGACAGCGTGTCCGACAGGGCCCGCCGTTCGAAGTCGCCCACGGCGCCGGCCGGATGGAGGCGCCAGGCGAGGCGGGAGAAGGCGGGCGACCAGCGGAGGGGATCGATGTCGCCGAAGGCCGTCCCGATGAGCGGATAAAGTTCGTCCTCCTTGCCGGTGGCGCCGGTGCCCCAGGCCTCGAGGTAGGTGCGGTCCTCGCCGTCGAATCCGCGCGCCAGGGTGACCAGGGCGTCATGGGATTCGGCGAACGGCAGGTCGCGCAGGGCGAGGGCGACCTCGCGGCGCACCGCCGGGGAGGTGTCGCCGGCCATCTGGCGGACGAGCGCGGGCAGGTTGTCGCCGTGCCGGCGCAGGGCGCGGAACGCGGTCACCCGCAGCTGGGGATCGGCGTCGCCGAGCAGCGCCCGGACATCCGACCGCCCCTCGGGGCCCATCCGGGCGAGCAGCCAGGCGGCCCGGGCCCGGAGGAACGGGTTGCGGGGATTGGCCAGGGTGCGCCGGAGCGGGGCCATCGCCGCCTCGCCCTGCCGTTCCAGCGCCGCCTGCGCCGCCCCCCGGACGTTCACCGCCGGGCTCCGCAGCCCGGTCATCGCGCCGCGCACGGTCGCGAAATCCACCGCCGGCACCCGCGGACGGAACCCCTTCGGCGCCACCCGGTAGATCGTCCCCGACGTGGTGTCGTCCCAGTCCGCATGCCCGCCCACCCGCGCGTCGTACCAGTCGGCCACATAGATCGCGCCGTCGGCCCCCACCACCACGTCGCTCGGCCGGAACAGGGTCTTCAGCTCGCGTTCCTCGTTCCGACCGCCCTTGAAGTCCGTGCCGGCGAACTCGCCCTCCGGGTTGCTGGTGAGGAAGTCGAACCGCTCGAGCCGGAACCCCGCCCCCTCGGGCCGGGGCAGGTAGCCGAAGACCACGTTCCGACCCGGCTCGCAGCTCAGGAGGAGGCCGCGGTACTTCGGACCGAGGGCGCTGTTCTCGACGAAGGCGATGCCGGTCGGGGATCCGCCGCCGTAGACGTCGCCCGACGGCATGGTCCCGGGATCCTCCTGCCGCCACTGGGCGGTGGGCGTGTCCTGGCCCGGCCGACGGTCCGCGCCCCACGAACGCTGCCCGTCGAAGGACGAGAACCCGGCATTCCCGTACTCCAGCAGGAACGTGGTCCGGCATGCCGGCGGATCGTCGTTGTCGTTCTGGAAGACGTCGCCGAACGACGTGACCGTCTGCTCGTAGCTGTTGCGGAAGTTGTGTCCGATGACCTGGACGGCCGAGCCGTCGGGGTTCATCCGCGCGGCGAATCCGCCCACCCAGACGTGCCCGTCGTCGCTGCGCAGGCCGGCGATGTCCCGCGGGCTCCACCCGAGGTCCTTGCCGCCGTCGTACGAGCTGCCGATCCGGAAGGTCCGGCCGGAGGCGTCGGTGAACTGGGCCCCGCAGTTGCCGGCGTTCCAGTAGTACTGGCCGTCCGGTCCGACGGTCACGCTGTGGACCGTGTGGTCGTGCCGCCGGCCGTTGAACCCGTGCAGCAGCACCTCCCGACGATCCACCGCCGGGTCGAACTTCCGGTTCCGGTCGACATCGGTGTACACCACGATGTCCGGCGCCATGGAGACGACGATCCGGTTGTCGATCACCGCCACGCCCAGCGGGGCGCGCAGGAACTCCTCCTGGATGAACGGCTCCGCCTTGTCCGCCACGCCGTCGCCGTCGGTGTCCTCCAGGACCATGATCCGGTCGCCCTTCGGCTCCCGGTCGTAGTGGCCCCGGTAGTTCACCCCCTCCGCCACCCAGATCCGGCCGTCCTTGTCGACGTCGAGGTTGGTCGGGTTGCGGAGCAGGGGTGAGGTGGCCCAGACGGTGACCTCGAGATCGGGATCCGACACCCGGAGCATGGAGGGGGGGACCAGGTGGTCGGCGGCGGACAGCGGGAGGAGCGCGCCGGCGGCGAGGGCCAGCATCGCGGCACGATGGAGGGCGGGGTGCGGCTTCATGGGTGGGTCAGGCCCATGCTCCTATCCCATTCCCACCGGGGATGGCACGCCCGAAACGCAGCCAACCCGGCGCTTGCCACCCGTCGGCCGATCTGCCATCGATTTCGCCCGCTTTCGGGAACGGGGTCGTAGCTCAGTTGGTAGAGCGTCTCGTTCGCAATGAGAAGGTCAGGGGTTCGAATCCCCTCGGCTCCACCATCCCGAGGCACCTCCAGGTCCACTTCCGGTCCGTCCTCCCGGTCACAGTCCCTTCCGTGCCAGGTCGGCCTTCTGTCCCTGCCACCAGCCCGGGAGGTCGTCGAAGGACAGCCGACCGGCCAGCAGCCGGGCCACCGCCTGGTAGAAGGCGTCCGCCTGGTCGGGTCGGAACCCCGTGTCGGGAGGCGGGACCACCACCGGGACGGCGGCGAGGATGTCGAGCATCTCGCGGGCGAGCGGGTCGGTGGTGAACTCGCGGGCGTCGCGGCGGGTGGACAGCGTCCCGAGCGCGGCGAATTCCGCCTGGACCTCGCGGGAGAGCACCCGCTCGACCAGCTCCACGGCGAGCCGGGGGTTGGCGGTCCGGGGATTCACCAGGTAGCCGGTGGTCACCGCCGCCAGGGCGTCGGTCTCGCCGACCTGCGCCGGCACCGGGAACAGGCCCACCTCGAAGCCCAGCTGCCCCTTGGACCGGGCGTCCTCGATGTCCGCGAGGAACCACGACCCGAGCACGTGCATCGCGGACCGTCCGCCGAGGAAGAGCACCTTGGCGTCGATGTCCCCCATCTCGCCCACGGCCCCGGGGGCGAGGACACCCTCGAGATGGAACGCCCCGGCTTCCCGCAGTGCCTCCAGCCCGCCGAGCGCCGTCGGGGCGTCGCCGGTCACGTCGGCCCCGGCGGCGAACAACGCCGACGCCCGCCCGGGCCCGAGCGACTGCCCGGCCAGTTCCATGGCGAAGTTCCCCATCGGCCACAGGTCGCGGTTGCCCTGGACCAGGGGCAGGACCCCCGCGGCGCGCAGCTGCCGGCAGGTCGCGAGCCACTCCGCGAACGTCGCCGGCTCGGCGCCCCCGGCGCGGGCGAGCAGGTCGCGGTTGTACCAGACCACGTTGCAGACATCGACCGAGTGCGGGAGGAAGTGCACCGGGCCGTCCGTGTCGCCGAGGGCCGACGGCACCAGCTGCCCGAGGAATCCCGGCGAGAGGTACGGGCGGACGTCGAGCGCCCAGCCGCGGGCGATGCATTCGCGGACCTTGAACCCCTGCCAGTGGAAGTAGACGTCGGGCGGGGTGCGGCCCTGGAACTGGAGGCGCCAGCCCACGCTGTTGTACACCTCGCTGTTGGCGGCCGACTGCTCGACCCGCACCCCGGGGTGGTCGGCCTCGAAGCGGGCGATCACCCGGTCGAGAATCGCCCGCTCCGACTCGGTGGTGTAGGTGTGGGCGAAGCGGATCCGGTCGGGCCGGCTCCGGGACAGCCGCAGCCGGTCCCCGAACAGGAGGGCGAACACCACGCCCGCCACCGGAACGAGCCACCGGACCGCCCACCGGGTCACCTGCCGGACTGGAGGACGCCCGGTCACCGCAGCGCCCTGCCGGTTTGCGGATCGAACCAGTGGGCCGCACCCGGCCGGAGTCCGAGCCCGACCCGTTCGCCGGTCGTCCATCCCCCCAGTCCGTCCACCCGGACCACCACCCGCGACGCGCCGGCGGCCACATGGAGCAGCGTCTCCGCGCCGAGCGGCTCGACCAGCTCCACCACGGGCCCGTCGCCCCCGGCGTCGGACGCGGTGAGCGTCCAGCCCTCCGGCCGCACCCCGAGCACCGCCCGCCCCGACCCCACCGCGGCGGGGATCGGATCGGGTCGGAGCGTCCCCAGCGGGGCGTCGTCGGGACGGAACTCCCCGCGGCCGGCGTCGAGGGTTCCCTCCACGAAGCCCATGGGGGGCGAACCGATGAACCCGGCGACGAACCGGTTGGCCGGTTCCCGGTACAGGGTGAGGGGATCGGCCACCTGCTGGATGCGGCCCTCGTGCATCACCACGATCCGGTCGCCCAGGGTCATGGCCTCCACCTGGTCGTGGGTCACGTAGATCATCGTCGTGCCCAGCCGGTCGTGGAGCCGGGCCAGTTCCATCCGGGTCTGCACCCGCATCTGGGCGTCGAGGTTCGACAGGGGTTCGTCGAACAGGAACACCTGCGGTTCCCGGACCATCGCCCGCCCGACCGCCACCCGCTGGCGCTGTCCGCCCGAGAGCTCCCGGGGACGGCGGTCGAGCAGGGGCTCCAGTCCGAGGATGCCCGCCGCCCCGCGAACCCGGCGCTCCACCTCCGGCCGGGGCAGCCGCCGCAACTGGAGTCCGAAGGCGAGGTTCTCGAAGACGGTGAGGTGCGGGTAGAGCGCGTAGTTCTGGAACACCATCGCGATGTCCCGATCCTTCGGCTCCAGCCCGTTCACGACCCGGTCGCCGATCCGGATCGTGCCCGAGGTCATCTCCTCCAGTCCGGCGATCAGGCGCAGGGTGGTGGATTTGCCGCAACCCGACGGCCCCACGAGCACGAGGAACTCGCCGTCGGCGATGTCCAGCGTCACGTCGGCGACCGCCGCGACCGTCCGCCCCCGGCCGTCGCGGAACGCCTTGCCCACCTGCTCGAGAACCACCCGGGCCATCGGCCGGCCACCCTCCCCGGGGTGACGGCCGGGGGCAAGGGAAAGCAGGCCCCGGCCGGACCGGGAAACCCGACCCATCCGGCCGCTTCCCATTTCCCGCCGCCTTCCTAGTCTGCCCGGGTGATCACGGAACTCACCTCATGCGTCGGAGCGGGCAACGAGCTCCAGCCCGGGCAGGTCGGGGAGGCGGTGGCGGCGTTGGCCGATCCCGCGGTGGCGGTCGAGGACAAGGCCGGCTTCCTCACCGCGCTGGCACGCCGCGGCGAGACGCCGGCCGAGATCGCCGCCTTTGCCGACCGCCTCCGGGACCGGGCCGTGCCGGTGCCGCTGCCGACGGCGATCCGCGCCGGGGAGATCCTCGATGTCTGCGGCACGGGCGGCGACCGCCTGAACACCTTCAACATCTCCACGACCGTCGCCCTGGTCTGCGCCGCGGCCGGGGTCGTGGTGGCCAAGCACGGCAACCGGGCCATCACCTCGCGGTCGGGCAGCGCCGACGTCCTCGAGGCGCTCGGCATCCCGGTGGACCTGACCCCGGAGCAGGCCGGCCGGGCAATGGAACGCCACGGCTTCGCCTTCCTTTTCGCGCCCCGCTTCCATCCCGCCTTCCAGCACATCGGCCCGGCCCGCCGCCTGTGCGCCGAGCGCGGTCAGCCCACCCTGTTCAACTTCCTCGGTCCCCTCCTCAACCCGGCCCGGCCCACGGTCCAGCTGCTCGGCGTGTCCCGCCCCGCCCTGACCGCCCCCCTCGCCGCCACCCTCCGCACCCTCGGCCTCCGCCGGGCCATGGTGGTCAGCGGGGAGGTGCCGGGACACGGGTGGCTCGACGAACTCTCGACCCTGGGGCCGACCACCCTGACAGAGTTCCATCAGGACCGGGCGATCAGCACGTCGACGTGGAGCCCCGACGGGTTTCCGCTCCGGCCCGCGACCCTGGCGGACCTCGCCGGGGGGGATGCGGTGGAGAACGCGGCGATCATCACCCGGTTGCTGGAGGGCGGGGATGAGGGCCCGCGACGGGATGCCGTGCTGCTCAACGCCGGGGCGGCGCTGTTCCTTGCCGGACGCGCCCGGAGCATCGCGGAGGGCTGGGAGGTGGCGGAGGCGGTGCTGCGGGACGGTCGGGCGGGGCGGAAGCTCGCGGATCTGCGCGGCGGGTGAGGGGGGATGGTCGGGACGACAGGATTTGAACCTGCGACGTCCTGGTCCCAAACCAGGTGCTCTACCAGGCTGAGCTACGTCCCGGACCGTGGCCGGACCATGCCGGGGGGGGACGGGGGGGGCAACGGGAAAGTCGGCCGCCGCGTTCCGGGAGCGTGTCCGACTTCTGCTTGCGCCGCCGGGGGGCGCCGGCTTTGTTTGGGCTCCCCGCCCGGCGTGCGGGCCCGTTCATGGTCCAAGAGCTGCGAGATTTCTGGTTCAGCCTCCCGAACAAGACCCTGTTCGGCGTGCTGGCCGCGGCCTGGGTGGCCCTGTTCCACTTCCTCGGCCATTCCCAGCTCGGATGGATCGACCACCCCTCCCTCTTCGCCTTCCTCGGCCGGATGCTCGAACACGCGGCCAAGATCGAGTCGGATGACGCCATGGGGCGCTGGATCCCCTACGTGTTCCTCATCCTGGTGGTGGTCCAGCGCCGCGAGCTCACCCGGGTCGCCAAGAAACCGTCGGTCCTCGGGTTCGCCATCCTCTGCGCCGGCACCGTGCTCCATGCCCTGGGCTACATCGTCCAGCAGGTGCCGCTGTCGTTCCTCGGCTTCCTGACCGGCCTGTACGGACTCACCGGGGTCCTGTGGGGACGCGAATGGCTGGCCCGCTTCCTGTTCCCCTACCTGATCCTCGTCTTCGCCATGCCGGTGGAGCCCTACATCGAGGGCCTCACGTTCAAGCTCCGGCATGTCGCCGCGGCCGCCTCGACCTGGATCTGCACCAAGATCCTCGGCCTGCCCCTCGTCCGCCAGGGCACCATGGTCTCCAGCGTCCTCGCCAACGGGACGCCCGGATTCCAGTTCGAGGTGGCGGCCGCCTGCAGCGGCATCCGCAGCCTCAAGGTCATCCTCCTCCTCACCACCGTGTACGGCTTCCTCAACTTCGACACCTGGTGGCGCCGGATCGCCCTCCTCGCCGTCGCCCCCGCCCTCGCCGTGGGCGGGAACGTCGGACGCCTGGTCGCCACGTTCAGCGTGGGCGATGCCTTCGGCGAGGACGCCGCCAAGCGGATGGAGACCAATGCCGGCTACCTGACCTTCCTCTTCGCCCTCGGCGGCGTGGTCCTGCTCGGACGCTGGCTTCGGGAACGCCGGAAGGAGGAACCCGGTCCCGGGGAGCCGCCGTCGGGCGACGACGACGGGGCGGCGTTGGCGGCGGGGGAGGGGGCGCGATGATCGGCCCCGCCCACCGGCTCGCCCTGCTCTCGCTCGCCGTCATCGGCGCCGCCGCCCTGTTCCTGTCCTACCGCCGCGACCACCAGCGGCTCGGCGCCCCCGGGGTGACCGTCGCGGTGGACCCCCTCGACGGAGGCGATGCCATCCCCGCCCGGACCAACGGCATCGCCCTTCCCCCGAGGGTGCTCGGGTTCGAGTCGGCCGACTCCCCGATCAGCGAGATGGAGATGGAGTACCTGCCGGCCGACACCGCGTTCGGCCGCCGCGTGTACACCGATCCGATCGACGGGTTCCAGGCCCAGCTCAGCGTGGTCCTGATGGGCGTGGACCGCACCAGCATCCATCGCCCGGAGCAGTGCCTGCCCTGGCAGGGATGGTCGATCGTCTCGAAGACCGAGGTGCCCCTGACCCTGCGGACGGCCGACGGCGAGCGGACGGTCTCGGTGCAGCGGATCGATGCGGCGACCGAGCAGCTGGTCGACGGGCAGCCGGTGCCGCTCCGGGCGGTGTATGTCTTCTGGTTCGTGGCCGACGGCATCACGGCCTCGTCGCATGTGTCGCGGCATCTCCAGACCCTGCGGGGGCTGGTGCTCGACGGGGAGCTGCCGCGCTGGGCGTACGTGTCGTATTTCACCGCCTGCCGTCCGGGGCGCGAGGACGAGGCCTTCAGGAAGCTCACCCGCCTCATGGCGGAAACCCTGCCCCGGTTCCAGAAGACCGGGTTCGCGTCGGCCGGCGATCCCTAGCTGCCGATCGCCTCCGGACTGGCCTCCGGCCGCCCGCCCGGCTTTACTTCTTCCCGATGTTGCGGCGGAGGCGCCAACTCCAGACCAAGGTCCACAAGGTGGTGGACGCGCTCCTTTGCGGGGCGGCGCTCTGGCTGGCCCATGCGGTCCGGTCGTTCGAGGGCCTGGATCCGACCGAGCAGATCCGGCCCTTCGACCATTACTCGTGGTTGTTGCTGCTGATCGTCCCCCTCGCCCCGGCGATGCTGGAGATCAACGGGTTCTACAGCCGTCCCACCCTGCCCTCGCGCCGCCTCACCCTGTGGCAGCTGGCCAAGGCGTCCTTCTGGCTCGCCGTCCTCGCCATCACCGCCTCGTTCTTCCGCGAGGTCGAGGGCGCCCGCGGCGTGGCCCGTGGCGTCCTGGTCCTCTACCCGGCCACCGCCGTCCTCCTCGTGTTCCTCAAGGAGGAACTCGTCCGCCGCTGGCTCCTCACCCGCGCCGGATCGGAGGGCGGTCGACGTCGGGTCATCCTCGTCGGCGGCCGCCTGGACGTCGCCCGGCTCGAGAAGTCCCTCGACCTGGCCCGGCTGGGCGACGTCGAGGTGGCCGGCCGGATCGACCTGAATGACGAGCCGGTGGAGCGGCTCGCGGACCTGCTCCACGAGCACTCGGCCAACGCCGTGCTGATCGCCCCCCGACAGACCCTCTTCGGTGCCATCGAGCGCGCCATCCAGGTGTGCGAACTCGAGGGGGTGGAGGTGTGGCTGCTGGCCGATTTCTTCCAGACCCGCGTCTCGCAGACCACGGTCGACGACCTGCACGGGCATCCGATGCTCGTGTTCCGCAGCGGACCCGACGCCTCCTGGCAGGCGGTGGCCAAGGCGGTGATCGACTTCACCGGCGCGGCCATGGCGATCCTCTGCACCCTGCCGGTCATGGTCGCCGCCGCGCTCGCGGTGAAGCTCACCTCGCCCGGCCCGGTGCTGTTCCGACAGCGCCGCGCGGGCCTGAACGGCCGGCCGTTCACGATGCTGAAGTTCCGGTCGATGGTGACCAACGCCGAGCAGCTCCGGCAGGAGCTCGACCGGCTCAACGAGATGTCCGGCCCCGTGTTCAAGGTGTCCAACGACCCCCGCGTGACCGCGGTCGGCCGCTTCCTCCGCAAGTGGTCCCTCGACGAGCTGCCCCAGCTCTTCAATGTGCTGCGGGGCGACATGAGCCTCGTCGGACCGCGTCCGCTGCCGGTCGACGAGGTGGCCCGGTTCGACGACCTCGCCCATCGCCGGCGCCTCAGCGTGAAGCCGGGCCTGACCTGCCTGTGGCAGATCAGCGGACGGAACAACGTCACCGACTTCCGGGAATGGGTCCGGCTCGACCTGGAGTACATCGACAACTGGTCGCTCTGGCTCGACCTGAAGATCCTCTTCCGGACCATCCCCGCCGTCCTGACCGGTGCCGGCGCCAAGTGATCCCTCCCGGCCGTCCCCCATCCACCCCAGTTCCTCCCCCTCCCCCGATGCCCGCATCCCGCCCCCGCCGCCCCGCCCGCCGCAGCAGCCCGCCGGTCTCCGTCGTGACGGGCGGCGCCGGATTCCTCGGCTCGCATCTCGTCGACCTCCTCCTCGGCCAGGGCCACCGGGTGGTGGTCATCGACAACCTGATCACCGGTTCCACCGACAACATCGCCCACCTGGCGGGCCGGGATGACTTCCGGTTCATCCGGCAGGATGTCACCGAGCATCTCTACCTGG
The DNA here is from genome assembly GCA_964525755.1 of uncultured Verrucomicrobiota bacterium. Lineage (GTDB taxonomy): Bacteria > Verrucomicrobiota > Verrucomicrobiia > Limisphaerales > UBA9464 > UBA6176. The sequence continues at coordinate 13,542 of CAZGIK010000055.1, forward strand.
CCGGACCGGTGGACTACGTGTGGCATTTCGCGTCACCGGCCAGCCCGGTCGACTACCTCGAGCTGCCCATCCAGACGCTCAAGGTCGGCTCCCTCGGGACCCACAAGGCCCTCGGGCTGGCCAAGGCCAAGGGGGCCCGGTTCCTGCTGACGTCGACCTCCGAGGTGTACGGCGACCCGTTGGTCCATCCGCAGCCGGAGAGCTACTGGGGGCACGTCAACACGGTGGGTCCCCGGGGCTGCTACGACGAGTCCAAGCGCTTCGCCGAGGCCCTCACCATGGCGTACCACCGGGAGCACGGGATGCAGACCCGCATGGTCCGGATCTTCAACACCTACGGGCCCCGGATGCGCCTCAAGGATGGCCGGGTGGTTCCGGCCTTCCTCTCCCAGGCCCTCACCGGCAAGCCCCTGACGGTGTTCGGCGACGGTTCCCAGACCCGTTCCTTCTGCCATGTCCGGGACCTCATCGACGGCATCCACCGGCTGATGATGCTGGAGCATCCGGAGGCGCATCTGCCGACCAACATCGGCAACCCGCACGAGCTGACGATGCTGGACTTCGCCCGGGAGATCCTGCGGGCGACCGGGTCGAAGTCGCGCATCGTCCACAAGCCCCTGCCCCAGGACGACCCCAAGCAGCGCCGGCCCGACATCACCCGCGCCCGGAAGCTCCTCCGCTGGGAACCGAAGGTGCCGTTGGAGGAGGGCTTGGCCGACACGATCGCCTACTTCCGCGAGCGGGTCTGAGCCGGTCCGGTGGCGAGGATCCGCCACATCCGGGCGGGGTTGTCGGTGATCAGGCCGTCGACCCCCGCCCCGAGGAGTTCCCGCGCCGGGGCCTCGTCGTTGATCGTGTAGCACCACACCTTCATGCCCCGTTCGTGGGCCGCCCGGACGGCGTCGGCCCGCACCTGGCGGTTCCACACCACGATCCGGGCGCCGATTTCCTGCGCCGCTTGGATCCATCGGACGGAGAGCCACTTGTCGTCGTCCGACAGCTTCTCCCCGCGGAAGCTGCCCCAGGGCCCGAGCGCGCCGAGGATCTGCCCGGGCTCGGCCCGGTGGTAGTCGGCGAGGTAGTCCCAGTCGAAGGACTGGACCACCACGGCGTTCACCAGGTCGAGGTCCCGCACCAGCCGGGCGCAGGTGGCCGCGTCGCCGCCCTTTCGCTCGATCAGGGTCACCGACCCGGGTTGGATCACCTCCAGCGCCTCGGTCAGGCTGAGCAGCCGGGCGTCGAGGTACCTCGGGGCGAACCAGCTCCCCGCCTCCAGCCGCCGCAACCGCTCCAGCGGGAAGCGCCCGACCGCCAGGTTGGTTCCGCCGAGGCGCCGTCGGGCATCGGTGGTCCGGTCGAGCGTCCCGTCATGGATCACCACCGGGATGCCGTCGGCGGTGTGGTGATAATCCAGCTCCACCAGGTCGGCCCCGGCCATCAGGGCCAGCTCGAAGGCGGGGGCGGTGTTCTCTGGCGCCACCATGGAGAACCCGCGATGGGCGATGACCACCGGACGGTCCCCGTCCACCACCGCCCCGGCCCGGCCCGGCCAGGACGTCGGGTCGGCCGCCCGCAAGCCGCAGGGGATCAGGGCGAGGCTCAGGAGCGGCAGGAGCCGGCGGAGGGTTTCCCGGAGGACGGGGAGCAGTCGACGTGCGTTCATGGCGGAATGGCGTCCCCGGTACCCGACCGGACCCCCGGCGGCCAGCCTGAAGTCCGCGGTGCCGCCCGTCACACCAGGGCGATCTGGTGGCGGGTGAGAAGCGTTCCCAGAGACAGGTGGCCGGCGACTCGGCGAGATGGAGCAGTCCGGCAGGGCAGTCGGCGTGGCTGAACCGGTGTCCGGGATGAATGTGGAAGCGGAGTACGGTGCCACGGTGACAGGCACCCTGTTCGACAAGTACGGCACCACGGTGACAGGCACGTTTGGTCGGACTATCGAAGCGTAGTTAACGGTACCGAAAAGGTTCGCGACCAAGCCCGCCGACTGGGGTGACAGGCACCCTGTCAGGCACCCTGTCCGGGAGGAGAATGTTGGCGCCACGGTGACAGACACCCTGTGTTGGGTGTTCCATGATAGGTATAACGATACCGTTGTGGATCGCCCAATGCGCCGTGACAGGGGTGACAGGCATGTTGGGGGGGTGGCCGAGGGACGTGCTGGCGTGCCGAAGGGATCCGGGGTAGGACCGGGGGATGCACCCGAGGATGGCCATCCGGTTGACTCTCCTCCTCCTTCTGGCCGTCCTGCCGATCCGCTCGGCGGCCCAGCCCGCCGCCCCGGCCGACGCCCGGCTGGCGGCCTATTTTGCCGCGGAGGTGGAGCGGTTGACGACGAACACCCTGGCGGACACGGCCCTGACCCGGGGCGAGTGGGAGGCGCGGCGAGAGACGTGGCGACGGGAGTTGTTCGACATGCTGGGGCTCTGGCCGCTGCCGGAGCGGACCCCGCTGAATCCGGTCGTCACCGGCCGGGTGGAACACGGTGACTTCACGGTGGAGAATCTCCACTTCCAGGCGCTGCCCGGCCTGTACGTGACCGCCAACCTGTACCGGCCCCCCACGGTGGAACGTCCCCTGCCGGCCATCCTCTACGTGAGCGGCCACGCATCGGTCCGCACGAACGGCGTCAGCCTCGGCAACAAGACCGGCTACCAGCACCACGGCGAGTGGTTCGCCCGGAATGGCTACGTGTGCCTCACGCTCGACACCCTGCAGCTGGGCGAGATCGCCGGGGACCATCACGGCACCTACCGCCTCGGCCAGTGGTGGTGGAACAGCCGGGGCTACACCCCGGCCGGGGTGGAGGCCTGGTTCGGCATCCGGGCGCTCGACTACCTGGAGACCCGTCCGGAGGTGGACCGGGAACGCATCGGCATGACCGGCCGCAGCGGCGGCGGCAGCTACACCTGGACCACCGCCGCCCTGGACGACCGGGTCCGGGTGGCCGCCCCGGTCGCGGGGATCACCGACCTGAGGAACCAGGTGGTCGACGGATGCATCGAGGGCCACTGCGACTGCATGTTCTTCGTGAACACCCACCGCTGGGACTTCGCCCGCAACGCCGCCCTCCTCGCCCCACGTCCCCTGCTGCTGGTCAACACCGACCGCGATTCCATCTTCCCCCTGGACGGCGTGGTGCGGGTGCATCGGCACCTCGCCGCCGTCTACCGCCTGCTCGGGGCCGAGGACCGGCTCGGCCTGGTGATCGGCCCGGGTCCGCACAAGGACACCCAGGACCTGCAGGTGCCGGTGTTCCGCTGGTTCAACCAGCATCTGCGCGGGGAGGATCCGCCGATCGCGATGCCCGCCGCCAAGCTCCTCGACCCGGCCGCCCTGCGGGTCCTCGACCGGACCCCGGCCGGCCAGCGGAACGGGGTGGCCCAGGAATGGTTCGGTCCGGCTGCCGTGTCCCCCGGCTCGCCGGTCCCGCCGGACCTCGTGGAACGCCTCCGGGAACGATGCTTCGCAGGCTGGCCGTCGGACGATACCCCGTCCGGCGCCCGGCTCCTGGCCGACGCCCGCACGGCCGGGTTCCTGTGGCGCGTCCACGAGGTCTGGGTCGATCCCCACGTCACCGCCACCCTGGTGACGGCCGATCCGGTCGAGGCCGGCCGGGTGTCGGCGGTGCGGATGGAGGTGGTGGACGGGACCGGATGGGACGGACTGGTGGGGCGGATGGGAACCGATCTGGCGCGGCAGCTGCGCCTGATTCCGCGGCCCGAGGGCACGGTGCCGGACGCGGATCGGCTGCCCGCCGCGGACTGGGCGACCGCCGCGCGCGAACCGCTGGCCCGGGCCTGGCTCGCCGTCCGCGGCATCGGTCCCGACGCCTGGAGTGGCGATGAACGTCGGCAGACCATGATCCGGCGCCGGTTCCAGCTGCTGGGTCAGACGCTCGACGGGATGCGGTTGCGCGACGTGGTGCGTTCGCTGCAGGCCGGGGGACGGATCGCCGGGATCGCCGGGCGTCCGGTGACGCTGGTGGGGCGTGGCCGGATGGCGCCCACCGCCCTCCTGGCCGCGCTTCACAGCCCCTCGGTCCGCCGACTCGAACTCGGCGGCCTGCCGGTGTCGTTCCGGCTCACCGAGGCCGACTACCTGAACATCCTCACCGTGACCGACCTGCCCCAGCTTCTGGCCCACGTCCGGGCCACCCTTTCCGTGGAAGAACTCCCATGAACCGCATCCTTGTCCTCTACGATTCCCAGACTGGCAACGTCGCCCGCATGGCCGAACTGGTCGCCGCCGGCGCCGGCGAGGTGCCCGACACCGAGGTCCGCCTCCGCTCCATCGATCAGGCTTCCCCGGCCGATGTCCAGTGGTGCGACGGGCTCGCCTTGGGCAGTCCGACGAACATGGGGATCCTGTCGTGGAAGATGAAGCGGTTCTGGGACGAGACCATGGGGCCGCACTGGATGGAGATCGACGGGAAGATCGGGTGCGCCTTCTCGAGTGCGGGCGGCTGGGGGGGCGGCATGGAGCTGGCCTGCCAGTCGCTCCTCACGGTGCTGATGAACTTCGGGTTCCTGGTCTTCGGGGTCACCGACTACTCGGGGAAGAAGATGACCCTGCACTACGGGGCGGTGGCGGCGAAGGAGCCGCGGGAGGAGGACACCCAGGCGGCCTGCCGGATCCTCGGGCGGCGACTGGCCGAGTGGACCGCCGTCTACCTGCACGGCCGACGCGACCAGCACCCGGCCGCCAAGTCCATCCCGCGCATGACGCCGGGCGGGTGACGCACCTGTCAGCCTCTCAGAGAGTCCACCCCGCCCGGTACTCGCGGCGCAGGAACCCGTTGGCGGCATCGGAGTTGGTGAACCGCCCGGCCACCCCGTCCCACCGCAGGGCACGTCCGGTGAGTTCCTCCCGGAGTTCCCGCCGGAGGGCGACATTCCCCAGCAGCACGGTCCGGGTGAGGGGGGCGGCCCAGTCGAAATGCGAACCCGGCCGGCCGGCGGTGCGGCAGGCGTCCATCCACTCCTGGTAGGCGTTGGTCGACCGCCGGATGAACCGCGGGATCTCCTGCGCCGCCTTTTCCCGGGCCTCGGGAAACACCCGCCAAACGGGCTGGCCGGTGGCCCGGTCGCGCACGGCCACAAGGATGCCGTCGTCGCCCCGCAGGAGATGCCCGGTGGCGCCGAGTTCGACGCCCTCGGGCAGCTCCGGCGGCCGCGGCGGACGGATGCCGCCATCGGTCCACGTCAACCGCACCGCCGGCATCGCCATGGCGCCCGCATCGCGCCCCGACAGCCCCCGGGTGAACTCGTTCCGCGGATCCGGCGCGGCGTTGCGGGCCGGAAACCCGTACGTCACCTGCGACGACAACGGATAGGTCTCGGTGTTCACCCGGGTCGAGCTGGCCTCCACGCGGGTCGGGTCGGACAGCTTGAGGGCGCGGAACACGGGATCGAAGGCGTGGCAGCCGATGTCCCCCAAGGCACCGGTACCGAAATCCTGCCAGCCGCGCCATCGGAACGGCGCGTAGGCCGGGTGATAGGGACGGACGGGTGCCGGCCCCAGCCACAGGTCCCAGTCGAGGGTGTCGGGCACCGCGGGGGTGTCGGCGGGGCGATCCACACCCTGCGCCCAGTATTCGCCGAACAGGCCCTGGGACGGCCGGTCGGTCCAGATGTGCACCTCCCGCACGGGGCCGATCGCCCCGTGCCAGACCAGTTCGCACAGGCGCCGGGTGGCGTCGGTGGCCTGGCCCTGGTTGCCCATCTGGGTGACCCGTCCCTCGCGCCGGGCCGCGGCCATCAGCTGCTCCGCCTCCCAGGCCGTGTGGGTGAGCGGCTTCTCGCAGTACACATGCCGCCCGGCCCGCAACGCCGCCATGGCGACGAACGCATGCAGGTGGTCGGGCGTGGCGATCATCACCGCGTCGATCTCCCGGTCCTCCTCCAGCATCCGACGGTAGTCCCGCCATTTCCGGGCCTTGGGATACTTCCGGAAACTCTTCGCGGCGTGGTCCCAGTCGACGTCGCACAGCGCGGCGATGCTTTCCTCCGGGAACTGCCCGAGGTTGCCGTGACCCTGTCCGCCGATGCCGACGCCGGCGATCCGCAGGCGTTCCGAGGGCGGGGTCTGGCCGTTGAGTCCGAGGACGGCGCCGGGGACGACCTGGAGGGTGGCGAGGGTGGCGATGCCACCGCCGAGGAAGCGGCGGCGGGTCACGGGGCGGGTGGTGTTCATGGGAGGGGTGACGCCGGCTATTTCACCGTCCCGGCCATGACGCCGCGGATCACCTGGCGGTTGAACACCGCATAGACCAGCAGGGTGGGCAGGGAGATCAGGCTCAGGCCGGCGAGGAGGGCGGGGTAGTTGGTGTTGTGGGACTGTTCGAAGGCGATCATCCCCACCGGCAGCGTCTTCATCGCGGGATCCACGATGAAGAGCATTGCCAGCAGGAACTCGTTCCAGGTGTTGAGGCAGGTGAGGACCGTCACCGTCGCCGCCACCGGCCACGCCGCCGGCAGCAGGATCGAGGTGTAGAACCGCAGCGTGCCCACCCCGTCGATGCGGGCGGCGTCCTCGAGTTCCGACGGGAAACCTGCGAAGTAGGCGCTGAACAGGAGGATCGCCACGGGCAGGCTCTGGGCGGTGTACGGGAGGATGAGCGCCCAGAGGGAGTCGTGGATGCCGATCCCCGACAGCAGGCCGGTGAGGGGGATCAGGTAGGCCTGGACCGGGAGGATCATTCCGACCAGGAGCAGGCCCATCCAGAGTCGGCGGGCCGGGAAGGCCGGCTTGCTCAGGGCGAACCCGGCCCACAGGCCGAGGTACACCGTGCCGGCCACCGACAGGCCGGTGACCCAGAGGGAATTGACGAAGTGGTCCGCCATGCGACCGGCGCGGACGGCCTCCACATAATTCCGGAGGTGCCAGTTGTGGGGCAGGGCGAGGGGATGGCCGAAGATCTCGATGTTGGATCCCTTGAGGCTGCTGAGGAGCATCCATCCCACCGGCGCCAGCATCGCCGCCGCGAGCACACCCCAGAGGATCGTCCCCGCGAGCCGACGGACCGCGCGCGGGTTCACCGGGCGCCCCCTTCCCGTCGCCGCCACACCGCCCGCAGCCCGGCGGCGGCGCCCGAGGCGAGCAGCACCAGGCCGGTCAGCAGCACCGCGAGCGTGCTGCCGTAGCCGCGGTTGTCGAACTTGATGACCTCCTGGACCAGCAGGGTGGCGACGATGCTGGAATGGTCCTGGTTGGGCAGCAGGACCCAGAACAGGTCGAACGCCTTGAAGGCCCCGGTGAAGCAGATCAGCAGCGCCACCGCCATCACCTCGCGCAGGAGGGGGAGTTTCACCCGACGGAACAACGTCCAACCCGACGCCCCGTCCATCCGCGCCGCCTCCAGCACCTCGGGGGGGATCCCCGCGAGGCCGGCGAGGAAGATCACCATGAAGAATCCGCACGCCGCCCAGCCGGAGATGGCCGAGATGGTCAGGATGGCCGTCTCCTCCCGGAACCAGCCGGGGAAGACCCCGACGCCTTCCTTGAACAGGAACCCGAACACCAGCCCGATCACCACCATGGACAGCACCGCCGGCGCGAAGAACGCCACCCGCAGCCAGTGGTTGCGTCGGGTGTCCTCCTCCAGCCCCAGCGCCAGCACCAATCCCACGCCGACCTCGAAGAGAAGGGTCCAGAGGAGGTAGGCGACATTGTTCGACAGGGCCTGGTGGAACCGCGGGTCGCCGACCGCGTACCGGTAGTAGAGCCCGCCCACGAACTCCCGCCCGCCGGCGTCGTGCCGGAAGAACGAGTCGAGCAGGGTGAGCGTCGATGGCAGCAGGACGAAGAGCCCGAACACCGCCAGGGCCGGGGCGAAGAGGAGGATCTGTCCGCGTCGGGTCATCCCTGGGGCGGTTGTCCGAGAAGGAAGGAGGCGATGGCGTCCCAGGCCGGCGTCCGGGCGAGGGCCATGGTGCCGGCGCCCACCAGGGCGACGATCCCCCAGCAGATGGCGAACGGCGCATCGAACTTCCGACGCACGGCGGAGTGGAGGACGAGGAAGACCAGGCCGAAGCCGACGGCGAAGGCGAATGGGCCGAACGCCCGGCCCATCAGGTTGTCCCGATAGAGGGAGACAATCGGCTGGTAGCGGTCCGCTGCGGCCGGGATGGCGACCAGGGTCGCACAGAACATGAGCGGGCGATGCAGGTCGGGCCGCTTCCGGAACACCACGCCCGCGGCGACCAGTCCGGCGAAGGTGGCGATGCTGAGCAGAGGCACGGCGAGGAATCGGCGGATGGGCAGGTCCCAGAGCTCCACCTCCGGCGGGGCGAGCTGCACGGCGGTGATGGCCAGCCAGACCCCGAACCCGAACACGGCCACGGCCAGCACCGCGCCCAGGCTGCCGAGTGTCCGGTGCAGCGCCACCTTCCGGGCGGTGACCAGGAACGACTGCACGATCAGGAGGATCACCCAGAGCGTCATGGTGACGCCGTGCGCGATCACGGGCTTGAGGAGCGGCGGGGGCACGGGCCGGCCCCCGGCCGCCTTGCCGTGGAGATAGAATTGCTGGAACCCGAGGAACATCACCACCCCGATGGCGACCGCCGCGGCGGCGTAGAGCCGGCGGGTGAGGTTCGCCCCGGGGGGAGGTCGGGATGGGGCGCGGTCGACGGGCAGGGTCTCGGCGGCTTTCATGGGAGGGAGGCGGTTTGAGGGAGGGGTGGGTTCCTGATAGGCAGGATGGTCGGACAAAGCAACACGCCGGTGCCGGGTCCGGTCGGCGTCCATGTGGCGGCGGATGATGAATCCGCCGATCCGGAGCCGCACGCTCCGTCGTGCGGTTGGCCCCGTCGCCAGTGCGAATGGGGACCCGCGCAGGCTCGCCCCTGGAAGAAATCCTCCCGCCGAGGCGCGGGGGCCGCCCCGGTGGTGTTTTGGCACCAACGCGGGCGCCCGCCCCCGGCGGGGAAAAGACAGCAAAAGGGCCGAGGGCCGG
>CAZGIK010000056.1:0-18424 GCA_964525755.1 uncultured Verrucomicrobiota bacterium
TGAATCCGCCGGAGGCCCCGCTTCCTCCCGTCCCGTCAGGCGGTGGAGGGATGAACCCGCGTCCGCGGGTGAGTCCGACGGGGTCCGCCAGGACCCCGCAGGGGGTGGGGGGGGTAAAGCCGGGCCCGGCCGCCTATCGGCGTCGGCTACGGGGAGACGGCGGATCGGCATGGGGCTTGGGTCCCCCGCGGGGCCGATCGGGCTCGCAGGCTCGCCCCAGCCGAACAGCGCCGGGGCCGTTCGTGGCGGCGGATGATGAATCCGCCGGAGGCCCCGCTTCCGCACCCCTCAGCGGGCGTAGCGCGGGGCCATCTGGTCCCAGATCCAGCGGTAGGTCTTCTCCATGCCATCCCGCAGCCGGGTGTCGGGCTCCCAGCCGAAAACCGACCGGATCAGGGTGTTGTCGGAGTTCCGCCCGTTCACACCCTTCGGCGCGTCCAGCTTGTAGCTCCGCTTCAGCTTCACGCCGGCGATCTCCTCGACGATGTCGACCAGCTGGTTGATCGAGACCAGCTCGCTGCTGCCGATGTTGATCGGCTCCACGAAATCGCCCGCCGTGAGCATCTGCGTGCCCTTCAGGCAGTCGTCGATGTACATGAACGAGCGGGTCTGGTGGCCGTCGCCCCAAATCTCGATCTCGTGCTGCCCGCTCAGCTTGGCGTGGATCACCTTGCGGCAGGTGGCCGCCGGCGCCTTCTCCCGTCCGCCCTCGAACGTCCCCTCGGGACCATACACGTTGTGGTAGCGCGCCACCCGCGTGGCCACGCCGAAGTCCTCGCGGAAATGCCGGCACATCCGCTCGCTGAACAGCTTCTCCCACCCGTAGCCGTCTTCCGGCATGCCGGGATAGGCGTCCGCCTCCTTGAGCGCGGTGACGTTCGGGTCGCGCTGCTTGTCGGCGTTGTAGACACACGCGCTCGAGGCGTAGAAGTAGCGCTGGATGCCCAGGTCGCGGGCCGCCATGAGCAGGTGGGTGTTGATCAGCACCGACAGCATGCACAGGCCCTTGTTCAGCTCGATGAACCCCATCCCGCCCATGTCGGCCGCCAGGTTGTACACCGTGTGCGCCCCCTGGAGGGCGTGGTAGCAGGCCTCCTTGTCCTCCAGGTCGAGGACCCGGTTGTCCACGTCCTCGAACCGCTGATACCACTGGGTCTGCGGCTTGCAGTCCACCGAGCGGATCCGCGTGAAGCCCTGGCGGCGCAGGTCGGACACCAGGTGTCCCCCGATGAATCCGCCGCCACCGCACACCACCACCAAGTCGTTCCGGTTGCTCATGTCAGATGGCCGGATAGTTGGTCGGACCCCGCCCGGACGCGCGAGGAAAAAGGCGTCCGGTCATCCCCCGGTGGACGCCCCCTCCAACGGGTAGCGCCGGAGCCCCGTGAGCTGCCCGGCGATCCGCCACAGGAACAGCGGGTTGTTGCGCAGGTACCGCCGCCAGAGCCGACGCGGCTCGCAGCACAGCCGGTAGAGCCATTCGAAGCCCGACCGCTGGATCCACCGCGGGGCCTGGGCCACCCGTCCGGCGTGGAAATCGAACGCCGCCCCCACCCCCACCAGGATCCGGGCATCCAGCCGGGACAGGTACGCATCCATGAACCGTTCCTGCTTGGGCGTGCTGAGTCCGACCCAGAGGAAATCCGGCTTCACCGCGGCCACCCGCGCCGCCAGGTCGGCATCCTCCTCCGGCGTGAGGGGGCGGAACGGGGGGGTGTAATGTCCCACGATCCGCACCCCGGGGAACCGGGCCTCCAGGCGGCCCTTCAATTCCTCCGCCACCCCCGTGTTGCCGCCGTAGAAGAAATGGGTGGCCCCCGACGACTGGCTCCACGCGAAGACCCGCTCCATCAGGTCGGGTCCGTACACCCGGTCCATCTCCCGATGCCCCGCGTGCCGTCCCATCCAGACCATCGGCATGCCATCGGGCGTGGTCAGGAGCGAGGCGTTGTGGATGCGTCGCAGGGCGGGATCGGACTGCGACTCGATCACGCCGTGGACGCCGGTGATGCACACGTAGCCGCGCCGTCCCTCGCGCAGGGCGGCGGCGAGGGTGGCCACGGCGGAGTCGAGGTTAAGCACCGAGATGCCCACGCCGAGGACGTTGACGCGCGGCGGCAGTTCCACGGGGCGGGAGAATGGCGAGGACCGGACAAAGCCCAAGCGGATTCTGAACCGGGCGGCGGCGGGAGCCCGACGCCGGGCCGCTCCCGACGATCCCAAGCGGCACTCCACAGCGTCGGCTCCCATCGGATGGCGATCGCCACCCCGTGGCGGCGGCCCCCTTGCCGGTGGACCAAGGGCACTTCGCGAAGCGGGACCGGCCGCCTACCGGCGTCGGCTACGCGGGCGAGGATTCTCCGCCTTGCCCACCGCAAAGACGCCTCGCCGCAGGACCCCTCGGGTCTTCCGTACAGGCTCTACGGCGCCACCACCCGGACGAACCGGAACGTGCCGTCGGTCTCCAGATCGACGGCCGCCTCGCTGCCGGTCGCGGTGACCTCGGTCGCCAGACTCCAGCCGTCCAGGTCGGAGGAGGTCTCCACCCGATAGCTCCGGCCGGCGCGGGCGTCGAAGGTGATCCGCAGACGTCCGTCCGGTGTCAGGCCGGGGGTCGACAGCCGGGGCATTTCGGGAACGGGGGCGGCCTCGACGGCATCAATCGCCGCCCGGAAATCCGCAATCGGGAACGTGGTCTGACCGTAGCCCTGCCGGGCGTAGATCAGCTCCCACGGACGGTGCGAGGGCGAGTTGGTGACGCCGTTGATGATGGCGAACAGGGGCTGGCCTCCGGTGGGGAAGAAGCGGTTGGCAAGGGACCGGTTGAAGTCCTCGAGCACCACGTCGAGCCCGGCCCGGTTGACGAAGTTCTGCGTCTGGGACTCCTGACCCGACTGGAGGTTGATACCGACATGGACGACCTCGATGCCGGCGGGATTGCCGCCCCGGGACTTGTAGTGCAGCCCGACGCCATCCCGCAACTGGGGTGCCGCGGCCTGGCAGAACGGACACCACCACGCGAACCATTCCAGCACCACGATCTTGCCGGCGAAATCCGTCAGCTGGATGGGTTGTCGGGTTGCCCGGTTCACCAGGGAGAAGTCCTCCACGCCATCGCCCACCCGATAGGCGGCGCCGTGGAGGCCGGGAGCGGACAGGAGGACGAGGACCAGAAGCAGGGGGAACGGGCACGTTTTCATGAGATGGGAAATGTCGGGAGGTCGGACTCAGGCTCAGAACTCGGCGGCATAGGCGCATTGGATCAGCACCCAGGTACGGTCGCGGAACAGGTTCTGGAAGAATGCGGTGCCGATGCCGAAGGGTTCATGTCGGGTGAAGTACGGCGTCACCGAAAGGCGCACCGAGTGGTCGCCCCAGGTCCGGCGCAGGCCGAGACCCGCCTGCCATGCGGTCAGGCCCGGCGTGGCCGTGGTGAAGAGCGAGTTCTCGATCTCCCCGGTGTCGCGGTAGTACCGGCCCGAGACGATCCATGTCCAACCCGGCGCCATGTTGAACTCCACGGCCCCGCCCAGGTGGTGCGCACGGAAGGTCGGCTCCTCGTAGGTGTAGCCGCCGGACAACCGCAGCAGCCAGCGGTCACCGGCCGCGGCGGCCACCGAGCCCTGGTAGGCCAGGCGCGGGTCGCGGTCGGTGACATCCATCAGGCGCAGCTCGTGCCGGATCCGGAGCCAGGGCGTGAGCGCGTTCTCGAAGGCGAGCTGCGATGCCACCGTGTTCAGGTCCGAACGGGCGCGGCGCAGGCCGGTGAAGTCGATCTCGTAGCCCGGGGCGATCTGGTCGTGCAGCACGCCGAACGTGCCCTCCACGAAGCCGGACGCGGGGAGGTACTCCCATCGCAACCCGCCGCTGATGTTGACGCCATACGGATCCGACGACCGGTAACCGGGCAGGGTGGCGAACTGCTGGTAAAAGTATTCGTCGAACCAGACCGAACGGAAGTTGCCGAACCCCGCGTACGCCCCCCCCGCGGCCAGCAGCATGAAATCCTCCCCGATCCTGCGTTGCCCCGACATCTGGATCCCCGCCCGGTGGGCCGACACGTCCCGGTCCTGCCCCAGGAAGTCGAACGGGGCCGGGCGGTAATCGAGTTCGTAGGCGGTGTAGGAGACGCCCACGATGGCCTCCCAGCGGCCGTGCCTTTGGCCGTAGGCCAGGTCGGTGAGCAGCACCTGTATGTCGCTTGAGATCAGGCCCTCGAAGGCGACCTCGACCGGCTGGGACACCAGGGTGCTCTCCGCGCGCCCTGCAGGCCCGGCCAGAAAAGTCAGGGCGACTCCGAGCAGCAGCGGTCCGGCGTTCCGGGCGAAGGCGCTCCGCACGGGCGTCGGGTTGTTGGCCGGGCAGCCTTCCCGGTCCTGTTCCATGCTCCGGTCCACGTCGGCATTCATCGGCAGGAGGAGCATCCGGAGGCCTGGGCGCCGCCGGCGACGGCGGCACCGGTCTCGATCTGCGGGGTGACCCGCGACTGGAAGCCGTGGGCGGCCGGGCCGTTGAACTGCATCGCGGGCCGCGCGAGCAGGCGCTGCTTCGCCACCGGCACCCGGCAACCGGAAGCCAGCACCCACACGAGAACGAGGATCAACAGCGGTGGGAAGGCCTTCACAGCAACTCCGGGCGGAGGTGATCGGCAAGGACCTCGGGAGCGCCGGTGGTGAGGGCCACGTACACGCGCCCGGCCCCGGACCACATCGCGGTGTTCCATTCCCCGGCCCGCGCAAACTGCGGCCCGGCCAGCGCCGGGACCGGCGCGTCCGCGGGCAACGCCTTCCGGTCCACGCTCACGATGTGGATAACGTCGCCGGTCCCGCGCGCCACGAAGCACACCAGGGTCGCCCGCTGCCCGTGCCAGTTCCACACCTTGCAGCCGTAGGTGCGCTGCCCGGCCAGGGCGGCTGGCACCTCGAGCACGACACCGCCCGGCTGCCGGGCCAGCCAGTCGCGGATCTTCGGAAAGCTCTTCTCCGGCAGGTCGAAGTCATGCTGCCAGGTGTCCGACAGGAACGTTGCCGCCGCCGTCCGGAAGCCGGCCGCGGTCGGGTTGCCACGACCCAGCCACACCGTGGCCAGTCCGAGGCACAGCACCAGGAGTGCGGCCAGGGCCAGCCACTGCGGTTGCCGCCAACGCGGACGCATCGCCACGGGCGTGAGACGGCGGCCGGCCAGCAGGGCGTCCCGCAATCCCGCGGGCGGTTCCATGCGACGGAGCTTCGCGGCGACGGCCGCGTCGAAGTCGCGACTCTCCCGCAGCCAGCTCGAGAGCTCCGGGTCCTGTTCGGCGAGGGCGAGCGCCTCGGTGACCTGCGGGTCATCCGTCGGCAGCGGTCCCGGCGGACACGCCCCCAGGATGAACTGGGCTTCGGTTCGGTTCATGGGCGGAAGGGACATGGTTCAGCCGGTCGAGGCGTTCAGCGGGATGATCTTCCGGTCTTCCGCGGAGAGGCGGGAGCGCAGTTCGCGCCGGAGCTGTTCGCGGCCGCGCGAGAGACGGGACATCACGGTGCCCACGGGAATCTCCATCAGCTCGGCGATCCGGGCGTAGGGAAGGCTCTCCAGATAGAAAAGGCTCAGGGGCGCCCGGAACGTCTCGTCCACCGCCTGCAATGCCTCCAGCACGAGGGCGGTATCCATGGAATCCAGTTCCGGCGCCGCCACGGGCGGAAGTTCGGCCTCCATCTCGGTCAGTTCGCGGTGGGGATACCGGGTTTCGCGGCGCCGGATGCGCAGGAACTCGCGGTAGAGCGTCGTGAAGAGCCAGCTCTTCACCTTGGTCGGGTCCCGCAGGTCCGTTCCCTGCCGGAACCATCGGAAGAACGCCTCCTGGGTCAGGTCGCAGGCGGTCGCGGATTCCCCCGCCAGGCTCAGGGCAAACCGGTAGAGGGCCGCGTAATGCGCGTCCACCACCGCGGCTGAATCCGGCGTCGTCACTTCCATTGGAGTCCGTCAGGTGCCGGCCATTCCCGGAAAAGTTTTCCCGATTTCCGGGAATGCCCCCGGGGGGCGGGGGATCCCACCGGGCAGCACCATGAGCATCCTCTCCGCATCACGGACTGTCCGGACGGTCTTCTGGCTGGTCCTCGTCGCCGGATTCGGCCCGCTTTCGCAGGCAGCCACCCCCGCCGACTTCACCGTGGAGGCACCCGCATCCGGGCAGAAGTTCCGACTGGCTGACGCGCGGGGCAAGTTCGTGGCGCTGCACTTCCTGCTGAAGACCGAATGCCCGGTCTGCCTGCGGCACACGCGGGAGTATGCCCGACGCTCCGGCGAGCTGCCGGACGTGGTCCAGGTCTTCCTGAAACCGGACAGTTTGGACGAGATCAAGGCGTGGGTGGGCAAGCTGGGCGATGATCCGGCCGGGCAGCCCGTCATCTACCGCGATCCCGAGGCGTCGCTGGCCAGGCGGTTCCGGATTCCCGACGGCTACCTGTTCCACGGCCAGTCGGTGCACTACCCGGCCCTCGTGCTGCTGGACCCGACGGGAGCGGAAGCCTTCCGGTACGTCGGCAAGAACAATGGCGACCGGTTCGGGTTCGACGCTCTGGCCGCCAAGGTGGCCGGCTTGCGTTCTACGGTCCCGCCCGCCCGACTCCCGTCATCTGGGCCACGGCCATAGCCAGTCGACCCCCTGCTCCGCACCACGGGCCGATCCCAGCGGCGCCCCGGACACACCCCCGTCGTCCCGCCCGTCCAGCCCGACGCTCCACAGCAGGAACCGGCCGTCTTCGGTGCGTCGATACCCGTGGGGCCCGCCGCTCATCCAGTCGACGGGCACATCGGCCAGGTAGCCGGGCACCAGACCGGTCAGCGCCTCCGGATACGTCCCCCGGTCGAGCCAGTGCCGCTCCAGCGCGCAGGCGATCCGGGCCATGCGCAGCGCCGCCTCGACCCGATGGGTCTTGTGGATCGTACCCGCCGTTGCCGGGAAGAGCCGGGCGGCGATGAAGGTCCGGGGATCGGGTGAGGCCCTCAACGCCATCAGGTGGCGCTCGGCCGCCTCCGCCAACTCCCTAGCCTCCCGCAGGGCGGCTGCCCGGTCCCCCTCCCGCAAGCCCGCCCGGGCGGCCTGGACCAGCAGACCGTGCCCCTCGAGCAGGGCGACCTGATTCCGACGGTACCAGCCGTCCGGCATCAGCCCGGAAACCATCACGAGGAAGTCCTGCCCCCCGCCCTGGTCCGTCGTCCCGAACATCCCATCCAGATTCACCGGCCTCCGGAACCACGGCGTGCGGGCCTGCTCCAGAGCCAGCATCGTCAGCACCCGTTCCCCCTCGAAGGCCCGGATCATCGCCGGACCCATCCGGCGGTCGGCCAAGTGTTCCTCGAAGCGTCGGAGGGCCACGGCATCCCATCGGTGGTCGAGGATGCCTTCCCAGATGGCGTGAACGGCCGAGTACACCCCCCCGCTGTACCGGACGAGCTGGGAGATCAGGATCGGTTCCTCCTCGGACGCGTCGGCCAACCGGAGGGCGAGGAGGACATCCTCGGCGGCGGCGGCGGATTCCCCGCGGGCCAGCCGGGCCTCGGCGCGCAGGCCGACGATCCGCGCCGCCCCTTTGAGCACGCTGATGTGAGGGAGAAGAATCTCCCACGTCTCGTCCTCGTGCAGCGGGTAGCGGCTGCGGGGCCGGTCGGCACCCGCCGTCAGCGCGGCCAATGGCTCGTCGTAACGCGTCAGCGCAGCCAGCACATCGTCGGCCGGATCCCCGGGCACATCCGGCACCGGGAACCGCATCCGACGGGGCCCCTCGCCCGGTTTCACCGCGTTGGAGTTCGACTGGTGGAACGCCAGCGCCCAGCGCCGCAGGTCCGTCCGCGCCTGCCCCCCCACCTCGACACGTTTCTCGCCGGAGGCGTGAAGCGCGGGCAGATCGGGAAGGGAGACGCTCTGCGCAAGGTTTCCCCAGTTGGTGTTGGCCCACTTGATCCGGGTGGTCCGGCCATCCGATTCGGGCACCCGCCGGTACTCGAAGTTTCGCCAGAAGGGCGTGGCGAAGAAGTTCTCCGCGGGATCCGCCGGCGGTGGGAAGACGCAGTCGGTCGACAGGCATTCGCCCGAAGCGAGCACCCGGGCCCGGGCCGACCGCCACGCCCACGCGCCCCGGGCACTCTCGATCCCGTGGAACAGCAGCGCCGGGGTCACGATCCCGAGAAGGACGGCATAGGCCAGCGAGGGGAAGAATCCCGAGAAGAGACCGCGGCGGGTAACCACCCCCTGTTCCTTGATCTCATCCGGCCGGGCACGGCGCCGGAACCTTCGCTGGTTCCAGCAGGCCCGGGACGCCAGTCCCCAGCACAGGCCGGACAGGGCGCCGAACTCCACACCCATCGGAATCCATCCCCACACGACGCCGCCGAACACCCCCGCCGTCAGGACCGCGGCGCACCCGGCGCCCACCGCCGCTCCCGACAACACCGGGAACAGAACCCGCCCCCAGGAATAGGGCTGGTCGGGGTCGGGCACCCATCGGGGAACGCCGCACCAGGCGGCCCGGCGGCCATTCCAGCGGAGGAGGAATTCGGGTAGGGTGATCATGGGAGGGGATGGTTCAAGGGATCAGCCGAGCTCGGGTCGGGTCGGACGGACGTCACGGGATTGGGGGCGCACCCCGGGGGAACGGGCCGGGGACCGGGGCGACGGCGACGGACGCAACTCGCCGGTGGACACGGGCACCGGCTCCAGGCCGGCGAGGCGACGCAACTCCACGCGCTCGGCCCGAATCCGGGCGAGCTGGTCCGGACTCAGGCGGGCCGGGCCCGGCGCGGCGCCCGGTGACCCGTCCGGCAGCCGGGCCAGCAGCAGCAGCGCCAGCCCGCCCGCCCAAAGCGCCCCCAGGGTCCGCCAAAGGGACCCGAACGGCACCTCGGACTCCGGGGCGACGGCGACGCCCGGGGGATGTCCGGAACGCGCCGCCTCCCGGTGGATGGAGGCCACCAGCGATTCGGTCAGCGCATCCGGGGCGGGGCGGACCCGATGGCGCAACAGGCGGGTTTCCAAGGGATCATTCATGGTCGGGCGGGTCAGGGGTTCTGTCGGATCTCGTCGTAGAGCGGCCGCAACCGGTCGCGCAGCTTCCCGAGGGCATAGCGGTAACGGCTGGCGACGGTGTTGGGGGAGACCTGGAGCACCTCGGCGATCGCCTCGAAGGTCAGGTCGCCCCAAAGCTTGAGATGGACCACCGCCCGCTGTTCGACGGGCAACTCCCCGAGGGCCGCCTCGAGTTCCCGGGCATCCATCTCGGCATCGGCGGCGGGTGCCGGCAGGAACAACCGGGGCACCTCCAGCCCGGCCGCGGAGTGGGCGCGGGATCGGGATTCGCGCGAGCGGATCAGGTCGACGGCGAGATTGTGGGTCAGGCGAAACAGGAACGGGCGCATCGAACGGACGCCCTCCAGGCGGGCGGGATTCCGGGCCAGGGTGACGAACACCTCCTGGAGCACATCCTCGGCATCCGCCTCGTTGCGGAGCAGGTTCAGGACGAACGGGAACAGCGCCGGCGTGTGCCGGCGGCAGAGGTGTTCCAGTTCGTCCGGGTGCATGGGCAGGATCCGCCCCTAGACGGAGGTCGCGACGGGATTTGTCTATGGTTGGAACGATTCCCATCCGAATTCCACGACCAACCCGATCCCGCCCCCTTGCCCCCGGTCACCGTACCCCGCAGGGTTCGCAGGCAACCCCATGCGCCTCCTTGAATGCCCCAGGGACGGGGAGATCCTGGCGACCAACGATCTTCCGTCGCTCCAGTACCATTCCTGCGAAACCTGCGCCGGCGTCTGGCTGCCGGGCCGGACGCTCCGGGCCGTCCTGACCCGGGCGGGAATCGAAGAGTTGTCCGGTGCTCCCCGCGGAACCGGTCCGGCACCGGCCTGTCCCGAATGCCGTCAGCCGACCGATCCGGTCGACCTCCGGGGGATCCCGGTCGATGTATGCCCGGCCTGCGGCGGGGTCTGGCTCGATGGCGGGGAACTGGCGCGGATCGGGAACCTGCTCCGATCCAACTCGGGGTTGGCCGAGGCACACCACGGCGCCGCCGATGCGGGGACCACCGGCCGGGTGGTCCTCGTCGACTTGCTCCTCAACGTGGTCGCTCTGGTGCTTGGAGGAACCCCTCGCTGAGCGGTGGATTGCCCCCCGCCCTGGTAACGGACGAACATCCATCGCATGCCGGCGATTCCCCAATGCCCACGGGACAGGACGGTGCTGGGAACGGAGGCGGAAGATCCGCTTCGCTACCGGTGTTGCGATCGATGCGGCGGCGTGTGGATCCCGGGCGGGGGCCTTCAGGCCGTGCGGGGCGCGGAGGCGGATGCCCGGCAGATCGGGACGTCCACCGGCACCGATCCGGAGATCGAATGTCCCGAATGCCGACTCCCCCTCCGGCCCAGGGCACTTCTCGGGTGCACCGTGGACCTCTGTGACCACTGCCGCGGCCTCTGGCTGGATCCGGGCGAGGCCGTGGCGTTGCGCGAATGGTTCGGGGAATCGACCGGGGTCGTCGACTTCCAACGCTGCAGCAGTCCCGTTCACGGGGCCCACCGGGATCCGGTGGACCGCGCCCTTGTCGAGATCCTCTGGGCGATGCTTCGAAACCTCTGACCGGACCCGGTGACGAACTCCATCCGCTCGGAACTCCCCCCGTCCAAAAATCCGTTGTCCGGGCCGGGGGCGCCCGGCAGGCTCCGCGCTTCGTGATGCAGCAGGTCCACCTTGGCTTGATTGGCGCCGGCACCGTGGGGGGCGGCGTCCTGCGCGCCTTGGCGTCGAACGGCTCCCTGATGGCCTCGCGCCTCGGCATCCGCCTGCACGTCGCCCGCGTGGCCGTTCGCACCCCGCGCAAGCACCGGGACCTCGGCCTGCCCCCGGGGGTCCTGACAGCCGACTGGCAGGCGGTCGTCAACGATCCCGACGTCCAGGTCGTGGTGGAGTTGATCGGCGGGACCACCACCGCCCGCGAGGTGGTCCTGGCCGCCCTCCGGACCGGACGTCCGGTGGTGACCGCCAACAAGGCCCTGCTTTCCGCCCACGGGGAGGAACTGTTCCGGACCGCCCGCGAGCACGGCACCAACCTCTACTACGAGGCATCCGTCGCCGGTGGCATCCCCATCATCAAGGTCCTCCGCGAGTCGCTCGTCGGGAACCGCGTCCTCCGGATCGACGGGATCGTCAACGGCACCTGCAACTACATCCTGACCCGGATGAAGCAGGAGGGGGCGGCGTTTGCCGATGTCCTGGCCGACGCCCAGCGGCTGGGCTACGCGGAGGCGGAGCCGTCGCTGGATGTCGACGGGCATGACGCCGCCCACAAGATCGGGATCCTCGCCTCGCTGGCCCACGGCTTCTGGGTTCCGCCGGACCGGATCCACACCGAGGGCATCCGGCATCTGGATCCGATCGACATCCAGTTCGCCACACGACTCGGCTACACGATCAAGCTGCTCGCCACGGTGAAGCCGGCCGCGGCGGCGGGGAAGGGTCGGAAGCCCGGACGCTCCGGGATCCAGGTGTCCGTCTACCCCGCGCTGATCCCCGACGGGCACGTGCTGGCCTCGGTCAACATGGCGTTCAACGCGGTGTCACTGCGGGGCGACGTGATCGGGGACACGCTCTTCTACGGCCGGGGTGCCGGGGCGGAGGCGACCGCCAGCTCGGTGCTCGGGGACATCGCCGACGCGGCCCTCGATCTCAAGTGCGGCAGCCACAGCCGGGTGCCGGCCTTCGTGGCCCATGCCGACGGCGGGACGGTGGTGCCGCTCGACGAGGTGGTGTCCCGCTACTATGTGCGCCTGCGGGTGCTCGACCGTCCGGGCGGATTTGCCCGGATCGCCGCCATCCTTGCGGCCGCGCGGATCGGCATCTCGTCCATCATCCAACCCGAGGGTCACGAGGGGGACTACGTCCCGGTGATCCTCATGATCCACGACGCCCCCAACGCCGCCATCCGACGCGCCCTGGCCCGGATCACCCGACTGTCGGTGGTCCAGGGCGACCCGGTGCTGATCCGGGTGGAAGACTTCGCCTGACCGACCGATGAGCACGCCCGCCCCCCAACCGTGGCCCGGGATCATCCGACGCTACGCCGCGCACCTTCCCGTCACCGCCGACACCCCGGTGGTCACCCTGCTGGAGGGCAACACGCCGTTGATCCCGGTTCCCGGATTCGTGAAGGCGATCGGCGGATCCTTCGACCTGTACCTCAAGTACGAGGCGCTGAATCCCACGTGCTCGTTCAAGGACCGGGGGATGACGATGGCCATCTCCAAGGCGAAGGAGCGGGGGGCGGAGGTGGTGATCTGCGCCAGCACGGGGAACACGTCGGCCTCCGCCGCCGCCTATGCCGCCCGGGCCGGCCTGCGGTGCGTGGTGCTGCTGCCGGAAGGCAAGATCGCCCACGGCAAGCTCTCCCAGGCGCTGCTCTACGGCGCCCGGACGATCTCCATCCAGGGCAACTTCGACGAGGCGCTCCGCATCGTTCGCGAGCTGGGTGAGACCGGCAAGGTGGAGGTGGTGAACAGCGTGAACCCGGTCCGGATCGAGGGCCAGAAGACCGCCGCCTTCGAGATCTGCGACACCCTCGGGGATGCCCCCGACTTCCACTTCCTGCCGGTCGGCAACGCCGGGAACATCACCGCCTACTGGCGGGGTTTCCGCGAGTACCAGGCCGCCGGCCTCTCCGACACGCTGCCCCGGATGATGGGCTGGCAGGCCGCCGGCGCCGCCCCCCTGGTCCTCGGGCATCCGGTGGAACATCCGGAGACCGTCGCCACCGCCATCCGCATCGGCAATCCCGCCAGCGGCCCCGCCGCCCTCGAGGCGGCCCGCGACTCGGCGGGGGCGATCCGGAGCGTGACCGACGACGAGATCCTCCACGCCTACAAGCTGCTCGCGCGGACCGAGGGCCTGATGGTGGAACCGGCCTGCGCCGCGCCCCTGGCCGGGCTGATCCGGTGCGTGGCCGCGGGCGAGATCCCCGAGGGCAGCCTGGTGACCGCCACCATGACGGGGCACGGGCTGAAGGATCCCGACACCGCGATCCGTGTGTCGGGCTTCACGCCGACCGTCGTCCCGGCCACCACCGAGGCCGTCCGCGAAGCAATGGAACTTTAGCCGGACCAGTCCGGCGCCGTTCCTATTGCAGGTCCGCCTTGTCGGCGGCCTCCACGAACGCCTTCGCCTTGGCCACGAAATCATCGGGCTGCCGCGCGAACTCCGGGCTGTCCGTCTCGATCGCCAGGCGCCCCGTGTACCCGGCCGCCTTGAGCTCGCGGAACAGGCCCTTCAGGTTCGCCTGCCCCTCCCCGATGTGGGTGTCCATCGCCACGTCGTCACCCTTCTCGGTCTTCTTCACCTGCTTGTCCTTCAGGTGCAGATCAAACACCCGGCCGTCGTACTGCTTGAAGATCTGGGCCGCGTCGAAGTTCGCGCTGGTGACCCACCCGATGTCCATGCAGACACCGAGGCGCCGGTCGCGCCCGGCGAGGACCTGCCGAACGACCGCCGGGTTGCCGTACAGGGACTTGATGCCGTGGTTGTGGACGGCCACCCGGATGTCGAACTCCTTGGCCAGTTCCTCGAGGTTGTCCCAGATGCGGAAGTCGCCGGGCTCGACCACGATCAGGTCCATGCCCATGAACTTGGCGAACTCGAACAGCTTCCGGTTCTCCTCCTTGTTCATCGAGGTGCCGGCGACGCCGAACGTGTAGGCGCGCAGGCCGGCCGCCTCGAGGCGGGCCTTCTTGGCGGCGATCTCCTCGCGGCTCTCGCGCTGGTAGTTGACGTGGTTGGGGATCAGCTGCAGCTCCTTGATCCCGTGGCGCTGGGCGAACTCGATCACCTGGTCGAAACTCAGGTTGCGAAGGGTCCAGGTCTGGATGGCGAGCTGGTCGGAAAGCCCGGCGGCCCGCAGCCCGAGGGCTGCCATCAGGGCCAGGGAGACACGGAGGAGGGCGGAAAACGGTTTCATGGATGGAAGTGGATCGCGGGCATTGAGGGCGACATTTCCCCCCCGCGCAACGGTTTTGGCCGACGACGGACCCGCCGAAGTGGCGCACGGCTCCCGCCGGGGCGACCTCCCCCGCAGGCAAATGCGATCAGGCGGAGGCGACCGGCAGCGCGTGGGACCGGAGGAGGCGACGACGACGCCAGAGTTCGCACGGGCGAAAGATCCCGGCCGGGGTGATGACCCCCGTCACCAGGTCCGGGGGGGTCACGTCGAACCCGGGATTGAAGGCGGGGCTCTCCGGGTTGGCGACCCGCACATGACGCCGACGTCCCGAGGCGTCGACCCCCCAGGCGCCCAGCACCTCCTCCGCCGCCCGCTCCTCGATGGGGATGTCCGCACCCGACTCCATCTCCCAGTCGAGGGTCGACCACGGAACGGCCACATAGAACGGGATGCCATGCCGGCGGGCGAGGACGGCCTTGGTGTAGGTGCCGATCTTGTTGGCCACCTCGCCGGTGCGGGCGATGACGCGGTCGCTGCCGGTGATGACGAGGTCGACGAGGCCGCGCTGCATCAGATGTCCCGCCGCGTTGTCGGCGATCACCGCGTGGGAGATCCCCTGCTGGGAAAGCTCCCACGCGGTGAGGGTGGCCCCCTGGCTGCGGGGACGGGTCTCGTCGCACCACACATGGAACCGGATCCCACGGGCGTGGGCCGCGTACAGCGGGGCGGTCGCCGTGCCCATGTCCACGAACGCCAGCCAGCCGGCATTGCAATGGGTCAGCACCCGCATGCCCTCCCGGATCAACGGGACCCCCAGGTCGCCGACCGCCCGGCACTCGGCCACGTTCGCGTCGGCAAAGGCCGCGGCGGCGGCGATGGCCCGCTCCCGTCCCTCGGCCGGGGTGGCCGCCGCCCCGACAGCCGCCCGCACGGCCGCCAGGGCATTCAGCGGGTCCACCGCCGTGGGCCGGGCCCGGGCCAGCACGGACGCCACGCGGTCGAGGTGCGCCAGAAAACGCCCCATCCCCCGGCCACTGAACTCCTGCGCCCCCTGCGCCAGGCCAAAGGCCGCCGTCGCACCAATCGCCCCGGCACCGCGAACGACCATGTCGGTGATCGCCCGCGCGGTCTCCCGATGGTCCCGCATCCGGACCCGGGAGAACCGGTGCGGAAGCAGGCGCTGCTCGATCAGGATCACCTCGTTCCGATGCCGGTCGAAGTCGACCGTCCTCACCTCGCGAACCCGTCCGCCCTGTCGTACCTGCATCGGCGCCCAACCTATCGGGATCGGCCCACGGCGGGGAGAGCGGATTGGACGTCGATGTCGCGGCCGGCTAGGAACGTCCCGTGCCGGCCGTGCTCCTCCTCGGTCCCGCAGGCAGCGGGAAGACCCGTCGCTGCCTGGGGGGCGCCCGGGCCGCGCTCCGCGGACAGCCGGAGGGCCCACCCCTTCTGTTCCTCGCCCCCAAGCAGTCGACGTTCCAACTGGAGCGCCAACTGCTGTCGGACCCGGACCTGGCGGGATTCTCCCGGCTCCAGATCCTCTCCTTCGAGCGCCTCGCCCACTGGATCCTCACCGGTGCCGGTCGACCGGCACCGCGGCTCGTTGCCGATGAAACCCGCATCATGGTCCTGCGCGCCCTGGTGACCCGGCATCAGCACGAACTGACCGTGCTCCGGGGCAGCTCCCGCTCGCCCGGATTCGCCCGGCAACTCAGCGACCTGCTCCGCCTCCTGCAGCAGGCCGGATTCCCCCGACGCACCCCCGGGACAGGCCACTCCGGATGGCCACCGGCGCTGACCGGCAAGCTGGCCGACGCCCGTCTGCTCCTCGATGCCTACCGTGAGTGGCTCGCCCAGCGGGGACTGGCCGACGCGGAAGACCTGCTTCCCGCGGCCGTCGAGGTCCTGGCCGACCCGGCTGCACCGCAGGTGGATGGGCTGTGGCTGGACGGTTTCTCCAGCCTCACCCCGCCGGAGGAGGACCTGCTGGTGGCACTTCTGACCCGATGCCGGGAGGCGACCCTGGCGTTCTGTGTTCCCGAGGCCGGCCTGCCCGGAATCCGCCCGTGGAGCATCGTCCCGGACACCGTCGCCCGGCTTCGAACCCGGCTGGACGCCCTCGGGCTCAGGCCGGCGTTGGAGTTTCTCCCGGCCGATCCGATCGCAGCACGCTTTGCCGCCAACCCGGAACTCGGCGCACTGGAACGATCGCTGGCCTTGAGGGGCATGGTCCATGTCCCCGCCCAGCCCCCCTGCGCCGAACCCCCAACACTCCCGGTGACCCTCGTGGAGTGCGAACACCCGGAAGCCGAAGCCGAACTGGCAGCCGAGACGATCCTTGGATTCGTCCGCTCCGGGGGCCGGTACCGGGAGACTGCCATCCTCGTCCGCGAACTCGAGTCCGTCGCACCCACGTTCCATCGCGTGTTCCGACGCCGGGGAATCCCCCTGTTCATCGACCGACGCGAACCCGTCACCCATCATCCCCTGCCCGAGCTGACCCGTTCCGTCCTGCGGATTGCCGCCCATGACTGGCAGGCAGAGGACGTTTTCTCCGTGGTGAAATCGGGGCTCGTGGGACTGGGGGAATGGGAGGCCGACCGCATGGAGAACGAGGCCCTAGCCGGTGGATGGACATCGGGAATGTGGGCCGGCGCCACCGGGGAGGACTCCCTTCCAACCGGGGCTGCGGCCCTCATCGATCCGGTGCGGGCCTTCTGCAACACGCTGGGCACCCGACCTTCGGGGACACAACTGCTGCAGGCCCTTCGATCCCTTTGGGGTGCCTACGGGATCCCGGAGATCCTGCGCCACTGGGACGAACGGCATCCGGAAGCAGGCCATGCACTGGTGGGCCAGCAGCTTGAGGACTGGGCGGCGCAGCTGGAACTGGCGTTCGCCGACGTCAGCCTGCCGCTCGCGGATTGGCTGCCTGTGGTTGAGAGCGCATTTGCCGCCCTGACGGTCGGCCGGGTGCCCCCCGCCCTGGACCAGGTCCTGCTGGGAGCCGTCGACCGTTCCCGAAATCCGGAGATCGGCTTGGTGATCCTTGCGGGATGGGTCGAGGGAACCTTCCCGGCGACGCTTCCCGAAACCCCTTTGCTCCCCCGGCGGGAGGCCGCGCTGATCGCCGCAGAGCTGCCGACGCTCGCCCAGCAGGAACTCCGGCACGCAGCCGGCGAGGCCTATCTTGCCTACATCGGGGTCACCCGGGCGACCCGTCAGGTCGTGGTGACCTGGGCCCGCCGGGGACTGCTCGGCGAAGCCCGGGAGCCGTCCCGCTTCCAGGCCGTCCTCGAAGGGTACGGCGCCCGGCGAACGGTCCATCGTCCGGGGAGGTGCATTTCTCGTCAGGAAACGGATGCCGGGATGGGCGAGTGCCTGAATCCGGAACTCGCGGCGGCGCTGTTCGGTCAGCGGATGGAGATCTCACCCACGCGCCTTGAGCAGCATGCACGGTGCCCGTTCCAGGCCTTCGCCGAACGGACCCTCGCCACCTCCGAACGGGAGACGGCCGCCTTTGACGAAAGGATCCGCGGAACACTGGAGCACGCCCTTTTGGCGGGATTCACCCGTCATCTGCAAGGCCGGGGCCTCCGCTGGCGGGAAGCGAACGACGATGAGATCGCCTCCGTCATCGGACAGATCCTTGCCTCCGGGGTCACCAAGCCGTGGATGCGTTCACCCCGCGATCGGGTCCAGGCGGCTCGTTCGCGGTCGCTGGTGATCGATTTTCTCAAGGAAAGCCGGGAGTGGATGCAGGACTACCCGCTCGAACCGGTCGCCGCCGAGGTGCGTTTCGGATCGCCGCGGGGCGGGGACACGCCCGATCTGGGCCCTGTGATCCTCACAACCGAGCGGGGCGAGATCCGGCTCCACGGGCGGATCGACCGGATCGATTCCGGTCCCGATCCGTTGGGTGGGGACGGGTGGGTGGTGCTGGTGGTCGACTACAAGCATGGCAGCCGGTCCTTTCGCCCACGGGCGATCGAAACCGGTCTCGATCTTCAGCTGCCGCTCTACGCACTGGCGGCCAGGGCCCCGCTTTTGCGCGCCCCCGAGGATCGCTCGCCACGGGTGGTCGGCTTTGTCTACGCCCCATTGAAGCCGGATCGTCCGACCCGTCGCCCCCCCGGACGGGCCGACGACAAGGCCGCACCCCCGTCGCGCAAAGTTTCCGGAAGGAGTGAAACCGTTGGAGACGGGAGGGACTCGGCCTTGCGCGGGCTGCCGATCTCCACCCGGAGCCTGGTCGGGCAGGGGGAGATCGATGCCCTGCTTGCCTTGGCCCGCACACGGGCGACCCAGATCGCCCACGACATGCTGTCGGGGAACACATCCGCGGCACCCCATGCCGAGGCAAAGCCCACGCCATGTGACCACTGCGGATTCATCTCAGCGTGCCGCATCGTAAGCGTCACGCCGTGCACCACTAGTCGATGGGCGGCGGGGTGAGGTAGGGT
>CAZGIK010000057.1:0-17175 GCA_964525755.1 uncultured Verrucomicrobiota bacterium
CGAGCCTGCGAGCCCGATCGGTCCCGCCAGGGGCCGACGCCCTGATGCCTCCCCACCCCTGCGGGGTCCTGACGGACCCCGTCGGACTCACCCGCTGACGCGGGTTCATCCCTCCACAGCCCGAGGGGCGCTGAGCGCGGTGGGGCGAGCCTGCGAGCCCGATCGGTCCCGTCAGGGACCGACGCCCTGAGGCCCCCCAGAAGGCGCGGGACGGCCATGAACGGTTCCGCCGGCTCCGCGCTCGCCTTTCCCGCAATGACTTCCTAGCCTCCGCGGTCAGACCCCATGACTCCAGGCTCAGGATCCCCTAGGCCGTATCCCGCACGCAGTGTCGCTGTCGGATGGAGTCTGCTTGCCGGCATTCTCGTCACCACTCCGGTCCGACCCCTGGCCGTCGGGTTCACCCGACTCGATCCCGAACGGACGGGCATCACCTTCACGAACCACATCCCCGAATCCCGCCACCTCACCAACCAGCTTTTCCTCGACGGCTCCGGGGTGGCGGCGGGGGATGTCGACGCCGACGGCCGGCCGGACCTCTTCCTCGCCGGTCTCCATGGGGGCAGCACGCTGTGGCTCAACCGGGGCGACTGGCATTTCGAGCGGGCCGTCCTTCCTCGCGATCTGGGGCTGTCGGATGTCGACGCCACGGGCTGCGTCCTCGCCGACCTCAACGGCGACGGTGCCCCGGAGTTGCTGGTGAACACGCATGGCCAGGGGACACGGCTCTTCTGGAACGATGGAAGGGGCCGGTTCCGGGCCCATCCGGTGCCGCTCAACCCGGGCCGTGGCGGGCACACCCTGGCGGTGGGGGATGTCGACGGCGACGGGTGGCCGGACGTCTATGTGACCAACTACCGGGTGCGCGCCCTCATGGACATGCCCAACGCCCGGGCCACGTTCCGGGTGAGCCGGGGGCGGACCGTGGTGGCCACGATCGACGGTCGGCCGACGACGCATCCCGACCTGGCCAACCGTTTCGTGGTCACTCCCGAGGGGGGCGTGATGGAGGTGGGGGAACCGGACGTGCTGTACCGCAACCTCGGCGGGACCAACCTGGTGCCGCTGTCGTGGACCGACGGGGCATTTGTCGACACCGAGGGGGCACCGCTGACGGAGCCGCCGTACGACTGGGGGCTGGCGGCCATGTTCCGCGACCTCGACGGCGACGGGCGTCCGGAGCTCTACGTCGCCAACGACTTCATCACCCCCGACCGGCTCTGGCGGAACGAGAGTGAGCCCGGGAGGTTCCGGCTCCGGCTCGCCCCGCCCGGCACCCTGCGCCACACGCCGTACTTCTCCATGGGACTCGACTTCGGCGACCTCGACCGGGATGGACGCGACGACCTGCTGGTGCTCGACATGCTGGGACGCGACCAGCACTCCCGGCTCACCCAGGTGGAGGACACGATGTCCGGACTGGCGTCCGCCGCGGACCCGATGGGACGTCCGCAGTACGGGGCCAACGCCCTGTTCGTCGGGCGCGCCGATGGAACCTTTGCCGAGGTCGCCCACCAGGCCGGGCTGGCGGCGGCGGACTGGGCCTGGGGGGTGGCGTTCCTCGATGTCGACCTGGACGGCTGGGAAGACGTCCTCGTCACCAACGGCCAGGAGCGGGCGGCCCGGGATGCGGATGTGGCGGAGGAACTGCGGCGGGCCCGCGCCGCGCGGCGGATGTCCGATGCCGAGATCTTTGCCGCCCGCCGGAAGTTCCCCCGGTACGCCAGTGCCAACCTCGCCTTCCGCAACCGCGGCGACCTCACGTTCGAGGAGGTGGGCGGGATGTGGGGATTCGGGGACGTGGGGGTGAGTCACGGGCTGGCCCTGGCGGATCTCGATGGCGACGGCGACCTCGACGTGGTGGTGAACCATTTCGGGGCGGCGGCGGGCGTTTACCGCAACGACGCCACCGCTCCCCGGATCTCGGTGCGGCTCCGCGGACAGGCGCCCAATCGCCATGGCATCGGTGCCCGCATCACGGTCGAGGGCGGTCCGGTGCGGCAGGATCAGGAGATGATCTCCGGCGGACGCTACCTCAGCGGCGACGAGCCCATCCGCACCTTCGCCACCGGCAGGGCCCTGTCGGTGACGGTCGCCGTCCGGTGGCCGTCGGGGCATCGGACTCTGCGGACGGACGTGGCGCCGGGTTCGCGCCTGGTGATCGATGAACCCGCGGGGCCGCCTCCCCCATCGCCGGGGGCTGCTGCTGCGGTCACCCCGTGGTTCACCCTGGCGGGGAAGGCCGAGACCCCGACGGCCCCGGGTTCGGTATCCCAGGAATTCAGCCGACAGCCGCTCCTGCCCCGTCGGCTGAGCCGCGAGGGGCCGCCGGTGGCGTGGTGGGACGTGGATGGGGACGGTCGGGAGGAACTGGTGGTGGGGGCCGGTCGCGACGCGGTGGTGCGGGTGCATCGGCTCGATCGCGCCGGGCGCCTCGGGGCAGCCGAAGCCTGGCCGGTGCCGCGTCCCACCCCGGGATTCATCGGGATGGCGGGCGGGCTCGTGGCGACGTTCTCCAACTGGGACGATGCCGCCGCCGACGGCCCCGCACTGTCCCGCCTGCTGCCCGGGGCGCTGCTGCCGGTGATGTCGGCCGGTCCCGACGCGTACGGGGCCGTGGCCGCCGGCGACATCGACCGGGACGGCCGGCTGGAGGTGTTCGTCGGGGCCCGCACCCGCGCCGGTGAGCATCCCGCCCCCGGGCGATCGCTGCTCGGTCGGATCGAGGGCGGCCGCTGGCAGGAGGACGAGCGGTTCCGGTCGGTCGGGGACGACCTCGGGCGGGTCACCGGGGCGTTGGTCCTCGACCTCGATGGCGATGGCGACCAGGACCTGGTGGTGGCCACCGAGTGGGGGCCCATCCGGGTGTTGGAGAACGACGGGGGCGGGTTGTTCTCCGAGGCGACCCATGCCTGGGGATTGGAGGGCGAGACCGGGTGGTGGACCGGTCTGGCGGCGGGGGATTTCGACGGGGACGGACGGATCGACCTGGCCGCGTCCAACCGGGGCCTGAACGGCAGCTGGGCCCTGTACGGGCTCCCCCTTCACGGGGCGCACCTTCCCGCCGGGGCCGACGGACCGTCCGCCCTCGTGCTGGCCCATGCGGCGGAGCCGACGGCGGACGGCCCCGGCTGGGATCGGCTCCTGCCCGTGCAGTCCCTCGGCGTGCTGTCCGTCGCCCTGCCGGGCCTGCGGGAGCGATTCCCGCGCCACGCCGATTTCGCCGCCGCCAGCCTGGCACGGGTGCTCGGGGACCGGGCCGCCACGGCGCGTCCGCTCGAGGTGCGCGAGCTGCGCAGCTGCGTCTTCCTCCAGCGCGACCGCCGCCTGGTGAAGCATCCGCTGCCCGGCCCGGCCCAGTGGACCCCCGCGTCCGGCCTGGCGGTGGCGGATTTCGACGGCGACGGACGGGCCGACCTGTTCGTCTCCCAGAACGACTTCGGCGACAACTTCGGATGGGTGCGCGGCGATGCCGGGCAGGGGCTGGTGCTGCGGGGATTGGGCGATGGCCGCTTTGAGCCGCTGGACGCCGTGCGGTCGGGCATCGACGAGCCCGGCGAACAACGGGGCGTGGCGGTGGCCGACCCGGATGGGGACGGGCGGCCGGACGTCGCCCTGGCCCTGGCCGACGGCGGACTGCGCTGGTGGAGGAACGGGTCGGGCCGGCCCGGACTGCGGGTCCGCCTCCGGGGTCCCGACGGCAATCCCCGCGCCTGGGGGGCCACCCTGCGCCTGACCGGTCCCGACGGCCCGGGTCCCCTCGTCGTCCGCACCACCGGCGCCGGACTCGGTTCCGTTCCCGGTCCCGTCGATGTCCTCACCCTTCCCGGCGGCCGCCCCACGGGCATCGAGGTGCGATGGCCCGACGGGACACGCCGCACGTCGGCCTTGCCCCCGGGCGTCCGGTCGGTCGAAATCGACCCCTCCGGCACCTTGCGGGAGATTCCGTGATGGGGACACGACGCATGCACCATGACCCGGCTGCCGGATTCCGGCGCCCGTGGGCCGCCCTCCTCGCCCTCCTGCTCCCGTCCCTCGCCGGGGGCGCGGCCGGGTCGGCCGGGGATGCGGTCCGGATCGTGGAACTCCCGTCCGCCCCCGGGCGCCCCGCCGGACTGCATCGCCTCGCCGCCGGCCCCCTCGGGATCGGCTTCACCAACCACCTGTCCGAGGCGCGGTCCATCACCAACCGCAACCTCCTCTCCGGTTCGGGCGTGGCGGTGGGGGACTACGATCGGGACGGCCTGCCGGACCTGTACTTCTGCGGACTCGACGCCGACAACGCGCTCTATCGCAACCTCGGCGGCTGGCGCTTCACCAACGTCACCGCGTCGGCCGGCGTGGCGGCGGCGGGCCAGGACAGCACGGGCGCGGCGTTTGCCGACGTGGATGGCGACGGGCATCCGGACCTGCTGGTCAACGGGCTCGGGGCCGGCACGCGGCTCTTCCGCAACGACGGCGACGGCACCTTCACCGAGACCACGGACCGGGCGGGGATCGGCAGCCGGTCCGGCGCCACGTCGTTGGCGGTGGTCGATGTGGATGGCGACGGGGACCTGGACGTCTACGTGTGCCACTTCCGGCCCACGACCATCCTCGACCGGCCTACCACGCGGTTCGGCATCGAGTTGGTCAACGGGCAGCCGCGGGTGGCATCGGTCGACGGACGCCCGGTGACCGATCCCGACCTGGCCGACCGGTTCCAGTTGGCGTCCAACGGCGAGGTGCAGGAGTTGGGCGAGCCGGACGTGCTGTGGTTGAACGACGGGGCGGGGGTGTTCCGGGCGGCGTCGTGGACCGACGGGACCTTCGTCGATGCCGCCGGGCAGCCGCTCGTCGACCCGCCGCGGGACTGGGGCCTGGCGGCGCGGTTTGGCGATCTCAACGGCGACGGGCTGCCCGACCTGTACGTGTGCAACGACCTCTGGACGCCCGACCGCGTCTGGATCAACGAGACCCGCGACGGCCGGTTGCGCTTCCGCGCCCTCGACCCCCTCGCCCTGCGCGGCACGCCCACGTTCTCCATGGGCGTGGACATCGGCGACCTCAACCGCGACGGACATCCCGACCTGTTCGCGGTGGACATGCTGAGCCGGCACCGGACCAACCGGATGACCCAGCTCGCCGCCATGGCCCCGGATTTCCGTCCGCCGGGCCTGTTCGAGGACCAGGTGCAGATGAAGCGGAACGTGCTCGCCCTGAACCGCGGGGACGGGACTTTTGCCGACGTCACCCTTCGGGCCGGGGTCGAGGCCAGTGAATGGTCGTGGGGACCGGTCCTGCTGGATGTCGACCTCGACGGCCATGAGGACCTCGTGGTCAGCAACGGCCAGGCCCGGGACTTCCAGGACAGCGACGGGGCCGAGCGGATCCTGGCCGCCCAGCGGGGCGGGCGGCGGCTGGGTCCGTCGGACATCGCCGAACTCGTCCGCACCTTCCCCCGCCTCGCCACGCCCAACGTGGCCTTCCGCAACCGGGGCGACGCCACCTTCGAGGACGTCAGCGCGGCGTGGGGTTTCGATGCCGACACCATCTCCCAGGGCATGGCGTTGGCTGATCTCGACGGGGACGGGGACCTCGACCTGGTCACGAACGACCTGGCCGACGGGCCGGGGTTGTATCGCAACGAATCGTCCCGGCCGCGGATTGCGGTGCGGTTGCGCGGTCCGCGCGGGAATCCGGACGGCATCGGGGCCGTGCTCCGGTACGTGCCCCCCCCGTCGGGCGGCCTGCCGGTGCAGGCCACCGACCTGCCCGGGGCCGGCCGCTACCTGAGCGGGGACGAGCCGCTGCGGACCTTTGCCGCGGCCGCCGACGGGGAGGGGCGCCTGGAGGTGGAATGGCCCGACGGCCGGCGTTCGGTGGTCGGGGGTGTCCGGGCGGGGTTCCGGTACGAGATCGGACATCCCGCCGATGTTCCGCCGACCCGGACCGTGCCCGGGGTTCCGCCGCCGCATTTCAGCGACCAGTCCGATCGACTCGGCCATGTGCACGTCGAGGAACCCTTCGACGACTTCGCCCGCCAGCCACTGCTGCCCAACCGCCTGTCCCAGCTCGGTCCCGGGGTCACCTGGGCCGACCTCGACGGCGATGGCCGGGACGACCTGGTGGTGGGCACCGGCAAGGGCGGTCCGCTGGGGGTGTTCCTGAACGACGGAAAGGGCGGGTTCCGGCCGGATCCCGACCCGGTGTTCGCCCGCCCCGCCGGCCGCGACCTCACCACCCTCCTGCCGTTCCCCGGGGCGTTGCTGGCCGGGTCGGCGAACCATGAGGACGGCATGACCAACGGCGGGCACCTGCGGGTCATCGACCTCGCCCGCCGCGCCAGCGGCGAGGCGGTGCTCGGGCCCGCGTTCAGCGTCGGGCCCCTCGCGATGGCGGATGTCGACGGCGACGGCGGCCTGGAAATCTTCGTCGGCGGCCGGGTGGTGGCGGGGCGTTATCCGGAGCCGGCCGATTCCTTCCTCCTGCGGATGGGCGGCGGACGGCTGACGGTGGGGCAGCGGTTCGATCGGGTCGGCCTGGTGGCCGGGGCGTGCTTCTCGGATCTGGATGGCGACGGGGATCCCGACCTGGTGCTGGCCTGCGAATGGGGTCCGCCGCGGGTGTTCCTGAACGAGGGCGGCACACTGCGCGACGCCACCCGCGCGCTCGGCCTGTCGGCCCTGACCGGATGGTGGAACGGGGTGGCATCGGGTGACTTCGACGGCGACGGACGGCTCGACCTGGTGCTGTCCAACTGGGGCGACAACACCCCCCTGCGGGCCTCCCCGGAGGCGCCGCGGCGGATCCACTTCGGGGACTTCTCCGGGCTGGGTGGGGTGGACCTGGTTGAGACCTGGGTCGAGCCCGGCACCGGCCGGGAATGGCCGGCGCGTGAGCTCATGCTCCTGCGGATGACCCTGCCGCACCTGGCCGAGGCGTTCCCGACCCATGCGGCCTACTCGCGGGCCGGCGCCCGCGAGGTGTTCGGCGACCTCCTGTCCGGCACCAACCGCCTGGAGGTCACCACCCTCACGTCCATGGTCCTCCTGAACCGGGGCGGTTCGTTCGAGGCCCGTCCCCTGCCGGCGCCGGCCCAGTGGGCGCCGGCGTTCGGCGTGTGCGTGGCCGACTACGACGGGGACGGCCACGAGGATGTGTTCCTGGCGCAGAACTGGTCGTCGGCCCAGCCCATGATCCAGCGCAGCGACGCCGGGCGCGGGTTGTGGCTGCGGGGCGACGGCCGGGGCGGGTTCACCGCCGACCTGCTCAGCGGCGTCCGGGTGTACGGCGAGGGACGGGGGGCGGCGGTGGCCGACTACGACGGGGACGGTCGGGTCGACCTGGTGGTGGGCCAGAACGCCGCCCGGACCACCCTCTGGCACAACGAACGCGCCCAGCCCGGCCTGCGTGTCCGGCTCCTCGGCCCGCCCGGCAACCCCGGGGCGGTCGGCGCCGCCGTGCGCATCGCCTACGCCGACCGGACCGGACCCTGGCGCGAGATCCAGTCGGGCTCCGGCCACTGGTCGGTCAACTCCCCCGTGCCGGTGCTCGGCCTGGCCGCGGACCCGGTCGCGGTCGAGGTCCGATGGCCGGGCGGACGCTCCACGCGGCATCCCGTCGAGGGGCGTCCGACAGAGGTCCGGCTGCGGCCCGACGGAACCGGCCAGCCCGCTCCCTGAACCCGGTGCATTGCCCGCCGAACCGACCCGATCCCCATGCCCCTCGGCCCTGAATCCAACGGACTCGTCGCCGCCCTGTTCAGTCTCCTGCGCGGGGCCGAGGTGCGACGGGTGAGTGACCGCGACCTGATGGTGGTCGACGCCATGCACGACAACGGCTGGCTGCGGTCCGAGGTCGAGGCGCGGCTGGCGCTGCTCCCGGCGGGCGATCCGCGCGCGGCCGAGTTCGCCCGCCTCGCCCGCGACTGCGTGGACCTCTTCGCCGCCGTCGACTCCGGCCGGTTCCATCCCTCGCCGGAATGGCGTCGCCTGGAGGGGCCGCTCTACAAGGCGCTCGCCTACTTCCTTCGCGGGGCCGATGCCATCCCGGACGACCAGCCCGGCGGGCTCAACGACGACTTCCGCGAGTTCCGCGAGTTCAGCGAGGGGGCGGCCGGGCTGCTGCTGGAGTTCGAGGTGTGGCGCGCCCGCAATCCCGGGTGAACCGAACGGGGGATTTGTGTTCCCCGGGACGGCCCGGTAGCGTGGCCGGGTTCCCATGAATCCGCCGTCCCTCTCCCGCCGCCGCTTCCTCCATCGCTCGGCCGCCGCGGGCATCGCCTTCCCCTTCGTCGCCCGTCACACCGTCCTCGGCGCCAACAGCCGCCTCCACGTCGCGGCGATCGGCGCCGGCGGCAAGGGCGGCGTGGACATCGGCTACTGCGCCGCCGAGACCGTGGTGGCGCTGTGCGACGTCGACCAGCGCAACGCGGCCGCGACCTACGCCCGGTTCCCGTCCGCACGCCGGTACCGGGATTTCCGCGAGATGCTGGCCGGGGAACGCGACCTCGACGCGGTGACCATCTCCACCCCGGACCACACCCATTTCCATGCCGCGGCCGAGGCGCTGCGTCGCCGCAAGCACGTCTACCTGCAGAAGCCCCTGACCCACACCGTGTGGGAGGCGCGGACGCTCACCCGCCTGGCCCGCGAGGCCGGGGTGGTCACCCAGATGGGCAACCAGGGCCACGCCCAGTCGGAGTCGCGTCGGCTGGTCGAGATCCTCCGGAGCGGGGCGCTGGGCGACGTGACCGCGGTGCATGTCTGGACCGACCGCCCGATCTGGCCGCAGGGCATGGGCCGGCCGGCATCGGTGCCGGTGCCGGAGCACCTGGACTGGGACCTCTGGCTCGGTCCCGCCCGCTGGCGGGATTTCCACGAGGGGCTGGCTCCGTTCAACTGGCGGGCCTACTGGGATTTCGGCACCGGGGCGCTGGGCGACATGGGTTGCCACAACATGGACCTGGCCTTCTTCGCCCTCGACCTGCGGGACCCGGTGGCGGTCGAGGCCCGCTCCTCCGGGGTGAACCCGGACACCGCCCCGAAGTGGTCGGTCGTCACCCTCGAGTTCCCCGCCCGCGACGGACGCAAGCCGGTGACGCTCACCTGGTACGACGGCGGACAGAAACCCGACCCCGCCCTCGCCGGCGTCCCGGAGCTGCCGGGCAACGGGTACGTGTTCGTGGGCACCCGCGACACCCTCTATGTCCCCAGCTACTGGGGTGCGGGGACCTTCCGGTCGGGTGCGACGATGGAGGACTTCCGCGATGTGCCCGTCTCGCTGCCCCGGGCGCCGGGTGCGGACCAGGACCATGATGCCGCCCAGCACCACGAGTGGCTGGAAGCCTGCCGGGGGAACGGCAAGGCGTTGGCGAACTTCGACTACGCCGGGCCGATGACCGAGGCGGTGCTGCTGGGCAATGTCGCCCTGCGGCTCGGTCGACGCATCGGGTGGGATGCCGCGAACCTCCGGGTGAAGGATGAACCCGATGCCGCGGGCCTGATCCGGACCGCCTACCGGGACGGCTGGGAATGGAAGGGCTGAACCCGCGGGAAGGGACTTCATGAAACCTCGCATGCCCCACCTGCTCGCCCCGGTGCTCGCCGGGTGGTTCGCCCTCTCCGCCGCCGCCGCGGAGCCGGCGGCGGTCGTCCGGCTCTGGCCGGGAACGGCACCCGGCGACACCCCGCTCGCGGCGCCCGAAGGCGATTCCTCCAAGCCCGGCGAGGGACTCGTCGCCGGACGCCCGGTCATCCGCCTGGCCAACGTGGGGGAACCCAGCCTCACGGTGTACCGTCCGGATCCCGACCGGGCCAACGGCGCGGCGGTGGTGGTCTGCCCGGGGGGCGGGTATCACATCCTCGCCTGGGACCTGGAAGGCACCGAGGTCTGCGAGTGGCTCAACTCGATCGGCGTCACCGGTCTGCTGCTCAAGTACCGGGTGCCGCGCCGCGCGGACCGGGACCCGTACGAGGCCCCGCTCCAGGATGCCCAGCGGGCGATCGGACTGGCCCGTCAGCATGCCGCGGAATGGGGGATCGATCCCGCCCGGATCGGCGTCCTCGGGTTCTCCGCCGGCGGCCACCTGGCCGCCAACGTCTCCAACAACGCGGCGAAGCGCGCCTACCCGACGGTGGATGAGGCCGATGCCCTGGGCTGCCGGCCGGACTTCGCGGTGCTGGTGTATCCCGGCTACCTGGTCGACCGCACCCGGGACGACGCGGTGGATGCCGGGCTGCCGGTCGGCTCCCACACCCCGCCCACGTTCCTCGTGATGTCGCAGGACGACCCGGTCCGGGTGGAGAACGTGCTGGGCTACGCGCAGGCGTTGCAGCAGGCCAAGGTCCCGTTCGAGCTGCATGTGCATCCGAAGGGCGGCCACGGCTACGGCCTGCGTCGCACGGAACTGCCCGTCACCCGCTGGCCCGACCGGGCCGCCGAGTGGCTCGAGGCCGGCGGCTGGCTGGGCAAACGCTGACCGTTCCCCCGGCCAAACCCGCCACTGGGGCGGGGCTCAGCGCTGGGGAAACATCCCGGCGGTCCATCCGCCGTCGACCGGCAGGGCCACGCCGGTGAGGTAGCTGGCCTCGTCGCTGGCGAGGAACAGGGCCGCCGCGGCGATCTCCTCGGGTTGCCCCATCCGACCCTGCGCCTGGGTGAGCGACATCTCCCGTCGGGCGGCCTCCGGATCGGGATACTCGGCGAGCCGCTGGCGGACCCACGGGGTTTCCACCCGACCCGGGCACAGGCAGTTGATCCGCACCCCGGTGCGGGCGTGGTCGAGCGCCGCGCAGCGGGTCATCCCCACCACCGCATGCTTGCTGGTGGCATAGGCGAAGCGGTCGACGAGGCCCTCCAGTCCGGCGGTCGACGCCAGGTTGACCACCGATCCGCGGCCCCGGGCGATCATCCCCGGCAGCCAGGTCCGGAGGGTCCGGAACACCCCGTGCACGTTGACGGCGAAGATCCGCTCGAGCTCCTCCGGGGTGGTGGTGAGGAGGGTGCCCACCATGCCGATCCCGGCGTTGGCCACCAGGACGTCCACCTCCGGCACCCGCTCCAGCGCCGCGCGGAAGTCGGCGTCCCGGGTCACGTCGAGCCCGAGGGGATCGGCCGATCCACCCGCGTCGCGGATCCGGTCCACGGTCCCGGCGGCGGCGGCCTCGTTCACATCGGCCACCCATACCCGGGCCCCGGCCCGGGCGAACAGGACGGCGATGGCCTGGCCGATGCCCGACCCGGCCCCGGTCACGAGGGCCACCTTGCCGGAGAGGGAGAACAGGGAGGCGGACATGGGAGGGTTCAGCGAAGCTCCCGGACCCGGAGGTTGCGCCAGCGGATCTCCAGGGCGTCGGATCCCGGGCGCTGCCCGATGCCGTGGACCTGCAGGCCGATGAATCCCGAGGTGTTCAGCGGGTCGTGATGGTCGGCGGCGGGGACGTCGTTGAGCCAGGTGCGGATGTGGTCGCCGCGGCACTCGATGCGGAACCGGTTCCATTCGCCGAGCCGGAACGCCTGGCGGGCGGGTTCGTTGTCCTTGAGGTCGTCGAGCCACCCGCGTCGGCCCTCCTCGTACAGGCCGCCGGTCCAGGCCCGGGCGCTGGGGTCGATCTCGACCTGGTACCCGTGCACCCGCCCGGCCGGGACGTTGTACGTCCTGCCGTTCCACTCGGTCCGGGTCGGCTCGTCGAACCGGTGGCTGCGGATCTGGACCCCGGAGTTCAGGCCGGCCACCGGACGGAACTCCAGTTCGAGGACGAAATTGGTGAAGGTGCGGGTGGTGCAGAGGAAGGAATTGGGCGTGCCGGGGACCGCGCGGCCCACGATGTCCGGTCCGTCGGCCCGGTACTCCGCCTTGCCCCCGTGCTGCACCCAGCCGGAGAGGTCGCGACCGTTGTACAGGTCGATCCACGGGGCGTCCTCCGACGCGGCCGGGGTGATGCAGGACGTCGCCAGGAGGCCGGCGCCGAGCAGGGCGAGGATCCGGGGGGAATGGTTCACGGGCCGACTCTGCCCGCGCGGGGAGCGGGTTGTCACGTCCCCGCCGCACCGGGGGGCATCCGGTCAGGCGGGAACCGGTTCCGCGGGTGTGGTGGCCGGGAGGGTGACGGTGAACTCCGAGCCGTGGCCCGGTTCGCTGCGGACGCCGACCGTCCCGCCGTGGGCCTCCACCACCGCCTTCACCAGGCTGAGGCCCAGTCCCAGGCCGCGCTGGGAACGGCTCTTGTCGCCGCGATACAGCCGGGTCCAGATGCGGGGCAGTTCCCCGGCCGGGATGCCTTCGCCGGTGTCGACGAACCCCACCCGGGCCGACCCGTCGGCCAGCGCGGCGGTGACCGTCACCCGGCCGCCCCGCGGGGTGTACTTGAGGGCGTTGTCCAGGAGGTTGGCGAAGACCTGGCGGATGCGGTGGGGATCGACCGCCACGGGGCACGGGGCGGGTAGGCGGAGGTCGACGGTCACCCCGCGTTCCTCGGCCACGAACTCGTACACCTCATGGACCTCGCGCAGGAGGCGGCACAGGTCGGTGGGCTGTCGCCGGAGACGCATCATCCCCGCCTCCGCCTCGGTGATGTCGAGGAGGGTGTTGAGGATGTCGAGCACCCGTTCCGACTCCTCCACGCAATCGGCCAGGGCCTCGCGGGCCTGGGCGGGCGGGGTGCCCGGGGTGAGGGCCAGCTCGGCGGTGCCGCGCAACCGGGTGAGCGGGGTGCGGAGATCGTGGGCGGCGTTGTCGAGCGACTCGCGCATGGCGCGGATCAGCGACTGGTTGCGCTCCAGCGTCCCGTTGAACAACCCCACCAGCTCGGCCAGCTCGTCGTCGGCCCGCGGCACCGGCACCCGGGCGTCGAGGTCGCCGGTGCGGATGATCCCGCGGGCCGTGGCGACGATCTGGCGGAGGGGATGGGTGGCGCGGTAGGCGAACACCACGCCGCCGGCGAAGGCCACCGCCAGCACCGCCGCGCCCAGCACGAGGAACCCGCGGCGCAGCGGCTGGAACAGCACCTCCCGGTTGTCCGTGCTCCGTCCCACCTGCAGCACCGCGCCGTCGGGCAGTTCGCGCGACGCCAGGGCGAAGTCCCGACGGGCGTCGCGGGGGATCCGCACCACCCGCTCCTCCCGCTGCCAGGTGGCCCAGCCGTCCAGCACCGGCACGTCCACCCGACGGAACTCCACCCAGTCGTCGGGCACCTGGGCGAAGGTGACCTCCTTGCCCTCGCGGATCAGGCGGACGAAGAGGGCGGTCTGGTCGGGGGCCGCCTGCTCGAGCCGGACCACCTGCTGGAGCCGGGCGACGCCGCCGGCGGTGTAGGCCGATGCGAACCGGTCGAGCCGCCCCTCGAGGAACCGGCGTTCCCGGTCCTCGAGGGCCCGTCCCAGCACCCAGTACAGGCCGAGGAACAGGGCCAGGGCGCTGGCGGTGAACACCAGCGCGAACCAGACGCCCAGCCGGAACGCCAGCGAGCGGCGGAGGTGTTCAACCGGGTTTGAGGACATAGCCCACCCCGCGAAGGGTCTGCAGTCGGGTCCGCTCGGGATCGATCTTGGCCCGGAGCCGGTGCACCAGCACGTCGACCACATTGGTCTGGGGATCGAAGCTGTAGTCCCAGACATGCTCCAGGATCATGGTCTTGGTGACGGTCCGGCCGGCGTTCCGCAGGAGGTACTCGAGGAGGGAGAACTCGCGCGGCTGGAGCTCCACCCGCTCGCCCCCGCGACGGACCTCGCGGGTGAGCAGGTCGAGGCTGATGTCGCCGGCGGTCAGCCGGGTGGGCTCGCCGGCCTGGGTGCTGCGCCGGATCAACGCCTGGATCCGCGCCAGCAGCTCGGAGAAGGCGAAGGGCTTGGTCAGGTAGTCGTCACCCCCGGCCTGCAGCCCCCGCACCCGGTCGTCCACACTGGCCTTGGCGCTGAGGAACAGCACCGGCACCCGGTTCCCCGCCTCGCGAAGCCGCCGCACCATCCCCAGCCCGTCCAGCCCGGGAAGCATCACGTCGACCACCACCGCGTCGAACGTCGCCACCATCGCCAGCTCGCGGGCCGACTCGCCGTCGGCCCGGTGATCCACCGCGAAGCCGGCCTGTCGCAGCCCGTTGACCACGAACGAGGCAATCTTCGGATCGTCTTCGGCCACCAGGACACGCACGCCGGGAGGATGGACGATGGGAGGGCCGGAAGGAAGGCGAAGGGCGCCCGGGCGGCGGACGCCGTTCGCCGTCGCCGCACCTGCTTTCCACGGGTTCGACGGATCCCGCCCAATCGGACCCCTGACGGGAGTGAGTCCGGGTCAATCCAGGGGATGCCGCCAGCGCAGCCCCGGAAAGCGTGCGAACCCGCGGTCGAGGGAAATCCATTCACAATCCTGCTCCATGGCCAGCGCCGCGTGGTAGGCGTCGGGGATCAGGTTCCCCCGGGCATCGACCTGGCGACAGAGCTCCGTGAACCGCCCCCAATGCCCCTGTCCAGGATTCAGGACGTGAATCCGGGAATGGGAACGGAACTCCTCGACGAACCGAAGCGCGAGATGGAGCGGAGAGGGTTGCTTGAAAACCCTGGGGTGGGTCACCACCCGCACGCACCCGCTCAAGGCCAGGTCCGAGACGGCGATCCGTTGATGGCCGACGAGGGCGGCTTCGATCCAATGCCGAATCGCCTCATGCGGTTCCGCATCTTCCCGGTGGAGGTGGACCAGGACGTTGACGTCCAGCAACATCATGGCTCGTCCATGACCTCCAGAAGGGCGGACGAATTCTTCAGGTCCACTCCCGGGCGCACTCCATCGCCCGAAAAGGTCGTCCATCTCGGGACCGGATCCCTCGGCAACGACTTGGGCTGGCTCTCGAGAACCACCCGGAGTGCCTCCTCGACCACCTCACTCAGCGTGCAACCCCGGCGAATCGACACCTGCTTGGCCTTCCGAAGCAGCGTGTCCTCGATCGTGATCGTCGTTCGCATGCATCAAGATGTGTGATTGTCACATCAAGATGTCAAAGTCGGATCGGCGACGGCCAGCCGCATCCGGCCCCCGCTTTTCCCCTTCCGCCCGCTTGGACGCCCCGTAGGCTCTCGCCCCACATCATGGGCCTGCGCCTGTTCAACACGCTTTCCCGCTCGGTGGAGGAATTCGTTCCCCGCGACCCGTCCGGCCGCCGGGTGGGCCTCTACTGCTGCGGCCCGACGGTGTACGACTTCGGGCACATCGGAAACTTCCGCACCTTCGTCTTCGCCGACCTCGTCCGCCGCACGCTCGAGTTCCACGGCTTCACCGTGGAGCACGTGATGAACATCACGGATGTGGAGGACAAGATCATCCGGCGGGTCCGGGAGACGGGGAAATCCCTCGCGGCGTTCACCGGGGAGTACACCGAGGCCTTCCTCTGCGACCTGGACGTCCTCGGCTGCCGGCGGCCGCATCACCTGCCCCGGGCCACCGCCCACATCCCGGAGATCATCGACCTGATCCGGCGCCTCGAGGAACGCGGACATGCCTACCGCACGCCGGACGGCTCGGTGTACTTCAGCATCGGGCATTACCAGGGCTGCGGATGCCGCTACGGCCAGCTGGTCCCGCTGAACCTCGACGCCCAGCGGGTGGGGGAGCGGGTGGCCAGCGACGAGTACGGGAAGGAGTCGGTCGCCGACTTCGCGTTGTGGAAGGCCCGGGTGCCGGAGGATGGCGAGGTCTCCTGGGACAGTCCCTGGGGGCCCGGCCGCCCCGGGTGGCACATCGAGTGCTCCGCCATGAGCATGGCGCTGCTGGGGCCCAGCTTCGACCTCCACCTGGGGGGCGAGGACCTGGTGTTCCCCCATCACGAGGACGAGATCGCCCAGAGCGAGGGGGCGGCGTTGCAGCCGGCCGGGGAACGGTTCGTGAAGTACTGGCTTCATGGCGCCCACCTGCTGGTCGAGGGCCGCAAGATGAGCAAGTCGCTCGGGAACTACCTCACCGTCCGGGACCTGCTCGATCGGGGGTTCCACGGACGCGAGATCCGGCACCTGCTCCTCGGCGCCCACTATCGGGAGACGTTCAACTTCACGCTGGCGGGGCTCGAGGGTGCCCGGTCGGCGCTCGGGCGGATCGACGAGTGCCTCGCCAAGCTCCGCGAGGCCGCCGGCACCCCGTCGGCGCCGTCCCCCGCGGCGGATTCGCCGCTGGTCGCCGAGTTCGGCGCCGCCCTCGCGGACGACCTGAATGTTTCCCGGGCCTGGGCGGCGGTGTTCGACTGGGTCCGCGAGACCAACCGCGCCCTCGCGGCGGGCGAGGTGGATGCCGCCGCCGCCGCGGCCGCCCTCGGGGCATGGTCCCGGGTGGATGGGGTGCTGGGGGTGGGAACACCGGCCGCGGCCGAGGCTCCCGGGGAGGTGATCGCCCTGGCGGAGGAGCGTGTCGCCGCCAAGAAGGCCCGGGATTTCGCCCGGGCCGATGCCCTGCGGGCGGAGATCCGCGCGCTCGGTTGGGTGGTCGAGGATACTCCCCGTGGACCCAAGCTGAAACCGGTGGGGTGACGGACGAGCCCCGGCGGCCGCCACGCGGTCGGGTTCGTCCTCGTACTCGGGTCCCGCGGCATTGCCTTCGAGGACGAGTACCGCCCCTGCGGGGCTGAGTACGCGTACGAGCTTCGGCGGACGCCACGCGGTCGTCCTCGTACTCGTACTCGTCCTCGGGTCCCGCGGCATTCCCTCTCGAGGACGAGTACCGCCCCTGGCGGGGCTGAGTACGCGTACGAGCCCCGGCGGCCGCCACGCGGGCGTTCTCGTACTCGTGATCGTCCTCGTACTCGGGTTCCGGGGCATTGCCTTCGAGGACGAGGACCGCCCCTGGCGGGGCTGAGTACGCGTACGAGCTCCGGCGGCCGCCACGCGGGCGTTCTCGTACTCGTCATCTTACTCGTTCTCGGGTTCCGTGGCATTGCCTTCGAGGACGAGTACCGC
The DNA here is from genome assembly GCA_964525755.1 of uncultured Verrucomicrobiota bacterium. Lineage (GTDB taxonomy): Bacteria > Verrucomicrobiota > Verrucomicrobiia > Limisphaerales > UBA9464 > UBA6176. The sequence continues at coordinate 16,918 of CAZGIK010000057.1, forward strand.
CCCTGCGGGGCTGAGTACGCGTACGAGCTCCGGCGGACGCCACGCGGTCCGGTTCGTACTCGTGATCGTCCTCGTACTCGGGTTCCGTGGCATTGCCTTCGAGGACGAGGACCGCCCCTGCGGGGCTGAGTACGCGTACGAGCCCCGGCGGACGCCACGCGGTCGTACTCGCACTCGTACTCGTCCTCGTACTCGGGTTCCGGGGCATTGCCTTCGAGGACGAGGACCGCCCCTGCGGGGCTGAGTACGCGTACGAGC
>CAZGIK010000058.1:0-16566 GCA_964525755.1 uncultured Verrucomicrobiota bacterium
CCGGCCGACTTCACCACCGTGCCCCAATTGGTGATCGACGAGAGGTTCCCCCCGGCATGGATCCAGGTGACATCCCCCTGCAGGTCGATCCCCCCACCCTCCCGGTTCTCCACACGCGAGCTGTTGTAGAAAAGCAGCCGCGACCCGGGTGCATGCTCCATCCGCCCCTCGTTGACCAGAACCCGGGCATTCAACGCCCGGTCTCCGCCCCCCGATATCGCCATCACCGCGTCCGGCCCCAGCACCGTCGTCCCACCGCCGATCATCGAGGAGGTGCCCGTCCACTCCAAACGGTCGAGGACCGTCAACGTGCCGGCGCCGGCCAGCGTCACGCCGTTCAACTGCAGCGTCCCCACCGAAACGCTGCCCGTCACGGCCACACCCGCGACCGCCACGATGGCCGTGTCGTCCGGTCCGGGGACGCCGGTGCCCGGAATCCAGCTGGCGGAGTTCGTCCAGTCCGATCCACCGGCTCCGGTCCAGGTGTAGGTGGCCGCGTGGGCGCCCGTCAGGCTGCCGCAGAACAGCATGACGATGCGGAACGGGGCTCGGGACCGATGGACAGTGTTCATGGTTGCGCAGCAGACAGCCGGCACGGCTCCCCTGTCGGGGCCCGCGCCAAGCCGCCTCCCACGACACAACAGACTCCGCGTGGCGATCACCGGCCAAACCGTCCTTGGCGAAGAAGGGACGGGGATTGTCGGCACAGCGACAACCGGTCCGGCTCGCGCCGGCGGCCCGGCCGACGGTAGCCTCCCCGCCGTGGCCGATCCGTCCACCATCCCGTCCGGTTCCACGCACCTCGACGCCTGCCTCGGCCCCTATCGGGAGCGGCGGGATCCGCAGGCACGACTCAGCCTGGCCGTGGAACACGCCCGACAACGTCCGCCGCTCCCGGCCGAACTCCGGCGCGACGAATTCCTCGTGCCCGGATGCCAGGTCCGGCTCTGGCTCGTGCCGGGATTTGTCGACGGCCGATGCCGGTACGCGACCGATTCCGATGCCGCGACGCTCAAGGCCCTCACCGGGTTGCTGGCCGATGTCTACGGGGGCCGCACGCCGGAGGAGGTGCTGGCCTGTCCGCCGGATTTCCTCGAGGACCTCGGCCTGCTGCGACAGCTGGCGGAGAGCCGACGCGCCACGGTGTTGCGGGTGGCGCAGCTGATCCGGGACCACGCCGACGCCTGCCGGACGCCCCGCCGCGACTGAGCCATCTCCATGCACCTGACGGATGCCCACAACCATCTGCAGGATCCGCGGCTCGGTCCCGATCCCGAACCCGTGGTCGCCGCCGCCCGCGCGGTCGGCGTCCGACGGATGGTCGTGAACGGATCCGATCCGTCGGACTGGCCCGACGTCGCCCGGCTCGCCGTCCGTCATCCGGATCTGGTGATCCCGTCCTTCGGGGTGCATCCGTGGCAGGCCGACGCGGCGGGGCCGGGATGGGAGGCCGATCTGGGGCGTTGGCTGGAGCGGCATCCCGGCGCCGGGGTCGGTGAGATCGGACTCGACCGCTGGATGCTGGACAACCCCGGGCGATGGCAACGGATGCACGGGGTTCCGGACACCACGACCCCGCCTTCCAGGGAATGTCAGGCCGCCGTGTTCACGGCGCAGATGCGGATCGCATCGGATCTCAACCGTCCGGCGACCATCCACTGCCTGTCGGCGTGGGGCGATCTCCTGGACGGCCTGCGACGGGGTCCGGTCCCGTCCGCCGGCTTCCTGCTCCACAGCTATGGCGGCCCGGTGGAGCTGGTCGGGCCGCTGGCCCGGCTGGGGGCCCGGTTCGGTTTTCCCGGGTATTTCCTCCACCGGCGCAAGGCGCGGCAGCGGGAGGTGTTCCGCCACATCCCATCCGACCGGCTGCTGGTCGAGACCGACGCCCCCGACCAGCGTCTCCCGGACGATCTGGAGACGCATCGCCTTGCCGACCCGGCCACCGGCCAGCCGGTCAACCACCCGGCCAACCTGGCGGCGGTCTACTCGGGTCTGGCGGAGTTCCTCGGCGAGCCGGTGGAGGGTCTTGCCGAACGGGTGCGGGGGAACTTCGAGGCGCTGTTCGGGTCGCCCCGTGGGCAACCGCACGACAGACCGTGCGGCTCCGGAAATCGGGCGGCGCCCCGTTCGCCAACCACCCCGGGCTTGCCCGACGGTTCCCGGCCCGGTTGAGTGGCCGGGATCCGCCTCCCGCCATGAAGACATCCCGCATCCTGTCCACCGCCCTCCTCCTCGCCCTGCTGCCATCGGCCGTCTTCTCCCACTCGGCCGTGGAGCCCGTCCCGCGCGGCGACCAATGGTGGAAGGACCGCCACGCCTCGTTCAACCGGACGGTGTCCGAGGTCGGCTCGAAGGCGCGCGTGATCTTCATCGGCGACTCGATCACCCAGGGCTGGGAAGGGGCCGGGAAGGAGATCTGGGCCCGGCACTACGCGCCGCGCCACGCCATCAACCTCGGGATCGGCGGCGACCGCACCCAGCATGTCCTCTGGCGACTGGAAAACGGGAACCTCGACGGCCTCAAGCCCGACGCCGCCGTGGTGATGATCGGCACCAACAACTCCAACGGCGAGGACAACACCGCCGAACAGATCATCGACGGGGTGACGGCGATCGTCGGCAAGCTGCGGGCCACCCTGCCCGACACCCAGGTCCTGCTGGTCGCCATCTTCCCCCGGGCCGAGAACCTGACCGCGCAGCGGGGCAAGCTGGCGATGATCAACCAGGTCCTTCGCCGGCAGGCCGACGGACGGCACGTGCATTGGGTCGACTTCGGCCACCGTTTCCTGAACGACGACGGGACCATGCCCGCGGCGCTCATGCCGGATTACCTCCATCTGTCCCCGGCCGGCTACCAGATCTGGGCCGAGGAACTCGAACCGCACCTCGCCCGGGCGCTGGGCGAATCCTCCAAGGCCCCGGCCGCCGCCACCTCGGGCTGGTCGGGCTCCTGGGTGATGACCCTTCCCGGACCGAGCGGCGATCCGGTGGATGTGCCGGTCGAGCTGGAAGCCGACGGCAACCGTCTCCGGGGCCGTGTCGGCCGGGGTCCTGACGCGTGGCTGCCGTTGGAGGACGGTCGGATCGAGGGCGACACCGCCACCTGGACCGTGCGCCGTGACCGCCCGTCCGGCGGGACCATGGTCTACCGCATGCGGGCCAGCCTCGCCGACGGATCCCTCCGGGGGAGCGCCGAGACCGAGCTCGACGGCAACGCGACGCGGATCGAATGGACCGCCCGCCGGCCATGAACCGCGCCGTGGCCCAGCGTCTCCCCAGCCGGCGTCGATTCCTCGGCCTGCTGGGGCTTGGCGCCTCCGGGATCGCCGCCTGGGGCGGCTGCGCGGGTCGGGACCGTTCCCGGGGCCTGGCCCTGGTGACCGTCCGCGCCCGATCGCCCCAGGTGGTGGCCCTCGCGGTCGAGCAGGTCTTCCATCGCGAGGGCTTCCGGGGAAAGGCCGATCCGGCCCAGATGATCTTCACCCGCGACGGGGACACCGGCACCGACCTGGCCTACGGCGGTTGGATCTCGGGCGCCTCCACCGAGGTGGAGGTGTTCATCCTCCGGATCGGGGAGGGCTTCTTCGAGGTGTGGTGCACGGCCTACAAGGTCCGCGACGCGGGCGACCGCATCCTCGCCGACCGCCAGGAGCTCACCCGCATCCACGCCGGCACCTACCGCCGGCTCCTCGACGAAGCGCGGGCCCTGGTGGAATCGGCCGCGAATCCCCAAAAGTGAGGGTAATGGGCACTGCGTAGGCCCCGGGTTTAGCGGTATTTGGGGAATGGGCGGTTGGGGTGGGGGCGGTAGGGTGCCGGGACTTGTCGAGCCCGCGCCCATGAAGACACCCCTTGAATCCCTCGTCGCCGGAGTCCTCCTGGCCACCGTCGTCGCCGCCCCGCTGTCCGCAGCACCCAAGGCCGGACCCGAGGATCCCGCCTTTCCCCGGGTGAAGCTGCCCGGGACCGCGTCCGGCACCGCCGCCATCCGGGCCCTCGGCCCCGAGCTTCCCGGCGTGGCCAGGGCCTACGGGATCACGGGTGGACAGCTTGACCTGCTCCTGCGGACCGATCGCAGCCTGAACGTCGACCGCGCGGGCCGGCTGCTCTACGTCTGCGAGGGGCCCGCCGAGTCCGGCACCGCCGGCACCGGGAGCACCGAACCCGTCAGCGCCCTCGTTCCCGCCTCCCAGACCTTCACTCTCCACAGCCGGCCCGGCGCCCCGCTGGTCATCTATCTCGACTTCGACGGGCACGTCACCTCGGGCACCTCGTGGAACAGCAACTTCAACGGCGGTGCGGATTTCGTGACGCCGCCGTACACGATCGACGGCGACCCGGCCTTCAGCGGCACGGAACTCGACCGGATCCAGTACATCTGGCAGCGGGTGGCCGAGGACTTCGCGCCGTTCGACGTGGACGTCACCACCGAGGATCCCGGTGCCGACAACCTGCGCCGCTCCGGCACCGGGGACACCCGCTGGGGGGTCCGGGTGTGCATCGGGGGCAGCAGTTCCGACTGGTACGGTGCCAGTGCGGGCGGCGTGGCCTACCTGGGTTCGTTCACCTCGTCGCTCGACACCCCGTGCTACGTCTTCACCGCCCAGCTGGGCACGGGCAACGAGAAGTACACCGCCGAGGCCGCATCCCATGAGGCCGGCCACACCTTCAACCTGCGCCACGACGGCACCAGCGCGGTGGGCTACTACGAGGGCCATGGCACGGGCACCACCGGATGGGCCCCGATCATGGGCGTGGGCTACTACAAGAACCTCGTCCAGTGGTCGAAGGGCGAGTACGCCGGCGCCAACAACACCCAGGACGACGTCGTCGGCATCGCCGGATATGTCGGGTACCGGCCCGACGACCACGGCAACACCCCCGCCAACGCCAGCCATTTTCCCGCCGGGACAACCCTCTCGGGCCAGGGGATCATCGGCACCGCGACGGATGTCGACGTCTTCGCCTTCACCACCGGATCCGGCGCGGTGAGCCTCACGGTCACGCCCGACAGCCGGTCGGCCAACCTCGACGTCCTCGCCGAGCTGCGCGATGCCGGCGGGACGCTGGTCGCCTCCTCCAACCCGGTCGACTCGCTCGGCGCGTCGTTCGGACTGAACCTCGCCGGCGGCACCTATTTCCTCTCGGTGCGCGGCACCGGCAAGGGGGACCCGGCCACCGACGGGTACAGCACCTACGGGTCGCTCGGGCAGTACACGGTGACCGGTTCCGTGACGGCCCCGGGGCCGGTGGCCCCGGTGGCGGTGATCTCCGCCACCCCCACCTCGGGCGACGCCCCGCTGGTGGTCTCGTTCAGCGGGACGGGATCGTTCGATGGCGACGGCTCCGTGGTGGGCCATGCGTGGGACTTCGGCGACGGCACCCTCGGCTCGGGCGCGACCGTATCCCACACCTACGGCGCCGCCGGCGACTACACCGCCGTCCTGACCGTCACCGACAACTCCGGCCTCACCGGTTCCACGTCGACCCTGATCCGCGTGCTCGCGCCCAACCAGACCCCTGTGGCCGTGGCCGCCGCGACGCCCACCTCCGGTCACGCCCCGCTGGCGGTGGCCTTCGACGCGACCGGGTCCTGGGATCCCGATGGCTCCCTCACCGCCTTCGCCTGGGCATTCGGCGACGGCGCCACCGGTTCCGGTCCGACGGTTTCCCACACCTACACCGCCCCCGGGTCGTACACGGCCGTGCTGACCGTCACCGACAACCGGGGAGCGACGGCATCCGCGTCGGTGGTGATCTCCGTCACCCAGGCTCCCGCCGTGGGGATGCGCCTCGCGGCGCTCGGGCTGGCCGTGGTGCCGGCCGGCCGGGGCAGTGCGGTCGAGGCTTCCGTCCGGGTGACCGACCTGGCCGGCCTGCCGGTCGCTGGCGCGACCGTCGCCGGGACCTGGTCGGGCCTGGTGAGCGGGTCCGGTTCCGCCATCACCGATTCCAACGGCCTCGCCGTCCTCCTGTCGAAGTCCACCCGCAGCTCGGGCACCGTCACCTTCACGGTGGGCGGCGTGACGCGCTCCGGGTTCACCTACTCGTCGGCCGACAACCAGGTTTCCGCCACGGCCAGCATCCAGGTCGGATCCACCGGGGGTGGCGGTGGCGGCGGCAAGGGCGGAAAGAAGTAGCCCCGCGGCCCCGCGTTCGTCCCGCGCCCGCCGGCAGCGGCTCGCGGGGACGCTCGCGCCAGTTGAACCCGCGGGGCGGACGGCTATGATCGGCGGCAAATGAACGCCTCGCCCCGCCGACTCCTCGCCACCGCCGCCCCGCTCCTCGGGATCCTCGTGGCCGGATGCAGCGACCCCGGCACCACCGCCGGCTCCGACGGCCACAGTCATTCCGGACACGGACACCGTCCGAAGAACGGCGGCCAGCTCGTGGAGGTCGGCCGGCACCAGTACAACCTCGAGGTGCTGGCCGACACCACCGCCGGGCGGCTCACGGTCTGGGTGCTGGACGCCCATGCGGAGGGTTACGTCCGCATGCCCGACTCCAGCCTGAACCTCACCCTCAGCGCGGGCGCGGAAACCCATCCGGCCGTGCTCCATGCGGTGGCCAGCGCCGCCTCCGGGGAGACCCTCGGCGACTCCTCCCAGTTCGAGGGCGCGGTGCCCTGGGTGACGTCGCATCCGGAGTTTGCCGGCCGGTTCGATTCCCTTACGATCCGCGGGCAGACGTTCACCAACCTGACGTTCCGGCACCCCGCATCCGGATCCGGACACGCGCACTGACCGCCCATCGCCATGAAGCCCACATCCCCTTCCCGCCAACGCGCCGCGGCCGTCCTCGCGACCGTGGGCGGCGTCCTGCTGCTCATCGCGGATGCCCGGGCCCAGTCGGAGAAGCCGGTCCGGGGTGAGCCGATCCGTCCCGCCGCCCCGCGCGGCGCCCCGATCCAGCCGGCCGCGCCGGCCGCACCCAAGACGGAGGCGGGCACCCCCGCGGACGTCACCGAGTCGAAGGACGGCTACCTGACCCTCGGGTTCGAACGCCTCGCCTCGTTCGACTACACCGTCCCTGAGTACACCGGGACCACGCCGCCGCCGTCGCCCGACACCAACCAGATCCCGTCGACGATCAAGGCATTCGACGGCAAGAAGGTGGCCGTGAAGGGGTTCATGCTCCCCCTCAAGGTCGAGGGCGGCCGGGTCACCGAGCTGCTCCTGATGCGGGACCAGTCCATGTGCTGCTTCGGGGCCGTCCCCAAGATCAACGAGTTCGTGACGGTGAAGATGGTCGGCGGCGGGACCAAGGCGGTCCTCGACCAGGCCGTCACGCTGTTCGGCAAGATCAAGGTCGGCGAGTTCTCCGAGAACGGCTACCTGCTGGGGATCTACCAGCTCGACGGCGACCGGGCCGAGGGACCGGGGATGTGAGCGGCCTCCACCCGTCCCGCCCATGATCCGACTCGGCCGGCTGGAGCTGGCCTCGAACCTCTTCCTGTCCCCGCTCGCCGGGTACACCAACCTGCCCTTCCGCCGGGTGGTGCGGGAGATCGGCGGCGTGGGCCTCTGCACCACCGACCTCGTCAACGCCCGCTCCCTGCTGGAGCGCAATCCCAAGGCCCTCAAGCTGATCGAAACCGATCCCGTGGACCGGCCGCTCGCCGTGCAGCTCTTCGGCGCCGTCCCGGAGGAGATGCGCGACGCCGCCCAGTATCTCGAGTCGATCGGCGTGGACTCGGTGGACATCAACATGGGCTGCCCCGTCCGCAAGGTGTGCCGGGTGGGGGGCGGATCGGCCATGATGACCGAGCTGGGCAAGACCCGACACCTGGTGGAGCGGATGGTCGACGCGGTACGGATCCCGGTGACGGCCAAGATGCGCCTGGGATGGGACGACGAGAACCTGACCGCGCCGGACCTCGTCCGCGCCCTCGAGGATGCCGGCGTGGCCGCGGTGTTCATCCATGGCCGGACCCGCGCCCAGGGATTCTCGGGCACGGTCAACCTGGCGGGCATCCGGTCGGTGGTGGCGGCCGCCCGGAACATCCCGGTGATCGGCAACGGCGACGTGACCACCCCCGAGGCGGCCCGGCACATGATCCGGGAGACCGGCTGTGCCGGGGTGAGCGCCGGCCGGGGTGCCTTCTACGACCCGTGGTTGTTCCGCCGCACCCGGCATTTCCTCGACACCGGCGAGCTGCTCCCCGAGCCGCCGTTCGCCGAGCGGATCCGCATCCTCACCCGCCACCTCGACCTGATGGTCGCGGTGTTCGGCGAACAGGCGGGCTGCATCCAGTTCCGCAAGGTGGCCCCGTGGTACTCCCGCCGGTTCGGTCCGGTGAACCCGTTCAACAAGCGGATCGTCCGGCTCGCGACCCGGGCGGAGTTCGACGTCATTCTCGGCGAGTACCTCGCCTGGCGGGCCCAGTTCTGCGACGACGCCGGGGAGCTGCTGCCGCGCTTCCGCCTGGCGCCGATGACGGCGAGTTTCATGGAGGCCGACGACGCCCCGCCCTCCACCCTCCGCACCGCCATCCCCGTGCCCAAGGGTCCGGTGGAGGTGTGGTGACGCCCCGGGCCTGCGCGGAATGAACCCCGCCCCATCCCCCCCGACCGGACCCGCGGTTCCACCCCGGGTCGGGGAATCCGGGCTGCGTCGGCACCGGCGTTGGCGGCGGTGGATCGGGGCCAGCCTTGCCCTGGCCGCCGCCGTGACGGTTTGCCTTCTGCCCAACATCCCCCGTCCCCGCTTCCTCCAGCGCTGGCCCGGGCCCGGCGCGGGCTGGACCCCCTGGGAGACGGTGATCCCCGGCGCGGAGTACCGTCGGGCCTGCTTCACCCAGCCGCGGTTGCTCCGTGCCCATGCGGTCCGGATCGACCTCCAGGACCCGGGCATCGAGCTGGTGGTGGCGGCCGACCGTTCGCTTCCCCATGGCAGCCCCCATGAGGCCCGGGTGCGGTATCCCACCACGCTGGCGCGCCGGCACGGCCTCGCCCTTGCCTTCAACGCCACGCTCTTCGAACCCGAGGCCATCCTCCCGGGAACGCCGGTCGACCTCGTCGGACTGGCACGGTCGGCCGATGGGGAATGGTCGGCACCGGTCCCCAACCTCGACGCCCTCGTGGTCACGCCGTCCGGCCGGGCGCGGATCGTGCCGGCCGGGGATCCCGTCCCGGAGGGCGGGGTGGGATTCGGGGGGCTGCTCCGGACCCTGACCAACGGCGTGGTCCGCGCCGAGCCGCTGCCCGCCGATGCCGCATCGGCCTGCGGGGTGTCGGCCGACGGCCGGTATCTCTACTGGCTGATCGTGGACGGCCGCCAACCCGGCTGGAGCGAGGGGGCCACCCCGGCCGAGACCGCCGCCCTGCTCCGGGAACTCGGTGCCTCCGACGCCCTCGACCTGGACAGCGGCACTCCGGTCACGCTCGTCCGCAACTCCCGGCTCGGTCCCTCGGTGGTCAATCGCCCCTGCCACCCGATCCTTTCCGGACTCCAACGCCCCGTCGGACTGGTGGTCGGGGTGCGTCCGCGGGACTCACGGGCCGGTCATCGCCCGCCCGTCTGCCAGGCGAAGCCGGTCGACCCCATTTCGGCCCGAACTTTTCCGGTTTCTCGCAGGATACCGGTGCCCCACATTCACGACATGCGGGCGGCGGTCCACACACCACCTGACGGCCGGTCTGGCGATTCCGGGGGATGGCACCCCCGCATCGATCCATGAAGGCGCTCCTGAGGGCCGCCCTCGCCACGCTCCTGGTCGGAGGGACGCACCTGCGGGCCGACGTCCGCGAGTTCCTCGACCGCTACTGCATCACGTGCCATGGGGAGGAGGAATCCAAGGCCGGGCTGGTCCTCAGTGGACTGGTCAACCCGTCCTCCACCGAAGCGGCCTACCGGCAGTGGGTTGGAATCCACGACCGGGTTGCCGCGGCGGAAATGCCACCCACGACGGCGAAGCGCCAGCCGTCCGAGGCCGAGCGGGCCGACGTCCTGTCCGAGATGGGCGCCTGGTTGACCGACCGGGATCGGCAGCGGCAGCGCGAACAGGGCCGCGTGCCGATGCGGCGTCTCAATCGCACCGAGTACGAGCACACCGTCCGGGACCTCTTCGCCCTGCCGGGTCTCCAGGTCCGCGAACTCCTGCCCGGCGATGGGCGTCTGGACGGCTTCGAGAAGGCATCCGACGCCCTCGACATTTCCGCCGCCCAGATCCGGAAGTACATGGAGGTGGCCGATGTCATCCTCGACGCCGCCATCGCCACCCATGACCGACCGGCTCCCGAGAAGCGACGGTTTCGGATGCTCGGCAGCATCGACCACCTCGGGCAGGCGGTGTTCCCACTGAAGAACGGGCGTGTGGACCTCGACCGGATCCGGGGGCTCAACAAGCGGTCCGGCGTCCCGGAACTCCAGGCCATCGCCGCGGACTCGGATGCGCTGGCGCTCCTGACCCAGTCACGCCTGGGTTTCACGGCGGCCGTTCCGTCCTTCTCCGTGTCCCTCCCGGGGCTCTACCGGATACAGACCCGGATTTTCAGCTTCCGACCCGGTCGGAACGGCGAACTCCTGCCCGAACCGAGGGGACAGTACGTCGAGCTCGCGACGGGCAAGCGGTTCCTTGGATTTCTGGATGCCCCGTCCCTTCAGCCGGCCGACCACGAGGTGGTCGCGTGGCTGAACACCTCTGAAGGCATCGAACTGAATCCGACCAGCCTTTGGCCGAACTACTTCCACGTCCTGCACCCCTCCACCCCGGCGCTCGCGGCACACATCAAGTGGCCCGGTCTCTCCCATCCGTTCCACTACCGGGGACCGGCCGTCGCGGTCGAGTTCATCGACATCGAGGGCCCGCTCCACGACCAGTGGCCGCCGGAGAGTCACCGCCGACTCTTCGGCAACCTGGCATTCGGGCCCGCGGAACCGGGTGCGGGCGGGAATCCCCTCCGTCGCCTGGGCAACCGCCCCCGGTGGACCGTCTCCTCGGAACAACCCGGGACCGATCTGCCCGTGGTCATTGGTGCGTTCCTCGACCGCGCCTTCCGGCGTCCCGCTTCGCCGGAGGAACTGGACACCTACGTCGGGCTGGCCCGCAGGCACCTGGCGGAAGGCGATCCCCTCGAGGAGGCGTTGCGCTCCGCGTATCGGACGGCGCTTTGTTCCCCGGATTTCCTCTACCTTCGGGAACCGGCAGCGCTCGTCGGTGAACGAGAAGCCGGCGGGCCCTGGCTGGGAATCGACCCGTTCGCGGCCGCTTCCCGCCTGTCCTATCTCCTGTGGAACTCGTGTCCGGACGAGGAACTGATCCGGGCCGCCCGGGCCGGAACCCTGGACCCGGACTCGCTTCAGCGGCAGGCGGTCCGGATGCTCGCCGATCCCAGGGCCTCCCGATTCATCGACGACTTCGTGGACCAATGGCTCGGGCTGAGGGACATCGACTTCACCTCACCGGACGTCGCCCTCTATCCGGAGTTCCGCAGCGATCTCCGGCATTCGATGGTGGCCGAGACCCGGGAGTACTTCCGACTCCTGCTGACCGAGGACCGTGGCGTCCGGCATTTCGTCGACTCCGACTTCCTGTGCATCAACCAGCGGTTGGCCGAGCACTATGGTGTTCCCGGTGTGCAGGGAAGCGCCCTGCGGAAGGTTCCGAAGCCGGCCGGTTCACCCCGGGGCGGCTTCATCACCCAGGGGGCCATCCTCAAGATCACCGCCAACGGCACGGTCACCTCACCCGTCAAGCGGGGCGCGTGGGTCCTGGACCGCATTCTCGGCACCCCCCCGCGGCCGCCCCCGCCGAACACCCCGGCCGTCGAACCCGATGTTCGCGGCGCCACCACCATGCGCCGCCAGCTGGAACTCCACCGGTCCTCGCCCTCCTGCGCGGCCTGCCATGACCACATCGACCCCCCGGGTTTCGCCCTCGAGAGCTTCGATGTGATCGGGGGATGGCGTTCCCACTACCGGTTTCGCGGCCGGCGCCATGGCGATCCGGAACAACGCCGGGGCCGCGACCCGGCCCTGGCATCGTTCCCGGGGATTCCCCCGAGCCACTGGGCCGACCTCCTGCCAAGCGTCCGACTGGGGGCTCCGGTGGACTCCACCGGGACGACGCCGGAGGGTGCCGACTTTGCGGACATCCATGAGTACAAGCGCCTCCTGCTTCAGCACGAGGAGGCCATTGCCCGGGCTTTTGTGCACCGGCTGATCCTCTACGCCACCGGTGCCCCGGTGTGCTTCGGCGATCGGCCGCAGGTGGACGCCATCCTCGAAGCCGCCCGATCCCGGCAGTACGGTGTCCGGACACTCCTCCTGGAAGTCATCGGCTCCCGGGTATTCCTCCAGAAATGAACCCTCCCCCGATGCCCCACCGGCCCGCCCTTTCCCGAAGGGGCTTCCTGCGGTCCGCCGGCGTCCTCCTGGCGTTGCCCGCACTGGAATCCTCCCCGCGCCTGTTCGGGGCACCCGGTCCCGAGGCGGCACCCCGGCGCTTCCTGGCCATCCAGACCACCCAGGGCATCATGCCGCACCTCTTCTTCCCGAAGGACGCCGGCCCCGGGTACACGCCATCCCCGTACCTGCGGATCCTCGAGCCGGTGCGCGGGCAGTTCACCGTCTTCTCCGGGCTGTCCCATCCGAATGTGGACGGGGGGCACACCAACGAGGTCGCCTTCCTGACCGGGGCGCCCCATCCCGGGAGCGCCGGCTTCCGGAACCGTGTCTCCGTGGATCAGATCGTGGCCGAGGCGCAAGGCGGGCAGACACGGTTCCCGTTCCTGGCCACCAATCCGGCCACCGGTGTCGGCCGGACCATGTCCTTCAACCGTTCCGGCGTGGGAATCCCGTCGGCTGGCGACGCCGCCACGCTCTATCGACGCCTGTTCATCAATGGAACAGCCGAGGAGATGGAGGCCGAAGTCCGGGAACTCCGGCAGGGCCGAAGCCTTCTCGACCAGCTGCGGGGTCGCATCCGCCAGCTCGAAGGGTCGGTCACCGCGTCCGACCGCGAGACCCTGGGGCGTTACTTCCACTCGATCCGGGAGCTGGAAACCCAGTTGCACCAGTCCGAGGCCTGGCTGCGGAAGCCGAAGCCCGCCGTCAACGCCCCCCCTCCCGACATGGGCGATCCCTTCGAGATCCTCAAGCGGCTCCGCGCCCTGCTGGATGTCATCCGGCTGGGGCTGGAGACCGATTCCACGCGGGTCGCCACGGTCTTCTTCGAGCCGCTCGGAATCCTGCGGGAATTGGATGGGGTGCAGACGGAAACCCATGCCCTGACCCATCATGGAAACCGGCCCGAGATGATCGCCGAGCTGCGCCTCATCGAGGAGGCGCAGTTCCGGCTCGTGCTCCAGTTTCTCGAGGGGCTCCGACAGACCCGGGAGGGCGGCCGGACCCTGCTGGACAACACGGCGGTCCTCTATGGCACCTGCATGGGCAACGCCAACGGACACAGCAACCAGAACTGGCCCCTCCTGCTGGCCGGAGGAGGATTCCGACACGCCGGGCACCTTGCCTTCGACACGAACAACAACGCCCCCATCGGCCGCCTCTTCGCATCCATCCTCGACGGTTTTGGCATGAGCGCCGCCGATGTCCCGGGCGGCGACCGGAGCCTGACCGGCCTCGAACGTGCCTGACCCATCCCCTGCCGTGACACTCAGAAACGCCACCCGCATCGCCATTCTCGGGGTCAGCCTGGGCTTGTTCATGAGCCTCTGCGACACCGACCTGCAGTATTGGATCATGGCCCGACTGGGCCTGGGAACCCAGTCCGGGGCATTCTTCAACCGCTGTTACTGGGCGCTCCGAACCCTTCTCCTCCACGGGAGCCTGCTCCTGTTCCTCATCACCTTCGCCCGACGCTGGAAGGAGCCCCGGGATCCGTCCGGGAAGTAGGAGCCTGTCAGGAAACTCCGACGGGACGTCTCCACCGTCACGCGTCCGCATCCGCCCCCGGCGACACCAGCACCTTGAGCGCGTCGGGCGCCGCGCGCTCGACGAGCGCGATCGCCCCGGCGGTGGCCTCGAGCGGGAAGGTGTGGGTGACCAGCCCGCGGACATCGAGCCGCCGCGAGAACACGATCCGGGCCGCCTCGGGCTGCAGGGTGATGTCGGCCGAGTAGCTCCCCAGCAACGCCTTCTCGTCCACGCATACCCGGGCCAGGTCGATCGGCGTGGTCCGACCCCGCACCGTGTGGGCGAACAGGAGCACCGCACCCCCTCCCCGCACATACCCGTGGGCCTGCAGGACCGCGGCATCGGACGGGACGGTCACCACCGCCGCATCCGCCCCCCGTCCCCCGGTCGCGCGGCGGATCCGGTCGGGCAGGGCCGCATCGTCCCCGGGAAGGGTCCGGAACGCCCCCCAGGCCCTGGCCTTCCGGAGTCGGGCGGGGACCAGATCCATGGCCACCACCCGCATGCCGCGCAGGGAGAGCAGGCGGGTGAACAGGAGGCCGATCGGGCCCTGTCCCACCACCGCCACCGTGTCGCCGGGCAGCAGGGGAAGCATCGCCACGCCCTTGAGCACCGTGTTGACCGGTTCCAGGAGGGCGGCCTCGGCGAAGGTGTTGCGGGCGGGAATCCGGACGAGTCCGGGCAGGCAGAAGGGAAGCACCCGGACGTACTCCGCATAGCCGCCCCCGGCGGGCTCGAAGCCGGCGGTGACACCGGTCCGCAGATAGGTGGGGCACTGGGCGAAGGTGCGGTGCCGGCAGGCATGGCAGGTGCCGCACGGCACATGATGATGCAGGGCCACCCGGTCGCCCACCGACCAGCCGCGCACCGTCGCCCCCACCCGCACGATCGTCCCCGCCGTCTCGTGACCGAAGACCCGCGGCGGCTCCACGGTGCCCTGACGGATCTTCTTGATGTCCGTCGGACACACCCCGCACGCGGCGACCCGCACCAGCACCTCGCCCGGTCCGGTCCGCGGCACCGGCAGGGTCTCCACCCGGAGATCATCCACCCCGCGGTACACCACCGCCCGCATCGTCCGCGGGATCCGCGCGTCGCTCATCGCCGGGGAGTCTGTCCAGACCGCGGACGGGGGGGCTCAGCGGTTGTCGAGCGCCTCGACCCCGGGGAGGGGAATGCCCTCGAGGAACTCGAGGCTCGCGCCGCCACCGGTGCTGGCAAAGGTGACCTGGTCCCCCAGACCCGCCTTGTTGATCGCCTTCACGCTGTCGCCGCCGCCGATGATCGACTTGGCGCCGGCCGACCGGGTGGCCTCCACGACCGCCTGGGCCACGGCATCGGTGCCCGCGGCGAACCGCGCGTCCTCGAACATCCCCATCGGGCCGTTCCACAGGATCGTCTTCGCCGAGGCGATCACCCCGGCGTAGGCGGCCGCGGTGGCCGGGCCGATGTCGAACCCCTCGGCATCGTCCGGGATGTCCCCCTCGACCACGCGCGGGTTCTGGAGGTCGTACACGGGACGTCCCTTCTTGTTCACACGTCCGGTGTCCACGGGGGTGGCGACGACGGTGTCGGACGGCAGGAGGAACTTCACCCCCCGCTCCGCCGCCTTCTTCTCCGCCGCCAGCGCCGTTCCGGTGTGGTCGGGCTCGACGAGCGACTTCCCGACCGGACGGCCGTGGGCGAGCTTGAAGGTGTAGGCCATGGCACCGCCGATCAGAATGGTGTCGGCCTTCTCCAGCAGGCGGTCGATGACCTTGATCTTGTCGCTCACCTTGGCGCCGCCGAGGATCACCACGAAGGGCCGGGCCGGGTTGTCCAGCTCGTCGCCGAGGAACTTCAGCTCCCGCTCCATCAGCAGCCCCGCCGCACAGGCGCCGCCCCGGGCGCGGAGGGCATCGGCCACCCCCCGGGTCGAGGCATGGGCGCGATGGGCGGCGCCGAAGGCGTCGTTCACGTAGACGTCCGCCAGCCGCGCCAGCTGCGCGGCGAACCCGGGCTCGTTGGCCTCCTCCTCGGCGTGGTACCGGACGTTCTCCAGCAGCAGGACCTGCCCGTCGGCCAACGCCCCGGCGGCCGCCTCGGCCTCGGGCCCCACGCACTGGTCGACGAACGCCACCGGACGCCCCAGCAGCTCGCCCAGCTTGGCGGCCACCGGACGGAGGCTCATGGACGGCTCCCGCTGGCCCTTCGGACGCCCGAGATGGGCGGCGAGGACGATCCGGGCGCCCTTGTCGATCAGCAGCTGGAGGGTGGGAAGGGTTTCCCGAATCCGGGTGACGTCATTGATCACCATCACCCCGTCCTTTTCCTCCATCGGAACGTTGTAATCCACGCGCACAAACACGCGCTTGCCGGTGACGTTGAGATCGCGAACTGAGAGCTTGGCCATAATACGAAAAGACGGCGGACCCTATCGGTGGTCCCGGGGGTCGGCAAAGGCGATTTTGGACGGGGGACGAGGACAAGCGCGTGGCGTCCGCCGGGGCTCGTACGCGTACTCAGCCCCGCAGGGGCGGTCCTCGTCCTCGAAGGCAATGCCACGGAACCCGAGTACGAGGACGATCACGAGTACGAACCGGACCGCGTGGCGTCCGCCGGAGCTCGTACGCGTACTCAGCCCCGCAGGGGCGGTACTCGTCCTCGAAGGCAATGCCACGGAACCCGAGTACGAGGACGATCACGAGTACG
>CAZGIK010000059.1:0-15140 GCA_964525755.1 uncultured Verrucomicrobiota bacterium
CATCCCTCCACGGCCTGAGGGGCGCGGGAGGCGAAGGGGCGAGCCTGCGAGCCCGATCGGTCCCGGAAGGGACCGACGCCCGGTGCTTCCCCAACCCCTGCGGGGTCCTTGCGGACCCCGTCGGACTCACCCGCTGGCGCGGGCTCATCCCTCCACGGCCGGAGGGGCGTGAGGGAAGTGTGGCCCTCGGCGGATTCATCATCCGCCGCCACGTTCAGCCTTTGGCCCTTCGCCCTTGGCCCCCGTTGAAGCGGGTCAGAAGTCGAACTGGTCGACGTTTTCGCGCGTGAACCGGAAGGGTTCGCCGAGGAGGAGGTTGTCGGTGGCGATGCGCACGTCGCCCACCCGGCCGGACCGGAACACGGTGTCGCCCGCCTTGAGGGTGCCGCGGGCAAGGGCGGCGGCGGCCTCGACGGTGAGGTAGCCGAGGTCCTCGGTCTTCCAGAGGATCACGGTGTCGGTCACCCCCTCCTTGAGGTAGGCCCGGTTCTCGCTCGGCAGGCCCAGACCGATCACCTTGACCTGCCCGGCCTTGCCCGCCTGCTTGACCGCCTCCGCCGCCCCGGGGACCGCCGGCGAGCAGATGGCCATGAGGAGCTTCAGGTCGGGATGCGCCCCCAGCAGGGTGGTGGCCTCCGCCTGGGCCTTGTCCTTCAGGTCGTCGCACGGCCGCAGGGCGACCATCTTCATGTCCGGATACCGCTCGGCGCGGCGGGCCTCGATGTGCCGCTGCCACTCGATCATGTTCTGCGCGGTGAGCGAGGCGGTGATGATGGCGAACTCTCCCCGTCCGCCGCACAGCCGCGCCGCCTCGTCCATCAGCGCCTGGCCGATCCCCTCGGGGGTGGCCTGGTTCACGAAGAAGTCGCGGGCGTCCGGCAGGGCGTCGGAATCGAACGTCACCACCCGGATCCCCTTCTCCCGGGCCCGGCGCAGCGCGGTGGAGATCCCCTCCTTGTTCTCGCAGGCGGCGGCAATGACATCGACGCCGAGGGTGATCCAGTTCTCGACGATCTCGTTCTGCTTGGCGGGGTCGGGATTGACCGGGCCGTCGAAGATCAGCTCCACGCCCAGGTCGCGCGCGGCCGCCTCGGAGCCCTTCCGACACGACACGAAGTAGGCGTTGCCCTTCGACTTGGGCATGAGGGCGACGGTGACCCGGCGGGCGCCGCCGGCGTCCGCGGTGGACGGACCCTCGCTCTTGTTGCAGCCGCAAAGCAGGGCGGCGGCCAGGCCCAGGACGGATACCAGCAGGCGTTGCATAGGATGGGCTGGAGACTGGCGCGTCTTCCCATCCGACGCGAGACCCAAGCGGGGGACTCCGGGGACCGGTGCGTTCCGGGAGTGATCAGGGCTCGTAGCCCAGCCACGGGCCGAGCCAGCGTTCCATCTCGGGGACCGTCCGGTCCTTGCGATGCGCCAGGTCGGCCACCTGGTCGCGTCCCAGCCGCCCGACCGCGAAGTAGCGCGCCTCGGGATGTCCGAAGTAGAGGCCGCTGACGCTGGAGCCGGGCCACATGGCGAAGCTCTCCGTGAGTCGGATGCCGGTGCGGTTCTCGGCGTCGAGCACCTTCCAGAGCGTCTCCTTCTCGGTGTGGTCCGGGCAGGCGGGATAGCCGGGCGCCGGACGGATCCCGCGGTACTGCTCGTCGATCAGCTGCTCGTTGGTGAGGCCCTCGGCGGCGCCGAAGCCCCAGTCGATCCGGGCCTGCCGGTGCAGGTACTCGGCGAACGCCTCGGCAAGGCGGTCGGCCAGGGCCTCGGCCATGATGGCCTGGTAGTCGTCGTGGGCGGCCTTGAACCGCGCCACGATCGCATCCAGCCCCACCCCCGCCGTGACGGCGAACGCCCCGAGATAGTCGGCCCCCTCCGCCGCCACGAAGTCGGCCAGGCACCAGTGCGGACTCCCGTCGGCCTTCGCCATCTGCTGGCGCAGGAAGTGGAACGACGCCAGCGGCACGGTTCGGGACTCGTCGGCGAACAGCCGCACGCTGTCCCCGTCGCGGTTGGCCGGGAAAAACCCGTACACCCCCCGCGCCCGCAGCTCGCCGTCGGCAATCAACCGGTCGAGCAGCGTGTTCGCATCGGCGAACAGCTTCCGCGCCTCCTCCCCGTGCCGCTCGTGCTGGAGGATCGACGGGTACCGTCCCCGGAGCTCCCAGGTGTGGAAGAAGGGGGACCAGTCGATGTACCCGCGGAGGGTCTCGAGGGACACGTCGTCCAGCGCCCGCACCCCGGTGAAGGCGGGGCGGGGGAGGTCGGCGTGTTCCAGCCGGGGGGCGGTCCGACGGGCCTCCTCGAGCGACACCAGCGGGGTGGCGGCCTGCTGGTGCTGGCGTCGGGCCGCCTCGTACTCCGCCTGCATGGTCGCGACGAACGCCGGCTTCTGCTCGGGGTTGAGCAGCTGGCTGACGACCGGCACGGCGCGGGAGGCGTCCAGCACGTGGACCACCGGCTGCGAGTACCCCGGGGCGATCTTCACCGCGGTGTGGGCGCGGCTGGTGGTGGCGCCGCCGATCAGCAGCGGCTGACGGAACCCGAGCCGCTCCATCTCGCGGGCGACATGCTGCATCTCGTCGAGCGACGGCGTGATCAGCCCGCTGAGCCCGATCACGTCCGCCCCCACCCGTCGGGCCTCCTCCAGGATGCGCTCGCACGACACCATCACGCCCAGGTCCACCACGTCGTAGTTGTTACAGGCGAGGACCACGCCGACGATGTTCTTGCCGATGTCATGGACGTCGCCCTTGACCGTGGCGAGGAGGACCCGGCCCTGGGGGCGGGACGCCTGGCCGGCGGCGGCGGCGGCGGCCTTCTCGGCCTCCATGAACGGGGTCAGGTAGGCGACGGCCTTCTTCATCACCCGGGCCGACTTCACCACCTGGGGCAGGAACATCTTGCCGGCGCCGAACAGGTCGCCGACGACGTTCATGCCGGCCATGAGCGGCCCCTCGATCACCGCCAGCGGCCGGCCCAGCTTGACCCGCGCCTCCTCGGCATCGGCCTCCACATGGGCGTCGATGCCCTTCACCAGGGCGTGGGCGAGGCGTTGTTCCACCGGCTCCGAGCGCCAGGCCTCCGCCGCCACGACGGCGGCGGGGGAGTCGCCTCGTCCCTGCTGCTTGAGCTGCTCGCCCATCGTCACCAGACGCTCGGTGGCGTCCGGCCGACGGTTCAGCAGGACGTCCTCGACCCGCTCGCGCAGGTCGGCGGGGATCTCCTCGTACACCGCCAGCATCCCGGCGTTGACGATGCCCATGTCGAGGCCGGCGTGGATGGCGTGGAAGAGGAAGGCGCTGTGCATCGCCTCGCGGACCCCGTTGTTCCCGCGGAAGCTGAAGCTGATGTTCGAGATGCCGCCGCTGACCTTGGCCCGGGGCAGGTGGGCCTTGATCCAGCGGGTGGCCTCGATGAAGTCCACGGCGTAGCCGTTGTGCTCGTCGATGCCCGTGGCGACGGTGAGGACGTTCGGGTCGAAGATGATGTCCTCCGGGGGGAACCCGGCCTGGTCGACCAGCAGGCGGTAGCTGCGCTCGCAGATGGCGATCCGGCGCTGGAAGGAGTCCGCCTGGCCCTGTTCGTCGAAGGCCATCACCACCACCGCCGCCCCGTACCGCCGGATCAGCCGGGCCTGTTCCAGGAAGCGGGCCTCGCCCTCCTTGAGGGAGATCGAGTTCACCACGCCCTTCCCCTGGAGACATTTGAGACCGGCCTCGAGAACGGTCCACTTGGACGAGTCCACCATCACCGGGACCTTGGCGATGTCCGGTTCGGCGGACATCAGGTTGAGGAACCGGGTCATGGCGGCGACGCCGTCGAGCATCCCCTCGTCCATGTTCACGTCGACCACCTGGGCGCCGCTCTCGACCTGCTGCTTGGCGACGGTGAGGGCCTCGTCGTACTGGTTGTTCAGGATCAGCTTCGCGAAGCGCGGCGATCCGGTGACGTTGGTCCGTTCGCCGATGTTGATGAAGTTGGTGGTGGGCGTCTGGGTGAACGCCTCCATGCCGCTCAGGCGCAGCCACGGCTCGACCGTGGGCACGGGCCGGGCCGGGCATCCCTCGACCGCCCGGGCGATGGCGGCGATGTGGTCCGGCGTCGTGCCGCAGCACCCGCCCACCATGTTGAGCCACCCGTTGCGGGCCCACTCGGCGATCTGCGGCGCCAGGGTCTCGGGGGTCTCGGGGAAGCCGGTCGGCGACAGCGGGTCGGGCAGCCCGGCGTTCGGATAGATGCAGATGTACGTGTCGGCCAGCCGATGCAGCTCCTCCACGAACGGACGCATCAGGTCGGGTCCGAGCGCGCAGTTGAGCCCGATGGTCAGCGGACGGGCATGCCGGACCGAGTTCCAGAACGCCTCCAGCGTCTGGCCGGTCAGCGTGCGCCCCGACCGGTCGGTGATCGTGCCCGAGATCATCAGCGGCAGCCGGAGGCCCCGTCGTTCCTGCACCTCGTCGATGGCGAACAGCGCCGCCTTGGCGTTGAGGGTGTCGAAGATCGTCTCCACCAGCAGGACATCCACCCCGCCGTCGAGGAGCGTCTCCACCTGCTCGCGATACGCGGTCACCAGCTGGTCGAACGTCACCGCCCGGAAGCCCGGATCGTTCACGTCGGGTGAGATCGAGGCCGTGACCGGCATCGGTCCGATGGCCCCCGCGACGAACCGCGGCCGACCGGTGGCGGCCGCGGATTCGTCCGCCGCCTCCCGCGCCAGGCGGCACGCCGCCAGGTTCATCTCGCGCACCAGCTCCTGCAGGGCGCTGTCCCGCAGCACCGCATCGAAGAACGCCGGGTTCTTCCGTCCGGTCGGCTCGCTGCGGAAGAAGAAGTCGTGCTGGCCGATGGTGGTGGCCGAGAAGGTGTTGGTCTCGATCACGTCCGCCCCCGCCGCGAGGTACTGCGCGTGGATCTCCCGGATCACCTGCGGCTGGGTCACCTGCAGCAACTCGTTGTTGCCCTTCAGGTCCTTGCCATCCCAGTCCCGGAAACGCTCCCCGCGGAACTGCGCCTCCCCCAGCTTGTACCGCTGGATCACCGTCCCCATCGCCCCGTCCAGCAACACCAGACGCTCCCCCAGCAGACGCACCAGTCCGCTGCCACGATCATAGTTCACCTGGGCCGAAGCCGGTTTCGACATGCCGGGAACCTACCGTCCGGATCCGCCATCGTCCAAGGCGTAAATCAACGGATCAGGATGGGAGGATGAATCAATGCGGGCGGATGATTCGGGCAGGACCTGCCGGGTTGCGAGGGGCGTGGGACGTGCAATCCACCGGGAGCGGGCATCCGCCCGGTCCTGCGGGTGTCCGGCACCGCTTCTCGGCAGGTGAGCGGGATTGAACTCAAGGGGACGTGGTGTCACGGTGTGTGACATGAAATCGGTCAGCATTCGGGAACTGCATGCAAGGACGGGAGAGCTGGTTCGTTCCGCGTCCCGGCACGGTGAGATCCTGGTGACGGATCACGGACGTCTGATTGCGAAGATCGTGCCGGAATCAGCCGGAGGAAAGCCGCCCTACTTCCTTCACAGGGATGCCTCGGAGGCCTTTCGGCGTCTGGATTCGGTCGGCAGTACGGGTGGCGGGACCGACTCCACACGGACAATCTCCGAGGATCGCGAGGATCGGTTGTGAGACTGTATTTCGACACGAGCTATCTGGTGCGGCTGTATCTTCGAGATCCGGGGTGGGAGGCCGTCCGGGAGCTCGCGCGGTCCGGAGACGTGGAGTGCAGCATGATCGGGCGTGCGGAGGCCTTGGCGGCGTTCCACAGGAAGCTGCGGGAAGGCGCGATTGCGGCAGGGGAGATGGGGATCCTCATGGATGAGTTCGAGCGAGATTCCGACAAGGGAGGCTTTCGCTGGATTCCGGTCTCGCCGGCGGTGGTTGGTCGCCTCCGGTCTGCCTATTCCATGCTGCCGCCGTCCGTGGCCCTCCGGGCGTCCGATGCGGTTCATCTGTCCTGTGCTGCCGAGGCCGGGTTCGGCTTGGTCTATTCCAACGATCGCCGACTTCTGGACGCGGCACCGTACTTCGGGCTGACCGGGTCGAACGTCTTCTGAGCCGCATCCGTCCGGTCCGACGGGTGTCAGGTTTGAGCCCGACCCGAAACACTGCTAGGTAGGCGGGGTGGTCACCGTCTACGCCTACTCCGGGTGCGACACCTGCCGCCGCGCGCTGCGTTGGCTGGCGGCGCGGGGCATCGTCCACCGGGTGATCCCGGTGCGGGAACAGCCCCCCTCCCGGAAGGAGCTGGACCGCCTCCTCGGGGCCGTCGGGGGCGAGATCCGCCGGCTCTTCAACACCTCCGGACGGGACTACCGGGAGATGGGAATCGGCGCCCGGCTGGGGGACCTGTCCGTGGACGAGGCGCTGGCCCTGCTGGAGGGGAATGGAAACCTCCTGAAACGGCCCGCGGTGCTGGGGCCGTCGGTGGCGACGGTGGGGTTCCGGGAGGAGGAGTGGGAACGGTTGTTCGGGGCCGGCCCGGAGGCTTCCGCCCGATGAACCTCACACTGGCCGACGAGGCGGGGGACGGTTCCGGCGGGGGATCCGAGGCGGCGCTTCGGCGGGCGCTGAAGCAGGTGTTCGGCTACGACACCTTCCGTCCACTGCAGGCGGAGATCATGTCCGACGCCCTGGCGGGGCGCGACGTGCTGGCGTTGCTCCCGACCGGCGGCGGAAAATCCCTCTGCTACCAGCTCCCGGCCCTGGTCCGACCCGGCCTGACGGTGGTCATCTCGCCGCTGATCGCGCTGATGAAGGACCAGGTCGACGCGCTGGCCGCCAACGGCGTGGCGGCGACCTGCCTGAACTCGTCGCTCGACGAGGCCGACCGACGGGAACGCTGGCGGGGGCTCAACGCCCGGCAGTACCGGCTCCTCTACGTGTCGCCCGAACGCCTGTTCGCCGGGACCCTGGTCGACGACCTGAACCGCTGGGGGGTGTCGCGGGTGGCGGTGGACGAGGCCCACTGCATCAGCGAATGGGGCCATGACTTCCGTCCCGAGTACCGTCAGCTGCGCGAACTGCGCGAGCGGCTCCCGGACGTCCCCTTCCTCGCCCTCACCGCGACCGCCACCGAGCGGGTGCGTCGGGACATCGCCGAGCAGCTCCACCTGCGCGATCCCGCCGTGTACGTGGCCAGCTTCAACCGCCCCAACCTCACCTACCGGGTGGAGCCGAAGGCCGGTGCCGGGCGACAGATCGTGGCGTTCATCGGACGCCGACGCGGACAGAGCGGGATCATCTACTGTGCGAGCCGGGCCGGGACCGAGCAGCTGGCGGCCAAGCTGCGGACCGAGGGCATCCGGGCCCTGGCCTACCATGCCGGGCTCGATGCCGCCGTCCGGGCCGACCATCAGGAAAGGTTCCTGCGGGACCAGGCCGACGTGATCTGCGCCACGATCGCCTTCGGCATGGGGATCAACAAGCCGGACGTCCGGTACGTGATCCATCACGACCTGCCGCGGAACATCGAGGGGTACTACCAGGAGACCGGGCGGGCGGGACGCGACGGGCTCCCGGCGGAGTGCCTGCTGCTGTTCAGTGCCGGCGACGTGGCCCGGCAGATGCGGTTCATCGAGGAGAAGACCGACGCGGACGAGCAGCGCGTGGCCCGGGAACAGCTCCAGCGCATGGTTCACTATGCCGAGGATTCCGGATGCCGTCGGGTGACGCTGCTGGGCTATTTCGGCGAGACCCATCCGATGGGCGGCTGCGGGGGCTGCGACAACTGCCTGCAGCCGCGGGCGACGTTCGACGGAACGGTGGCGGCCCAGAAGCTCCTCAGTTGCGCCTACCGGATCCGCCAGCGCAGCGGCTTCAACGTGGGGCTCAACCACCTGGTGGGGGTTCTCACCGGGGCGGACACGGACAAGATCCGCCAGTGGGGCCATCAGGAGCTGAGCACCTATGGCATCGGCACGGAGCACGGGCGGAACGAATGGGGGGCCCTGGCGCGCGAGCTGGTCCGGTTGGGCCTGCTGCGGCAGGCGTCCGGACGTTTTCCCACCGTGGAGCTCACCCCGGAGGGCCTCGCCGTTCTCCGGGAACGCCGCCCCGTCCAGCTCACCCGGCCGCTGAAGGCCGACCGTCCGTCCGTCACCCGCGCGGGTGAGATCCCCTGCGACGAGGTGCTGTTCGACAAGCTGCGCCGCATCCGGACGGCGATCGCATCGGAACGCGGCGTGCCGCCGTACATCATCTTCGGCGATGTCTCCCTGCGGCACATGGCGCGGGAGTATCCGGTGGACGACGACACGTTCCGTCGCATCCCGGGCGTGGGCGACACCAAGCTGCGGGACTACGGGCCGGCGTTCCTCCAGGAGGTCCGGGATCATCTGGGCCAGAATCCGCGGCGCACCTTTGCCGACTGATCCCGGGGCGTTTCTGGCGGTGCGGCGGGAAGCGGCTCGCGGGGACGCTCGCGCCACCGCAGAGGGGCGCGCGGCTCCTGCCGAGCCCGGCCTGTCCGCTGCGCGTCCGGAGGGACGTCCCTGGCGGCCTATCGGCCGTCGCCGGAGTCCCCCACGGCGTGTGCCCGGAGCCAGGCGAGGTCGCGGCTGCTGCGGTGGTAGAGGGTCAGGTGGTTCGGGATCCACTCCGCCCGGGCCTCGTCGAGCGTGCGCGGCTCCTGCCAGCGATGCACCTCGGCGTGCCCGTCGGCAAACGCCAGGGTGCCCGACGGCCCGTGCTGCCCGGCGGGCAGGTGGAACATCAGGCCCTCCAACGGGCCCCGATGGACCACGAAGGCCGGGTAGCAGACGTTGCCCGGGGCGGTGTCGATGAAGCTCAGGACCCGGTCGGGTCCGGCGACGGCGAGATCCCCGGTGCGGCGGAACGGGGGGCGTCCGCCGAAGTGGAACGTGAGGTCCGGCGCATGGGGATTCACCAGGGCGTTGAGGGCGTAGGTGCGGATGCGGGAATGCCGGGTGCCGCCCAGCTCGACGGTCGAGCGGTCGGCCGGGCAGCGGTAGGTGGCCGCCGAGGCGAGGTAGGGGGCGAAGGCCGCCCGGGACCGGTCGAGCAGGTAGGAGCGGTTGGTGAAGGCGCCGGGCTCGAGGTGGGATTGGCCCGCGATCCACATCCGTTCACCGTCGAGGCTGTCGGGATGCCCGTAGCCGTTGAGGGGAAGCCGTTCGGCGTTGTCGCCGGTGTACAGGGCGAGGGTCAGGCCGAGCTGGTGCAGGTTGTTGAGGCAGGCCGCCCGCCACGCCGCACCGCGCGCCCGGCCCAGCGCCGGGAGCAGCAGGGCGGCCAGGATCGCGATGATGGCGATCACCACCAGCAGCTCGATCAGGGTGAACCCCCGACGTCCACCGGGGCCGGGGCCGGTCATGTGATCAGCCGGCGAACCACCTCGCCGTGGACGTCGGTGAGGCGGAAGTCCCGTCCCTGGAACCGGTAGGTCAGGCGCTCGTGGTCGATGCCGAGCAGGTGGAGGAGGGTGGCGTGGAGGTCGTGGACGTGGACCTTGTCGGTGGTGGCGTTGAAGCCGAAGTCATCCGATCCGCCGAAGCTGATGCCCGGGCGGATCCCGCCGCCGGCCATCCACATGGAGAAGCAGTTGGGATGATGATCCCGGCCGTCGTTGCCGCCCTGGACCATGGGGGTCCGGCCGAACTCGCCGCCCCAGACGACCAGGGTGTCGTCGAGCAGGCCGCGCTGCTTGAGGTCGCGCACCAGCGCGGCGGAGGGGCGGTCGGTGTCGCGGCAGTTCTTCTTCAGGTCGTTGACCAGGTTGCCGTGCTGGTCCCAGGCCTCGTGGAAGATCTGGACGAACCGCACCCCGCGCTCGACCAGCCGGCGGGCGAGCAGGCAGGCGTTGGCGTAGGTGGGACGTCCGGGCTCCGCGCCGTACATCTCCAGGGTCGCCGCCGACTCGCCCGAGAGGTCCATCAGGTCGGGCGCGCTCGACTGCATCCGGTAGGCCATCTCGAAGCCGCTGATCCGGGCGGCGATCTCCGGGTCGCCCACCACGCCCAGCCGTTCCCGGTTCAGGCGGTTGATCACGCCGAGCGTGTCCGACTGCAGGTCGGCGTCCACCCCCGGCGGGTTGGACAGGTACAGGACGGGATCGCCCCCGGTGCGGAACAGGGTGCCGCCGTGGACGGTGGGGAGGAAGCCGGGGCCCCAGTTCGACGCCCCGCCGCTGGTGCCCTTGCTTCCCGTGCTGAACACCACGTAGGCGGGCAGGTCGCTCGTCTCGCAGCCCAGGCCGTAGGTGGTCCATGCGCCGAAGCTCGGCCGTCCGAACTGCTGGGCCCCGGTGTTCATGAAGATCTGCGCCGGCGCGTGGTTGAAGGCGTCGGTGTGCATCGACTTCACCACCGCGATGTCATCCGCCACCCCCGCGAGGTGGGGGAGCAGTTCCGACAGCTCCGTGCCGCTGCGGCCGTGTCGGGCGAACGGGAACCGCGGTCCGAGCAGGGTGGAGCTGGGGTTGATGAAGGCCGCCCGGTAGCCCTCGAGCAGTTCCGACGGCGGCAGCTTGCCGTCCCAT
This sequence comes from uncultured Verrucomicrobiota bacterium, assembly GCA_964525755.1. Taxonomy (GTDB): domain Bacteria; phylum Verrucomicrobiota; class Verrucomicrobiia; order Limisphaerales; family UBA9464; genus UBA6176. The sequence continues at coordinate 10,504 of CAZGIK010000059.1, forward strand.
CGGGCCAGCTCGGGCTTGTGGTCGAACAGCTCGAGGTGGCTCGGGGCGCCCGCCTGGAACAGGAAGATCACCCGCTTCGCCCGCGGCGCGAAGTGTGGGGCGCGCGGGGCGAGCGGATCCGGTGCCGACGGCACATCGGCCCGGGCCCGGTCGCCCATCAGGGCGTGCAGGGCGACGGTGCCGAGGCCGACCCCGCACTGGCGGAAGAACCAGCGTCGGGTGAGGTGCTGTCGCCAGGATTCCGCGGCGTGCTGGGCGTGGGTGAGCCGGTTCATGTCATTCCTTGGTGTAGGTCTCGTCGAGGTTCAGCAGCACGCGGCCGACCGCGGTGTAGGCGGCCAGCTGGACCGGGGTGACCCCGGGGGGGAGGTCGGCCGGCAGGTCGTGGCCGCCGGTGGCCAGCTCGCGCGCGTCCAGCCAGCCGTCGGCCAGGCGCCGCCGCTGGCGTTCCAGCAGGCCGCCCAGCTCGGCCAGCTCGGTGCCGGTGGGCGGGCGGCCGAGGACGCGGCGGAAGGCGTGGATCAGCCGATGGGCATCCTCCGGTCCGGCGGTCGCGAGGGTTTCCCGGGCGAGGGCCCGGGCGGCCTCGACGAACAGCGGTTCGTTCAGCGTGGTGAGGGCCTGCAGTGCGGTGTTGCTCCGGCTGCGCCGCACGCAGGAGAAGTCGCCGTTGGGCGTGTCGAACACCGCCAGCGCCGGATGCGGCACCGAGCGGAACCGGAAGGTGTACAGCGCCCGGCGATGACGGTCGGAACCGGCCGACTCGGGCCACTGCTTGGGTCCGTAGCTCGTGGGGGGCAGGTAGAGGAAGGCGGGCGAGGGAGGGTACACCGGCGGCCCGCCGACCGTCGGGTTCAACAGGCCGCTGACCGACAGGGCGATGTCGCGGACGATCTCGCCCTCGACCCGGAAACGGGGCCCGCGGGCGAGGAGGCGGTTGTAGGGGTCGCGGGCGGCCGGGTCGGGTCGGACGTGGGAGGATTGCCGGTAGGTGGCCGAGGTGACGATCAGCCGATGCAGCGACTTGAGGCTCCATCCGCCGTCCATGAACTCGCACGCCAGCCAGTCGAGGAGCTCCGGGTGGGACGGGGGTTCGCTCTGGAGGCCGAAGTCCTCCGGGGTCTCCACCAGGCCGGTGCCGAAGTAGGCCTGCCACACCCGGTTGACGATCACCCGGGCGGTGGTGGGGGAACGGCGGTCCACCAGCCAGCGGGCCAGGGTGAGGCGGGAGGCGTCGGCCCCCGGGGGCAGCGGATGCAGGAACGCCGGCACGCCCGCCGCGACCTCGTCCGTGGGCTTGAGCCAGTCGCCCCGGCGGAACACCCGGGTGGTCCGCCGTTCCTCGCCCGGTCCATCCCCGGCGCGGGCCGCCAGGGTCAGGGTGGGGGCCCCCGCCGGCCACCGGCGCCAGAGCGCCTCGATCCGGTCGTTCGCCCCGGCAAACTCCGGGACCGTGGTCCGCCAATGCCGGAACACGGCCGCCACCTGCGGGGGCGTCCGCTCCGCGGCCGGGATGGCGAGGATGCGGCGCACCGGGGGCGGCACCGGGTCGGCCACCGCGTTGGTGTCGGGCGTCACGCTGAGGCGCCATCGGCCGAGGTTGTGGTTCTGGTTGTCGTCGGAATTGTCCCCGCCGTGGTTCTGGCGGTAGCGGATGTGGAGGATGACGCCGGAGGGGAAGGTGAGCGGGGTCTCCGGGATGAACACCGCCTGGCGTTCCACGTTGCGCCGGCCCGGTCCGGCGTCGATCCCCCAGGCGGTGTCGGCATCGCCGTCGATGGCGAAGGCCACCGGCCCGTACCGCCGCCTGTCCCCGCCCTCCCGCACCCGGTATTCGGACACGAACTCGGGCTCGAGCGGCCGTTCCTCGTTGGCGAAGTCGGCCGTGGCCCGGACGAACTTCACCGGGATCTTGTTGGTCGGCTGGGCGAGGTCCTGGGCCTCGACCTCGAACTCGCTCAGGGCGGACATCCCGTGGATGGACCGGCCGGGGCCGCCGCTGGGCAGGTTGGGGTCGGGCAGTTGCTCGAGGCGGAAGGCGCCGATCACCGGCAGGTGGTTGGTGCCGGTGAACCGGGCGGTCCACTGGGTCGGGGCGTAGCTGGCCGCGCGGATCGAGCCGTCGGCCTCGTAGTAGAACCGTTCCCCGTTGTCCCCCGCGTTCACATGCGGGACCACCTCCCACGCCGGTTGGTCGTCCCGGACCGACGCCTCCCAGGCCGCCATCCGCTCCTCCCAGCCCGGATGCTCCGCCCGCAGCCGGGCCTCGATCTCCGCCATCTCCCGACGCAGCGCGTCGGCCTGCATCTGCTCTGCGGGCGTGTAGGCCACGGTGGAGGCCTCGTGGTCGTTGTTCAGGTAGGCGAACAGCCGGTAGTACTCCTCCTGCGACATCGGGTCGTACTTGTGCGCATGGCATTGGGCGCACTGGATGGTCAGCCCGAGCACGGCCTTGCCGATGCAGTCCACCCGGTCGATCAGCCCCTCGGTCCGGAACTGTTCCGGATCGACCCCGCCCTCCTCGTTGAGCATGGCGTTGCGGAGGAACCCGGTGGCCACCCGCTGGTCCGGCGTCGCATCCGGCAGGAGGTCGCCGGCGACCTGCTCCAGCACGAACCGGTCGTACGGCAGGTCCCGGTTCAGCGCGTCGACCACCCAGTCGCGGTAGTGCCAGACGAAGCGCGGCTTGTCCTTCTCGAACCCGTCCGAGTCCGCATACCGGGCCGCATCCAGCCAGTGCCTTCCCCACCGCTCGCCGTAGTGCGGGGAACGGAGCAGGTCCGACACCACCCGGTCCCAGGCGCCGGAGGGGTCGCCGGAGAGGAAGGCGTCGACCTCGCCGGGCGCGGGCGGCAGGCCGGTCAGGTCGAGGTGCAGTCGACGCAGGAGCGTGGACCGGTCGGCCTCGGGCGACGGGGACAGGTCCTCGCGTTCGAGCCGGGCGAGGATGAAGTGGTCGACCGGGTTGCGGGGCCAGGCGGCGTTCCGGACGATCGGGACCGGGGGGCGGACCGGCGCCTGGAAGGCCCAATGGGTCCGGGCCCGGGGATCCGTCCCGTCCCCGGCTGTGTTCGGACCCCCGCCCCGGGCGAAGGGCATGGCACAGGCCAGCACCAGGAGGGGAAACAGCCGGGGGAGTTGCATGACCGGCTCAACCTACCGCCCGGAACCCGTTCCCGGCCAATCCGATTTTGGCACCGGTCCGGCACCGCCCACCGGGCGTACCGGCCAGACGCCGGCGGGGGGGCCGCCGGGAACCGCCGACACCCCGGCCATCGCCCCGAGAAAGGCGTCGACCTCCCCCGTCCGGACGGCCGCCACCGCGCAGCCGCCGAAACCGGCACCGGTCAGCCGGGCGCCGAGGCAGCCCGGGGCGCCCCGTGCCGCGTCGACCAGCCGGTCGAGTTCCGGCCCGGAGACGCCGTAGTCGTCCCGCAGGCTCCGGTGGCTGGCATCCATGGCCCGTCCCAGTCCCTCCAGATCCCCCCCGTCCAGGGCCGCCGCCGCCGCCAGCACCCGCGCGTTCTCCCCCACCACATGGCGGGCCCGACGGAAAACCGTCGGCTCGACCCGGTCCCGGAGGACGTCGAGTCCGGCCGGGTCGAGGTCGCGGAGCGAGGCGACGCCCGCCGCCCGGGCGGCGGCGTCGCATTCGTCCCGGCGACGGTTGTACTCCGACGACGCGAGGCGTCGGCGGCATCCCGTGTCGAGGACGACCAGAGTGAGGTCGGCGGGGAGCGGGACATGGCGGGTCGACAGGTCCCGGCAGTCGAGCAGGAGGGCGTGGCCGGGGCGGGCGCCGGCGATGACCCACGGGTCCATGAGGCCGCATCGGATCCCGGCCCAGCGGTGCTCGGTCCGCTGGCCGGCCCGCGCCATCGCGGGCGGATCCCATTCCCATCCGCCCACCGCGGCGAAGGCCGCGGCCACGGCCAGCGCCAGGGCGGCCGACGACGACAGGCCGGCGCCGACCGGCACATCGGACACCACCACCCCCTCCCACCCCCGGACGCGAAGCCCGGCGGCCGCCCGCGAATCCGCCATCCCGGCCACGTAGGCGCCCCATTCCGTGACCGACCCCGGCGTGAGGGCGTCGAGGTCGAACCCGACCGGCTCGGGCCGGGCATCGGACCGGACCCGGACCTGCCGCTCCTCCCGTCGGCGCCCGGCGATCACCGTCCACCGGTCGATCGCCATCGGCATCACCCATCCCCCGTTGTAGTCGGTGTGTTCGCCGATGAGGTTCACCCGGGCCGGTGCCTGGACGATGAAGTCGGGTTCCGCGCCGGTGGATTCCCGGCAGGCGCGGCGGGCGGTTTCGGCGAGGTGTGAGGGGCCGGGGGATGCCGTCATCGGATGCGCCGACGATGCCGCCGGGGCCCGGGACCTTCCACAACAGTCCGCGGCAGAGCGCTTGCCATGGTGGGCCGTGTTCGCCAGCGTGCCCGGGCTCAGTCGTTGCGGATGGATACCGCTGTTTTCACTCGGTCAAAGGAAGCCGGAGCCCCCGATCCCGATTCCCGCGGTCCCGTCATGCCCGGAACCCGTCGGGGCCCGGGTGCCGTGGCCGAGACGGCCAGCACGGTCCTGATGATCGGGGATTTCCTCGTCATCCTGCTCGGCCTGGTCGCCGGGTT
>CAZGIK010000060.1:0-13885 GCA_964525755.1 uncultured Verrucomicrobiota bacterium
CCCCGGCGGATTCACCATCCGCCGCCACGTTGGCGCGTTCGTGGCGGAGGCCGATAGGCCGCCGGTGCCGCTCCGCCTTGCCACCCGCCCCCACCGACCACAGGCTGCGCGCGGTCATCCAAACCCTCCGCAGGCGCCCCCCATGAACGAGTCCACCGGTTGTCCCCACGCCCCCTCGGACCCCTTCCGCGAGGCCCGGGAACGCGACGGAATCCTCCACTGCGAACTCCAGGGCGAGGAGGTGCCCATGATCCTCCGTCATGCCGACGTCCGCCAGGCGGCGCGGGACTGGAAGACCTTCAGCTCCGACGCGCCGTTCCGCGTGCCGATCCCGCCCGAGGAGGAGGTCCGTTCCGTGCGCCAGCTGCCCATCGAGACCGATCCACCCGACCACACCGACTACCGGGCGATCGTCGAGCCGTTCTTCCAGCGCGCCAAGGACCCCGGGGTGATCGCCCGGGTGGAGGCGCTCGTCCACGAACTGGTCGGCGCGGCGCTCGATCGGGACGAGGTCGAGGTGGTCCGGGAGTTCGCCCTGCCGCTCCAGTCCCGTGCGCTCACCCTGCTGCTCAACATGCCGGAGTCCGAGGCCGCGACGTGGATCGGCTGGGGCACGCATGTCTTCCGCGACGGCGACTCGGGGGCGCGGAAGGGGGCGGCCCTGGAAGCCTACCTCAACGCCCAGCTCGACCGGGCCACCGCGGCGCCGGGCGACGACTTCTTCAGCGCCCTGGCACGGGCCACCTTCCGCGGCCGTCCCCTGACCCGCGAGGAGATGCTCGGGTTCGCCAATCTCACCTTCGCCGGGGGACGCGACACGGTGATCCACTCGATCTCCTCCGCCCTTGCGCACCTCGGCGCCCATCCCGAATCGCTCGATCACCTGCGGGCCGATCCCCGCCGGATCGTCCACGCCGGGGAGGAGTTCTTCCGGGTGTTCATGCCCCTGACCCACATCGCCCGGGTGTGCCCGGTGGAGACCGACGTCCACGGCGCCCGCGTCCCGGCCGGCGGCCGGGTGTCGCTGTGCTGGGCGTCGGCCAACCGCGACGCGACGGTATTCGACGCACCGGACGAGATCCGGCTCGACCGCAAGCCGAACCCGCACCTGTCCTTCGGCTTCGGCACCCACCTGTGCCTCGGCGCCCCCCACGCCCGCCTGCTCCTCCGCACCGTGCTCCAGGCCTGCGCGGAAAGGGTCGGACGCATCCACCTGCTCGCGGCCGAGCCGGCCATGGACCGCGAGGCCGCCTTCGAACGCCAGACCGGCTACCGCGTCCTGCGGGTCCGCCTCGAGCCCCGGGCCGCCTGACCGCGCCGATCACGCCTTCCGCCCGAGGATCCGATCCATCGAATCCGAGGTCTGCCACACCAGCGCCTCCGGATAGTGCGGATAGGGATGGAAGTACTCGAAGGTCAGGTAGCCCCGGTATCCCGACCGGTCGAACGCCTCCATCAGGGCCGGCCAGTCGGTCGTGCCGTCCAGGAGCGGACGGAAGGTCTCCAGCGAGTAGTCGGTGCCCTTCTTGCTGAATTCCTTGAGGTGCACGTTGCGGATCCGGTCGCCCATCACCGGCACCCAGTGCTCGGGATTCTGGAACATCGAGATGTTCCCCGTGTCGAAGTGCACCCAGACATGCTCGCTGCCGATGGCGTCGACGAAGATGTTCATCTCGAACGGGGTCATCAGGTAGCCGTTGAAGAAGATGTTCTCGATGTTCAGCCACACCTTCAGGCGCTCCGCCTCCCGGGCCAGGCGGCCCACCGCCTCGCGCGCGCGCCGGTCGCACACGTCGTTGGGAACGGGCTCGTGGTCGGTCCGCCACGGGATGTGCACCGCTCCGGGGACGACCAGCACGTTCTCCACCCCGAGGTCATGGGCCGCCCGGGCGATCTTCCCGGCCAACTCCTCGCCCCGGGCCCGTTTCTCCGGATCGTTGCTGCTCAGCGGATACGGCCAGAAGAGGAAGGAACACAGCCCGCTGATCTCGATCCCGATCGAATCCGCCATCCGCCGGATCGCCCGGTAGTCCTCCAGCGTCGCCTTCGGTGAAAGGTCGTTGTCGAGGTCGTAGTTCAGTTCGATGGCGTCAAATCCCGCATCCTTGGCCAACTGGAAGCACTCCCGCAGCGTCATCCGGTCGGGATAGGGAAACGCCCAGAGGTTGATCGACTTCTTCATCGGGTACCGCCTTACCGCACCCCGACGGTCATCGGGCTCCGCGGCGCGGACGCGCACCGGCTCGAAGGCGAGGGCCGATACACCCGCCGCGGCCAGGGTCCCGGCGAGGGCCTGACGACGGGAGACGGCTGCGGACGGGACGGCCGGGGTCCGGGATGGCGGAGGGGTCATGATGCGTCGAGCGTCTCATCCCGCCGGAAGGGCGACAAGGCCCGGGGCACCGCCCGGCCCGGCCGCCCCCTGCGGTGGCGCGAGGCTCCCGCCGAGCCGCTCCCCAGCCGCCCCGCCACCCGGCATCGGACGTCGGGGTCGGAATCGGAATCGGAATCGAGTTCCCCTTCGCTCCGCCCTTCCGGAGCGCCGTGCTCCGTCGCACCGCGCCCAGCGCCCCCCGGGCCGTGGAGGGATGAACCCGCGCCAGGGGGTGAGTCCGACGGGGTCCGCCACGACCCCGCAGGCCCGGATGGCGAGGCGAGACCGGCCGCCGATCGGCGTCGGCTACGGGCGGGGGGGCGTCGACCCCTCCCGGGGTCGATCGGGCTCGCAGGCTCGCCCCTTCATCGCGCCCAGCGCCCCCCGGGCCGTGGAGGGATGAACCCGCGTCGGCGGGTGAGTCCGACGGGGTCCGCCAGGACCCCGCAGGGCTGGGACGCGCCGCCGGCTCCCCGGCGGATTTGAGTGGCCCATTGTCCGAATCCACCCCCGGATTGGGCCCGACATGTCCGCCCCCGTTGCCTCCCCATCCGGCCGCCCAGGACCCGCAACAACCCGCCTTCAGCCCCTCGGGTTCACCCTCGTCCTCCTCATCCTCGGACTCGCCACCGGCTGCGCCTCCCGGCGCGCGGGACGTCCCCTCCCGCGGGCCGGCGACGAGATCGTGGTCGCCGGGCAACTGTTCCACACCGGCACCCCGGTGGTCACCTGGATGGATCCCGGCGGCTACGACGCCTACCGGGTCGAGCGCCGGTTCGCGCCCATCGAGGAGTCCGACTGGAAATCCACCGCCGCCACCGTGCCGGATGTCGGCACCCCCAACCGGTACGGCCTCCGTCGCGACGGCCTGGAGCCGGCCGACGCCGAGCGGCTGCGGGGGGGAGGCTGGTCGCTGCCGGAGTTGCAGGAACGGATCGACCAGTTCGTCATCCACTTCGACGCCTGCGGGACCAGTCGACAGTGCTTCAAGGTGCTCCACGACCTGCGGGGACTCAGCGTCCACTTCCTGCTCGATGTCGACGGAACGATCTACCAGACCCTCGACCTCAAGGAGCGGGCCTGGCATGCAACCAAATCCAACGGCCGGTCCGTCGGGATCGAGATCGCCCAGATCGGCGCGGTGCCGATCGCCCAGCGTCGACGCCTCGAACCGTGGTACACCGCGGATTCCGACAGGGACGTCCGGCTGACCTTCCCCTCCTGGCTGGGCGAGACCGGGATCCGGACGCCCGGATTCGTGGGCCGGCCCGCGCGGCCCGATCCGGTCACGGGGACCATCCAAGGGCAGGAACTGATCCAGTACGACTTCACCCCGGAACAGTACGCGGCCCTGGCGAAGCTCACCGCCGCCCTGTGCCGGATCTTTCCCAACCTTCCCCCGGAGGCGCCCCGGGATCCGGACGGCAAGGTCACGCCCGGCCGGCTCGACCCCGACGCCCTCCGCGACCACCGGGGGCTGCTCGGCCACCACCACGTGCAGGCGAACAAGGTCGATCCCGGGCCGGCGTTCCAGTGGGACGCACTGCTCCGGGACGTCCGCCGCGAACTCCGCCGCTGATCAGCGCGGCACCACCCGGAAGAAGGCCCCGGGACCCTCGGGGGGAATGCTCACCGGCGACGTCACGTCCGCGACGTCCGTCCAGTCGGGCGGCGTGAGCGTGGTCGCCCGCTGGAGCTTGTAGAGCGCGTCGGGGTAGCTCAGCACCAGCGGTCCACCGGCGGCGGAAGGCGGGGTGAACACCACCTCCGGTTCCGGCACGGACGCGCGGGTGGCGACCAGTTGACCGGTGAAGCGGAGGTTGAACGTCGCCAGCCCCAGGTCGCCCTCGATCACGAAGCTGAAATCCGCATCCACCGGCACCGTCAGCGTCTCCACCCCGTCCACCGTCGCCAGCGATCCGGTCGAACTCACCCGGTTGGTGAGGATGCCGGCCAGCACGCGGCTGCCCTCCAGGCTCAGCTGCCCGGTCACCCGGTAGTCCACCAGCGAGCCGCTCTCCGCGGCGAACTGCACCGCGAGGTCGGCGGTCGGGAAGGTGCCACCGGTCACCGGGAGCTCGGGGCTGCCCGTGTCGAACACCAGCCCCCGGCTGGCCGCCACCGCGTTCACCGGGAGGATGTTGAAGATCAGCAGGGTGGCCTTCGTGCCGTAGCTCGCCGGCGCCGATCCCTCGGCCCCGCCCGACATCGGCTGCCACGCCCGATCCTCCGCCGGAACCATGCCGCCCCCCGGCAGGAACCGGATCGTCCCCTCGCCGAGCTCGACGGGAATCGTCCCGGAATACCGGGCCGTGAGGCTGCCGGCCGCCTGCTCCTGCAACGGGGCCGTCTGCCCGAGAGTCGACACCGTCCCGCCCATGGTCACCGAACTGCGGGCCGGATCGAGGGCGAAGGTCACCGGCTCGGCGTGGAGGGGGACGACGGCCAACGCGGTCAGCACGGCGAGGACGAACCCCCGGGCGACACCCGGGCGACGGGGGCGGGGGGATGAGGGAAGGGCGGTGGTCAGGGACATGGCGGCTCCTGCCGACTGCCCTACGGCAAACCCCGGGCCGGGGCAAGCCGCCGCTTCGTCACGGGCCGGGAGGCCGGGCAGTTGGTGGGCCCTGTCGGATTCGAACCGACGACCAAGGGATTATGAGTCCCCTGCTCTAACCGCTGAGCTAAGGGCCCGACCGCTCTGCCGGCCGACGGTCCCGCCGACCCCGTCCACGGTGTTTCCGAAGACCGGATCCCGCAATGCGATACTGGCTCCTTCCGGCCGGCCACCCCTGGAGTTTCCGCTCGGGCTCTCGGGACTGGGCGCGGACCGGCGCCGGGGATACGGTCGCCCGCATGTCCGTCCCCGCGGCACTCCAGACCCCGACAGGATCCCGGCTCCTGCTGGTGGATGGCCACGCCTACGCCTACCGCGCGTTCCACGCGATCCGCTCCCTCCACGGCCCCGATGGCGCCCCCACCAACGCGCTCTACGGGTTCATCAAGATGCGGCAGAAGCTGCTGGGCCTCCTCCGGCCCACCCACCAACTGGTGGTCTGGGACGGCGGCCTGGCGACGGAGCGGCTCGCGGATCTTCCCGAGTACAAGGCACAACGGCCACCCACCCCCGATGACCTCGCCCTCCAGCTGCCCCAGCTGGAGGAGTGGCTCGATGCGCTCGGCTGCCCCCAACTCTGCCGCGACGGGACCGAGGCGGACGACTGGATCGGCACCTACGCCCGCCAGGCGGCCGCCGCCGGCTGGGAGGTGGTGATCGCCAGCTCGGACAAGGACTTCCTCCAGCTGGTCGACGACCGCATCCGCATCTTCAACCCGAACGACAAGTCGGAGAAGCTCTGGACCGCATCGGACGTGGTGGCGAAGACCGGGGTGGAACCGGTCCAGGTGGTGGACTGGCTCGCGCTGGTCGGCGACAGCGTGGACAACATCCCCGGGGTGCCCGGGGTCGGTCCGAAGACCGCCGCCGACCTGCTCGGCCGCTTCGGGACCGTGGACGCGCTGTACGCCCGGCTCCCGGAGATCCGGTCCGACTCCCAGCGCGCCGCCCTCGCGACGGCGGAGCCGGCGGTCCGACGCAACCAGCGGATGGTCCGCCTCCGGTGCGACCTTGCCGATGGCCCGGAGCTCGGATCCCTCGTGGCCGGCGATCCGGACGTGGAGACGCTCCGGTCGATGTATCGGCGCTGGGGATTCCGCAGCCTGCTGGCCGAGCTCGGCACCGGGGATGAAGCCGCCCCGGCCGCGGTGCAGGGCGACCTCTTCGGCGGTGGCGCCGTCCGTCCCGAAACCCCCACCCCATGACCCCCGCCTGGTACGCGGTCCGCAATGCGGCCGACCTTCCCACGCCGGCCCTGCTCCTCCACGAGGAGCGGATCGGGGCCAACCTCGACGCCATGCTGCGGATCGCCGGGGATCCGGCCCGCCTCCGGCCGCATGTGAAGACCCACAAGCTCCCGCAGCTGGTGGCCCGTCAGGTCGCCCGGGGAATCACCCGGTTCAAGGCGGCCACCATCGCCGAGGCGGACATGACCGCCGGGGCCGGGGGCATCGACATCCTCCTCGCCTACCAGCCGGTCGGTCCCCTCATCGCCGGGTTCCTCGAACTGTCGCGCCGCCACCCGCACACCCGGTTCAGCTGCCTGGTCGACAACCCGGAATCGGTCGACGCCCTCGCCCGCGCCGCCACCGCCGCCGGGACCCGTGTCGAGGTCCTCGTGGACCTCGACATCGGCCAGCACCGCACCGGCATCGCGCCCGGCCAACCCGCCGGGGAACTCTATCGACAGGTGGCATCCCGCCCCTCGCTCGTCGCCGGGGGGCTGCACGCCTACGACGGGCACCTGCACCAGTCCGACCCGACGGAACGGGCGGCCGCGGCCGACGCGGCCTTCGCCCCGGTGGGGATCCTCGCCGAAAGGCTCCGGGCGGACGGCCTCTCCGTGCCCCGGATCATCGCCGGCGGCTCCCCCACCTTCCCGTTCCACGCCCGACGTGCCGATGTCGAGCTGAGTCCGGGAACGACCGTCCTGTGGGATGCCGGGTACGCCAGCCGGATGCCCGACCTGCCCTTCCTCCCGGCCGCCGTGCTGCTCACCCGGGTGGTCAGCCGCCCGCGGCCCGGGCGACTCTGCCTGGACCTCGGCCACAAGGCGGTCGCGGCCGAGATGCCCTGGCCCCGGGTGGTGTTCCTCAACCTCCCCGACACCACCCTGGTGGGACAGAACGAGGAGCACCTCGTGGTGGAGACTCCGCATGCCGACGCCTTCCCGGTGGGCGCGGACGTGTACGCCCTGCCATGGCACGTGTGCCCGACCGTCGCCCGCCACGACGAGGTCTGGCCGGTCCGCGACGGTGCGGCCGGTGCCCCCTGGCCGGTCTGCGCCCGGGGGCGGCGCCTTCCGAAGGGGTAGACTGTCCGGAGCGCAGCGTTCGTGGCGGAGGCCGATAGGCCGCCGTGCCCTCCATGCCCCGACCGGTTGCAGATCAAACGATCCACCCTAGGGTGGCCGTCCGATGGACAGCGCACTCCCCTCCGAATCCAAGGTCTGGCTCGTCACCGGATGCTCCGGCGGCCTCGGGAACGCCATCGCCCGTGCCGTGCTCGCTGCGGGCGACCGCCTGGTGGCCACCGCCCGACAGCCCGGATCGTTGGCATCACTCCAGGCGATGGCACCCGACCGGTGCCGGATCCTCCCCCTCGATGTCACCGATGCCACCCGGGTGACCGCGGCGGTTGCGGACACGGTGGCAACCTGGGGACGGATCGATGTCCTGGTGAACAACGCGGGCGCGGGGCTGCTGGGGTCGGTCGAGGACGCCGGCGACGCGGAGGTGCGCCGCTGCCTGGAGGTGAACTTCCTCGGCCCCCTGGCGCTCACCCGGGCGGTGCTCCCGCCCATGCGCCGCCAACGGTCCGGTCACATCGTCCAGGTGACCGCGGCCGCCGCGGTGGGCAACTACCCGGGATTCGGCGCCTACGGCGCGGCCAAGGCGGCCCTGGAAGCCCTCTCGGAAAGCCTCCGCGCCGAGACCGCGGGCCTCGGAATCCGTGTCACCCTCGTCGAACCGGGTCCCTTCCGGACCGGATTCGTGGGTCGCTCCCTGCAGCGAAGCGCCACCCAGGGCGCCGACTACGAACGGACGGTCGGGCGTTTCGGAACGGTCCTCGCCACGCTGGACGGACGACAGCCGGGCGACCCCGACCGCGCGGCCGCCACCCTGGTGGATCTGGTGCGCGCGGGCCGTGCGCCATTTCGCCTGCCGCTCGGACGCTACATGGTGAAGAAGCTCCGGGACCGGGCGGCAGACCTCACGCGGACGGCCGACGAGTGGGAATCGGTGGCGGCCGGTGCCGATCGATCGGCGACCGCATGACCGCGGGGACGACATCCACCCGATCCCTCGTGGTGGTGCTGGGCGACCAACTGTCGGCCGACTCGGCGGCCTTCGACGGTTTCGACCCGGCAACGGACCGGGTCTGGATGGCCGAGGTGGCCGGGGAAACCATCCGGACCTGGAGTTCCAAGACGCGGACCGCCGTGTTCCTGTCGGCCATGCGTCACTTCCGCGACGCCCTCCGGGAACGCGGGTGGACGGTCCTGTATCGGGAACTCGACGACAGCTCCGCCTCGTGGGGCAACGGGCGGACGGTGCGACCCGATTCCGGTCCGCCCGGGGCGGAGACCCTCGGCACCCAGCTGGCGGCCGCGGTCGCCCGGATCCGCCCGACCCGGGTCCTCCTGGTCGAGCCGGGCGAATGGGGTGTCCGGGAGGAGCTGCGGACCGCGATGGAGGACGCCGGGATGCCGCTGGAAATCCGGGAGGACCGCCATTTCCTCTGCTCCACGGCGGAGTTCGCCCGTCATGCCGCCGGACGTCGCCAGCTACGGATGGAGTACTTCTACCGCGAGATGCGACGGAGGACCGGCATCCTGATGGATGGCGACGAGCCGGCCGGCGGGCAGTGGAACTTCGATGCGGACAATCGCGAGGCATTCGGCCGGGAGGGACCCGACCGGATTCCACCGCCCCGGACCTTCCCGCCGGACGGGATCACCCGCGGCGTGCTGGATCTGGTGGCCCGGCGCTTCCCCACGCATCCCGGGTCGGCAACACGCTTCGACTGGCCGGTCACCTCGGAACAGGCCCGGTCGGCGCTGACGGATTTCATCGGGAACCGGCTTCCCCATTTCGGGCGTTGGCAGGACGCGATGTGGTCCGGCGAACCCTGGCTCTACCACTCGCGCCTGAGCGCGGCGCTCAACCTCCACCTCCTCGACCCCCGCGAGGTCCTCTCGGCGGCGGAGACGGCATGGCGATCGGGACACGTGCCGCTGGCTGCCGCCGAGGGCTTCATCCGACAGATCCTCGGCTGGCGGGAGTACGTCCGCGGTGTGTACTGGCTGCACATGCCGGGATACGTCGACCGCAACGCGCTCGGGGCCGACCTGCCGCTGCCGGCATTCTACTGGACCGGCGAAACCCCCATGGCCTGCCTCGGCGACGCACTGCGACAGACCCTCGACCTCGGCTACTCCCACCACATCCAGCGCCTGATGGTCACGGGCCTGTTCGCCCTGCTGCTCGGCGTCGATCCGCGCGAGGTGCACCGCTGGTACCTCTCGGTGTACGTGGATGCCGTCGAATGGGTCGAGCTCCCCAACACCCTCGGGATGTCCCAGTACGCCGACGGTGGCGTGATGGCCTCGAAGCCCTATGTGGCGACCGGGAAGTACATCCAGCGGATGTCCAACCACTGCGCCCGATGCCCGTACGATCCCGCACAGGCCACCGGCCCGCGGGCCTGCCCGTTCACCACCCTCTACTGGGACTTCCTCGACCGGCACGAGTCCCGGCTGGCCGCCAATCCGCGGATGGCCCTGCAGGTCCGCAACCTCTCCCGGCTGGGCGCGGAGGAACGGGCGGCGATCCGTCGGCAGGCCGGGACCCTCCGGACGGGTGTCGCCGCGACGGGCTAGCTACTCGCCGAAGCGGACGGTCATCCGCAGGATGCCGGACGGCCCGGCGGGCGGCGGGAACGTCGCGCCGCCCGTTCCCGTGATGGCCACCGTCGGCACGGTGGCGACGGTCTGCCATCCGCCCCCGCCGATGTCCGGTCGGAACTGAACCGTGTAGGCCCGACCTGCCACGGCGGGAAACGTCACCCGCCATTCCGACGGGCCGGTGAGCAGGCTGTCGATGCGGAACAGGCTGGCCGGATCCCGAGGATCGGTCCCGGCCACGTACTCGTCCCGGTTCGACTGGCCGTCGACATCCCGGTCGAGTCCGGCATCGTCGGCATCGTCCGGATCCAGTCCGTTGGCCAGCTCCCAGTCGTCGGGCAGACCGTCGTCGTCGCGGTCGGGATCCGCCGCGGCCAGGGTTCCCGGCGTCGGCGCGGCCGCGATCCAGTTCAACGGCTCGTTGCCATAGGCGAGCGGCTCCCGCCGCTGCAGGGAGTTCCCCGTGCCCGAGGCGCCGGTCGGCCAGGGTGCGCCCGGGGAATAGCGGATCCGCTCCGCCACCTCGTAGGGAACAAACCCGGGGTTGGGCGAGGTGGGCCCCTGCGGTTCGTCGGGCTGCTGCAACTCCAGCGCCTCGCCCGAGTCGCTCAGCCGACCCGACCAGGGGCCGAACACCGGGACCCCGGCGGGCACCGGGTATCGCGAGCGGAAGGCGGCCAGGCGGACGGCATCGGCCGGGTCGAATCCCACCACGAGGGCGAACCCTCCGGGCGGCAGGATCGTCCCGGGAGGGAAATCAAAGCTGACCCCGTCCCTCAACCGGGCGGCGGCGCCCGGGTCGGACGGATGGAACAACGGCGCCTGGGCCGCCGTGGGGTTGTGCAGCTCGATGAACTCGTCGGTGACGTCGCCGTCGGGCTGGAAATGGATCTCGGTGACCACCACCGGCCCGACCCGCGGACCGGAATTCGTCGCCCCGCCCCCCAGCCGGAACTCGGCCAGCGAGACGGGCGTGTCCCGTCCGAACGTCATCCGCGCCAGCGGGGCGAAATCCACGCCGACACTCGTGGGCACACGCCCGACCGTGAGGCCGTTCCGCAGGGCGCCGAACCGGACCCGCGTCTGCTGTCCGGTCAGGTTGCCGGCGGCGTCGCCCGACGACACCACCACGCTGTCGCCCTCGTAGGAGCTCAACGAGAACCCGGTCTCACCGGCACCGAACTGGACGTCGTAGAACACGACGAACCCGCCCGGAGGGATCACCGTGCCGGCCGGGATGCGGAACTTGCGCGGCTCGGAGACGGAGTCGCTCAGCCACCAGTGCCCGATGTCCACCGGTGCCGCGGTGGGGTTGTGCAGCTCGATGGCGTCCTCGAACGGCGGGTCGCTGTGGCTCAGGACCTCGTTGACCACCACGCCGACCACGTCGCCCGTGTTGGCCCGCCCGGGCGACGGGATGGTGAAGTCGGCGGTCGTGTCGCCCCCGTCGGGAACCCGACCCTGGGAGATGTCGGTGACCTGCACCCCGTATGTCACCCGATCCACCACCGTCGACCGGTCGGCAGCGTAAAGGGTCAGCGTCTCGCCATCGGCCCCCAGCCGGAAGTCGAGATGGTCGGCGTCCGGCTGGCGGAGGTCGGACGCGAAGAACTGGCGATGCCCCCCGGCGACGATGAAGGAGAGCCCGGGAACGGCCCGGTTGGCCGGGGTCCCGGAGTCGCGGTCGGTCAGGACCATCCCCCCCATGGCCGCCGGGAGATCCTCCGGGTTGAACACCTCCAGCCAGTCGTCACCGGCCGTCGGACGGGCCATCCACTCGTTGATCCGGAGGGCCGGCCCCACGGCCACCGCCTGGCCGACATTCGGCTCCAGCGGACTGGGCACGTTCAAAGCCCAGTCGCCGGTGCCGTCGGGCACCCGACCCAGGCCCAGGTCGGCGGCCTGGAAGCCGAACTCCACCTCGTCGGCCACCGTGGTGCCGTCGGCCCGATACAGTTGGACCCGATCCCCCGAGGCCCCGAGGCCGAAGCCGGAGTGCAGTCCGGGGGAGGCGACCGCCGTGTCGCACCACACGACCAGCCGTCCCCCCGCGGGGATCGATGTCCCGACCGGGAACACATACCGCCGCGGCTGGGCCGGGTCGTCGGTCAGGCTCCAGCCGTCCAGCGCCACCGGAGCGGCTCCCCGGTTCACCAGTTCCACATAGTCCGGGAAGTCCGGTCCGTTGGCCACCACCCCCCGGTTGTCCGCCAGCACCTCGTTGAGGACCACGTCCGCCGACCCACGGATCGCCAGGAACGACAGGAGGACCAGGGCGGCTCGTCGGATAGCCACGGGGCGCGTGCAGGACATGCGCGACAGGTGTCGACGCGCAACGCCCTGCGGTCAAGGCGCCTCGCGCAGGCGGAAGAACCCGTTGGCCGGCGTCAGCTCCCCGGTCCACTCGATCGGGTCCGAGACGACCTGCCAGTCGACCGGCAACAGCCCCGGCGTCTGCTCCACCACCCAGCGCAGCGTGACCGTGTCGGCATCGGCCGCGACCCGGGTGATGCGGGTGGCCGTGTACAGAGCGATGGCCGACGGGTCCCCGGCGATCCGGAGGGTGAGGTTGCGGACCTGAAAGTCGTCGAGATTGCCGGTCGAGCCGCCCCCCGAGTTGCGGGGCAGGATGGTCAGCGTGTTGATCCCCGGCTGCAGGGCGCCCGCGGCGAACCGGACGGTGCGGGTGGCCCACGACTCGGCGTTCTGGACCGGCACCACCGCGACCCGCGCCCCGTTCATCAGGATCGGGCTGCTCCCGAAGTCCACGTCGAACACGTCGAGCGTCAACTCGGCCTCCGGCCCGCCGGCCGGCGCCGCCAGGGTGAAGGTGAAGGTGGCCGCCGCCTGCGGTTCGGGCACCTCCCACGCCGGAGCCGAATCATCCCCCAGGTGGATCACCGTCGAACCGGCTACGGCCACCTCGGCCGACGGCACCCCAACCACCGTCAGCACGCTTTCCAGGGCCCCGGCCAGCGCGCTCACCGCGTAGTACACCCCGGCCAGCGCCGGCATGTTCACGTCGTGCCATGCGGTCTCGTCGGCACTCAGGACCGCATCCGGACTGCTCCCGAAGGACACCCCGTCGAGGCTGCGGCGGATGGCGTACCCGGTGAGGTTGGTGGCGGTGGACGGATTCCAGGAGATCCAGACCCCCTGCCCGGTCATGCGGAGCCTCACCCCCGTGGGGGCGGGAACCTCCGAGTCGCCTCCGCTGAAGTGCAGGGCCCGGAGGCTGTCGATGTCGGACCCGGGCGTCGGCGTGTTCAACGTCTCGGTGGCCAGGTCCTGGATCCAGACGTAGCGGGCCGACGCGAGACCCGACGGGGCGATGTCGAGCAGGCTCAAGGCCCGCCCGGTTCCCACCAGGACAAAGGAATTGGTGTCGGTCGAGTTGGAGACCAGCACCCGGTAGCTCTCGTCCACACCCCCGAAGGCCGACCCGATCTCGCGCACCTCGAGGTCGGGTCCGGCCCCGTCCAGCACCGGGGAATCGGCCCCCATGTCGAGCAGGATCCACGCCCCCGGACCGCCCAGGGAAAGGTAGCCGCCGTCCGGCGCACCCAGGGCGGCGGCGGGGTCGGATTGGTTGTTGCCGACATTGCCGTCGAGGATCTCGGCGGCGACCACCGCCTGGGCGTAGGGATCGGCAACGGCCGGCAGGATGAACAGGGCGGCACCGGCCATGATGGCCGCGAGACGGAGAACGGGATTCGGGTTCATGTTCAGGGGGAAATCTCCGTTCCGTGTTTGGCACACCGCCGAGTCGGGAACAAGGCGGGTTTCAGGCACGGCGGCCTATCGGCCTCCGCCACAAACGCGCCAGGTGGCGGCGGATGATGAATCCGCCGGGGGGCTGCGGGGCTCCGGGCACGGCGGCCTACCGGCCTCCGCCACGAACGCGCCAGGTGGCGGCGGATGATGAATCCGCCGGGGGGCTGCGGGGCTCGGGAACGGCGGCCTATCGGCCTCCGCCACGAACGCGCCA
>CAZGIK010000061.1:0-13709 GCA_964525755.1 uncultured Verrucomicrobiota bacterium
GACGGACCCCGTCGGACTCACCCGCTGACGCGGGTTCATCCCTCCACGGCCCGAGGGCCAGTCGGGCACGCCGTGACGGAGCACGGCGCTCCGGAAGGGGCGAAGGGCGAGGGGCCGACGCCTGACGCCCGTAGCCGCCGCCGGTAGGCGGCCGGTCCTGGCTTCACCCCCAACCCTGCGGGGTCCTTGCGGACCCCGTCGGACTCTCCCGCTGGCGCGGGCTCATCCCTCCACGGCCCGAGGGGCCGACACCCTCCGTCCGTAGCCGCCACCGTTCCGGCCGGCCGTCTGTGGCGGCGGATGGTCAATCCGCCGTGGCTCCGGAGCCCGGAGGCCCCGGCGGTCTATCGGCCTCCGCCACGAACGAGACCGAGGCGACGGCGACGGATCGCCGCGAACGCGGCCAGCCCACCGCCGGCAATCGCCGCCCATTCGCCGGGCTCGGGCACCGGGGTCAATGTATCGATGTTGAACCGGACCTCCGACCACGTGCCATTGCCGTCGGTCGTCAGGAACGACAGCCGACGGGTATTCGGAAACAGATCGATCGTCGGGGCGAAGTCCGGGAGATCATCACCGGAAAATGCCGTCGCCGAGAGGTCGTACAGCTCCAGCGAGGCATAGGACGAGGTGAGAGCAGCGGGGATGGACCCACCGGTGAAGGCGGTCGGTTGTGCGATGTAGCTGATCCGGTCCGACGATTCCCCGTTCACCACGGTGACGGTGTTGAACGGGGCGGAAACGGTCAGTGTGCTGGAGACGGTCACGCCGTTGGATTCGAAGGAGAACACGAATCCGCCGGCATTCGCGCCGGTGAAGCCATAGTTTCCTGTTCCAACCGCCGGCTGCCCGTCGGGACCCGCCATTCCCGGGTCGTAGAACAGCGAACCAGTCATCGGCGCGCCAAGTGAGAACATCCCGGGAATGAGGTTGCCCGTGTCGCTGATGGAGGCCGTTGTCCCGGCGAAGGTGAAGGACACGGCGACTGCCTTGGTCGCCACGGCGAGGGCGGCGGAAGAGAGGAGTACAGAGAGGGACGGTCGAAGGCTGATCATCAGGGACGATGGTCCCGAATCCGGGGAGGGGTTGGTATCCGACCTTGGTCGGATGCCCGGAAACCGTCACCCCTTCAACCGCCGCAGCAACCCCAGCACCCGTCGTCCGGTCGGTGTCAACCGCGTGCGCCGGTACTGGTCGCCGATCTGCCGGATCGCCTCGGCGCGGGTTGGATAGGGATGGATCACCGAGGCGATCCGACCCAGGCCGATCCCGCCGGCTATGGCCACCGAGACCTCGCTGATGAGATCCCCGGCGCCTGCCCCGACGATCGTCGCCCCGACGATCCGGTCCGTCCCGCGGCGGACATGGATCCGCACGAATCCCCCGGCGTCCGACTCGGTGATGGCGCGGTCGACCCGTGCGAAGGGCTGGGTGAAGGTGTCGGTCGGGATGCCGGCGGACTCGGCCTCGGCCGGGGTGAGTCCGGTGTGGGCCACCTCCGGATCGGTGTAGGTGCACCAGGCCATGTTCAGGGCGCTGACCCGACGCCGTCCGACCGGGCCGAGGGCGAAGAGCGCGTTCTGGATCACGATCCGCGCCGCGAAGTCGGCCGCGTGGGTGAACTTCCACTTCAGGCAGACGTCGCCGCAGGCGTAGATCCGGGGATGGGTGGTCCGCAGGAAGTCGTCGACGTGCACCCCGCGCCGCCGGTCGTGGGCCACACCCACCGATTCCAGTCCCAGGCCTTCCACGTTGGGCACCCGTCCGGCGGCGATCAGGATGGCATCGGCCTCCACCGTGAAGGGCGCCCCGGTGCTGTCGACTCCGTGGAGTTGGTGGACGTTCCCCCGGGTCTCCACCCGTCCGACCCGGGCCGAGGTGACGAGCCGGATGCCGTCGCGTTCGAGCGCGGTGCGGACGATGGCGGCGGCGTCGGGATCCTCCCGGTCGAGGGGCGTGGCCTTGTTGTGGATCAGGGTCACGGCCGAGCCCAGCCGCTGGAAGGCCTGGGCCAGTTCGCACCCGATGGGTCCCCCGCCGAGCACGGCGAGGCGCGACGGCCGATCCGTGAGCTGGAACACCGACTCGTGGGTCAGGGGGGCGGCGTCGGCGAGGCCGGGGATGTCGGGCATCCGGGCCCGCGCCCCGGTGGCGATCACCGCCCGACGGAACGGCAGGCGGACGCCGTCGACGTCCACGTACCGGTCATCGACGAACCGGGCGTTGCCGAGGAACACGTCGACACCCAGCCCGGCGAAGCGTGCGGCGCCGTCGTGGGGAGCGATGCCTGCCCGGATGCGTCGGACCCGGTCCATCACCGCGGCGAAGTCCACCGTCGTGCGGTCGGCCTGCACGCCCAGTTCCGACGCCTCACGGATCGCGGCGGCGGCATGGGCGCTCCGGAGGAGGGACTTGGACGGCACGCAGCCCGTGTTGAGGCAGTCCCCGCCGAGCAGGTGGCGCTCGACGAGGGCCACCCGGGCGCCGAGCCCGGCCGCCCCGGCGGCGGTGACGAGGCCGGCGGTGCCGCCGCCGATCACCACCAGGTCGTAGCGCGATGCCGGGGCGGGGTTGCGCCAGTCGGGCGGGTGCACCTGAGCCAGCAGGAGGCGGTCGTTCGGGTCGGCGGGATCGGGGGCGGTGTGCATGGGGTTCGGCCGATGTCCGGGCGGGCGTCGGGGCGGATCACGACGGGAGGATGGATTCGATGCGCTCCCGACCGTTCTTCCGATAGACCCGAAAATCGGTGTCCAGTGTGAACACCGGCAGACCCGGATACAGCTCCGCCATGCGGACCAGGCAGGCATCGGCGAACGACATCGGCACGTTGCGGTAGGTGTGCATCAGCCGAAGGACCCGCTGGCGTTCCGGGAGGAACTGGAATGGCAACCGGAGGACGCCGCGTTCCAGCCATTCGTCCATCTGGGCCATGGCGCTCGGGGCGAATCCGACCAGGTGGGAACACTCGGTCAGGACGGCTTCGCAGGTCAGGAACCGGGGTGGCAGGGTCCTGAGTTGGTCGACCACCCAGTCATGGTGCTGCTCGTTCGCGTGCAGGAATGCGACCAGGGGACCGGTGTCCAGAATGACGGCTTCAGTCACGTCCGAACCCCTTCATGTGTTCCGGGTTCGTGGCCAGGTCACGGGGGCCGTCCTTGAGGATTCCGCAGGCCGGCTTCATGACGTCGAAGGCCGACAGCCCCGCACGCCGCCGCTGCTCGGGCAGGCTCGCCTCGAGGGCCTCGCGGATCACCTCCGATTTGGAAACGCCCCGTTTTTCCGCCACGGCCTCCAACTCCGCATCCAGCGCCTCGGGAAGCTTGCAGGTGATCGTCGCCATGGAATGACGGTATTGCCGCATGTGCTGGACTGCAATACCGGCTGGGCTACCCGGTCTCCCGTGCCGTCCCGGTGTCCGGCGGGGCGATCCGCCGGGCGAGGGCGCGTCGGGCGATGCGGGTGATGACAACCGTGACACCGGCCGTCGCCCCGAGGCCGGCGGCGTAGAGGGTCCACTCGGCGGCGGACCGGGTGCGTTGTCCGGCGGCCGCCTGGGCGAGGGATCCTAGGTACACGTAGAGGACCGTGCCGGGCATCATGCCGATCCACGAGGCCAGGACGTAGTGCATCAGCCGGACCCGGGTGAGGCCGAAGGCGTAGTTCAGCAGGGTGAACGGAAACACCGGCGACAGGCGCATGAGGCCCACGATCTTCCACCCTTCCTCGGCAACGGCCTCGTCCATCGCGGCGAACCGGGCGTCGTCGGCGAGGCGTCGGGTGACCGCACCCCGCGCGGCGTGGCGTCCGAGGAGGAAGGCGCAGGTCGCCCCGAGGGTCGAGGCGATGGACACGTAGACCGAACCCCAAGCGACACCGAACAAGGCCCCGGCCCCGAGGGTCAGGGCGGAGCCGGGGACGAGCAGGACGGTGGCGATGATGTAGATCAGGATGAACAACGCCGGTCCCCAGGGACCGAGGGCGGCGACCGCGTTGAGTGCGGAGTGGAGCCAGTCCTGGAGCGGGAGATGGCGGATGGCCCAGAGCGCCGCGATGCCCGCCAGGGCGAACAGGATCCACCGGGCGACGGAGGTCGCGCGGGCGGTGGAGGTTGGGGAGGACGGCATGGCGGAGGCGACAGTCTCACTGGGAGCCGGTTCGCCGCCGGAATATTCCCGGCGAAACGACCGGGATCAGGGGCGTCCGCCGAACGTCACGTGATCCCCAAGACGGACGCGGGGACTGCGGGCCGGGCGTCGGGTGAGGTCGGGTGCGACAGGGGCGGTCATGGTGAGAACCATGGTTCGTCATCGGCACCCGGAACGCAAGGGACCCGGCCGAGCCCTTCCGTGCCTCCACCGCTTCTCGTAGCCGACGCCGACAGGCGGCCGGTGCCGCGTGGCCTTTCCGGTCCCAAGCGGTGTCGACGCTTCGCCCTGCCACCGCAGTCCAGATGGCAGTGCGGCGGGAAGGGGCTCGCGGGGACGCTCGCGCCACCGCGGGTGGGTGGGCGCCCGGTCGGAACGGTGGCGCGAGGCTCCTGCCGAGCCCTTCCGCTGATCAGGCCGCCCCGAGGGCCAGGCCGATGTGGCGGGTGGCGAAGGCCAGGATCCAGGCCATTCCCGTCATGTAGGCCAGCTGGAAGAGCGGCCAGCTCCAGGTGTTCGTCTCCCGGCGCACCACGGCGATGGTGCTGACGCACTGGAGGGCGAACACGTAGAACACCATGAGGGTGAGGCCGGTGAGGATGGTGTAGACCGGGGTGCCATCCGGACGTCGCTCCGCCTGCAGGACGTCCGCCAGGCTCCGGGTGCCCTCGTCGTCGTCCGAGAACTCCCCGACGTTGTACACCACGGACATCGTGCTCACGAACACCTCGCGGGCGGCGAAGGAGGCGACGAGGCCGATGCCGATCTTCCAGTCGAAGCCCAGCGGGCGGATGGCGGGTTCGATGAGCTGTCCGAGCCGGCCGGCCAGGGAGTGCCGGAGGGCGTCGCCCGCCTGGTCCTTCCGCAGTTGTTCCCGCTCGGCGACCAGGCCGGACAGCGTCTCCTCCGCGCCGCCGGCGGATTCGAGGGCGGCGATCCGTCCGTCGAGCGCCGCCTGCCGGGCGGCCAGGGCCGGTTCGGCCGCGCTGCGCGGGTAGGTGGCGAGGAACCAGAGGAGGATGTTGATCCCGAGGATCACGGTTCCGGCCCGACGGAGGAACAGCTTCGCCCGGTCCCACATGTGGCGGAGCACCACCCGGAGGACCGGACGTTTGTAGGGCGGGAGCTCGAGGATGAGCATCGGCGGCTCGCCCCGGAGCAGCGTGCGCTTGAACAGCCAGGCCATCCCCAGCGCCCCGACGATCCCGAGGAGATACATCCCGAGCAGCGTCAGCCCGGGCAGCCCGAACACGCCGAACAGCCGGGTGGACGGGATGCAGGCGGCGATCAGGACGGTGTAGACCGGCAGCCGGGCCGAGCAGCTCATCAGGGGCGCGACCAGGATGGTCACCAGGCGGTCCTTCGGGGACTCGATGGTCCGCGTGGCCATGATGCCGGGGATGGCGCAGGCGAACGACGAGAGCATCGGGATGAAGCTCTTCCCGTGCAGGCCGACCCGGGACATGAGGCGGTCCATGAGGAACGCGGCCCGGGCCATGTACCCGGTGTCCTCGAGGAGGGCGATGAAGAGGAACAGCAGGCAGATCTGGGGGAGGAAGACCACCACCGCGCCGACGCCCTTGATCACTCCGTTGGCCAGCAGGTCCTGCAGGTCGCCCGGGCCCAGGGCCCGGCTCACCTGGTCGGCCAGCAGGTCCACCCCCCCCTCGATCCAGCCCATCGGCAGCTCGGCAAAGGTGAAGATCCCCTGGAACATCAGGGCCATCAGCCCGACGAACACCATCAGCCCCCACACCCGGTGGGTGAGGATGCGGTCGACGCGGTCCGAGAAGGTCTCACCCGGGGGGGCGGTCTCGGTGGTGACGTGCTGCTGGATGGCGAACACCCGGGCGTAGCGCGCCTCGATCGCCGCGCTCCGCCAGTCCACCCCGGCCGCCTCAAGCCGTGCCCGGGCTCCGCGGACCGCCTCCCGGATGGGCTCCGGATAGTGATCCGGATGGGCGTCGAGGACCCGGTCGTCGGACAGGATCAGCAGCGCCTCGGCCGCGGCCAGACGCTGGCGGTGGGGGAAAAGTTCCTCCAGCCGCTCCTCGATGGCCTGGGCCTCACGTCCGAAGACCTCGGGCAGTTCGTTGAACTCCCGGGGGATGACGTGCCGGGTGCCGGTGTGGGCGGCCTCGGCCACCAGGTGGTCGCGGAGGGCGGGCAAGCCCTCGCCGGTGCTGGCGACGAGGGGGAACACCGGGACACCCAGCGCCTTGGAGAGCGACGCCGTGTCGATCTCCTGCCCGTTCTCGCGGGCCACGTCGACCATGTTCAGGGCGAGGACGGTCGGGTGGCCGAGCTCGATCACCTGGGTGGCGTAGTAGAGGTTCCGCTGGAGGTTCGACGCGTCCACCACCACCACCACCAGGCCGGGGGGCGGAACCTCGGGCAGGCGCTGGAACAGCACGTCGCGGGCGACCTGTTCGTCGAGCGACTGCGGGCTGAGGCTGTAGGTGCCCGGGAGGTCGAGGAGGGTGACCGGATGCCGGACCGGGGCCCCCAGGAGGGCGCCCTCCTTGCGTTCCACCGTCACGCCGGCGTAGTTGCCGACGCGTGCCCGGAGACCGGTGAGGGCGTTGAAGAGGGTGGTCTTCCCGCAGTTCGGGTTTCCGGTGAGGACCACCTGGAAGGGAGCGGCGACGGACGACATGGGGAGTCTCGGGCGCGGCGGCGCGGTGGGGATCAGGCGGGGCGGACCCGCACCCGTTCGGCTTCGTGTCGGCGCAGGGACAGGTGGTAGCCGCGCACCTTGATCTCCACCGGGTCGCCCAGCGGGGCGAAGCGGACCAGTTCGACCGGGGTGCCGGCCAGCAGGCCCATCTCCAGCAGGCGACCCCGCTGGTCGGGCGGGATGTCGATCCCCACGATCACGGCCCGGCCACCGGGGGGCAGGGAGGCGAGGGTGGGGGAATCGGCCGGCGTCGGGGGAGGGTTCACGCGGCGATCCGTCCGGGGGACAGCGGCTGGACCAGGATCGATTCGGCGAGCCGGGCGCTGAGGCCCAGCCGGGCGTTGCAGACCTGGCAGAGGAGGTTGGACTGCAGGTTCAGCACCTTCACCCGCTGCTCCTCGCCGAATCCCATCTCGCGGAGGCGCTGGTTGACCTCGGGGGAGGCGGTCAACCGTTTCACCACGACGGTGGTGCCGGCGCGGACGCTGTTCAGCGGGCACACCTCCGGCGCCCGGCAGGCTTCCGGGAGGCAGTGGGGAACGGGGCACCCGCCAGACATCGTGGTCGGAGCGTAGGGGACGCTGCCCGACCGGGGCAAGGGGCGGGGTTGTCGCAGGCTTGCCGTGGGTTGTCGTCCGCTTGCACCCGGGTTTCCCCGCCTTGCGGCATGGGGTCTCCCTGCTAGGATCGCCGCAGCTTCGCACCGGTTGCCGGTCTGGAGACTTCTTCCACAAGAACCTGAAATCACCCATGGCACACGAACTCGCCCCCCTCCCGTATCCCAAGGAAGCCCTCGAACCGAACATCGACGCGCTGACCATGGAGATCCACCACGGCCGTCATCACAAGGCCTACGTGGACAACCTGAACAAGGCCCTGTCCGGCCATGCGGCGCTGGAGGCGCTCAGCCTGGAGGCGCTGATCGGCGACCTGGCGGCCGTGCCGGAGGGGATCCGGACCGCGGTGCGCAACAACGGTGGCGGCCATTGGAACCACACCTTCTTCTGGCAGCAGCTCGGCCCGGCGGCCGGCGGTGCCCCGTCGGGCGACCTGGCGGCGGCGATCAACGCGGCGTTCGGTTCGTTCGCCGACTTCCAGGCCAAGTTCGAGGCCGCCGGCCTCGGCCGCTTCGGCTCCGGCTGGGCATGGCTGGTCGCCCGCGGCGGCCAGCTCGAGGTGGTCTCCACCCCGAACCAGGACACCCCCGTCATGGGCAAGGCGGTCGCCGGATGCGAGGGCACCCCGCTCCTCGGCGTCGATGTCTGGGAGCACGCCTACTACCTGAAGTACCAGAACAAGCGGGCCGACTACCTCAAGGCGGTCTGGAACGTGGTGGACTGGAACGTCATCGCCCAACGCTTCGCCGCCGCGAAGTGATGCCGCGGCATCCCTCGCTACGGGCCTGACGCCCGCGCGATCCTCACGGCGCCCCCGGTCCCGACCGGGGGCGCCGTTGCCTTTTGTGCCGCCGGGTTGCGGGTCGCCGGATCGGGCCGGTCACCGGAGCGGCGACGGGACGTCGGTGCCCGGGAGGGGCACCGAGGCGTGTCGGGTTCGGATCTCCACCTCGGTGAAGCCCAGCGCGCCGAGGAAATCCCGGAGCTGGGCTGCGGCGCGGGTCTCGGCGTCGCGCAGGATTCCGGCGTCCCGGGCGGCGAGCTTGATCTGGTCCACCGCCTGCCTTCGGGCCTCCTGCTCGAGATCCTTGTCGTACTCCCGCAACACCCCGGTCGACCGCTCGACCACCCGGGTGCGGCGGTCGTCGAGGTGCACGTCGAGCATCTGCGGCGGCGGCAGGGACAGGCGGACCCGGGTCCCGTCGACCTCGATGTCCCCGGGCTGCATCCGGGAGAGGTCCACCCCGGCATGGGCGACGCCGTGGGCGATCATCAGGAGGCGGTTTTCCCCGTACCATTTCACGTCCTCGAAGATCACCACCTTCTCCAGCACGTATCGGACCGAGACGAGCTGGTTCAGGCCTTGGACCTGACGGACGAGCGACGGTGTGTCGGCGATCCGCGGGGCGGGGCGGTTGGTGGGGAAGAGGCGTCCGACCAGCAAGCCGGTGAGGATCCCGATCACGACGCTGGCCAGCAGGAGCAGCGCGACCAAGAGGCCGCCCACCAGGAGCCCGCGGGGCAGCGGAGGGCGTTGGCCGGTCGACATGTCCGCGAGGCTAGCCGGATCCCGTCCCCGGCTCAATTGCGAGCCTGTCACCTCTTCCTCTGCTCGGGCAACGAATGTCCACCCCGGTCCCAGCATCGACCTCGCCAGATCTACTGCCGCCACTTGTCCTCCAAGGGATCCTTGTTCCAGCGGTCCCAGAGCCAGACGATGTCGGGGTCCGCCAAGGGTAGATCGGGTCCAATCCGACCTTGATAGGGGCGGGTAGTGCCCGTCGTCTCCTGATTCGAGAAAAAGCCACGCCACTGATGGGCTTCCACATGCCCGTCGTGGAACCCCGCGACCATCCCGCCGGCATGTCGATTAGCCGGGAGAGAAAAGTAGCCAAAACCGGCCACTCCTCGTCGACTGAAGTCGACATCGAGTTGCAAGCTTTGGATGAACATGAAGTCGGGGTGCTCATCGAGAAAGACGATCGCCTCAGACCTTGGAAACGCGGAGAACTGACTGAGTCGGGTCAGCGCCACCGGAGAAGCTGTCGGCGACACCCGCTCCTGGTAGTTTCCAACGTGATGGGGAATGGAGTAGCTTCGAACGCGTGCATCAAATCTGCTGTTTCCCACGGGAACCTGTGAGGAATCCGCCGGGCATCGGAGAATCTTCGGGCTTCCAAAATAGGGGCCGATGGAGCCTATGTGCCGTCCCATGAAGAGCCGGGTATTGGTCGAATCACGGCTGGTGTAGCTCCAAAACCCCGGACACCACGATGTGAGCGGGACGTGCCCGTTCGGGGGAACCTGATTCCAAAGAGAGAGGCTCGTTGGTGCCAGTTTGTCGTCGTTGTCGACGGCGTACAGATGCCATGCCATCACGACTTGGCGGAGATTGCTCATGCAAGCGGCTTTTCGCGTGCTCGCCTTGGCCCTCGTGAGGGCAGGAAGCAGCAGGCCGGCGAGGATCGCGATGATCGCGACGACCACGAGCAACTCGATCAGGGTGAATCCGCGCGCCGACCGGATCTGCTTCATGGGTCGACGATCCTGGGGATGAGGATCCAGGAACGGGTGCCGGAGGAACCGGCCTTGGTCCCAACTCCGACGATGATTCCGGAATCTGTGATCGCGTTGGCCCTTGTGAGTGTCCACCCGCTTCCGGCGACGTCGGGCAGGGTGTTCAGATTGGTCATTTCATCTCCGGTGCCCTCCAACTCGGGTCGATAGAGGAAGGCGCGTTGTGCTCCATTGTCCAAAGTTGCATACCCCACGGTGTGACCCCGCGTGGAGACACCGAAGGCTTCACTACTGTAGGTCGTCCCGATGACTCCGGGGAGCGGCGGCAGTTCATGAAGGAGGCTGCTCAGTGTTCCGAAAGTTGACGGATCGGGAAACCGGAACGCCCGTCGACGATTGGCGCTGTTTCGGGCCCAGCCAACGACCCCGCCAAGGTCATTTATGTCCCAAGCGGCACTGTCTGTTCCGCCGAATGTGCCTAGGTTCTCGGCGGGGACCGAGAGCGCCGGGCCGGCTGGGAGACGGGTGTAAAACGCGAACATCTGAGACTGTCCAGCAAACCGACACTGACCGCAGATTCTGTACTCAGCGGAAATACCGTAGACCTGACCGGCGCCGCCCGGGAACTGGCCCAGATTCTCGGGCAGGAACAGGGGTTGCATCCACCGTAGGGCATAGCCGATGCCTGAGTAGGTTCCGTAACCGACGATTGCGGCATTGCCATCCGAGTGGAGAGTCATATCGGATGCGTAGCCCAAGGTTGCAGGACTTGGGTCCAGCAGCGTCTTGGTGGCTCCCGCAGTCCCCAATCCCTGCCACAGCACCGGCTGGGGACTGGAGTAGCCTTGGTAGCCCACAGCCATTCCAAACTGGTGGACGCTGGTTGCCACGCTTGGGGTCACCAGTAGCCCGCCCGGCCAAGATCTGGCCTGTGTTGGAGACCAATAGGTCGCGGTCTGACCGTAGTAGGAAGAGGAGTAGCCGACACTTCCTCCCAGCGGCTCCACAGCCCGAACCTCTGCCAACGGGTAGGTACCCTGCGGCGGTGTGAATGGTGCCAGCTCGATCAACTCGTATCGATCAGCCAGATTCACACGCCCATCCCCCCGACTGTCGGACTGCAGCGTGGGCCACGAGCTTATGGCGAGGCGGGTGAGGTTTCCGGGGAACTTGTAGAGCTTTCCGCTTCGCACGCTACCTGAACTGGGCGAAGTTACCAACTCCACTCCGATAAAACCGTTGCCGTCCGCATCGACGGCAAATCGGCCGAATATGTTGCCAGACCCCAGATCGGGCGGATCCGGGAAAAACACCCACCCGGTCACCAACTCCCCGGACGGTTCAAGCGTATGAACGCCCAGAATGGCGAAGCCTCCCGCACCTCCGGATGTTCCGAGAAGTAGGGTTCCTTCCTGAAGTAGAGTGGGGGCTTGGCAATTCTTTCCGGGAGTTCCCATTGTCTTTTCCTCAACGCCGGTAAGTGCGTTCCATCGGGTCAGGACGTGGGCAAAGTCAGCGAAGTAGACATACCCTTGCCGGTCAACTACAGGCGAAGCAATTACCCCGTAGTTTGTTTGGCCAACTCCTGCAGCGGTCGGGACCGGGTTTTGCCACTTGATCGCTACGCTACTGGGAAGCGTTGGGTCGATCGCGAAGGCATGGGCTGGCCCAGCGAAGGGTTGAGATGGGATGCGATACTGCCGGGTACCCACGTACACCCAACCGTTGGGTCCAATCGCTGGTGGGGCCTCGACCTCGAGAGCGATGCCGGAGTATGTGAGGTCGACAGAGAGGAACGCAGTCGTGGTGAGAGGCGCGAACCCCAGCAATTTTCCGGTCGAAGTGCCCACATAGATGTTGCCGTTGGCATCGATTACCGGTGCGGAGCTGTTCACGTCCTCGTGGCCGTCCAGAGCTCCGGATGGCTGCTGATTGCCTGTCGTGTACTCGGTCACGGGGGAGTTGGCGGTGGTTGGGAACGAGCGGAGCTTGCCGTCGTTGCAGTGGAAGTACACCCGATGACTGCTTTCGGCGGTGCCCAAGGGATCGTACAGGGCCGGATGGGAACGAATGTGAAGGGCATTGCCGGTAACCCCGGCGGGCAAGGACCAGCTCCCGGCGACCCGTGGCGACGCGGAGGTTGCGGTATACAAGCAAAGGACATCTCCGCCGTCGGTCCCCAAGAACAATCGGGATCCGTCCCTGGACACGGCCGGAGATGCGTAGCATTCGTGCGGCAGGGTGAACTCCCAAAGGAGGGACGGGGAGGCGGCGGGGTTCCGGTCGAAGGCCATCACCTTGGGGGGAGTGGATCCGGACGTCCGGGTGACGACAAACACGGGACCGCCGGGAACCGGACTCAGGGTAACCCCGCCATGAATTGCGGGCATCGACGTATTCTGGCCCAGAATATACTCCTGCCAAGCAGGGTTGAGGTCTTGGTCCAAGGGCGGAGCAATGTACTGGGCCAACCCGGTGAGGGTCAGAGCATGGATGGCAAGGGCACCGAAAAGAGGGAACGCCGAAGAGAGGGAGTCTTCATGGGAGTGTGTGCGGTGTCATCGAATCGTGAATGAAAGTCAAGGCTGCGGGTGTCGATGTTTCCAGCGCCGGCGCTCTTTGACTCCTGGGGGACGGCTGCGTGCCGGTCCCCTTTTCGGCGTCCCGTGGGTCGGTAGGGTGGATCGCCGGGATCGCGGACTTCCGTCCGGGCTCGTGGGCAGGCAGGATCGACTCTCTTCCATGAAATCCTGCCTGATCCGGATGGTCCTCGGCCTGGTCCTGGGGTGTGTCGCCCGCGCCGCCGATGTTCCCCCGTCCCCGCCGGCTTCCGCGCCGGCCGGGATCCGCCACGCGTATCTCGTCCTCGGCGCGAAGACGTCGATCGTCGGGGAGGACAATGAGTTGGCCTGGGAGTACCGGGGGGGATCGCGGGATGGGTTCGTCCTGCCGGATGGCAACGTCCTGATCGCCTTCGCCGACCGGGTAGAGGAGGTCACCCGGGATCATCGGGTGGTGTTCACCCACCGGCTTTCCCCGGAGAACGGGGAGATCAGCACGGCCCAGCGGCTCTACAACGGGAACACCCTGGTGACCGAGCTGGGACGGCGGCCCCGGCTGCTGGAGGTGGACCGTTCCGGGGCGATCGTCCTGGAGGTGCCGCTGCAGCCGGAGACGGACAACGTCCACATGCAGACCCGGATGGCCCGGCAGCTGCGGAACGGGAACTATCTGGTGCCGCACCTGCTGGCGTTTGCCGTGAAGGAGTACGCGCCGGACGGGCGGGTGGTGGACACGCTCCCGACCGACCTGGAATCCCTCGGGGGGCGTCCGGCCGAGAACTGGCCGTTCACCGCCATCCGGCTCGACAACGGGAACACCCTCGTGTCGCTCACCCACGGGAACAAGGTGGTGGAATTCGACGGGCGCGGGGGGATCGCGTGGCAGGTCGACAACGGGGATGTCGGCGGGCGGTTCAAGGACCCTTGCGGTTCGCAGCGCCTGGCGAACGGGAACACGGTGGTGGGCAGCCATGCCCACGGCGGGGCCGATGCGATGGTGGAGGTCACGCCGGACCGGCGGATCGTCTGGACCAGCCGGCATCCCCACGCCGCCGGCGTGCACCACTTCCAGATCCTGACCACGAACGGCCGGCCCGAGCCGGGCATGCCGCAGAAGTAGCGGCCGGCCGGGCGCCTAGAGCCTGACCGGAAACTCCGAGGGGTCCTGTTTTCGCGGAAACGGCCCGGGGGC
>CAZGIK010000062.1:0-13074 GCA_964525755.1 uncultured Verrucomicrobiota bacterium
TGGCGCGGGTTCATCCCTCCACGGCCCGAGGGGCGCCGGGCACGCCGCGCCGGAGGGAGGCGGGGGGAAGGAAGAGGAAGATCGATTCCGATACCGACCCCGACATCCGACTCGGATGCAGCACGGCCGCCGCCACGAATGCAGGCGCTGAGGCGCAGAGGAAGAGATCCAGAAACCTGTGCGTCTCCGCGCCGGCGGGAAAACCTTCAGGAAATGTTCTTCGTCCCTTGGTCCCTTCGTTGTTCCCCCAGCCCGGCAGGAGTCTTGCGCCACCGCCGGCGGCTCAGCGGAAGAGTTCCGGCCGGCGCAGCACCCGGAAGTACTCGGCCCGCGATGCCTGGAGGTCCGTGGCCGTCTTGGGGATGCAGAGGACGTGGGCCGGGCGGTCCGGCCCGGTGGGCGCGAACTCCACATGGCGGCCGTTCCAATGCGCATGCCGTTCCTCCGCCCCGCGCCAGCAACGGGACTCCCACAGCCAGACCAGCGGCGCTCCGTCGCCCAGCTGGTTGTCGCGGCCCAGGTCCGATGCGATCAGGCGCCGGAGATCGTCGCAGAACGGATTGGCCGGCAGGCCGGCGAAATCGGCCGCGGTGAAGACCGAGTCGCGGTCCCAGAACGCCCCCGCCCCCCAGTCCACCAGCCGCGTCCTCCGCGCCACCACATACGCGCTCCACGCATCCTTCCCGTTGTAGCCGTGGTTGCTGACGGTGAGGCTGAACACCACCAGACGCGACGCGATCCCGGGATCGGCCAGGAGCGCGTTGGCGACGGTCGTCAGCGGCCCGCCGGCGATCACCACCAGGGGCTTCTCCGGTGTCGCCCGACGGGCCTCGTCGACGATCCGGCGCGAGCCCTCGGTCGGATGGATCACCGTGTCGCCGATCTCCCCGCTGTCCGGCCGCTCCAGGGCGCGGTCGGCCCCCGGGACGGGATCCGGGATCCCCGCCAGGCCGCTTCGTCGCGCCAGGTCGACGGCCTTGCGGGCGTCGGCCACGCACTCGGCCATCGAGTACTGGTAGCCGGTGTTCCAGTTCCACATGTCCCGGCTGACGATGTTCGCGCGGAGGTCCGCCTCCCCGAGGCTGGCCCGGGCCCAGAGGTAGTTGTTGTCGAACACGTCGAACCACCAGTCGTTGTCGTAGACGATGGGATTCCCGGGGCCGACCCCGTGGAGATGGACGCCGGTGGCGGGGTCGACGTGGTGGGCGGGGACCCCGGCCCGGGGGGCGGTGGCGGCCAGGCCGGCCAGCAGGCACAGGAGCGCCCGGCAGCCGACGGGGAACGGAATGCGGGTCATGGCCGGGGCGTCTCGTTGAAGTACACCACCAGGTTCTTCGTCGCCCGGCCCGCCGCGACGATGTCCAGCCGTCCGTCGCCGTCGAAATCCGCCAGCGCCAGGTCCTCGCAGGCCATGGTGTTGTCGTCGACCACCGAGGTCCGCCATTCCCGTCCCTCGGCGTCGAGCGGGGTCAGCAGCTTGATCCCGACCCGTACCCCGGGCCGGTTCATGGCGCGCCATCCCACCGCGATCTGGTCGCGTCCGATCCCCAGGAAGTCGCCGCAGGCCAGGGCGTGTCCGTCGATCAGGGTGTCGTCGAGGACCCGGCGGTTCCATTCGCCGGTGCCGGCGGCGTCCGGGGTGAGCAGGACCAGCTGGTTGCCGTGCATGGGGGAGATGGCGGTGACGAACCGGCGGTCGGGGCCGAGGCGGCCGTGGCGGATTTCGCCGATGCCCCCGTTCTCCGGGCCGGTGAGCCGGGTGGCGACATAGCCCGAGCGTTCCCGCGACCAGTCGAGGAGGAACGCCCCTTCCTTGGCACCCACGAGGAGTTCCTCGGCCACGTCGTCATCCCACTGGACCGGGTCGAAGTTGTGGGTCTTGTGCCACTCCTGGATGAGGACCCGGGGCGTCCAGTCCCCGTCGCCCCCGGCGGGGGGCGTGTAGCGGGTGATCTTCACCCCGTCGCCCTCGCCCTTGCCGGGGTCGTTGCCGATGCCGTGCAGGGGGACGCTGACCAGGGTCTGCCGCTCCTGCCAGTCCCGGACCCAGCGGATCCGGTGGATGGTCGGGTCATGGGGCAGGGGGACCGGTTCCCAGCGTGCGGTGCGGTCGGCCGGGGCCTTCAGGTGGAACAGCGCCCCGCTCGTCCGGGTGTCACCCGGATTCCATCCCGCCCCCACGGCGATCTCCGCCTTCCCGTCGCCGTCGATGTCCGCCGCCGCCACGCACACGTGGTCCTGGCGGGTGAGGTTCTCGGCGATCACGTGCTTCTTCCAGTCCGGGTTCGCGTACCAGGCGATCTGGTTCTTGTCGCACAGGATGATGTCGCGGCGCCCGTCGCCATCGACATCGGCCACCGCCAGCCCGTACCCGATCCCGACCGCGGCATCGAGGGTGACCGCGCGGAAGCGGGGTTGGGGGGGCTCGGCGGCGTGGGCGGCCTGGACGGCGAGGAGGCAGGAGCCGAGGACGGTCGAGGCGAGGACCGGGAGGGGGTGCATGATGGGGACAAGGTGAAGGCAACGGGGCGAAAGGCCAAGGGCGAAGGGCCTGCCGGGAATGGCGGGGGCGTGGTTCCACTGGCGCCCCGGCGGCCCGCCGATATCCTCGCCCGCCGTGAGTGAATTCCTCCAGTGGACCACCCAGCCCGAGATCTGGGTCAGTCTGGTCACCCTGACGGTCCTCGAGATCGTCCTCGGGATCGACAACCTCATCTTCATCTCGATCCTTTCCGGCAAGCTGCCCGTCCACCAGCAGGCCCGGGCCCGTCGGATGGGCCTCGCGCTCGCCCTCATCACCCGGATCCTCCTTCTGTTGTCCATTTCCTGGGTGATGGGGCTGAGCCGCACCCTGTGGGAATGGAACCTGTTCGGCATCGAGGTTCCCAACACCGGCAAGGACCTCGTGCTGGCGGTGGGCGGGGCGTTCCTGATCTGGAAGAGCGTCCGCGAGATCCACGAGAAGCTGGAGGGGGTGGACGGCGGCCGGACCGCGGGGCCGGTGCCGGGCTTCGCCGCGGTGGTGACGCAGATCCTGCTGCTCGACATCGTGTTCTCCCTCGATTCCGTCATCACCGCCGTCGGCATGGCCCAGCACGTGCCGGTCATGGTCGCGGCGGTCGTGATCGCCATGATCGTGATGCTGCTGTTCGTCGACCAGATCGGCTCGTTCGTCGAACGTCATCCGACGCTCAAGATGCTGGCGCTGTCGTTCCTGATCCTCATCGGCACGCTGCTGGTCGCCGAGGGGTTCGGCCAGCACCTCAACAAGGGCTACATCTACTTCGCCATGGCCTTCGCGGTGGGGGTGGAGATGCTCAATCTCCGGATCCGGCGCCAGGCGGAGAAGGTCCACCTGCACCAGCCCTACCGCTGAGCCATGGA
This sequence comes from uncultured Verrucomicrobiota bacterium, assembly GCA_964525755.1. GTDB lineage: Bacteria > Verrucomicrobiota > Verrucomicrobiia > Limisphaerales > UBA9464 > UBA6176. The sequence goes on from CAZGIK010000062.1 coordinate 3,385, forward strand.
CGGACCGCTGGACGCGCTGCATTCCGACGAGTCGCTGCGTCGGCACGAATACCCCGTGGCTGCCGAGCGGGTGTTCCTGGCCCATGCGGGGGTGTGTCCGCTGCCGCGTCGGGTGGCGGCGGCGATGGGGAGCTGGCTGGAGGCGGCCACGCGGGACGACCAGGAGGCGGCCGGGGCGGGGGAGTTGGTGGCGGACACGCGCCGCCGCGCCGCCGCGTTGATCGGGGCGGACCCCGCCGAGGTCGCCCTCGTGGGACCCACCTCGCTGGCCCTGTCGTTCATCGCCTCGGGCCTTCCCTGGCGGCGTGGCGACGACGTGCTGGTCTGTTTCGACGACTACCCGTCGAACGTCTACCCGTGGATGGCCCTGGCCGACCGCGGGGTCCGGGTGCGGTTCCTCAACCTCCGGTCCCTCGGCCGGGTCCGGTTGATCGACGTGCAGGGGCAGGTCGACGAGAACACCCGGCTGGTGGCCCTCGCCAGCGCGCATTACCTGAGCGGATGGCGGGTGGAGGTCGACGCGCTGGGCCGGTGGCTCCGGCAGCGGGGCGTCTGGTTCTCGGTGGATGCCATCCAGACCCTCGGGGCGTTTCCCACCCGGGTGGAGCATGTCGACTTCCTCGCGGCCGATTCCCACAAATGGCTGCTGGGACCGGCGGCTGCCGGCGTTCTCTACGTGCGCCGCGAACTCCAGGAACGGCTGCGTCCGGTGGTCCACGGATGGCACAATGTCCGCTGCCCGGACTTCCTCACCCGGGAACGGATCGAGTTCCGGTCGGATGCCCGCCGCTATGAGGCGGGAACCCACAACCTGCCCGGCCTGGCGGGACTTCGGGAGGCGCTCGGGCTCGTGGAGTCCATGGGGATCGACGCCATCGCCGGCCGGCTGCTCCGGCATCGGGCGCACCTGGTGCCGGCTCTGGAGGCCATGGGATTCGAGGTGTTGGAGGCCCAGGCGCCCCCGGTGAACGCGGGTGGGGTGGTCACCTTCCATCGGCCCGGGGCCGACATGGGGGCGATCCATTCCCGGCTGGCCGGGGCGGGGATTGTGACGTCGCTCCGGACGCTTCCCGGGGGGGCGCGGGTGGTGCGGATGTCCCCGCACTACTACAACACCGTCGCGGAACTCGACCGGGCCCTCGAGGTGTTGTCGTCCCGGGGCGGCGGATGACGGTTCCGTCGGTCTCCTTTCGCGGAGGAGACCGTCCTGTCATGCGACACGGGAACGGGGACGTCCCCCGGTCGCGGATGGGTTTCTACCAGGCCCGTTCGATCGACCGCCGCTGCCAGAGGAACTCGAACATGTTGCCCTCGTGCGGTTGATCCCACGAGATCTTCATCGTCGACACCGGCCCGATGTTCAGCCGCTCGATGTGCGGGTAGTCCATGACCTGCTGGATGAACGCCTCGTCGCGGGTGATGACGCTTGCCGCCAGGGTGTAGTCGATCCGCCCGAGCACTTCCGACTGGGGCACCTCCACCACGCTGGCGTACGGGCAGAGGAACTCCCGGTTGGCGAGCGGATGGTCGAAGCTCTCGCAGAAGACGATGGTCGGCCGCAGGTAGGTTCCCCCCTCGTGGACCACCTTGCGCGGGCCGTTCCGATGGGCCGCGGTCACGTCCACGGCCCCCGGGGTCTTCAGGCCCTCGTCGATCTGGGCATCGATGTAGTCCGCCATCTTCGGGTTGGCGAAGCCGGAAAGGCGGGCGTTCGGGTCCGAAGGGTCCGTCGGGGCCACCGGGCCGAGCCGGGCGGCGAGCGCCTCGGCGATCTCCCGCCCGTGCCGCGGCACCACGATCGCCGACGCGTTGATGCACGAGCGTCCGCCGTTGTCCGAGATGGCGGACACCATCACGTCCACGTACTCCCGCCAGTCGCCGATGCAGTCCTCCCCCACGATGATCTTGCTCCAGCCCGGGCCGTGCACCTGGATGGCCGGGTTGTTGGCGTACTGCGCGGTGGTGGACTTGTCGCCGAAGATGAGGGCCCGTCCGCAGGTCCGGAGGATCTCCCCGGCCCCCTCATGGTCGGTGGGATAGAATCCGAAGGCCTCGGCGGGTGCGCCGGCGGCGATGAAGGCCTGGATCAGGCGGTAGGGTGTCCACGGCTCCTCCTTGCCCGGCTTGATGACCACCGGGACCTTGAGGGCGATCGACGGCAGCCAGAGCGAGTTCACCGCCGGCGAGTTGCTCGGCATCACCAGTCCCAGCGCCCGGGTGGCGGGGAAGAAGCTCAGGCGCGTGCCGAACTGCTCGCCGAATCCCGAGTCGAGGATCGACAGGTCCAATCCGCGCGACAGCCCGTTCAGCACCGTCCCGAGATGGGTCAGGGCGTAGTGGATCTTCTCCATGTTGCGGCGGACCATCACCCAGGGCAGCCCGCTGGTGCCGCTCAGCGTCTCGACGTAGTCCTGGGCCGACTGGGTGTGGCCCCGGTCGCCGAGCGGCAGGGTGCCCTCGAGGAACAGTTCGCCGGCCTTGGCCGAGATGGCGATCAGGTCCGCCACGCTGTATCGCCGGAGCGCCGCCACCGCGGCGTCGATCTTGCCGAGGTCCCGCCGGATGATCCCGGCGTTGACCGACGACACCACCGCCTTCACCGCGCCGGTGCGGTGATCCTTCACCTCGGACTTGTCGAGGGAATCATAGACGCGGCCGAGACGGAGGACGGGAAGATGGGGAACGGAGTCGGACATGTTGATCGCCTTAAGTGGGGTCAAAGTGATACGCCTGCGTACGAATGCCAACCGGAAAGTTCGTTCCGGGTCCGGGTCGGGTGGCGGAGGGGGCGCGTCGGCCGGTTCATGGCGATGCCAGCAAGGCCTGCAGGCGGGCGAAATCCCGGTCGTCGCCGGCCGGGTCGAAGCCGAGACCGGCCTCCATCCGGAGCAAACCCCGGTGCCGGTCGGCAATCCGCGTGCGGAGCCCGGGGTCGGCCGTCGCCACATGGATGGCCACCCGACTGCCCCGCCCCCGGATCCGGACGCCGTCATCCGACCGTTCCCAGTCCGTCCCGTGGACCCCGTCGGCGTCGACCCGGAAGACGTCGGATGCCTGTCGAAGGTGGGCCGGCAGGGGGAAGTGCCAGAGGGCATCCCGGTCGGGGCCGAAGCGGAGGACCTTCTCCGCGAGGTCCGGTGAGTAGTCCAGGTCCAGGGCGCAGAGCAGGGCGCCCTCCGGCCCGGCCACGGAGGACAGATCCCAGGATGGGCGTCCGTCGTCCCCCAGGGCGACCTGATGCCGGTAGGCGTCGCCGGTGAGCAGGAGGGTGTCGAGCATCCGGATCTCCCGGCCGACCCGGGTGATCGGGTCGATGAGGTCGCGGAACTTCACCAGCGATTTCAGGCTGAGGTTGAACCAGTAGAGGGAGGTGATCCGGGCGGCGAGGCCGTGCCAGGCCTGGACGCGGAGTTCGTCGGGCGTGGGCGAAGTCCGTTGCCGGCCGCCGTAGCGTCCCCAGTCGTGATGGGCCCCCTGGGACCAGTAGGCGATCGGCAGGGGACGGTTCAGCTCCCGGAGCGATCGGGTCATGTCGCCGATGGTCTCGAGGGGGGCGGCCCAGCGGATCCGCTCCCCGCCCCAACGGTCGTACTGGTTCCAAACGTCCGGGGCCGGGGCGCAGACCCGGTAGGCGTCGTAGTGGGGGTAGTCGGACAGTCCGGCGTAGAGGCGCCAGATCCGTTCCTCGCTGTGGGTGACCGAGGTCGGCAGACGGCTGGACTGGTAGGGGGCGAATGCCCGCCAGACTTCCATCGGCGGAACCGGGCGCCCGCCCCCGAACTGGGGCTCGCCGAGGAATTCCACCGCGTGGATCCGGGGCAGGACCGCCTCGGTGTCGTACCGGTCGATCGGCTGGAACCGGTTCATCGACTTGAGCGGATACCGGGCGTAGAGGTCCGGGTTGTCGGTGTATCCGGGGACGTCCTGGTGCATGCCGGCGTTCACGTGCATCCGGCGGAGCGTCTTGAGGTACGCCTCCTGGTGGAGGGTGTTGCCGTCGCGAAGGCCGTCCGCCACCCAACCGCCGGAGATGTCGAACACCTCCCGCTTGATCCGCAGGTGGGCCCACAGCGACATCGCGGGCCCGTCCGACCCGGCCACTTCCACCTCGAGCGCGGTGTAGGTCAGCGGCAGCGGCCCGGTGGCCACCCGCGCGCCCCCACGGTCACCCCGGGGAATGACCCCATCCGATGGAAACCGGTGCAGGTCGGTCCGACGCGGGCCGGGATGGAGGACGCGCCAGGTCGACCGGTCTGCCGGCACCCAGAGTCGCGCGGCCACGATCCGGAGCGGTGCGCCGGTCTCGTTTGCCACGTGGAAGATCATCTCCCGGGGGACAGGGTCCTGTTCCGGTCCGAGGAAGGTGACCGACGAGAGCCAGGCGGCGGGTTGGGCGAGGGACACCGGCAGGTTCCAGGGGTTGGGGTCCCCCGTGGCCAGGGAGAGATCGGCCCGGGTGCCCGGGCCCCAGTCGTCGCCGGCGCCATTGAACTGCCACACGGTCAGGGCACCCGGCGGCAGCGTCAGGTGGGTGCCGGGCCATGCGGAAGGGGTGTCGTGCCAGGTCCACGCCCCCGAGGCGACGAGTTCGTCCGCGGTCGAACCCCGGAAGCGCACGGGCAGGTTGGCGGGCAGCGCGAGGGGGAGTTCCGACGGGTTGTGCAGGAACAGTTGGACCCGAGCCCCCAGGCCCGGGGGTGGGGGGCGGCGGTAGCGGAGGGCGGGCGACTGGACGTGGGGAACCACGTGCACGCCGGCGACCGCGGGGGCGTTGGCGTGCAGGACGTCGGGAGGCTGGCCGACGCCGACGAGCAGCAGGAACGCTGCGAGCAGGGCGGGACGACCCGGGGACGGGCGTGCGGGGTTGCGGCGGGTTTCGGGTGCCCCGGGGCAGGACCCCTGGGGTTTTCCGGGCAGTCTCTCAATCGGGGAGATCTTCATCGGGACGTTCGGGTATGCGGTGGACGATCCAGAGGCCGAGGGAATAGACCAGTCCGCAGGTGGCACCCACCCGCGAGTACGATCCGTCGAACAGGGTGAACAGCCCGCCGGCCGCGAACACGCCGATGGCGGTGGCGAAGCGTCCGGCGTTGTAGGCCAGACCGGTGCCGGCGGCGCGTACGGACGTGGGAAACAGTTCGGGCAGGTAGAGGGGCAGCCAACCGAAGAACAGGGTGGCGACCAGGCCTTGGGCGAAGACGGTCGGGAGGAATCCCGGCTGGAGGGGGGCCGTGGCGAGAAAGAGGGTGAGGGTCAGGGCGGTGGCGCCGGCGCTGATCAGCGCGTAGGCCCGGCGCCGGCCGAGGCGGGAGGCGACCTGGGCCCCGAGGAAACTCCCGATCACCGCGCCGAGGGCCCACCAGCCCTGGGTCACCGCCTTGTAGCCCGCCTGGGTGGCGCCGCCCACCTTGTCCGCCCAGGGAATCATCCACTTGCCCGCCGACCACGCGCCCACCAGGGGGATGGTTCCGAGGAGGATGCCTGTCACCGTGGCCGATCGGAGGGGCGGCCGGAGGAGGGACGGCGTTGCCCCCCGCGATCCGGGATCCGAGGGGGCCGGGCCCCGTCCCGGACCCCGGGTCGATCGCCAGCGGGGGGATTCCGGGACGACCGTCAGTGTCAGCACGCCGAGGATCGCCGGCAGGGCGGCCAACTGGAACAGCCACCGCCACGAGTCCGGGGTGATCTCCCAGTGCCGGGCGAGCTGGGACAGGAGCAGGATGCCGGCGTTGAGGGCGGCGCCGAGGATGCCGGCGATGACCGGGCGGGAGCGGTCCGGCCAGCATTCCGCCGCCAGGGCCACCGCGTTGGGCCAGACGCCGCCCACGCCCAGTCCGACGAGGAACCGGAGGGCGAGCATCTGCTCCTGCGTGCGGACGAAGGCCCCGAGGCCCGCGAACACCGAGTAGAACAGGATGCTGATCCCGAGGGCCCGGGTCCGTCCGAGGGCGTCACCCATCCTCCCCAGCGCGATCCCGCCGATGGCTGCGCCCAGCATCAGGGCCGCGGTGAACCGGGCGAACCAGTCGCCGCCGACCGTGGGGGTGAACCGGTCGCCGAGCAGATCCTGCGACACCGAGAGCGAGGCGATCGGCATCAGTCCGAGCTCGACCCCGTCGAACAGCAGTCCGCCGAATGCGGCTGCGAGGACCCACAGGCGGGTGCTGGCGGGCAGGGGAAGGGGGGCGGGCTTCATGGCGGCGGGGCCTGGGGACGGGCCGACTCGACTGCCCGGAGGATGGCGCTGTTGTCCAGGGCGCCGAGCCCCGCGGCCTCCGCCGCCTCGAGGAGACCCCGATGGGCGGCGCTGAGCGGGAGATGCTGTCCGGTCCGGGCGGCCTCGGACAGGATCAGGCGGACGTCCTTGAGGTGTTGGGAGAGCCGGGCCTCGGGGGCGAAGTCGCCCCGCACCATCCGTTCGCCCTTGGTTTCCATGATCCGGGACGCGGCCATGCTGCACCGCAGCACGGCGAGGGCGGCCGCCCGGTCCAGGCCCAGGGAGCCGGCGAGGACCAATCCCTCCGCGAGCGCCGCCCGGTTCAGGCCGAGGACGAGATTGGTCACCAGCTTCATCCGCGATCCGTGTCCGGAGGGGCCGACGTGGAGCACCCGGTCCGAGATGCGGGCGAGCACCCTTCCGGCCCGCCCGAAATCCGCCGCGTCCCCTCCCACCATGCAGAGCGCCTCCCCGCGGCCGACCTGGGTGCTGCTCCCGGACAGGGTGGCATCCAGGTAACCGGCTCCCAGGGCGCGGAGACGGTCGGCACGCGGCGGGACGTTCGCCGGATCCCCGGTGGTGGTGTCGATGATCACCGTCCCGGGGCGCCAGTGGTTGCCGACGGCTTCCAGGACCGAGTCGACCTCGCGGTCCCCGGGCAGGCTGAGGATCACGATCGTCGCCGCCGCTGCGACCGCCGCGGGATCCCCGACGATCCGCCCACCCCGGGCGGCCAGGGCTGCGCCGGACTCCGGACGGAGGTCGTGGCCGACCAGTCCGAAACCGGCGTCCAGCAGTCGCCCGCCCAGCGCACTTCCCACCAGGCCGAGGCCGATCAGGCCGACCGGTTCCGGGTCTTGGGACGGTGCGGAGGGGGGCATCGCCGGGAGAGTGTCGGACCCCGGGTTTCGGGCCAACCCGGAAAGCGATTCCCTGCGACCCGGTGATCGGAAGAAGCCGGCCGGACGATGCCGTCTCCCGCTGCCGGCATGGGACATGCTGGTCGACGGGTATGAATCCCCGTCTGTCCCCCATCGGGCCGCCGTGGCATCGCATGCCGGCATGGGTGCCGGTTTGGATGGCGATGTGGGGGTTGTGGATCCTCCGGGCCGGCGCCAGTCCCCCGGAGATGCCCCGGCTGCCGGACCGGGTTCTGGTCGAGGGAATGAGCTCCGTGGACCTGCCGGTCGAGGTTCCGGGGTGGCCGGGGGCCGGGATGTCCCGGCTCTGGAGCGTCACCAGCTCCCGGCCGGACATTCCCGTGGAGCCGAGACTGCTTGGAACGCCGACAGGGCCGGTGGTGCGGATGAAGCCGGAACCCGGGGCTGTCGGGACGACGGTGGTCACACTGGAATTGAGGCAACTGCGGTCGCCAGGCTGGACCAACCGGACCCGTTTCGCGGTGACCATCCGCCCGGCGGCCTTCTCCCCGCCCTCGACGACGGCGGCGACCTTCATGGGGGAAGTCCTGGAAGCGGTCGACGTGGATGCGGACGGCCGACTGGATGTGGTGGGGGTGTCATCGCTGGGGGACGTGGTGCACTGGGCTTTCGCAGACGGGGAGGGTTCCCTCGACCCCGGCCCGCCGCAGGTGGGGCGGGGGGCGGCCTGGACGGATTTCGACGGGGACGGGCGTCTGGAGGCGCTTCTGGTGGGACGGAACCAGCCCTTGCTGGTGGGGGCCGGGCCGGACCGGACGGTGCGATCGATGAGGATCCCGGGCGAGTGGCCCGTGCTCCGGCAGACCGGCGCCGCGTGGCTGGATGTGGATGACGACGGGGACGAGGATCTGTTGCTGACGGCCGACAATCTCACCGTCCTGCGCCGTGCCGTGTTGCTCCGCAACGAGGAGGGGCGGGAGTTCCGTGCCACCGGTCTGGAGCTGCCCCGGACGACCGAACCGCCGGTGGTGGGGGACTTCGACGGGGACGGGCGGACCGACATCCTCTTCTTCCGGGTGAACGGGATCGACCTGGGGGAGGTATGGACCCGGGGCGACGACGGTCGGTTTGCGAGATCCCCCTGGGTGGTGCGGACCCCGGGGGGCGGTGGGGTGGGTCCGTCGGTCCTCTCCTCCGGCGTGCTGGATTTCGATGGCGACCGCCGGCTGGACCTGTGGGCCGTGGTGCCCGATGCGCGTTGGGGTTGGCACGAACTGGTGTTGTGGCGGAACACCGGGACCGGGCTGGAGGTGGCCAGCCGATGGCGGTGGACCGAGATGGGCCGTCTTCGGTTGCCGGCCTGGGGAGATTTCGACGCCGACGGGTGGCGGGACCTGATGATCAAGGCGCCCGTCGGGCTGGGGTTTCCTGCGGGGAGCCATCGATGGGCCGTTCGCCGCAACGTGGGGGGACGATTCGCGGACCCGGGACCGCCCGAGGCAGGCTATGCGGGGGACGCCTCGCTGGGACTGGAAGGGGCGATCGCCGGGGATTTCAACGGGGACGGACTGCCGGACCTGATTGCCGGCCGCTCCTGGTCCGGGTCGACACTCCGGGTGAACCGCCTCCGTGCCGTCAACCTGCCACCGGCCGCACCCGACGGGCTCGAGGCGGTGGAAGTTCCGGGAGGGATCCTCCTGTCCTGGCGGGAGGCGGCCGATGCGAACCAGTCGGCGCCGCTGACCTACAACCTGCGGGTGGGCACCACGCCCGGGGGCAACGAACTGGTCCGGTCCCTGTCGCTCGATGACGGCGCCCGTCTCGTGGCGCGGGACGGCAACTGCGGGTTTCGCACGAACCGGTTCCTGAGCCTGCCGCGGCCGCCGGGAGACCGGGTTTTCTGGTCGGTGCAGTCGGTGGACAACGGGTTTGCCGGAAGTGTGTGGGCCCCCGAGCAGGTCGCCACCGTCGGAAGCGACATCAACAAGCCGCCACGGGTCGTCGGCCTGAGCGACCTGACCGTTGCGGCCGGGGCGGACCTCTGGATCCCGTTCACCGTCGAGGATGATCTCACCGGGACCTCCCGGATCACCGTCCGGGGCTGGTCGAGTGACCCCTTCCGGTTCCGCGTGGATGACGGGGAGATCGGATTCGCCCCCGAACCCGAATCGGTGGGTGTCGGTCGGCGTCGGCTTCGCCTCCGGGTCCCCTCATGGCTGCCGGCCGGTGCCGAGGTCACCGTGGTGGCGGTCGACCATCACGGCGCCGCCGTGGCCGCGCGTTTCCGGGTGACGTCGGTGGCGCCGACGGGCGAAGCCGAGCTGGGATTCCCGCCGGCAGGCCCTGCTGGCGCCATGCCCCCGGGGTTCCGGCTCTCCGGACTTGCAGGGGAGCGCTGGCGGATCGAGTGGAGCGTCGACCTGGACCTGTGGCATCCGGTGGAGGAGATCACGATCGGTCCGGGAGGCAGCGCGATGTGGGAGGGACCACCCGGCGGGGAGGGCGCCCGGTTCTTCCGGGCGCGATTCCAGGGGGTGCCTTAGAGCCTGTCCGGAAACTCCGAGGGGTCCTGTTTTCGCGGAAACGGCCCGG
>CAZGIK010000063.1:0-10242 GCA_964525755.1 uncultured Verrucomicrobiota bacterium
CCCCGTCGGACTCACCCGCGGACGCGGGTTCATCCCTCCACGGCCCGAGGGGCGCTGGCGCAATGGGGGCGAGCCTGCGAGCCCGATCGGTCCCGGAAGGGACCGACGCCCCAGGCCTCCCCGCCCGGCGCGGCGGGGTCCTGGCGGACCCCGTCGGACTCACCCGCGGACGCGGGCTCATCCCTCCACGGCCCGAGGGGCGCTGGGCGCGGTGGAGGGGCGAGCCTGCGAGCCCGATCGGTCCCGGAAGGGACCGACGCCCCAGGCCTCCCCGCCCGGCGCTGCGGGGTCCTGGCGGACCCCGTCGGACTCACCCGCGGACGCGGGTTCATCCCTCCACGGCCCGAGGGGCGCTGGCGCAATGGGGGCGAGCCTGCGAGCCCGATCGGTCCCGGAAGGGACCGACGCCCCAGGCCTCCCCGCCCGGCGCTGCGGGGTCCTGGCGGACCCCGTCGGACTCACCCGCGGACGCGGGTTCATCCCATGCCCCGCCGCAGTCCGAATGGCGTGGCGCTTGAGCCGGCCCGGTGCCCCGGGTTTACTCCGGCGGTCGCATGATCCTGCCCCGACTGCTGCTCCGCTTCGCCCGTCACGGCGATGACGCGGTGTTCTACCGGATGCAGGCCGACGACGCCATTCGCTGGCTGGAGCGGTCGGGTGTGCGGATCGGGTCCGGGGTCCGGGTGCTCGACCTGGGGTGCGGACATGGCGTCTTCGGGGCGGCCCTGCGGGAGCGGGGATGCACGGTGACGTTCGCCGACGAGCAGAACGGGCTGCTGCCCGAGCTGCGTGACGCCGAGTTCCTGCCGGTCGACCTTGATCGCGGTTCCCCCGAGGGGCTGGGCCGGTACGACCTGGTGATCTGTTCCAACGTGCTGGAGCATCTCCGGCATCCCGACGCCTTCCTCCGCGCGGCCCACCGGCTGCTCACCCCGGGTGGGGCGCTGTACCTGAGCTGGACCAACTGGCTGTCCCCGTGGGGCGGGCACGAGTTCTCGCCCCTGCACTATCTCGGTCCGCGGCTGGGGATCCGGCTCCATGACGCGCTGGGGCGGCGGAAGCGGTTCCACACGCCGGGCGTCAATCTGTTCCCCAGCCACATCGGACGGGTGCTCCGGTGGATCCGTCGGGACGGCACCCTGCGGGTCGACCGGCGGGCGTGCCGCTACTACACCGAGTTCTCCTTCCTCCTGTACCTGCCCGTGGTGCGGGAGTTCCTGGCATGGAACTGCGCGCTGCTGCTGCGGCCGGCGGACTCGCCGGACGGTTGATGTCCCGTTTTGCCGGGCGGGCGGGGATGACCCGGATGCAACCGCATCGCTCGCATGGAAGACTGGCAACTGCTGCAGGAGTACCACCGGACCGGTTCCGAGGCCGCGTTCGGCCGCCTGGTGGAGCGTCATCTGGGTCTGGTGCACGGGGTGGCGCGGCGCCAGGTGGGGGATGACGCCCTCGCCGCGGACGTCGCCCAAGCGGTGTTTCTCCTCCTCGCCCGGAAGGCCGGATCGCTGGGCCCCGGGGTGGTGGTCTTGGGCTGGCTCTTCCGCACCACCCGGTTCGTCGCCTCCCGTGCCCTGCGGGCCGAGGGCCGGCGGCGCCGACGCGAGACGGAAGCCGTCGCCATGCATGCCCTCCATTCCGGCCCGGACCACCGGGAGGATTCCTGGAACGCGATCGCCCCGGGGCTCGACGAGGCCCTGGAACGGCTCGGGGCGACGGATCGCGACCTGCTCCTCCTGCGGTTCGCCGAGGGCCGAAACCACCGGGAGATCGGTCGGGCGCTCGGCATCTCGGAGGAGGCGGCGAAGAAGCGGGCGAACCGCGCGCTGGAACGCCTCCGCGGCCTTCTCGCGGCTCCGGGCGTCGCGGTGACGTCCGCCGCCCTGACGGCGCTTCTCGCGGATCGCCTGACCGCCGCGCCGCCGTCGGGGTTGGCGGGCCGGATCATCCGGGTGGCGGCCGGCGGAACCCCGGCCGGCGGTGCGGCCCTCGAACTTGCCCGGCGGGCCCCGTCGGCGTGGCGATGGCCCGGCCTGCCGGCGGTGGCGACGGGGCTGGCGGCCCTGCTGCTGGTCGGCCTGGTCGCCCTGCGCGTGTTGGATCCCCGGGCGCCCGGTTCGTCCGGCGTGGCGCCGACCGATCCCCCGGCCGCCGGCGCGGCCTCCGCCCCCGCCGCGTCCCGTCGTTCCGGCGGCGTGCCCGCCGTGGGCGAGGGGACCTTCCGGCTCCGGGTGGTGTCGGCCGAGACCGGGGATCCCCTCGCCGGGGTTCGGGTGCCCATCAACTTGGTGGTCGACGAGGAGTGGATCCGCCCCGCCGACCTGTTCACCGATCCCGCCGGGGTCTGCGACATCCCGTTGCCCGCTTTCGGCCTGCGTCGCATCGACGCCGGGGCGCACGCCGAGGGCCATGAGGATCGGTTCTTCACCTGGCGTTCCGACTGGCCGTTTCCCCTGCCGTCGGAACACACGCTCCGGCTCGCCCGGGCCGCCACCGCTGGCGGATGGACGGTGGATCCCTACGGCCGCCCGGTGGCCGGCGTGGAGGTCTGGGTGAGCTATGGAATCGGCGACACGACCTCGCGCGAGCCCGGCGAGGACATCGAGCGACCGGGTTTCGTGTTCCGTCTGCCGGTCGGAGTGACCGGCTCTGACGGACGTTGGCACTGCGCCACCCTGCCGCCCTCGGCGCCGCGGTACGGCTTCGAGTTCGAGCATCCGGACTTTGTGAAGCACGACCACCTGGCGGTCGGTCGCGACGAGGACCGGCGGGAGGCGGTTCGGCTGCGGGAAGACCTGGCGTCGGGCCGGGCGAAGGTGGTCCTCCAGCCCGGTGGCATCGCGTCGGGCCGGGTGGTGGATCTCGCGGGCCAGCCCGTGGCCGGTGCGCGGATCGCGCCGGACTGGACCGGGGACGGCGTGCGGACGGGCGATGACGGGCGGTTTGTGCTGCGACGATTGCCGGCCGGGGACGTGATGATGACCGCGACGGCGGACGGCCATTCCCCGGAGACCTTCACCGTGGTGGCGGGCGCGGACGACGTGGAGGTGCGCCTGGCTCCCGGCGGTGTGGTCCGGGTCCGGGTGGTGGACTCCGCGGGTCTGCCGGTGGCGGGAGCCCGGCTGGCCCTGAACGACGGGTTCGGTCCGGGGTCGATCGGTTGGTCCGGCACCACCGATGCCGAGGGGCGGGTCGTATGGCGCGGGGCTCCGCGCGACGGGAGGGTGGATTTCTGGGTGGGGGCGCCGGGATACATCACCTATCGGCGCGTCGGGGTGGACGTCGGGGGACCCGAGAAGGAGATCGTCCTCCTGCCGGCGCTGGAGGTGGTCGGCACGGTGGTCGACGCCGCGACCGGCGAGTTGGTCCGGGCGCGCTTCAAGGCCATCCCGGGCAACGGGGCGCCCGCGGCCAACTTCGACCGGTCCGCCCTGCGGTACGGCACCAACGGACACTTCGCCCTGGTGTTCGACGACTTCAACCGGCCGGTGGTCCGCATCGAGGCCGACGGCTACCTGCCCGAGGTGGGGGAACCCGTCCCCGGACCGGCGGGCAGCCTGCGCTGCGACATCCGATTGCGGCGTGCCGATCCGTCCCAGGCGGTCCACGGGATCGTGCTGAACCCGGACGGCACCCCGGCGGTGGCGGCGGAGGTCGCGCTGTGCACGCTCGACCACGGGGCGGCCCTGGGTCGGGGGCGTTTGTTGGATCTCACCGGTGCCCCGATCGTCCGAACGGACGCCGGGGGCCGGTTTTCGTTCGGACTGGTCCGCGCCCCCCACACGGTCGTGGCGATATCGCCCGCCGGTTCGGGACGGGCCCGGGCCGTGGCGGGCGGGCCGGTGGAGGTGCGGCTCGAGCCGTTCGGGACGATCGAGGGACGGGCGGTGCGCGGGGGACGGCCGTTTGCGGGCGGAGACGTGATCCTTTCCGACAACGCGTACTTGGACTACCCGGGGGCGGTCGTCCTGGACGTCCGGAGTTTCACCGCGCGGACTGACGGCGACGGACGTTTCGTGCTGCGCGACGTGCCGGTGGGGGACTACCACGCGTACCTGTCGGACGGAATCGGCCTGCCCATGACCGATCCGACCCCGGCGGAAGGGGTGCCGGGCGGCGTGGTCCGGGTGGTCGTGGGCGAGCCCGACCCGGCCGGGTTCACCGTGGTCGGGCGATGGGTGGCCTCGGAGCCGGTAAAGATCGGCGACTGGCGGCGGGTGCTCACCGCGCGGCATCTGGGGCGGCGTCTTCCCGAACCGGCCCCGCCGGCCAACCTCTCCGGCGAAGCCCTGGCGTTGTGGCTGGTGGAGTGGCACCAGTCCGATGCCGGGCGCGCCCGTCGCCGGCTGCGCTGGACGGCCATTCCGGAGGTGGAGGCGGACGGGATGTTCCGCATCCGCGGGGTGGTCCCGGGCGAGTACGAGCTTTTCGTCCGGATCCAGGAGGGCGGGGTGAAGGGGGACGGTCTGAGGCCGTCGCCCGAGGGGCGGTGGACCGGTCATGGGCTGCGGCCGGTGACGGTCGCAGGAGAGCCGGGAGCCACGGTGGACCTGGGCGAGGTCCCGGTGTCCATCCGGCATGCCGGTGACCGGTGATGGCCATGGGCCGGCATGAGCCGCCTCCCGTCGGCGCCCCGTGGTTTGACTTGGGGCGGGTCGGGGTGGTACGAGGCGCGGCCATGTCCGCCGATCCCTCCCCGGAACCGCGCCGCCTGAACGTCGGCTGCGGACTCGATATCCGGCCCGGCTGGACCAATATCGACCTCATCGACTACGGCGGGAACCAGCTCTGCGACCTGAACCGGTATCCGTGGCCGTTCCCGGACGACCATTTCGACGAGGTCCTCGCCTCGCACATCCTCGAGCACATGGGGAACTTCAACGCCGTGATCACCGAGATCTGGCGGGTGTGCCGGCCCGGGGCGCTGCTGGTGGTGCGCGTGCCGTTCTTCCTCAGCACCAAGTACTACTCCGAACCCGACCACCGCATCCCCTTCGGCATCCGCTCGTTCGACAACTACGAGGACATCACCGGCCGCCGGCTGCGCTTCTACGAGAAGTGGAAGGCGGGGCACCGGACCAACTACGGGAGCCCGGCGCGGTTCCGGGTGGAGGAGAAGCGGTTCCACTTCTCCAACTTCGCGGTCCTGCGCTGGCTGAACCTGCTGCTCAACCTCGAGCCGGTGATGTACGAGCGGTTCTTCGCCACCTGGCTCACGCCCGAGGAGGTGCATTTCCGTCTCCGGGTGGTGAAGGACCGGTAGCCCGTCGATCACCGGGCGAGGGCGGCGATCCAGGTGCCCACCACCAGCAGGCCGGCGAGGGCGGTGGCGATGCGGTTTGCCCTGGGCAGGGCCGGGGCGGGGATCAGGCTGGCCAGGCCGCCCAGGGCGATCCCGGCGGCGAAGCCGCCGAGGTGGGCGAGGAAATCCGAGCGGACGTCGGTTCCCAGCAGGACGAAGAGGAACAGCGCCCCGAGCAGGGCCGGCAGCACGTAGCGGGTGGCCCGCCAGCTCAGGCGCCAGAGGGCCACGGATTGGGCCCCGAGAAGGCCGATCGCCCCCATGACCAGTCCCGAGGCGCCCACGCCCAGGTAGTCCTGACCGCGGACCAGCAGGCCGAGGACGTTGCCCGCGGCGCCGGAGAGCAGGCCGAGCAGCAGGGCGATCCCCGCGCCGTAGCGTCCCATGGCGAGGCCCAGCACCACGGCGCCGATGGTGGCGTTGGATGCCAGGTGGCCGGCGTCGGCGTGGAGCCAGACGGCGGTGAAGGCGCGCCACCATTCGCCGCCGCGGGCGAGCCGGGTGTCCCAAGTGCCGCCCGGCGCGAACAGCGGACGGGCCGCATGCACCACGGCCAGGGCGAAGACCCAGAGCAGGGCGCCGGCGTGGAACTCGAGCCGCGAGGCGGGGATCTCCCGGCGCCAATGCCATCCGCGGTTCTCCGCCCGCCACTGCCGGATCAGGCCCAGGGCCCGCTCCCGGTCCGCCTCGGGCACCCGCAGGCGCCATTCCGGCCCGTCGACGTCCCCCGCCTCGGGGATCACCTCGATGCCCTGGCTGGTCAGGACGAGGCTCCAGTCCATGGCCTGGCGTTCCGAGCGCGCCGGGATCACCGCCGTGGGCGTCCCGGGATCCTGGGGCGCCTCGGCTCCGGTTTCCATGGCGCCCAAGTTCGCCAACGGTCCGCCCGGCGCAAGGGCGGGGAGTGCTCCGGGGTCGGGTTCCCGCGTGGCGCCGGTCCGTTTCGCGATGCATGCTCTCCCCGTGCGTGGAACAAGCTGCGATGATCGCGGTCTGCTGGTGGCCTGCCCCGGATGCCATCAACCGGCCCGACTGGCCTACCCGAATCTGGACCGTGCGGTCCGATGTGGGCGCTGCCGGACCGGCCTCGCCCTGCCCGGGAAACCGGTCGAGGTCGCCGATGCGGCGGCCTTCGCCGGATTGACGGCCACTTCCGCCCTCCCGGTGCTGGTCGATTTCTGGGCCCCGTGGTGCGGCCCCTGTCGCATGGTCGCCCCGGAGGTGGAGAAACTCGCCGCCCAGCTCGCCGGAAGGGCCGTGGTGGCCAAGCTCAATACCGAGGCCGTCCCCGACGTCGCCGCCCGTCTGGGCATCGCATCGATCCCGACCTTTGCCGTGTGGGCCGGCGGAGCGGAGCGGGCCCGGACCGCCGGCGCCATGGGTGCCCGTCAACTCGAACAATTCCTCGCCTCGGCCCTGGGTTGACCTGGCCCTTGGCATCCCGCTCCATCTCCCCCGGTTCCCACCCCATGAAAACCCTGTGGCCGGCCATTCTTCGGCTGTTGGTCATCCTGGCGATCCCGTGCCCCGGAGCCCGTTCGGAAACCCCGGGAGGACCCGCTTCCGGACCCGACCCGGTCGTCGATCCGCTGCCGGTCGTCTCCCGCATGGGCCCGCGCGTCCAGCTCGGGACCGGCGAGCCCGAGCCGCCGCCGGCCCCCTGGTCGTGGGAATCCCCCGCCAAGTCCCGCCCGCCGGCCCCCTCGCTCCACCTGCCCGCCCCCGATCTGGCCCCCCTCCTCGCCGAGGACCGCGAACGGGCCGGGCGCGAGAAGGAATCCCGCCGGATCGGATTCCATCGGGAGTTCCCGACCCCGGTGGATGTCGGGTTCGGCAAGCGCCCCGGGTCCGGCTGGTCCACGCTGCCCGACGGCCGCCGGGTGTGGGCGACGGTGATCGCGTCGGAGGAGGCGGTCGGCCTGCGGCTCCACCTGGAGGATGTGGACCTGCCGGAGGGGGCGGAGTTTGCGGTGTTCGACCCGCGGGACCCGGCCCGGCAGGGACTCCGGCACGACCGGGCCTCGCTGGGCGGTCGGCGCGAATTCTGGACCGGCACCGTGTTCGCATCGGCGGTGCTCCTGGAATGCCGCCTCCCGGCCGGGACCGACCCGTCGGCCGTCCGCTTCCGTGTCACCTCCCTCCTGCACCGCTACGTGAAGCTGGTGCCCGGTGATCCCGGGGCCAAGCAGGCCGGGCTGTGCGAGGAGGACGTCATGTGCCGACCCGAATGGGCGCTGGTCGCGCAGGCGGTGGCCGGCCTGGGGGTGGTGCAGTCCGATGGCGAGCTGTTCTGCACCGGCTGCCTGGTCAACGACGCCAGTCCGGAGGTCGGCACCGACTATCTGCTCACGGCCAACCACTGTGTGGGGAGCCAGGTGGAGGCCGACGACACCGAGTTCTACTGGTTCTATCAGACCACCGCCTGCAACGGTCCCGAGCCCGATCCGGCGGGCGTGCCCCGCACCACCGGTGGGGCGGCGTTCGTGGCCGGGGCCCTCGTGCGGTTCGCCAACGACTTCGCCCTCCTCCGGCTGCGTCGACCGCCCCCGGCGGGGACGGTGTTCGCCGGCTGGACCGACGCCCCGCCGGCCCCCGGCGAGACGGTGACCTGCATCCATCATCCCGACGGCGACTTCAAGCGCATCAGCCAGGGGGGGATCTCGTCGTCCGACCGCGACTTCTGGACCGTGATCTGGGACACCGGGGTCACCGAGCCGGGCAGCAGCGGGTCGCCGCTGTTCAATGCCGCGGGGGAGGTCATCGGCCAGCTCTATGGAGGCACGTCCAGCTGCGCGGATCCGCTGGGACCGGACGACTACGGTCGATTCGACCGCACCCTGCCGGTCATCGGCGCGTTTCTCCGCGCCGAGCCGGTCCGGGTGTCCAACGACGCCTTCGCCACGCCGACGGCCATCGGCGGGGCGTCGGGCAAGGTCGACGGGAACTCGGCCGGTGCGACCCGGGAGGCGGGCGAGCCGCTGCACGGGGGCAATGCCGGGGGGTTCTCGGTGTGGTTCGAGTGGACCGCGACCGCGGCCGGGCCGGTGACGTTCGAGACGGCGGGCAGCGGGTTCGACACCCTGCTGGGCGTGTACCGGGGGGACACCTTCGACGCGCTCGACATCGTGGCCGCGAACGACGACGGCGGGATGCCGCCGGCCAGCCGGGTGACCTTCGAGGCGGAGGCCGGCGGGGTGTACCGGGTTGCCGTCGACGGCTACGACGGCGCCGCCGGCCTCTACACGCTGCTCTGGAAGCCCGGCGGGGAGCTGTCGGTGGGGGAGGCCAACGACCGGTTCGGCGATGCCCGCGAACTCTCCGGCCCCCGGGGCGACGCCTCGGGTTTCAACCTCGACGCCCGCAACGAACCCGGCGAACCCGCCCATGCCGGGGCCGGCGGCGGGGCGTCGCTGTGGTTCGTCTGGACCGCCCCCGCCACCGGTCCCGTGGTGTTCGACACCGAGGGGTCCGACTTCGACACCGTCCTCGCCGCCTACACCGGCTCGACGCTCGGGAGCCTCTCCGAGGTCGCCTCGAACGACGACACCCCGGAGAACGTCCAGAGCCGGATCCGGTTCACCGCGACGGCCGGCACCGCGTACCACGTCGCGGTCGACGGGTACGGCGATGGGTTCGGCGATGTGGAGACCGGGTTCGTGCTGCTCACGTGGTATCCCGAGCGGTTCCCCGAGCCCGTGCCCGCGAACGACGCCTTTGCCGACGCCCGGTCCCTCCCGGGACTGGACGGTTCCGTGCCCGCCACCAACCGCGGGGCGACCCGCGAGCCCGACGAACCCCGCCACGCCGCGACCGACGGCGGTGCCTCCGTCTGGTTCCGCTGGACCGCCCCCGGCTCCGGCCTGGTGACCTTCGAGACCACCGGCGCGGATTTCGACACCGTCCTGGCCGCGTACTCCGGGAGCGCCCTGGCCGGGTTGGTGCCGCTGGATGGCAACGACGACATCGACATCGGGCGACGTTCCAGCCGGATCACCCTCCCGACCGTGCTGGGGGCGACCTACCTGGTGGCGGTGCAGGGATACGAGACCGGCAACGGCGATGTCCGGGTGGGGGATTTTCCGCTGACCTGGTCCTACCGGGGCGGGGCGGGCCGGAACGACGACTTTGCCGATGCGGAGCGGCTCGACGGCCCGGCCGGGATGGTGCGCGGGCGCAACGGCGACGCGACCCGGGAGGCCGCGGAACCGCCCCACGCCGGGATGGCCGCCCGGCGGTCGGTCTGGTTCCGTTGGATCGCCCCGGCCGACGGTCCCGTGGTGTTCGACACCCTTGGATCCACCTTCGACACCGTGCTGGCGGTGTACCGCGGGAACCTGCTGGGATCGCTGACCGAGGAGGGATCGAACGACGACATCGACACCGCCCGAAGCGGCACGCGGAGCCGGGTGGGCTTCGTCGCGGCCGGGGGGACCGAGTACCGGATCGTGGTCGACGGCTTCGGCGAGGCGCCGGGGGGTGTCGGATCCATCCAGCTCAACTGGCTTCAGGACAAGGCGCCCGACCTGGTCCTGGGCCGGCCGACGTGGACGGCATCGGGCGGGTTTGTGGTGACGGCCACCGGCGTGCCGTCGACCGGGGTGGTCCTGCAGCGGAAGGTCGGCTGGCTGGACGACTGGGTGGTGGTGACGGACGGGGTGATCCCGGTCTCCGGCCAGCTGGCCCTGACGGATCCCGCCGCCACCGGACTCGACAGCGTCCTCTACCGCGCCGTCACCCTCCCGCCGCCCTAAGAGCCTGTCCGGAAACTCCGAGGGGTCCTGTTTTCGCGGAAACGGCCCGGGGGCGAGGCGCGAGGAGGGAGTCCCGCGGCCGCGGGATGCCCGAGAAACGGGAGGCAAGCCGGCGGGCCGTTTCCGCGAAAACCCTCCGGGCGGCGGCCCTTTTGCCGGTGGGCGGCGTTGGCTCGGCCGTCACAGCCC
>CAZGIK010000064.1:0-10196 GCA_964525755.1 uncultured Verrucomicrobiota bacterium
GCTTTGGGGCGTCGGTCCCTGGCGGGACCGATCGGGCTCGCAGGCTCGCCCCTCCTTCGCGCCGAGCGCCCCTCGGGCCGTGGAGGGATGAACCCGCGTCGGCGGGTGAGTCCGATGGGGTCCGCCAGGACCCCGCATTGGGGTGGGGACGTTGGGGCGTCGGTCCCTGGCCTCGACGGAGCGAGGCCCTCCGGAAGAGGCGATGGGCCAAGGGCTGGAAGTGGCGGTGGATGGTCCTTCCGATGGGGGAGTTGCGGCTGGCCCGTTCCGGGGGAGGATCGGTAGGTTTGCCGGAACAGATGTCGACGCCCGCGGCCCATCGCGATTCCCAGCCCGACCCGCACCCCGCCACCGGGGCGCCCGTCACGGCGTCCGATGTCCTCCGGTCGGTCGATCCCGCCCGGTCGACCACCTCCCTGCCCCCGGGCTCGCCGGCGTTCCTGCAGTGGTACCGGGACACCCACCTCGTGCCGGCCGAATGGCCGGTGATCCTCGAAGCCCACCGGCTGGCCGATGCCGGCCAGGCGCGCGAACTGGTCGCCCTCGACCAGGCGTGGGGACGTCGGGTCGGGAACGGCCCGTTCGCCGAGGCCAGCCTGCGGGTGGGCCAACGCCAGCTCAACCGGCTGCGCCCCCTGGCCGACCTGCCCGCGGTCCAGCGGTACCTGGAGGCGATCGCAGCCGGTCGTGCCCACGGCTGGCATCCGGTGGTCTACGGCGTGGTCCTCGCGGTGTTCAGCCTGCCGCTCCGCCAAGGCCTGATCCACTACGCCACCCGGACCCTGGGCGGCTTCGGCGGTGGCGACACGGAGGCGGAGCTTCCGCCTGACGTCCTCGATCCGCTCGTGCCGGCCCTGCATCGGTTGCTCGCGCCGGGCGCGGGTCCGGATGCCGGTCTGCGGGTGGTTCCCGAACGGTCATGAGCCCGCTGGTGATCCTCGGATGCGCCGCGCTGTACTTCGCGGTGCTCCTCGGCATCGCCTGGGTCACAGGGCGCGGTGCGGGCGAGGCGGGCTACTACCTCGGCAACCGGAACTCCCCGTGGTGGCTGATCGCCTTCGGCCTGATTGGCGACTCCCTCAGCGGGGTCACCTTCATCTCGGTGCCGGGGGAGGTTGGGGCCAAGCAGTTCGCCTACCTCCAGATCGTCCTCGGGTACGTCCTCGGCTACCTGGTCATCGCCCATGTCCTCCTCCCGCTCTACTACCGGCTCAACCTGACCAGCATCTACGGGTACCTCGGGGGACGGTTCGGACCCGCCACCGAGCGCACCGGCGCCTTCTTCTTCGTCCTCTCCCGCACCCTCGGCTCGGCCGCCCGCCTGTTCCTGGCGGTGAACGTCTTCCAGACGTTCGTCTTCGACCGCATCGGCATCCCCTTCTTCCTCACCACCGGCGTCATCCTGCTGCTGATGCTGGTGTACACCTACCGGGGCGGAATCCAGACCCTGGTCTGGACCGACCTGTTCCAGTCCGGGGTGCTTCTCCTCGCCTTGGTGCTGTCGGTCGGCGCCCTCGCCCGGGGACTGGATCTCGGGCCGGCCGGGCTGGTCGGGTTCCTGCGGGACAGCCCGTCGAGCACCACCTTCTTCTGGGACTGGCGGGCGCCGAACTATTTCTGGAAGCAGTTCCTGAGCGGCGCCTGCATCGCCATTGTGATGACCGGGCTCGACCAGAACATGATGCAGAAAAACCTCAGCTGCCGGTCGCTGCGCGAGGCCCAGAAGAACATCCACGCGTTCATCCCCGTGCTGGTGGGGGTGAACGTCCTGTTCCTGTCCCTCGGCGTGCTGCTCTTCGAGTACGTCCGGCGCTCGGGCATGGAACTGCCGGCCCAGACCGACCTCCTGTTCCCCACGCTGGCCCTCCGTCACCTCGGGACCTTCGCCGCGGTGGCCTTCGTGTTCGGGTTGACCGCCGCCACCTTCAACAGTGCCGACTCCGTCCTCACCACGCTCACCACGTCGTTCTGCATCGATTTCCTCCGGTTGGACCGTCGGACCGATCTCACCGCGGAACGTCGGGCGTCGATCCGGCACCGGGTGCACCTTGGGTTCGCGGGGGTGCTGCTGGCGGTGATCCTCGGGTTCCGGGCATGGAACGACGACTCGGTGATCTCCACCGTGTTCAAGCTGGCCGGGTACACCTATGGGCCGTTGCTCGGCCTCTTCGCCCTCGGGCTCTTCTCGCGGGTGACGGTCCGGGACCGCTGGGTCCCGCTGGCGTGCGCCCTCCCCCCGGTGGCCTGCTGGGTCATCGACCGGAATGCAGCCGACTGGCTGGGGGGCTACCGGTTCGGCTTCGAACTGCTGCTCCTCAACGGCGCCCTCACCGCCGCGGTCCTGCTGGCGCTCCGGTGCGCCCCCCGACCCGGGGCCGCGGGCGGGTAGCCGTAAAGGCTCAGGGCACGGGCCGGAGGATCACCTGGCGGACGTCGCCGATGGCCCCGCCGGGCTTGGAGCGGGGCTGGAGGGCGAAGCGGGTCGGACCGGCGGTGCCCACCTCGAGCCGGGCCACACGGCGCGGGAGGAAGCGCTGGAAATGGCCGGTCTCGACCATGGTGAACACCGCGCGGCTTTCCCCGAGGACCGCCTCGACCTCGCTGCCCCCGTGCCCGGTCCCGCAGCCCTGCCAGACCTCCACCTCCCAGCGACCCGCCGGCAACGCCACCTCCCACGACGCCCAGTCCTCCACCCGGGTCCAGTACCCGAGCGTGTCCTTGTGGGCCTGGGGCTCGTACCGGAGGTTCTCCCCGTGGACCGTCGCCGCGTGGGCCGACAGGACCACGGAACCTTCGGGCCCGGGCCGGATGGGCTCGGGGACGTGCGCCGGGTTCGGCACCGGCATCTGGGCGCCGACCGACTGCCGCCACGCGGCGAGCTGGGCGGCGAGCTGGTTGGCCCGCTCGGGCAGGGCGTTGGCCACGTTCACCCGTTCGCCCGGGTCGGACGCGAGGTGGTACAGTTCCAGCCGACCGCTCTCGTAGAACTCGATGAGCTTGAAGTCCCCGTCCCGCACCGCCCCGTAGGGCGTGGCCCCGCCGGGATGGTAGTGCGGATAGTGCCAGTAGAGGGGACGGGCCTTGATGGCCCGTCCCTGCAGCAGGGGCAGCAGGCTGACACCGTCCAGGACCGCGTCGGGCGCCGGATTGATCCCGGCCAATTCCAGCACGGTGGGCAGGATGTCGACGGTGTGCACCGGCGTGGAATCGACGCGTCCCCGCCGGGACGAACCGGGTGCATGGACGATGAGAGGAACCCGGGTGCCGCCCTCGTAGACGTCGCCCTTGCCCGACCGCAGGGGCCAGTTGGAGGTCGGGGCCCGTTCGCCGCCGAGGATCAGGCCGCCGTTATCCGACGTGAACACGATCACCGTGTCGCCATCGATCCCCAGCGCGGCCAGCTCGGCCCGGATCCGGCCCACGGCCTCGTCCACATGCCCCACCATGGCGGCGTAGATCGCGTTGCGCTGGGGGTCCGACGGATCCCTTCGGCCGGCCGCCTCCGCCACCGCGTCGTCCTTGGCGGCGATCGGCTGATGGACCGCGTAGTGGGCGAGCTGGAGGAAGAAGGGACGCTGACGGTTCTCGCGGATGAACCGGATGGCCTCGTCGGCCTCCCGGTCGGTCAGGTACTCGCCTTCGGGGCCGTCGGCCAGTTCGGGGAGTCCGTACGGCGAGAAGAACCGCGGGGGTTGGCCGCGGTGGTCGCCGCCCCGGTTGAGGTCGAACCCGAAGTCCTGCGGCCGGCTGTTGGTGCCGCCGAGGTGCCATTTGCCGACATGCGCGGTGGCGTAGCCCGCGGGACGGAGGAGTGAGGCGATGGTCGGGGTTCCCTCGGGAAGCCGCAGGGACCAGTCTGGCGGCAGGAGCTTCGCCTTCGGCCGGGCGTGCCCGGCAATCCAGTCCGTGACCCGCAGGCGGGCGGGATACCGTCCGGTCAGCAGGGCGGCCCGGGTCGGGGAACACACCGTGCAGGCCGAGTAGGCGTCGGTGAACCGCACGCCTTCCGCCGCCAGCCAGTCGAGGTTCGGCGTCCGATGGTACCGGCTGCCGTACCCTGACAGGTCCGCCCAGCCGAGGTCGTCCACGAGGATCACCACGAAGTTCGGGAGCCGGGCGAGGGCGGGCTGCAGGAGCAGGAGCAGGCCGATGAGGAGGGCGGGGAGGCGACGGGTCACGCGGTGGTTGATATCGGAAACCGCTACCCAGGGCGAGAGCCGGCATGGGTCCCCAGCCGGGCCGCCGGGCGGGGCGGTGGCGCGAGGCTCCCGCCGAGCTGCCCTGAGGCCGCCCCGCTCCCGGCGTTCGTCGCGTTTGTGGCGGAGGCCGATAGGCCGCCGTGCCCTCCGCCCTCCCCGCCCATGGCCGTCTGTGATCCTCCGCGTCTCAGCGCCTCCGCGGGAAAGAATCCCCGTCCGCTGTCGCCGATTGCAGAACCCTGCAGACTGGCTCGGGGAGCCAAGTGGCCAGCCTGCTGCAGAGTGAAGGGGGCGGGGATGCCCCCGGCGCGCAGTCCCCTCCGGGTCGGGATCGGAATCGGGATCGGAATCGATTCCCCCCGTCAATGGTCGCCGCCTTCCGGAGCGCCTCTCGCGGGAGTTCCCTTGGACGACCCTTCCGTTCACCTGCCGATGAGATCGATCGGAAAATGACGGGCAATGAAGGGGAAGTCCCGGTCTGATTCCAGAAGCGCGACGCGGTGCTGCATCGCAGTGGCTGCAATCAGGCAATCCACCGAGTTTCGGATGGTGATGCCCTGCCGTCGCAAATCCCTGAAAATGCCTGCCGCCAGCTCGAAAGTGGAACGGTCGCAATCAAGGTAGATCAGATTCTCGAACTGGGTCCTTGTGGCGAGATACTGCCTCTCATCGCGTATCCCCTGAAGAACCTCGGCAAGGACGAACCCGCAGATGCAGAGATCCTGCCCTTCCTCGATCAGCGTCCCCAGGGACGTCACCGCAGGACCCGATGCCCCGCGCAGGAAGTCGATCCATACGGTGGAATCAACCAGAAACCTCACGGTACCCTCGCCCGTCTCATCTCCGAAAGATCGCCCTCCCACGCAACACGCCCCTTCAACTTGAGCAACCCCTTCTGCGATTCACGTCGCACCAGTTGCTGCAAGGCATGATGAACCAGATCCCTCCGGGTCTTGAGACCGGTGAGCTTCAACCCCCGGCTGACAAGGCTTTCATCGAGAACGATGTTGGTCCGCTTCATGGCGTACACACGGTAGGCCACCTGCGTGTGTATGCAAGGCTCGTCCGCCCCGTGGCCGCAGCCCATGGCCGTCCGTAGTCCTCCGCGTCTCTGCGCCTACCGCGGGAGAATCCTCCTCTGCTGTCAGTGATGGCGGAGCGGTTGGGGATGGGATCGGGGAGTTGCGTGGCCGATCGGCTGCAGAGTGTGGAGATTGGGGGGCGAACCAAAAGGTCCGGGCCCTTACCGCAGCCGACATCGGAACGACGCCGCATCGAGTCGGCAGTGATCGGAAATGGCGCCAGGAAGACCGAAGAAGCGGGGGGATTGCCGGAAGGCGTAGACGCGGACGAGACTGAACTGGCGTGCGTGTGACTCGGAGTAGCGCACCTCTGCAGGCGATGCGAAGAACGGAACCTCGGCCGCAAAGCCGGTGGTCTTCACCTCGATGAAGTGCTCGGAGCCGTCGGGGCGAAAGGAAAGGACGTCGAACCCGCAGCCGTCGCCGCGGGTCTGGGCGACGTGCTCCACACGACTGGCAAGCTGGTCAAGGCCAAGGCGACGGAGGCGGTGACGCTCGACATCGACGATCAACTGCTCGCCCGCCAGACCGAGGCTGCGGTTCCGCGCCTCGATGGCGATGTAGTCGCGCTTGATCGGGCGGAACGTGCCAGGGTTGTCGTAGAACCCATCGGGGGCTGGCTGCCGTCTGGATCGCGCGGGACCCCTGGACTCCTGAATCAGTCCGTCGAGATCAATGTCCTCGCGAGGCACCGCCCTGCGCTCGGCGGCATCGCCTGCGAGATCGTCGAAATCCGGGTTCTCGGCAAGCCACGCCTCGATGCCCTCGATGAGGGATCGCTGGTAGTTCTGCGCAGGCAGGTAGCCGGGGATCCAGAGGTACCCGAGGTCGCGTAGGGCGGCCGAGATGTTCTGGTGCTTGAACTCGATCGAGGCGTCGGATCGGCCGACGAGCTTGGGGTGGAGGATGCGCCGGTGCCGGGTCTTGTTGTAGGGCTGGCCTGCGAGTTCCTGGCGCAGCATCGACATGTAGTCGTCGATGACCGCACGGACCTCGTTGTCGGACCAGATTCGTTCCTTGGGCACGATCCGGGATTACCAGGTGCGGACCGGAGCTGTCCAGGAGGTGGGAATGGGGTCATCCCGCTGCCGGCACCAATCGGAACAGGGTCGGTTGGTGGAGGCGGGGTTGAATAGGCCGCAGGACCCCAAGGAATTTCCCGCCTGGCTCTTTGTGCAAAAGCCAATCTCCACGGCCATGTCGGAAAACGTCCCGGCGGCTTGAATGATCCTTATGGTTTGGTTTCTCTGCCGCCCGGCTGGGGAGGCCCAGGATGGCCTCCGCCTCTCACCAATTGGGGCGGCAATTTGGGAAGGAAGGCGATGAAGAGAATCCTTGCATTGGCAAACGCCCTCTTGAGCACCTCAGGATTCTACCTGGCATGGCTCTATGGTGATCTCCACTGGTGGTATCGGGACGTGCGAAGGGGTGGTCTGGTCGACCACGACCTGGGTCTCCGGTTTCTGCGAACTGCGGATCAGCTTCCGATTGTGGCAACCGTTATCACCGCCGCTGCTGCCACCTCAGCGGTCGCGCTCTGGAAGTCCAAAGCAGTCGGCCACAAGGCCGGAGTCGCACTCGTCGTTCTGTCGGTATCGTGTTGGGTCCTCTCAGTTGCATTCTGGTTGTGAGCGATCCCAAGGCAGACCCAGTCTGCTCTCCCGCCCAAGCTCTGCCGAAGGGGTCAAAGCCCGCTCTTCACACAACTGGTTGGTTCCTCCGTCCGCATGCGGGTCGTGGGGCGGACGACCCGGTGAGCAGGACGCCGGCAACGGCGGGGCCGATGACCGTGGCGGGGGAGTGCCTGTAGCTGGGCGTCGGTCCCTTTTGGGACCGAACCGCTCGCGGGAGCTCGCGGCTCCGGATGGGCGCGGAGGAACAGAGCCTGTTCGGCGGGAGCCTCTGGCCGGGGCGTCCCCGGCGAGGAAACCCGACGATTTGAGTAATGATGTCGGCGGGGCGAAGAGTGGTACCCGCGGATGATCATCCGCAGCGACGGGGTGGCGCGAGGCTCCGGGCGCCCGTAGCCGCGGCCGGTAGGCCGCCGGTCCCCACTTCCTCCGAGGTCCGCAGCCCATGGCCGTCCGTATTCCTCCGCGTCTCTGCGCCTCCGCGGGAGAATCTCCGTCTTCGGTCGTCGCGGGTGGAACGGCTGGGGATGGGCTCGGGGAGCCAAGAGGTCGGACCTCAGAACCACATCCAGGCGCCCACCCCAAGCACGATGGCGGCGACGACGCCGGCCAGGAGGTCGTCGACCACCACACCCCAGCCGCCGGGGAGATGCTGCAGCCGCCGGATGGGCCACGGCTTCCAGACGTCGAACAGTCGGAACAGGACAAACCCCGCGGCCAGGGCCGGCCACCAGTCGGCGAGTTCCCCGGGTGGCGGCAGCTCGCCGGAACCGCGCCACCGATGCCAGAGGTAGCCCGACATCACCACCGGCACGGCGATGATCTCGTCGAGCACCACCGAGCCGGGATCGGTCCGGCCAAGGATCCGCTCCGCCTCGCCGCAGGCCCACACCGCCACCGGGATCGCCGCGAGGGTGCCGATGAGATAGACCCACGGGTTGCCCGGGAGGAGGAGGATCAGGCACCAGACGCAGCCCGGCAGGGTCCCCACCGTCCCCGGCGCCACCGGCACCCGGCCGCTCCCGAAGCCCTGGGCCAGGAGGAGGATCCACCGGTCCCGGCCGGCCGTGCGACGCGGGGTGCCGATGCTCACAGGTCGCGGAGGAAGAGCTCGCGGTTGCGCCACACGTAGACGCCGCCGCTCCAGAGGGTGAGGCCGACGGTGGTCCAGCGGGCCACCGAGGCCAGGGCCTCGATCCACGACCGCCCCAGGACCTCCGGGCCGAGGATCGCGTCGCCGACAGCCCCCCATTCCGGCCGGGCCATCACCAGGAGGATGGCCACGATGGTGACGATCTGGGAGATGGTCTTGTGCTTGCCGAAGCCCTCGGCGGCCAGGACGAGGTTCCGCGAGGCCGCCAGCAGGCGCAGTCCGGTGATGGCCAGTTCCCGCGCCACGATGATCACCACCATCCACGCCTCCATCTGGTCGACCTCCACGAAGGCGATGAACGCCGAGCAGGTCAGGATCTTGTCGGCGAGGGGATCCATCAGGATCCCGAAGTTGGTGATCAGCCGGCGCTGACGGGCGATGCGTCCGTCGAGGGCGTCGGTGATCCCCGCGAGGGTGAAGAGCGCGAGAGCGACGGTCTGGTGCCAGGGGAACCGGACGAACATCGCCACCAGAAACCCGGCCGTCAGGACGAACCGGGAGAGGGTGAGCTTGTTCGGGAGATTCATGGACACGCCACCCCGCCGCGTGCCGGGGACGGACAAAGGAAATCAGGAAGCGCCGCCGCCGGAAAGTCCGGAGCTCGGGTCAGCCCATCTCGGCGTAGGTGTACCCGGCGCGCTGGCTCCGGGATGCCCACGCCTGCGCCTCCGGATCCCGCGGGAACTCCTCCCGGACCGGATCCCATCGCAGGGGTCGGCCGAGGCGGATGGCGATGGCGCCCAGGTGACAGACACTGGCCGAGCGGTGGCCGGTGGCGGCGTCGCAGACGGGGGCGCGTCGGGTACGGATGCACTCGAAGAAGTTGCCCATGTGGTCGTCGCTCACCGGCAGGCGGACGGCGTCGGCGGGCAGGGGATCGGCGAGGATGGCGGGATCGGAGGCCTCGATCTTCAGGCGGGACACGAAGATCCACCCGTCGGATCCCTCGAACCGCACCCCGTTGGGCATCTGTCCGGCCGGGGGCGGTTCGGTCAGGACGTTTCCGCCCGGGCCCTCGGTGGTGACGGTCTGGCAGGTGTGGGTGACGCCGTTGGCGTAGCGGTACTCCACCCGGTAGTTCGCCGGGAAGGTGAACCCGCCCGGGATGGGTTCGAGCAGGGACTCACCGCGGATCTCCACCGGTCCGTTGCGGTCGGCCGGCAGCCCGAGGGCCCAGAGGGCGATGTCATTGTGGTGCGCCCCCCAGTCGGTGAGGGTCCCGGCCCCGTACTCCCACCAGTAGCGGAACGAGCCGTGACCGCGTTCCCGCACGTAGGGCACGTCCGGGGTCTGGCCCTGCCAGCGGTCCCAGTCGAAACCCTCCGGCACCGGCGACGGCGCGAAGGGGCCCCCGTGGCGACCGGAGGGGAGCGAGGTGAGGATGTGCCGCAGGCGCCCGATGCGGCCGTTGCGGACCAGCTCGCAGGCCTGTCGGAACCGCCGGTCGCTGCGCTGCTGGCTGCCGGTCTGGAGGATCCGTCCCGACCGCTTCACCGCCGCCACCAGGCGCTTCCCCTCGTCGAGGGTGAAGGTCAGCGGCTTCTCGCTGTACACGTCCTTGCCCGCCCGCAGGGCGGCCAGGTTCACGAAGGTGTGCCAGTGGTCGGGCGTGGCGTTGATGACCACGTCGACTCCGGGCAGGGCCACGGCCTCGCGATGATCGGCGAGGCGTCGGGCGCGGGGATGCTTCTCACCCGCGGCCCGGAGCCGGGTGGCGTCGACGTCGCACAGCGCCACCACGTCGCCGAACCGTGCGGCGAGGGAGAGGTTGTGGAGGCCCATGCCGCCGCAGCCGACCAGCAGGATCCCGGGCCGACCCACCGGGTCGCCGGCGGCGCGAAGCCGGCGGATTCCGGCCAAGGGCAGTGCGGCGAGGGACAGCGCGCCGAGGAAGGTGCGTCGGCGCAGGACGGGACGAGAGGGAGGTTTCATGGCGGCGGTCGGGTGGCGGTGGGAGCGGGTCCAGAATGGCACCGGACTGAAGGTCCGGGAAGCCCGGGAGCGGACTCCGGAGCGACGCTCGTGCCGCCGCATGTGGGTCGTTGGCGGGGATCTCCTCACCCGCCGCCCGGGAGGGCGGGTCGGGGACCGTGTTCGCCGAAGGCGGTGGTCCGGTCGTGGAGCCAGCGGA
>CAZGIK010000065.1:0-9206 GCA_964525755.1 uncultured Verrucomicrobiota bacterium
AACCCGCCGGGACCGGGGCATCCCCTCCGGCCCCTCGGGCCTTCGGGGAAGGGGGAATGTGGCGGCGGATGATGAATCCGCCGTGGCTTCAGAGCCTTGGGAGCACGGCGGCCTATCGGCCTCCGCCACGAACGCGCGAAGTGGCGGCGGGTGATGAACCCGCCGGAAGCCGGGGCATCCCCTCCGGCCCCTCGGGCCTTCGGGGAAGGGGGGGATGTGGCGGCGGATGATGAATCCGCCGTGGCTTCGGAGCCTTGGAGCACGGCGGCCTATCGGCCTCCGCCACGAGCGCGAAGCGGGATGGGGCTTCCCCGGGGGCCCCCGGCCTCGACGGAGCAAGGCCCTCCGGGGGAGGCCGGGAGATGGGGCGGACGGAGCCTCGCGTCACGGGTCCCGCCGGGCGCCTGGATCCAACGCGCTCATAGGGTGCCCATGCGCGCACGGTCCTTCGACTGTTCTTCCACAAACAGGGCGACCGCCTGCTGGCGGCGTTCGACACCGAGCTTGGAGAAGACCACCGTCAGCTTGTTCCGGACGGATTTCTCGGAAAGCCCCACCGCGACGCCGATCTCCTTGTTCGTCCGTCCTTCAGTCACCAGCGCCAGCAGACGGCGCTCGAAACCGGTCAGGACGTCCAGCCGTCCGGCAGGCTCGGAGGTCCCGGAGCCATTGGCGATGCTCCCCATCACCATCCGGGTGATGTGCGGATGGAGCACCTGTTCGCCCGCGGCGATGGCGACCAGGGCGGCGACCAGGCCTTCGGCGTTGCTCTCCTTCAGCAGGTAGCCGTCCACACCCGCCTCGAGGGCGGCGAACACCTCGACCGGTTCGGCGAACGAGGTGAGGATCGCCACCCGGGGCGGGTCGGCCAAGGCCTTGAGCTCGCGGGCGAGCGCGGTGCCGGAACCGTCGGGCAACCGCACGTCCAGCAGCACCACCCCGGGCCGGGTCGCCTCCACGGCCGGCAGGACGTCGGCGGCCCGGGACACGGTCCCGACGATCTGAAGCCTCGGATTCCCACCGAGGATCGTCTGCAGCCCGGCAAGCACCACTGCGTGGTCGTCCACGAGGAGGATTCGGATCGGCGGGTTTGGCGTACTCATGTCTCAGTCCTCGTCAACAGGGACGTCCTCGCAATCCCATTCCATCGTCAGGGTGGTCGGCCCGCCCGGCGAGGATTCCACCCGAAACCGGCCTCCGCCGAGGGTCGCACGCTCGGCAAGGTTCGCCAGGCCCCGACCGGGAGTCCGCCCGGTGGCGGGATCGAATCCCGTCCCGTTGTCCTCCAGCGAGAGGCGGATCCGGGTGCCGTGCGACACGATCCGCACCACTGCGACCGTGGCCCGGCCATGCCGACGTGCGTTGCTCAGGCCCTCGCGCACGGTTTGCAGGACGTGATCCCCGGATCCGTCCGGCAACCGGGCCAGCGCCCCCGGATCGATCTCGGTTCGCACCGCCACTCCGGTCTGTCGCTCGAAGGTCCGGGCAAGGCCCTTCAGGGCCGAGAGAAGATCGGGTCCCGACGGGGCCCGGTGGGTGGATCCGCCGAGGTAGGTCCGGAGTTCGATCATCGCCTCGTCGAGCTCGGACACCTGCATGCCGAGGTCCGCGACCCGGACAGGTTCGCCGCGGGCGGCCGTCTGCCAGTTGATGCGGGCATGGAGGGCGGCGGCGTAGAGGCGTTGGAGGACGGCATCGTGCAGGTTGCGTTGGAGCTGGGCCCGGGCGGCCTGGGCGGCGTGCAGATCGTCGCGGGCGCGGCCCAGGTCCCGGCTCTGACGCTCGGCCACCACCCGAGCCGCGCGGTCACGTTCCCGGCCCAAGGATACCGATCCGATGGCAACCGCAGCACCGGCCGAAAGCGTCACGCCGACCGCCAGCACGGTCCAGCCATACCAACGCAACGACGCTGCTTCCCACGTCGGCGTGGTCGCGAAGTCGAAATGCCAGTCGCGTCCGTAGTACCGCTCCTTCCGTGTCGTCCGCCGGCGGGCCCGGTCCGGCATCTCCCCGGCGAGGATGGGCCCCGTCTCATCGCGGATCCGGACTGCCAAGGGGGGGGCGTTGTCGGGGAAGGAATTCGCGAGCAGCCGTTCCACGTTCAGCGCGCCGGCCACGATGCCCTGCAGACGGGAGAAGTTCATCTCCGCCCGGGTGGAGCGCTGGAGTTCCGTTGGCGAAAACCATTCGGGACTCCTTGACTCGACCCGCTGCCTCGCGCGCTCCCACATCGTGGCGAAGTCACTCGCCTCGCCGCTCCTTTCCATGACCGGAAGGTAGATCCTCACCCGTTGCGGTGGGCCGTCGCCCCAGACGGAGGGACCGCCGCGGGTGACCGACGGCCGGTCGGCGCCCCAGGCCCACCGGAGGCGGTCGCGCTCCTCCGGGTCCTGATACAGATCCAGGCCCCAGTTGGTGAACACCCCGGGCGGAGGCTGGTCGTGTGGGCGGACGAAGTGGTGGTAGAGGACGGGGAACGAGATCCAATCCTGTGCCTGCCCCCCGGGATACCGGAGGTCAAACTGCGCGTGGGCACGGTCCCGGGTCACCCCTGGGAACCGCGCTCGCAACTCCTCATAAGTGCGGTGGAGATAGGCGAATTCGGCGAAAGCGGGGTAGTTCTCCGAAGGGTACAGCATCTCCACCTGGTTGGAAAAGGTGACCCAGTTCTGCGCGGCGTCTCCCTCCAGAGCTACCCGCAGGGCGATCAGGCCGTCCCGATGGCTGTCGAACCGCAGCTTCACAAATCCGGCCAACAGGGCGGCGTCTTGGTCCAGTCGGAGCCGGTCCCATTCATCGCACTTGCGGGCAACCATCGCAGCGAGGCCGACCGCTGCCAGAACCCCGACCAGGAGCACGCCGGCGGCCGGCCTCTGACGCAGGGCGAGGCCGAGGGTGCGGATCCAGGACCAGTGTGACGGGATCAAGCGGCCTCCGGGTCGGAGTCGGTCGGGTGGTGCCGGGCATTGGGGCCCGAATGCGCGTCCGGCGGGCCTCCAGCCGAGACCTGGGGTCGGGTCGAGCGTTGGAGGAACCCGTCGATCTCGACACCTAGTCGACGTCGGGCAGGACCGGTCCCGGGTGGGTTCAGGATTGGGTGCAAGGCGCGCCGGAACGACGGTCGCATGGGGAGAGGTTGCCGAACCCCGCCCGGAGCCGCCAGCAATGAGCTACAGAGGGGACATTGTGGAACCGCTCCCGCCGGAATGTCCCGCAGTTTGCGGGCTAGAAAGTCCGAGATGCCGGGATGGGTGACACTGTTCGAAGTGGGTAGGGCATTGCACGCTGCCTCGGCTGGTCTTCCCCACGCTAACCAATATTGACCTCGATGAACGCCAAAGGCTCGACACAAATTCTCGCTACCCTCGCAGCTTACCTATTTGTGGGAGCTGCCGGGGCTCAAACAGTTGGTTGGCACAACAAGATCGATCCACACCATGTAGGGCCCCACAACCGGGGCCGTGGAATATATCCGCGCAACCCCGAGCAGCAAAAGCCCATTGTTGCGGCGTTAGACTGGACGCAGCCGAGCTTCCATGGCCCCACTGACGGAGATCAGCATTTCACAGTGACCTATGCCAACAGTGCTTTGGATGTGGCGGAATCATTGGGTGCCAATCTAGCCTTTGCGGTCAAGGCTGTAGCGGGTGGAGCGAGATTGGAACTGGATTATGCGGAGCAGCAATCGTTTACCCAGGATTCAGTAACATTCATCTATGAGGGGACCCGGGACTTCGGATCACACACATACCCCTTCAGCAATCCGTTGGATGGCATGGGACCGGAGTTTAAGGCAACGGTCCAAGGAATGGCTCAATCCCTGAGCGGCAAAATCCTTCATAGCGAGGTAACCCGCCGATATGGAACACATTTCGTCTACGGCTATCGCTCGAAAGCCCGGGTCCGCCTTGTTCTTCAGCTTCAATTCAATTCCACTTTCAACGCACATCGATTTCGGGCCGAGTTTCAGGGAAACTACAGGTTCCTTAGTGCTAAGGGTCAGATTGAAACAGCCTTTAGGCGGGAGGCGAATCAGATGTCGGCTAGCTACCGATTCTACTCTTCGGAGCAGAGTTTGCCGGCGGACTTCAAGCTGGAGGGTGAACTCAAAACGTTCCAAGAGTTCGATGAGCTAACGGCTAAGGTTAATAACTACCTTGCTAAGATGTCGCCCGAGAGATCAAAGGTGGATGAGTGGATTGTAGCCCCCATTGAGAACCTGCCAGGTTACATTCAACTCCTGCGTGGTTATAGACCAGAGGACTATTTTGAAACAAGATATGATGACTTCATCCAAATCTATTCGGAGATTCGTGGAGCCAAGGAGCGTTTGGGTTCTATTGTGAACAATGATGCACAGATGAGTTGGCTGAATGCTGCGGGGCGTTCGCTCTTTCGGGCAACCTATCGCGATCTTGCAAGTCAACTCGACGGCCTCAACCAGCGAGCGCTTGCACACTTCAGAACTGAGGCAGAGCTTCGTGTGGAAGACGCTGAGTTGGATGCTCTTCAGGCGTACAATCGTTTACCGTTTCCAAGCGTGCGGATGATACAGTTGGGTGAAAGTGAGGCGAATCGCCCGTATGTGATAGGTTTGCTCGATGCTGGGCCAGTTGAGTTCTGCAGGAGTAGGCCTTTCTCTATTATAAACCACCAGTTCAATGGCAGGATATCGGTCGTTTCATCTGATGCAGATCAGAACAGGATATACTATCCGGAAGAGTTGGACCACCTGCTTACGTCGCTTGACAAGTTTGCGGCGCAAGGTTTGATCCGGTCCCAGTATTTGGGGCCGCTCAGGGTGTTTGTGAGTCGGACTCTTACTCCTTCCCAGAATCCAGAGATGGTTGGTCGTGTACACGGATTGTTCTTTGCGTATTCATCGACAATACCGTTTGATGACGTTGCCGCTGTGCTCCTTGATGGTTTAGATAGCGTTATCGAGTTTGCTCCGTGGAGCATTCTCAATGACCAGCCATCTGGTTCTGCCATTCCGTCTCCCGCGGACACCGGATTCTCGGCCACCAGCCTTCCCGGGGTTCTTGCGGGGCAACCGGGGAAGTGGACGTTGCAGGTCACAAATGCGGGCGTTGATGTGGTGACGGGTGCCCGGATCCGCCTGCCTCTGGCGCCCGGCTTCGAGTTTGTGGATGTTACGGGTTCTCAAGGAACGGGTGGATTCACCAATGGAGTGATTGATTTCCATGTCGGCGCCTTGGGTGGCGGGCGTGTAGCCACCATAACGGTGACGTTGCTCCCGCCAGCGTCGATGGGGGCACCTTCTCCTGGTATCGCAGTGGCTTCAGTGGATGCTAGCCAAGCCGATGTGTCTCCTAATGATAATCGCGTCGAGCTTGCCGGTGTTCCTACCTTGTCACCAAAGCTTCAGATGCGGCGTCTTGAGCCCGGGATCATCGAGTTGTCGTGGTCAGCGCCTGCGGGTCTCCTGAAGGCTCAGAGGACGGATCAGTTGATGGGAGATGCCGAGTGGATTGACGTTGAGGTTGATTCGGCCGGTGATGCCATACAGGCGGTAAAGATTCTGTTGGAGGGTGCTGAAGCGTTCTTCCGGCTATCCCCAGAAGACTGATGTGTGCGACCCGGCTGACTTCAACCGCTTGGGCAGGCGTTCGGTGTGCTTCCGGCGCTTTGAGGGTCGATGTGTACGGTGTGTTCTCATTGCGCCTTCCTAAGCGATGCGGATGCTCGGCCGCGCGACCGCATTCTACAGGGGGCGGTACGGTTGATGTCCTCGTGGGGGTGGGGTGTATCTCCCCGTTTGGGGCTGCGCTCGGTCGGTACCCGGCGGGACCGATGCCCCCGTGCCCCCACCTCGACGGAGCGAGGTGTTCTGTGGAGGACTGCTGGAAGGCTGCGTGCGGGCGGCTCGCACGCAGCCTCGCGCCACCCTCCTGCCGGGTGCCCCGATGCGGTGGTGCGAGCATCCCGGCGAGCCGTTCCGGAGGCGGGCAGATGGGCGCCGGGGCTTCGGAGCCTGGGGGCACGGCGGCCTATCGGCCTCCGCCACGAACGCGGCAAGTGGCGGCGGATCAGCCGGCCTTGGGGGCTCCGCCGCCGCTGACGAGGAAGTGCTCGACGAAGAGCAGGCCGGAGTCGCCGGCGCGGCGGACCATCTGCAGCAGCTCGTCGGTCGAGGAGACCTCCTCCAGCTGCTCGGTGATGAACCATTGCAGCGAACTCTGCGTGAACCGGTCGCCCTCCTTGTCGGCCAGGTCCATCAGGGCCTTGATCGAGTCGGTTACCTTCAGCTCGTGTTCCAACGCCAGTTCGACCGCGTGGACGGCGCTCTTGAACCGGCACTTCGGCGCCGGGATGGCCGGGAGGTCGAGCGGGGATCCGGTCTCGAGCAGGAAGGCGATGAACCGCCGGGCATGGCCCCGCTCCTCGGTCGCCTGGTCGGCGAAATGGGCGCTCAAGCGGGGCAAGCCCTCCAGCTTGAACCAGGCGGCAATCGCCTCGTACTGGAGGGAGGCGAGGAACTCCAACCCGATCTGGGCGTTGATCGCCGCGGCGGTCTTCTTCGAGATGAGCTGCTTCATGTCGGCTCCGAGGGAACCAGACACGGGCAATCGATGGAAGGATCGTCGATGGAGCCGGGGAGGCTCTCAGCAGTGCCCAGACTCCTGTCGTCCAGTCCCTCTCCGCGCCTCTGCGTCTCCGCGGGAGTTTTCCACTGCATCCGTCCCGGTCAGCGGGCTCGGGACTTGGTCGCCATCCGGCGCAACGTCCGCTTCGCCCGCGCCACCCGGGCATCCGCCACCGGGCGGGGACGGTCGGCCGAGAATCCCCGCAGCAGGGTCCAGAAACCGATGAAATGATCGAAGTGGCGCGCGTTCATCGCGTGTTGAGATTCGCCCCAAGGCCGGGCGGGCGCTCCCGGTTGATTGCCGAAGATTGTCGGCGCCTTGCCGGGCGGGGTTTCGGGCTCCGATTCGCGGCTTCCGGATCGTCCAGCGGCGGGCGATGGTCCGGGCATGCACTTCCCCGGGATCGGACGCCTGTCTTGGCGTCGCTGGATTCAGGTGGTGATGGTGATCGGCTGCCTTCGCCTCGTCGGGCTCCCCGCCACCCCGCCGCCCAACATCCTGCTCATCATCTCCGACGACCACGCCTGGACCGACTACGGGTTCATGGGGCATCCGCAGGTCCGCACCCCGCGGCTGGATCGACTCGCCTCGGAATCGCTCCTCTTCCCCCACGGCTACGTGCCCGCCAGCCTCTGCTGCCCGAGCCTCGCGTCGATCATCACCGGACGGTTCCCGCATCAGCATCGGGTGGTGTGCAACGATCCGCCCCGGCCCCCCGGCATGGCGGCCGGGCAGTTCTACGCGAGTCCGGAGTTCCGGGCCGGACGGGAGCGGATGTCATCGTTCCTGGAGGTGGTGCCGACGTTGCCCCGGCTCCTGCAGGCACGGGGGTATGTGAGCTTCCAGTCGGGCAAGTGGTGGCAGAACGACTTCGCCCGGGGCGGGTTCACCCATGGGATGACCCGCGGCGGACGGCATGGTGACGACGGGCTGAAGATCGGTCGCACGACGCTGGATCCGGTGACCGGGTTCATGGACCAGGCGCGGAGCGAGGGGAAGCCGTGGCTGGTCTGGTACGCCCCCATGATGCCCCACGACCCGCACACGCCGCCCGGGCGGTTGCTGTCGAAATACCGCGGCCTCACCAACTCCCTGCCTGTCGCGAAGTACTGGGCCATGGTGGAGTGGTTCGACGAGACGTGCGGCGCGCTGCTGGATCATCTGGACCGGACGGGGATGGCCACGAACACGGTGGTGGCCTACGTCGCCGACAATGGCTGGATCACCGACCCGCAGACCGGTCGCTATGCGCCGCGCTCGAAGCAGTCGCCCTACGACGGCGGCCTGCGCACCCCGATGATGATCCGCTGGCCCGGTCGGGTCGCGGCGCAGCGGAACGACCGGCCGGTCAGCAGTGTCGACCTGATGCCCACGCTGCTGAAGGCGGTCGGCATGGAGGTGACCGGGGACCTGCCGGGGATCGACCTGCTGGATCCGGCCGCCGTGGCCGGTCGGGACGCGATCTTCGGCGAGTGCTTCACCCACGACGGGGTCGACCTCGACCGGCCGGCCAGCGGGTTGCGCTGGCGCTGGGTGGTGAGCGACGGGTGGAAGCTGATCGTGCCGCACCCCGTCAACGAACCCGACGGGCGTCCCGAGCTGTATCGGCTGGCGGAGGATCCGTTCGAGCGGACCGACCTCGCGGGCCGGGAACCGGAGCGGGTCCGGCAGCTCCGGGAGCGGCTGGATGCTTGGTGGAAGCCGTGAACCGTCCACCCCCACGCCCGGCTGGCGGACCGGGGCGGGCGGGGTAGGGTGGGCGCGTGGCGAACAAGTACTATCAGCCTGGTGCGAGGCGCGCCGCCGGCGTGGAGGATCTCTTCGCCGCGGTCGCCCCGCGCTACGACCTGATCAACGACCTCCAGAGCGGCGGCCTCCACCGGTTGTGGAAACGTCGGCTGGTCCGTCTCGCCGCCCCACGTCCCGGTCAACCCGCCCTTGACCTGTGCTGCGGCACGGGGGACGTCGCCTTCGCCCTCGCCCGGGCGGGGGCGGAGGTCACCGGATGCGATTTCAGCCGGCCGATGCTCGACGTGGCGGATCGCCGCGCCGCCGCCCGTCCGGTGGCCGGGCCGGGCTCGGTCCGGTTCGTCCAGGGGGACGCCCTGAACCTTCCCTTCGCCGACGGTTCGTTCGACGTGGTCACGGTGAGCTACGGCCTGCGCAACCTGGCGGACGGGGCACGGGGGATCCGGGAGATGGCCCGGGTGTTGCGCCCGGGGGGGCGGCTGGTGGTGCTGGATTTCGGGAAGCCCGACAACCGGGCGTGGCGGGCGGTGTACTTCGCCTATCTCCGGCACCTGGTGCCGGTGTTCGGGAAGCTGTTCTGCGGCGACGCCGATACCCACGGGTACATCCTCGAGTCGCTGGAGGCCTATCCGGCCCAGCGCGGGGTGGATCGGTGGATGGCCGATGCCGGGCTGGAGGGGCGTCGGATCGTGAACCTGCTGGGCGGCATGATGAGCCTCAACGTGGGGGTGCGTCCCCGGGGGGCGTCGGAAGAGGCGAAGGGCGAAGGGCTGAACGTGGCGGCGGATGGTGAATCCGCCGGGGCTTCGGAGCCTGGGGACGGCGGCCTATCGGCCTCCGCCACGAACG
>CAZGIK010000066.1:0-9172 GCA_964525755.1 uncultured Verrucomicrobiota bacterium
CCCCGTCGGACTCACCCGCTGGCGCGGGCTCATCCCTCCACGGCCCGAGGGGCGCCGGGCGCGGCGGAGGGGCGAGCCTGCGAGCCCGATCGGCCCCGCGAGGGGTCGACACCCTGGGCCATCCTTCCCACCCCTGCGGGGTCCTGACGGACCCC
The DNA here is from genome assembly GCA_964525755.1 of uncultured Verrucomicrobiota bacterium. Classification (GTDB taxonomy): domain Bacteria; phylum Verrucomicrobiota; class Verrucomicrobiia; order Limisphaerales; family UBA9464; genus UBA6176. The sequence goes on from CAZGIK010000066.1 coordinate 156, forward strand.
GTCGGACTCACCCGCTGGCGCGGGCTCATCCCTCCACGGCCCGAGGGGCGCTGGGCGCGGTGGGGCGAGCCTGCGAGCCCAATCGGCCCCGCAAGGGGTCGACACCCTGTGCCATCCTTCCCACCCCTGCGGGGTCCTGACGGACCCCGTCGGACTCGCCCGCTGGCGCGGGCTCATCCCTCCACGGCCTGAGGGGCGTCGGGCGCGACGGAGGGGCGAGCCTGCGAGCCTGATCGGTTCCGACAGGGGGCGACACCCCGTGCCATCCTTCCCACCCCTGCGGGGTCCTTGCGGACCCCGTCGGACTCGCCCGCTGGCGCGGGCTCATCCGTCCACGGCCCGAGGGGGCGCTGGGCGGGCGAACTTGGACTGCGGCGGGAAGCATCAGCGCCACCGCAGTCCAAAAGGGCGTGGCGCGGATCACCGTCCGCCGCCACGGCGGATGGGTTCGGGGAACCAGCCCTTCAGGAACTGGGCCTCGGTGCCGTCGTACTCGGCCGTGGCGAGATGCTCGATCCCCAACTGGTTGCCCCACGAGTAGGTCATCACCAGCCGGCCCTGCCACTCGCAGAAATCGAGGTCGGAGTTGTTCCGATTGTCCGCGCGGGCGATGCGCTCGCGTTGTTCCGGGGTGAGCGTCGGATTGGCGACCAGCCGGTCGGCCGCGGTGACGCGCAGGACCGGGTTGAGGGGACTGGATTCCCAGGTGATGAGGTCGCGCGACCGGACCACCCGCATCTCGTAACCCTGATGGGCCTCGAGATAGAAGTTGTAGAACCATCCGTCGTGCCAACGCAGCGCATGGGGCGCTGCGTAGCGGTCGGGGGCATGGCGGCACTCGGGCGGGGTGAGGTTCCAGGTGCGAAGGTCGGGCGACCGCAGGAACCGCGCGGTGAACGCCACCCCGGCCTCCTCGGCCGGCCGATCGATCTCGAACATCAGCACATACCCGTCACCCGCCCGACAGAGGGAGGTGTTGAAGATCCCGTAGCGGGGGTCGACCACCACCTCCCGCTGCTCCCACCGGACGAGGTCCCGGGAGGTGAACAGGTGGATCGCGCTCCGGCCCTGCGTCCCGGTGACCACCATGGTGTCGCCGTCGACATACGCGCTGCCGAATTCATGTCCGTCGGCAAACGCTGGCGTGACCTCGCCGGTGACGGGGTCGCGGAAGCGGAAATGGTTCGTCCGCCGACGGTTGTCCCAGTACCGGCTGGGACCGTCCTCCCACCACCGCACCCACTCGAACCGCCACGGCCGGCCCCGGAACACCACCGGCGTGGTTTCGACCAGGTCGAGGTCGACCGTCCCGAGCTTCCGGATCAACGGACGTCCCTCGAAGTCGCGCGGCCCCGGGTCGGACGACCCGGGACCGGCATGGCGCCACAGGAACTCGACGATCGGCGTGGAGTCGTCGAGCCCGTGGGGATGGTGCCGGACCCCGGGCTTGCGGATCAGGGTGATCGCCCCCCCAAGCGCCCGGTACCGCTCGGCGACAAGGCCGGTGTTCTCCTCCCAGGGGACCACTTCGTCGGCATCGCCGAACACATGGAGCAGGGGGACGCCCGCCCGGGCCAGCGGGGCGAGGTTGTCGACCGGGTTGCCCGGGTAGGCAAGGGCCGCCGCCTCGTCATCGAAGCCGTACTTCTCCAGCACCAGCGCCCAGTCCCGGGGGCTGCCGGGACCCCGTCCCTTCCCACCCGGCCAGCTCTTGAAGTCGCACACGGGCGCGTCCCCGTAGATGCAGGCGACCTTCGAGGGGTTGGCGATCCCCCAGTTGTAGGCGTACAGCCCGCCCCGGCTGAGACCCACCAGACCCGGGCGGGGCCCGAGACCCATGGGGCCGGTCAGGAAGGTGTGGAAGCGGTCCCAAAGGCGCACCGCCTCGGGACTGCCCAACCGGTCCGGTATCGACAGGTAGGCCGCATGGAATCCCCGTCCGAGCAGGGCCAGGTCGGGCGCCGGACGGTGGCCGAAGAACTCGCCGTGCCACACCCACGGCCGCCCGGCCGCGGGCGCGAACGGGGCGACGATCGTGCCCGGGTGGCCGTCGATCTCGAAGTCGTACCGGGGAAACCCGTGCCAGTCGGAGACCTTGCCGGGGAACGGCGCCGCCTGGATCCGCAGTTCCGACCCGAGGTCCGCGGCTTGGCGCTCGGCGACGTCGAGGGGCAGTCCCTCGGGCAGTCCCGGACGCAGGTGCCGGGTGTGACGAAGCCATGCGTCGCGCCGGATGCCGAGCTGGCGGGCGGCGAGCCGACGCACCTCGCCGGTGCGCGGGTGGCGGGCGAGGAGGGTCGCCGGGGTGTCGTCGTCGACCACGTCGGCCGGCGCCCCGAGTTCCCGCAGCACCTCTCGGGCGATCAGCCAGTGGCCCTGCTCGCCGGGATGGATTCCGTCGCCGGCGAGGTGGAAACCCGGTTCCCGGCTCCGACGTTCCCCCAGCCAGCGGTGCATCGGTCCATGGACATCCACGACCTGCCAACCGTCGGCCCGGCGTCCGTTCAGCCAGGAGGCATAACCTGCCAGCACGTCGTCGTATCCGGCGTAGGGCTGCGGATAGGCGTCGAGTCCGTCGGGCAGCAGCCGGTCGCGGATCGGCCCGGGATCGAACACCGGCGGGGTGAGGACGAGGAACCCGGCGCCCGCTGCGAGCACCTGGTCGCGCAGGCGTTCCATGCCCGCATGGAACCGGGCGGTACGTCCGGGGTCGGGCGGATGGTAGATGCCGTCGTTCATCCCGTAGCAGGCGATCACCCGGTCCGGCCGCACGGCCTCGAGGATGCGTCCGAGCCGCTCGTGGAGGTCGGGGCGGGGGAACTGTCCGCCGGCGTGTCCGGGCTCGGAAAGCCCGGACACGGTCTCGCTGGGCAGGCCCAGGTTGAGGATGTCCGGGACGTTCCCGGGGTCCCGGAGGTGGAGCCACGTGGACACGAACTCCACCCAGCCGCCGGCCCAGGTGATGCTGTCGCCAAGGATCAGGAGACGCGCGGGACGGGGCGCCGGTCCGGAGGCGGGGTGGGCTCCGGCCGACGGGGCCGCCAGCAGGGCGCCGAGCAGCAGGAGGAGGAGCGGGAGTCGACGGATGTTCATCGGGGGAAGGACTTGTCGGGATGGCGGGGGGCGGGGGGCACGGGACGGGGATCGGCCTCGATCCGTTCCAGCAGATGCCGGACCGCGGCGTCCAGCTGGGCGTCGGATCCGAGGAAGGTGGCGCGGGGGAGGTTGTCGACGACCTCGTCGGGATCCACCCCGTGCCCCTCGATCAGCCATTCGCCCTCCGGCCCGTAGACGCCCACCTCGGCGGCGGTGGCCATGCCGGAGTCCACCAGCCAGCGGCGGGCGCTCAGCCAGATCTCCCCGCCCCAGGTGCGGGTGCCGATGACCCGGCCGAGGCCCAGTCGACGGAATCCCTCGGCGAACGCCTCGCCGTCGCTGGCGGTGCGTTCGTTGCAGAGGACGACCAGGTGGCCGCGGAAGGCGTACTGCATGTTCCATTCGGGCAGCCCGGTCCGGGGCTGCCAGTAGAACCAGGCCTGGCGCAGCAGGCGGCCGAGGATCCAGGAGTCGATGTTCCCGCCGCGGTTGTTGCGCACGTCGATCACCAGGCCCTGCCGGTTGAAGACCGGGTAGTACTCCCGGGCCCACTCGGCGATGTTGCCCGCGCCCATGGCCCGGAGGTGGACGTAGCCGATCCGACCGTCGGCAAGTTCCTCGACCCGACGTCGTCGGCCGATCTCCCAGTCCGTGTACCGCAGGTCCTCCTCCTGGGCCGGGGTGATCGGTGTCAGGACGACCGGACGATCCGTGTCCCCGCGGCGGACCCGGGCCATCACCTGCATGCCGGCCTGGTTCCGGAGGAGGACACCGAGGTCGGGCACGTCGGCGGTGGGCCGGCCGTTGACGTGGGTGAGGAGGTCGCCGGGTTGCAGGTCGACGCCCGGCCGGGCCAGCGGGGAGAGTTTCTCCGGGTAGTCCGGATCGCCCTGGTAGATCCGTTGCAGCCGCCATCCGCCCGCCGCCGGGTCCCGCTCGAACCAGCCGCCAAGCCGGGCCGGCACCACCTTGTCCGGACCTTCCCGCGCATCGCCATACCGCACGTAGATGTGCAGGGCGGACAGTTCGCCGGCCATCTGCGAGAGCACGTCGCTCAACTCCGCCCGGTCGGTCACCCGGTCCACCAGCGGCAGGTAGCGGTCGCGTACCGCCGGCCAGTCGACCCCGTGCAGGTTCCGGTCGTAGAAGAAGTCGCGCAGCATGCGCCAGGCCTCGACGTAGATCTGTCGCCACTCCTCGCGCGGCACAACGGCGAAGGTCCAGCCGTCCAGGGGCAGTGGATCCTCCAGCTTGGCCGGTGCGGAGGCGTCCACGGCCACGACATGGAACGCCTTCCCCTTCCGGACCAGCACCCGGCGTCCGTCGGCGGTGACCTCATGCGCGGTGACGTCCTCGACCAGGGTCTTGGGCTTGGGATCACGGGCGGTGATCTCCAGTTGGATCAGGCGGTCCTTGGCGTCGAAACCGGTGTCGCGCGCCACGTAGAGCAGGTGCTTCCGGGTGACCGTCAGCGCCCGGTAGTTCCCGGCCGGCACCGGCACCTGGAAGAGGCGCGTCGACAGGCCGTCGAGGTCGATGCGGACGCGGGCCGGCGGAGGGTTCGTGCCCGCGGCGGCGGCGGCGGCGGGCGGTGCGTTGGTGGATTCCGACCCGGACACGGTGGGGGTGGCGCCGGTGCCGGAGGCCGGGGGGGTGTTGGTCGACAGCTCATCGGGCGCGGCGAACGGCCACCGCAACCCGCTCCGCAGCGCCAGGGCGTAGGGGCGGGTGGTCTCGGTGAAGAACGGTTCCGGCTGACGCGGCCCCCACGGGCTGGTCACCAGGGAACGCAGCTCGCGGTCGCTCAGGAAGTACAGCCAGTCGCCGTCGGGCGACCACGCGGGGCTGTGGCTGTCCACCCGGTCGGAGGTCACCGCCACCCGGGTCCGGTTGGTCACGTCGTACAGCCAGATCCGCGGGTAGGTGTTGGTGGCCGGCGCCACGTACGCCAGCCAGCCGCCGTCCGGCGACCAGGCGAAGTCGGTCAGGTCGCCCACCGCCGACCGGTCCACCTCGACGGCCTCGCCGGTCGCGAGGTCGTGGATCCACAGGCGCTGGTCCTTGTCGCCCGACGCCAACCGGCTGCCGTCCGGGCTCGGCACCCCGGGGAACCGGAACACCGTGCCGTTGGTGGTCAGCCGGACGGGCTGGCCGAGGCCGTCGGCGGGCAGCTTCCAGAATTCGAGCTCGCCGGATGCGTCCGACAGGGCGACCAACGATTTCCCGTCCGGAAGGAAGCGGGCATCCCGGTAGCGCACCCCGGGATCCCGCGGCACTTCCACCAGCCGGCCCCGGCGGAACGGGGCGATGTACACCTGGCCCCGCGCGGTCAGGACCACCCGGTCGCCGTCGGGCGAGGGATGGGCGGCGGTGAGGAACTCGAACGGATCCTTCACCCAGCGCTCGCGGGTCTGGTCGAAATCCGACGCCAGCGTGATCGGGATCGGGCGGTCCTCGCCCGATGCCAGGTCATGGAGCCTGAGGTCGGCTCCCAGCTGGTAGGCGATCCGCCCGCCGTGCAGGGAGGCCCCCTGGATGTCGAACGGGGTGTGACGGGTGTGCTGGCGGAGGTCCGTCCCGTCGGTTGCCATCGACCGCAGGTTCTGCACTCCGTCGCGGTCGCTCACGAAGTGGATCCGGCCTTCGTGCCACATCGGGTTGCGGCTGGTGCCGGGGAAATCGGATGTCAGCGGTACCGCTTCGGCCGCGTCGGGGTCGAGGCGCCAGAGGTTCTCGATCCAGCCGCCGCGGTAGCGTCGGGTGCTGCTGCCCTGCTTGGGGAGCCGGGTGAAGACCAGGGTGCGGCCATCCGGTCCGAACACCCCGTCGCTCGCCTGCGCCAGAGGAACGGCCTCGCGCCGGCCGACCTCGGGATCGATCCGGAACAGCTGGTGGTTGGGCAGCGTGGAATGTCCGGCAGTCGCGTAGAGGATGCCTCCATCCGGTGTCCATCCCACCACCCGGGCCTCGGTCCCGTCGAACGTCCGTCGCACCGGCGGGCCGCCGTCGACCGGCATGGTGTACACCTCGGTGGGCCCCTCGTAGGCGGCCGAGAAGGCAAGGGTCGTGCCATCCGGCGAGATGGCCGGGTGGGTTTCCATCCCCGGATGGGTGGTCAACCGCCGGGCGCCCCCCCCGTCGGCCGCGACCCGCCAGAGGTCGCCCTCGGCGGTGAAGACCACCGTGTCACCGTGGAGGGCGGGGAACCGATGGTACCCCTCGGCGTTCAGCGGCGGGACGGGGAGCAGGCCCGCGAGGAGGATCAGGGCGGGGAGGCGCATGCCGAGGACGCTACCGGCGGGGGCGGTCGGGAGACACGCGTTTTCCGGGAGGGTAAGCCCGATCGGGACGGCGTCCACCTGGCTCGCGTCTCCTCGGGGTCGGGGTCGGAATCGGGATCGGTCTCCCTGTTCCCCACCCATCTCGCCCCCTTCCGGAGCGCCGAGTTCCTGCGAGGCGGGGGGATGGGGGAGTTCCCTGGCCGACCGGCGCCGGAGTGCCAATGGCTGGGGCGGACCTCCTCGAGCCGCTCGCAGCCAGAATCTACGGGTGCCTCACTCCGAAACGTCGACTCAGGAGCGCATCAACGCTGAATCGGCCCGGGCCGGCGATGGTCAGGGAGAGAGTGATGGCAAAGAAAATGAAGGCCATGAGTCCGCCTTTGCCGATGTCTCCGTGATGGTAGAGGAAGGCTGCAACGAATGTCGTCAGGGCATTCATGAGGGCCGCGGGACGCGTCATGAAGCCAAGCATCATCAGAATGCCTCCAACGAACTCGGACAGTACGGCGAGCCAGGCAAAGGCAACCGGGAACGGGAATCCCATCTTTGCCACGTCGGCGATGAACCAATCCTGAGGCCCCCAACGCCCTTCTCGCGGGAGCACTTTCTCGAAGACCGTGCAGAGCGCCAAACCCGCAATCACCCGTAGAATCAACAGGCCGATGTCCACGCAAACCGCGTTGCCGCGCACGCCGCCAAAAAGTGCTCCACGAATCAGGGATGGGATCGCTTGCATGATCGGGTGCTGTTGCTTTGCCAAACGACCCGAGCCCAGCGACCCGGCCCACGGGACGGACCCGTTGGAATCGCGACGCTCCTGTCGGGTGAGATGCCATGGAGGGTTGCATGTCGGGAGCAGTACGGGCATCGCCGCTGCCTGAGGAAGTGCACCCCTCCGTGACGAGTCCACTGCAGCCACAACCGGCGACCTTGGCAAGCCCGCGGGGCGCGTGCCGATCCCGGGGAGTGGGGAATCGGCTGTCCACTTCGGCGCCATGCCGGCGTTTGGTGCGGCCGGATCATGGGACGTCCCGTCTGGTATCCGTCGACGTCTCATCCCAACTGTTGGCGGGCGCATGTCCCGTCATGCCGTCCGGGCGTGAAATGGCCCCCGGAGGTGGGAGGTTTCTTGCCCGTTCTCCCCGGTCGAGTCACGGCCCCCGTATCCGTGGTCGATCCGGGCCGGCGCGACATGACCCAACGGCCACGGCTCAACGGAAGTTCTCGATGTAGAGAAGATCCGCCCGGTTGGAATGAACGAGGATGGTCTTTGTGACCCGGGTGGACCCGATCCTTTCCTCCGACCGGCGGATCGCCCACGGTGTGGGCGGGGTCCCGACCAGGGCTGCTGCAGCGGTGGACTCCAGCATGACGAGGCTGGCCTCGTCGGAGTCCAGCGCCACAGGCCTGAAGTTGGAGCGTGTCAGGAGCTCGGCGAGATCATCAGGGTTGATCCTCACCGCGAAGGCGTAGCGGCCTTCATTCATTCCGCGGCTCATGCGATATCGCAGAACCTGCGTCGAGGCCGGGAGTTGGAATTCGAAATGCGCCTGGAACGCCTCGCGCAGCCGACCCGCGGACCATGGGGTCACGACCGTTTTCAGGCACACGATCAAGGCCGCCGCAGCCGGCAGGTTCAGGACCGCTGTCCTCAGCGCCAATCCCCGGCCCAAGAATCGGGTGAAAACCCGCCCGGCCAGCCACTGAAGGGCGAGGTGGACCGGGCCGAGGATGAGGAAAAAGAAGGGGGCCATGACCAGGCCGGACTGGATGATCTCCTGGGGATCGTTTGAGAAATGCCCGCCGACATGCAGCACGCAGATCCCGAGGATCAACACGGTGCCGACGGCATAAGGCACCCAACGTCCCCTCCGGGCAGGAACCCCGCCCGGGGTGTTCCGGTCGCCACCAGAAATGGGGCGGGAATCGTTCCCGAATGCGCATCTGGTGTCGTCCGGGGTCATGGCAGCGCCATTCGGTGATCGGGTTGCAGGGGGATCGATGTGGCGGGGGCGTCCGTGTTCGCAGGCCTTCAGCCGGAGTCACCTGCCGTCGGGTGCCGCGACGGAATCGCTCGGCAGACGGCTTTTGATGAGCTCATAGCGGGTCATGCCCGTATCCGCTGAAGCGTCGAAGCTCTTCGGGGGGCCGCCGTCGCCGTCCCCTCCGGTGGCCAGGATCAGTTTCTGGCCCTCCACTTTGAAGATGGCCTGGACCACCTCGCCGAGGACGTTCGTCGGCGGCGCACTGTTCCGGATGGTTGCGCGGAGCTCCTGCGGAATTCTGCCGGCAGGGATCCGGATGGTCGACTCCCCGGTCCGGCGCTGCATCATCACATGGCTGCCTCGCTGCCGCACGCGCGAGAAGCCGTGTCTTTCCATGATCCGACAGACCTCCTCGCCCGAAAGTCGGGGGGCTTTAGAGCCTGTCCGGAAACTCCGAGGGGTCCTGCGGCGAGGCATTTTGGCGGTGGGCAAGGCGGCGAGGCCGGAGCATCCCCATGGTGGGCTGTGACGGCCGACCCAACGCCGCCCACCGGCAAAAGGGCCGCCGCCCGGAGGGTTTTCGCGGAAACGGCCCGCCGGCTTCGTTGCTCGTCGGTCACAGCCCCATGAAGGGGATGCTCCCTCCTCGCGCCTC
>CAZGIK010000067.1:0-7319 GCA_964525755.1 uncultured Verrucomicrobiota bacterium
AGAAAGGGCGAAGGTTACATTCGGAGGAGTCTGTCACCCCCGTGGGGGCGAGCCGACCCGCAAAGGAGTCTGTCACCCCGGTGGCATCCCGGCCCAACGCGGTGGTGCCTGTCACCCCTGTCGAGCCGCCCACGCGGCGATGGAGTCTGTCACCCCAGTGGCGGGGTAGCCGCTGATGACGTGCCTGTCACCATCGAAATCGCCTTGCCGACCACTGGCCGAAGCCGTGACGCGCTCCGGGTTACGACGCCCGAGCGGAGTCAAGCGGGGATCCCGACCCCGCTTCCGACTGGCCATGGGCACGGGCCCGTCGGCACCCTCCCGACCGATGTCGAAGATCGCACTTGTCACCGGCGCAGGCTCCGGAGTGGGACGCAGCACCGTCCACCAGCTCGCCCGGGCCGGATGGAACGTGGCGCTGGTGGGGCGTCGGCCCGAGGCCTTGGCGGAAACCATCCACCTCGCCGGTTCCGACGCCCCCCGCCTCCGGGCCCATCCGGCGGACATCGGTGACGCCGCGGCGGTAGGGCGGGTGGTGGCGGCGACGACGGCGGAATGGGGCCCGGTGGACCTCCTGGTCAACGCGGCCGGCACGAATGCCCCCCAGCGGGCCCTTGATGTGCTCTCGTTCGAAGACTACCACGCCATGCTGGACGCCAACCTGAATGGCGCCTTCTACTGCGTGCAGGCCGTCCTTCCCGCAATGAGGGCGCGGGGCGCCGGAACGATCGTCAATGTGGTTTCCGACGCCGGAAAGCAGGCGTCGCCCAAGGCTGGCCCCGGATACGTGGTGAGCAAGTTCGGCCTCGCCGGACTCACCCAAGCCATCAATGCCGAGGAACGCAGCCGCGGCATCCGCGCCATCGCCATCTTCCCGGGCGACATTGACACCCCGCTCCTCGACAAGCGCCCGCTCGTCCCCGACGCCGATGCCCGGTCGCGCATGCTCCGCGCCGAGGACGTGGCCGACTGCATCCTCTTCTGTGCCGGCCTGCCCGGGCACGTCGTGGTGGAGGAAATGATCGTCCGTCCACGCTGATCACGGCACCCGCCAGACTCCCTCCCAAGCGGTCCCCTTCCGGATGAACCCGGCCCGAAGCGGACCGCCGGGCGCCAGCAGGAGCCAGTCCCACACCTCCACCTTCGTCTCCACCACCGCGAAGTGGTGGGCATCGCCCGGGAGCAGGCCCGCCTCGCGATCGATGCCGTCCAACTCACTCCCGGGAGGCCGGATCGTGGTATAGCCGGAACGGCTGGCCGCCGGGACCCGCGCCCAGGCGGCACGAAACCCCGGGCCATCCCGGATCACCGCGCTCCGTCCCACCGCCCGCACCTGAACCGCACCGGCTGGATCGTAGAACGTCCAGGCAACACGCGGGTCCGCCGCGATGTCGGCAACCTTGGGTGAGCGGGCATCGGTATGGAACTCCAGCACCTGACGCGCCGGATCCACCGCCCGCAGCACCACCACCCGGGCGGCTGGACCCGATGGCCCCGTCGTGGCCACGACGGGTGTCCGCCAGGGATGCCCCACCTGCGCCACCGCTTCCGCGAGCCCCTGCCAGACCGTATCGGCAAGACGCGTGAGGTCTTCTGGGAGCCCGGAATCAATCGTCACGCCCACGACCCTGCCCGGCCGGCCGCGACCGGCAAGGCCTTCCAAGCCCGCTCCGAAGACCCGGCGGGTCGACGCATCTCCGGCACCTCCCGCAAGGGGCCGCCGCCCCCGGGTCATTGCAGCCCTCCCGGGACCGCACCATGATCCGTCCCCGGTGAATTCCGACGGCGCCGCCATGGACCCGCGAACCCCCCAACCCCTACCTCGTCCCGGGAAACACGCGGCAGGCGACCCGCTGCTCGTGATCTTCGTCCGGGCCCCACGTCCCGGAACGGTGAAGACCCGGATCGCCGCCGAACTGGGTGCCGACCAGGCTCTCGGGGCCTACCGGTCGATGCTCGATGAACTCACCGGCCGACTCGGAACCTTGGGCACCGTGGAACTCCGCGTCACCCCCGACGGTTCCGGCTCCGAGTTGACCCCGTGGACGGCTCCCGGCTGGCGGTTGGCCGACCAGGGGACCGGGGACCTGACCGACCGGTTGGTGCGGGCGTTTGCCCGGGCCTTCGCCGCCGGACACGAGCGCGTGGCGGTCATCGGATCCGACTGCCCCACGGTCGCCCCGGAGGACATCCACGCTGCGTGGCAGGCCCTGGATGTGGCGGACCTGGTTCTGGGCCCCGCCACCGACGGCGGCTACTGGCTGATCGCCCTTCGACATCCGGAGCCCCGCCTGTTCCACGACATCCCGTGGAGCACCGGCGCCGTGCTCGACACCACCCGGGCCCGGGCACGGGCGCTCGGGTTGTCCGTCAGCCTGCTGCGCGAACGGCACGACCTCGACACCGCGGCCGACTGGCAGGCCCACCGCTCGCAGCCCCCTTGTGTCGGATCCCGGTCTGTCGGAGGCTCCCGTCGATGCAGCTGAAACCGGCGCAACTCGCCCAGTACATCGACCACACCCTCCTCCGGCCCGATGCGACCGCGGAGGACATCCGACGCCTCTGCCTGGAGGCGAAGAGCCACCGCTTCCACGCGGTGTGCGTGAACGGCGACCGGGTTGCGCTGGCCGCCGACCTGCTGGCCGATTCCGATGTGCAGGTGGCCGCCGTCGTGGGATTCCCGCTCGGTGCGGTCGGGACCGATGCCAAGCGCTACGAGACCGAGGCCGCTGTCGACCTCGGCGCCCGGGAGATCGACGTGGTCCTGAACATCGGCCGCCTGAAGGATGGCGACGACCGCACGGTCTTCCGGGAACTGCGGGACGTGGTGGAGGCGGCCGAGTCGCTGGTCGTGAAGGTCATCCTTGAGACGGCTCTCCTGACCGACGACGAGAAACGGCGCGCATGCGCCCTGGTGGTCGAATCGGGAGCCCGGTTCGTGAAGACGAGCACCGGCTTCGGCGGCGGCGGGGCGACCGTGGACGATGTGCGCCTGCTCCGGGAATGCGTCGGGCCAAAGTTCGGTGTCAAGGCGAGCGGCGGCATCCGCGATACGGCCACGGCCATCGCCCTGATCGAGGCCGGCGCCACCCGGTTGGGCACCAGCGCGGGTATCGCCATTGTCGGCGGAACCACCACCGCGCCCGGAGCCTACTGAACCGGTTCCATGCTCCTATTCCGCGAGAAGATCCCCCCGGACTGGCTCCCCCGGGTGCTGGCCAACCTGCCGGCGGTCCTCGTCGACCACGCCCACCTCGAGCGCAAGGCGGCCACCACCGCCCTGCAGTTGGAGAAATACCGCCAGCTCTTCGGGCGGGTGCATGAGCTCAACGCGATCGCCATCGAGGAACTCCAGCACTTCGAACTCGTCCTCCGCCTCCTGGGGCGCCGCGGCATCGGGTTCGGACAGTCGGTGCGCAGCCCCTGGATCTCCGGACTGATGGGCTCGATCCGCCAGGGGGCCCAGGTGACGGTCATCGACCACCTGGTCTGCTGCGCCCTGATCGAGGGCCGGAGCTGCGAGAAGTTCCAGGTGCTTGCCGATGCGCTCGCCGATCGCGACCCGGAGTTGGGGGATTTCTATGCCGGCCTGGTGGAATCCGAGGGCAACCACTACGCCACCTACCTGCTGATGGCCCGGGCCATCGACGACGCTGAGACCGACCGCCGACTGGACTGGTTCCTCGACCGCGAAGCGGAACTGACCCGTCGGGGCAACCCGCTGCCGATGCTGCACTGAGCCGAAACCCCGACGGGATCTATTGCCGGGGGCCGGCCCCGGGGAGCTGGCGCGCCCTCTGCAACACCCCGGAAGGCCCGCCTGCAGGGGGGCGGGCCGGCGCTGCGCCGCCCGCGGCGGCGCGCACCGCGCGGACCGACCCGGTGCGCGGATCGTAGGTGTAGGCGTAGCCGTCCGGCGCGGCCGGAAGGGCGGTCAGGTAGCGCTTCTCCACCAGCTCGGCAAAATCCCGCGGCCAGCGCTCCTCCATTCCGTGGAACTGCTGCACCGCCTGCTGAAGCTGGGCCAGCGAGATGACCCGCAGAGACGCCTGTTTCGCCCGCCCTTGCGCCTCGAGGTAGTCCAGGGGGGCGGTCAGCGGATTCCCATCACCGGCCCCCGCCGCCGGTTTCGCCGCCGGCTTCTTGGCATCGCAGGCGGCGAGAAGAACACCACACGCCGCGACCACGACGACACGGAGGAGGGCTTTCATGCCCGAACCGTACCCCGACCCCACCCGGGCGCGAAACCCGAAAACCCTGCCCGGCGGAAACGGTGGCGCGAGGCTCCTGCCGAGCTGCCGGGTGCCGCCCCGCTCCCGGCGTTCGTGGCGGAGGCCGATCGGCCGCCGTGCCCTTCGCCACTGACCCCTCGCTCTCCCCGCCCGTGGCCGTCTGCATTCCTCCACGTCCCCGCGCCTACCGCGGGAGAATCCCCCTCGTCCCGAAACTCGCGCCGGACGTCGGGGAACCCGCCCGGCCTCCTTGGCCCTTGGCCTTCGGCCGACCGCTCTGGCAGGGTCTCGTCCATGCACGCCTGTCCGTCCCGTTCCGGGGCTCGCCTGCGGCCCTTGGCCGCCCTGGCGGCCCTGGCCGTCGTCGTCCTGCCCGGAGCCTCCCTGGCCCAGCCCACCTTCGACACCCGCGCCACGCCGGTCGAGGGCCTGAAAGTCCGGGACGGCTTCCAGGTGGAGCTGCTCTACACCGTTCCCAAGGCCCAGGAGGGATCCTGGGTGGCCATGTGTCCCGACCCGAAAGGCCGGCTGATCGTCTCCGACCAGTACGGCAAGCTCTACCGCATCACCCCACCCCCGGTCGGAGGCAAGGACCCCGCCGCGGTCGAGACCCTCGATGTCGAGATCGGCCAGGCCCAGGGACTGCTCCACGCCTTCGACAGCCTGTATGTGATGGTGGCGAACGAGGCCTTCCAGGGACGCGGACTCTACCGGCTTCGGGACACCAACGGCGACGACCAGTTCGACGAGGTGCGACAGCTCCGAAAGTTCGAGGGCGGCGGCGAGCACGGCGTCCACGCGATCGTCCTCTCACCCGACGGCAAGTCCCTCCACATCGTCTCCGGCAACCAGACGAAGTTTCCCGGATTCGACACCTCCCGGGTGCCGTTGCTGTGGTCGGAGGACCGTCTCCTGCCCCGCCTCTGGGACGGGAACGGCTTCATGAAGGGGGTGCTGGCACCCGGCGGATGGATCGCCCGGACCGATCCCGAGGGGCGGGAGTGGGAGCTGGTGGCGACCGGGTTCCGCAACGAGTACGACGCCGCCTTCAACCGGGACGGCGAGCTGTTCACCTACGACGCCGACATGGAGTGGGACATGAACACCCCGTGGTATCGTCCCACCCGGGTGAACCACGTGGTGAGCGGGGCCGAGTTCGGATGGCGGTCCGGCGCCGGCAAGTGGCCCGCCCACTACCCCGACAGCGTGGGGGCGGTGGCCGACGTCGGACCGGGATCGCCCACCGGGGTGGCCTTCGGCTATGGCGCCCGGTTCCCCGCCCGATACCAGGACGCGTTCTTCATCTGCGACTGGAGCTACGGCAAGCTCTACGCGGTGCATCTCCAACCGGACGGGGCGAGCTACCGGGGAACGGTCGAGGAGTTCATTTCCGGCTCCCCTCTTCCCCTGACCGACCTCGTGGTCAACCCGCGTGACGGGGCGATGTATTTCGCCATCGGAGGACGCCGCACCCAGTCCGCGCTGTACCGGGTGACCTACACCGGGTCGGAGTCGACCGCGCCCTCGCCGGGCAATCCGGAGGGTGCCGAAGCGCGGGCGCTTCGGAGCCGGCTGGAGGCGTTCCATGGTCGGGCGGTCCCCGGGGCGGTGGATGCGATCTGGCCGCATCTGGGTGATCCCGACCGGGCGATCCGCTATGCCGCCCGGGTGGCGTTGGAGTGGCAGCCGGCGGATGGCTGGCGGGACCGCGCATTGGCCGAGGTCGACCCGGCGGCGTCCCGCCAGGCCCTGATGGCCCTGGCCCGCGTCACGGCACGGGACGAGTTCCACCGTTCCAAGGACGCGCCCGCCCCCGACCCGGCCCTGCTGCGAAGTGTCCTCGCGGCACTGGACCGGCAGGACTGGGGTCGGATGGACACCGGGGCACGGCTGGAGTTGCTGCGGGCGCACACGCTCGCCTTCACCCGGCTGGGACGGCCCGAGGACGCCGTGCGGCGCCGGTTGGCCGCGCGTTTCGAACCCCTGTTTCCCACCGCGCACCGGGAACTGAACGCCGAGCTTGCCCAGTTGCTGGTCTTCCTCGAGGCCCCCACGGCCGCTGCGCGCCTTGTGGCCCATCTGGAGAAGGCACCGACCCAGGAGGAACAACTCGACTTCGCCCGCTTCCTTCGCGTGCTGCGAACCGGGTGGACCCCGGCGCTCCGCGAGACCTACTTCCGCTGGTTCCTCGAGACCGGCAGCTTCCGCGGCGGTGCCAGTCTGGCCGGGTTCCTCCGGGACATCCGGAACGACGCCATCGCCGGACTCACCGACTCCGAGAGGGCGGCGCTCGGGACCCTGCTCGAGGCCAAGCCGGAAAGCCGCAAGCCCCTCGACAGTCTCCTCGCCGGACGTGAGGTGGTGCGGGAATGGACGGTCGACGAGCTGGCCCCGGTCCTTGCCGGAGGACTCAAGGGCCGCAACTACGACCGGGGGCGCGATCTTTTCGGCGCGGTCGGGTGCTACACCTGCCATCGATTCGCCACCGAGGGTGGAGCCGTGGGGCCCGACCTCACCGGCGTGGCGGGGCGGTTCAACCCCCGCGACCTCCTCGAGTCCATCATCGATCCGTCGAAGGAGGTCAGCGACCAGTATGCGCCGATCATCGTCACCAAGAAGGACGGCGACACCGTCATCGGCCGCATCGCCAATCTGAACAACGACGGACTGTCCATCGCCACGGACATGACCGATCCCGGCAACTTCACCAATGTGAAGCGGGGCGACATCGTCTCGATCGAGACCGCCACCGTTTCACCGATGCCCGAGGGGATGCTCAACACCCTGAAGCGCGACGAGATCCTCGACCTCTTGGCGTTCCTGCTTTCGCGGGGGAACCGGGAGGATCCGATGTTCCGCTGAAACGGGGACCCACCGCGGAGACTGCCGGCTTGCCGGTGGCTGGCCCGCCACCCTTCGGGGTGTGCGGGCCATTTCGCATCCCGCCGTTACGGATCGACTCACCCTCCCCAAGTCTGGGGCATCGGAGGAATGCGCGCGCTGGCTCCATGGTGACAGGCACACCATCGGGTGGCGTTTCCATGGTGACAGGCACGCCATCGGGGGGCACCCCGCCACGGCGGTGAC
>CAZGIK010000068.1:0-7101 GCA_964525755.1 uncultured Verrucomicrobiota bacterium
CCGGTGGGCGGCGTTGGGTCGGCCGTCACAGCCCGCTACGGGGATGCTCCGGCCTCCCCGCCTTGCCCACCGCCAAAATGCCTCGCCGCAGGACCCCTCGGAGTTTCCGGTCAGGCTCTACTCGGCCCCGGGCGGGCGGCCCCGGTGCCATCGGGTGTCGGCCTGCCAGGCATGGGCGATCCGCACCAGGGTTGCCTCGCCGAACCAGCGGCCGATGAGGCAGGCGGTGGCCGGCCGCGAGCCGTCCTTGGGTCCGTTGGGAACCACCACGCAGGGGTGGCCGCTGAAGTTCGAGTACAGCAGGGAGCGACCGGCCCAGGGCGGGGCGAGGATGGCGTCGTACCGGGCGAGCAGCGTCTCCATGGCCTCCGCCAGTTCGCCGCGCTGCCGGTTCGCCTCGAGGTATTCGACCGCCGGGATGAGCCGCGCGGCCCGGAACCCGTTGGGCCAGCTGCCGTCGCCCTGCTGCACCAACCCCTCGGCCCGCCCGTCCCGGACCCAGGCCTCGAAGCTCGCCGACGCCTCGGCCATGAGGATCATGTGGAGCGGTCCCGGTGCGTGGTCGGGCAGTTCCACGTCCTCCACCACAGCCCCCGACTCCCGGAGCCATCCGATCATCGCCGCGTGGTTCGTCCATCCGGCCCGGTCGGACTCGAGGTCGGCCCGCAGGACACCCACCCGCAGGCCGCGAACATCGGCCGGTTCCTGCCAGGAGAAGCCTGCCGGCACGGCCGACGGGTCGCGGTCGTCCGGTCCCCGGATCGCCTCCAGCACCAGGGCGCAGTCCTCGGCGGAGCGGGCCATGGGCCCGAGTTTGTCGAGGGACGGGCAGAGCACCATGGCGCCGGTCCGGGGGACGCGGCCGAAGGTGGGACGGAGGCCGGTCACCCCGCACACAGTGGACGGCGAGACGATGGACCCGAGGGTTTCCGAGCCGATGGCGAAGGGCAGCAGGCCGGCGGCCACGGCGGCGGCGGAACCCGCGGAGGAGCCGCTCGAGCCGGCCTCGGGATTCCACGGGTTGCGGGTCTTGCCGCCGAACCAGACGTCGCCCATGGCCAGTTCCCCGAGACTGAGCTTTGCCACCAGCACCGCACCGGCGGCTTCGAGTCGGGTGATGACGGTGGCGTCGGCCGTGGCCACGGCGTTGCTCCGGACGGCCACGCCCCACGTGGACGGCGTGCCGGTTACGTCGAGGAGATCCTTGGCGCCGTAGGGGATTCCGTGCAGGGGTCCCCGCCATCGGCCCGCGGCCAGTTCCGCATCGGCGCGTCGTGCGTCCTCGAGGGCGCGATCCTCCAGGAGGGTCACCACGCATTTCAGGGTGGGATCCAACTGCTTCAGTCGCGCGATGCTGAGCCGGGTGAGTTCCAGCGAGGTCACCTGGCCGGACCGGATGAGGGCCGCCAGTTCCGCCACGCCCAGCCAGGCCAGGTCGGCATCGGTGGCGGGACGCTGCACCCCGGGTGAGGGCGTCCAGCGGAATCCATCGGACAAGGCCGCCTCCGGGGTGGCCCGGAAGGGGCGGAACACGAGGGGCAACGGTTGGGACGGCGGTGCGGGACGGTCCCGGACCGCATCGAAGGCCTTCCGATGCTCCCCGGCGGGTCGCTGCAACTGGCGCACCTGTTCCGGGGGAAACCCGAGGCCGAGCCATTCGAGGGCGGCGGCCGGGTCCGGAGGCGCGGGTTCGGCGGGCTGCTGGGCCGAGGCGGTCGACATCGGGCCGAGCCCGGCGAGGAGGATCGGGAGCAGGACGAGCAGGCGGGTTCGGGCGCTCATGGCGATTCGGGCGCCGCCCAGCATGGCCGCCCACCGCCGCCGCGAAAGGCTTATCCGGTGTCGGTTGAGGCGGAGGCGAAGGGCCAAGGGCTGAAACGGGCGGCGGATGGGAATCCGCCGGGGTTCCGGAGCCGCACGCTCCCGCGTGCGGGCCTGCGAAGCGGGATGGGCTTTCCCCCGGGGCCCGGCCTCGACGGAGCGAGGCCCTCCGGACGGGGCGAAGCGGCGGGGTTCCGGAGCCGCACGCTCCTGCGTGCGGGCCCGCGAAGCGGGATGGGGGGTTCCCCGGGGCCCCGGCCTCGACGGAGCGAGGCCCTCCGGACGGGGCGAAGCGGCGGGGTTCCGGAGCCGCACGCTCCTGCGTGCGGGCCCGCGAAGCGGGATGGGGCTTCCCCCCGGGGCCCGGCCTCGACGGAGCGAGGCCCTCCGGGAGAGGCGAAGGGCGGCGGGGTTCCGGAGCCGCACGCTCCCGCGTGCGGGCCCGCGAAAGCGGGATGGGCTTCCCCGGGGGCCCGGCCTCGACGGAGCGAGGCCTTCCGGGAGAGGCGAAGGGCCAAGGGCCAAGGGCCAAGGGCTGAAACGGGCGGCGGATGGGAATCCGCCGGGGTTCCGGAGCCGCACGCTCCCGCGTGCGGGCCCGCGACAGCGGGATGGGCTTTCCCCGGGGCCCCGGCCTCGACGGAGCGAGGCCTTCCGGGAGAGGCGAAGGGCGAAGGGGGTTCCGGAGCCGCACGCTCCCGCGTGCGGGCCCGCAAAGCGGGATGAGGCCTTCCCCCCGGGGCCCGGCCTCGACGGAGCGAGGCCCTCCGGAAGAGCGCGGGGCGTCAGGGGTTCGGAGCCGCACGCTCCTGCGTGCGGGCCCGCGGAGCGGGATGGGCTTTCCCCCGTGGCCCCCGGCCTCGACGGAGCGAGGCCCTCCGGAAGGAGGCGCGGGGCGGACTGGAGGCTTTCGGGCGGCGGGGACGGGGGTCAGGATCGGGACGTGGCCGAGGTCGAGTCGGAAAAGCCGGAAGACGAGGGCGGGATGGATCCGCTGGTGACCGGATTTCTCCGGCACCTCGGGACCGACCGCGGGGCGGCCGTCTCGACCGGCCGCAATTATCGTCAGGCGCTGGACGAGTTCGCCGCCTGGCATCGGGAGCATCGGGGTGGCGAACCGAATTGGTCGACCTTGGCCAAGGAGGACTTCCGGGCCTACCTGCGCTGGCTGGGTCGACGCGGGCTCGGGCAGGCCTCGATCGCCCTCCGGTTCAGCGCATTCCGGTCGTTCCACCGCTGGCTGCTGGCCGAGGGACGGATCACGGCGCTCCCGTTGCAGGGCCTGCAGTTGCCCAAGCTGCCGCGCAGGCTGCCGCGGTTCGTGCCCGAGGGGCGGATCGAGGACCTGCTGGAGGCGCCACTTCGGGAGTGGCGGGCGGCGCAGGATTCCGCCGCGCCCGGAAAGCCGGTCGACCCGGTGCCCTTCCTCCGCGATGCGGCCATCCTGGAGACCATCTACAGCTCCGGCCTCCGGATCAGCGAGGTGTGCGGGCTGCGGGTCGGGGACCTGCTGGAGGACGGGGCGATCGTGCGCGTCCGCGGCAAGGGAAAGAAGGAACGGGACGTGCCGCTCGGGCGTCCGGCCCGGGAGGCGATCGGGCGGTTTTGGGAGGCCTGCCGGCATGCCCGCGCCGCGGACAGTCCGGTGTTTCCGGCCGGGGCGGACGGGGTGCGGCCGGTGTCGGCGGGGATGGTCCAGCGGCAGTTCAAGCGCCATCTCGCCGCCGCCGGGCTGGATCCGGCCCTGACCCCGCACAAGCTGCGCCACAGTTTCGCCACCCACCTGCTCGACCGGGGCGCCGACCTGCGGAGCGTCCAGGAGTTGCTCGGCCACGCCCACCTGAAGACCACCGAGGTCTACACGCACGTCAGCACCGAGCGGTTGAAGAAGGTGTACGACGCGGCCCATCCCCGGGCGTGAAACAGGAGGCGGTGCGATTTGTTTGAGGGATCGGGCTCCGGGCGGCGTTTTCCCTGCAGAATGAAGCTTCCGTTATTCCGGTTCGCCCTGGTGGTTGGCATCCTTTCCGGCGCGGCGACCCTGCAGGGGCAGGCGGTGCAGGGCCTGACGATGCCGTCTTTCCGACCCGGCGGTGAATCGGTGCCGCCCGCGGCCCGTTTTGATGTGGAATTCCATGGCGGCCCCCTGGAGGCGTTTCTCGACAATCTGCGCGAGGCGAGTGCGGACCCGGTGAACGTGATCGTCCCGCCCGGACTGGAGAACGAGCCGATGCCCCCCATGCGGCTTCGAGCCGTGAGCGTCGCCGAGGTGCTCATGGCGGTGGGCGAGGCCAGTCCGATGGTCTCCGCGGCGATGGGTGGCCAGATGGCGGGGCGTTCGGCGCGGGGGGGTGACACGCGGGCTTATGGATTCCGGCCGGCATCGAATGGCCCGAACCCGGTCTGGGTGTTCTGGAAGTCCGTCCGCCCGGAGGAGTCGGGCATGGTGGCTGCCGGAGCCCCTGCGGGCCTGGTCGGGATGGAGGTGCCGCCCCCCCCGTCCCCCCCCATGCCCCCCGAACGGGTCCGCGTGCTGAACTTGCGCCGCTACCTCGACGGCGGTCTTTCGGTGGAGGACATCACCACGGCCATCCGCACCGCGTGCGAGCTGCTGCCCGACGGCGGGCAGCCGAAGCTGACCTTCCATCAGGAGACGTCCCTCCTGATCTGCCGGGGGCGTGTCGAGCAGCTCGAGCTCGTCAAGGAGGTGTTGGCGCAGCTGGAGGCTCCGTCGGGGCGCGGAGGAAGTTCGGGGCCTGGAACGGGGGGGGCTGCGGCGTCTTCCCCGTCGGAATCGCCTCGCACCTTCTGAAGCCCGGGCGGATGTTGCACCGAAGTGTCCTCCGGGTTGTCCAGCGTGATCGAGATGGACGTCACCCTGCTGGCGGGATCCGGCGTCCCGGCGGCGGAGGATTCCGCCATCGCCGGGATGACGGGAGGGATGGTTGCCGGTGACGAGGCGGCCTACCGCGCGTTTCACGGGGCGTATGCGGGACGGCTGCGGCGTTACCTGTGGGTCGTCTGTCGCGGCGACGACGACGCGGCCGACGAGGCCCTGCAGCAGACGTACCTGCGGGTGGTCCGGCATGTCCGCCGGTTCGGGAGCGAGAGGGATTTCTGGCGATGGCTGGCTGCGCTCGCCCGGAGCGCGGCGATGGACGGGGCGCGCCGTCGGAACCGCTACACGGCAGCGCTGGCCCGTCTTGCGCGTCGCGGTGATCCGTCGCCCCATGGGACGGAACCGGACGGACTCCTGCTGCGCCTCGAGACCCTCCTCGAGGCCGTCCTTGCCGAACTTCCCGAGGACGATCGTCGGCTGCTGATCCGCCGGTATCGCGAAGGATCCCCGGTCCGGGAATTGGCGCTCGCTTCCGGGGTCACCGAGAAGGCGATCGAGTGCCGCGTGGCGCCGTTACGGCAGAAGGTTCGCGACCGGCTCCGGGTCCGCCTTCGGGAGGATGAAGATGTCTGATCCACTGGCTGATGCGGTGATCTCCGGAGGGCCGGCCGCGTCCGATGCCGCGTTCGGGGTGCTGCTGGAGGCGGCTGCCGCGCGGCGACGGCGACGGCGCATGGTTCCCGCGGTGGCCGGAGGCGTCGTTGCGTTGGCGGTCTCCGCCTGGATCCGGGGCATGGTCCCGGTTCCCTTCGCCGTCCCGGCGGAGGCCCGTCCGGTCGTGGGGCCGCTCCCGCATGAGGTCCTGCGGACACGTGGGGGGGGTGTGGATGTGGTACGGTCGACGGGAGGGGGACTGGCGCGGGTGGCCACCGACCCGGATGGGGCGGGCCTGGAGCGGCTCAGCGGAGACGGACCGTTGTTGGCGGCGATCCCCGGTCCGGTCGGCATCGTCGGGAAGGGGGTGGACCGCCGGTTGATCTGGTTTGCCGGGGAGGTTCAGATCGCGATTCCGACCCCGGCACCCGACCTTTGATGGGGAGGGGTCGATTCCGGCCATCGCATCCAAGTTGCGTATCTACAGGTAGTTACAAAGAACCTTCTCGTCAACATCTCAGGTTTGCACAGGCACGCCGACTCGAGGTCTTTAACGAGGCTTATCTCAGATTCTCCATGCGTTGGAGCGGATTGAAGGCGGATTCCTCGCGAAGAGGATAATTCTACCCGCAACGAATGCTGTGACCGGCCGATTCCGGGGGTGTGCCTGCGGCGGTGACGCCGTTGCGGTATCAGCGTAAGAAACGGTCGAGATGACGCTCCACCAAGTCAAACAGCAGGAGGCACGCAACCGCATGACGGCTTTGCGATCGGCTCGCCGTGGGCGGAAGCAGGCGGTGAAGCTTCAACGCCGCGCGTCGCTGGTGGGGGACGCCACCTGGCGGATCACCAACTTCAAGCAGGTGGCCCGGGCCATGGCCGGCTGGGCGCGCCCGTGAGGTTTTCGCTCCGCGAGTTTTCCGAGGTCTTCAAGCTGCGGAATGCCGCGGGCCGACCCTACGTCTTGATCGGGGGTCAAGCCGTCAACTATTGGGGGGAGCGCTACCTCAAAAGTGAGCCTGAGCTCGAGCGCCTTCTCACACGCACCCGAAGGTCCGGCGGTTTCGCGAGCAACAACTGGAAAAGGGGTATCTCGACCGGGCTGCCCAAGTTCCACCCCGAAGTCGCGAGGAGGACTGAAGTGTGCTGGTGGGGCCGCCCGGACTCCGACGGCGCTTCAACGTGGCACCCGCAGTGGAATTGGGGTGTTCGGGTGATCGAGAGGGACTGAACGGTGGCATCGACCAACAACGCCACGGGGAAGGGGATGCTGCTCAGTCGGACGTGGGATCGCCTCAACCGGCTCACCACCATCCAGTCTCAGGGATTCCCGACCGCGGCCGCAGGCCATCCGATCGGATTCACCTACCAGTACAACGACGCGAACCAGCGCACACGGGCCGACCTGGCCGATGGCACCTACTGGGTGTACCAGTACGACGCCCTCGGACAGGTGATCAGCGGTCGTCGCCACTGGGATGACGGGACGCTGGTGGCCGGTCAGGATTTCGACTACGCCTTCGACGACATCGGCAACCGGGACAAGACCGGGGGCCGGGCCTCGGCCGTGAGTGACTACTCGAACAACCACCTCAACCAGTACACCCAGCGGACCGTGCCCAAGAGCCTGACCGGAAACTCCGAGGGGTCCTGCGGCGAGGCATTTTGGCGGTGGGCAAGGCGGGGAGGCCGGAGCATCCCCGTGGTGGGCTGTGACGGCCGACCCAACGCGGCCCACCGGCAAAAGGGCCGCCGCCCGGAGGGTTTTCGCGGAAACGGCCCGCTGG
>CAZGIK010000069.1:0-5800 GCA_964525755.1 uncultured Verrucomicrobiota bacterium
GACGCCGATAGGCGGCGGGGAGCTCCCCCCAAGCCCCGGCCTCGACGGAGCGAGGTCCTCCGGAAAGGGGGCGGGCGAGGGGAGCGATGGGGGGACCGGCCGCCTACCGGCGTCGGCTACGGGGGAGAGGGCGTTGGTCCCTTCCGGGACCGATCGGGCTCGCAGGCTAGTCCCTCCATGAAGGCATCTGCGTGAATCTGCGGAATCTGCGGATGAAATGGTCTTCGTCCCTTCCCCCCCTTTGTTGTTGGTCCCCCATTTTATTCCATGAGCAAGAAGCGCGCGCTGATCACCGGCATCACCGGGCAGGATGGTTCCTACCTGGCGGAGTTGCTGCTGGCCAAGGGCTACGAGGTCCACGGCATCGTCCGACGGGCCTCGACCATCAACCGGGAACGGATCGACCACCTGTTCCACAACCCCGACCAGCCCCCCCCGAACCTCCACTACGGCGACCTGGCCGACGGCTCGTCCGTCGCCCGTCTCCTCGCCAACATCCAGCCCGACGAGGTCTACAACCTCGCCGCCCAGAGCCACGTCCGCGTGAGCTTCGACACCCCGGAGTACACCACCGACGTGACCGCCACGGGCTGCGTCCGCCTCCTGGAGGCGATCCGCGACGTGGGCATCAAGCCGCGGTTCTACCAGGCGTCGTCGTCGGAGATGTACGGGATGGTCCAGGCCGTGCCGCAGACCGAGACCACCCCGTTCTATCCGCGCAGTCCGTATGCGTGCGCCAAGGTATATGCGTACTGGATCACGGTGAATTACCGGGAGTCGTACGGCCTGCACGCCAGCAACGGGATCCTGTTCAACCATGAGTCGCCCCGCCGCGGGGAGTCGTTCGTCACCCGCAAGGTCACGCGGGCGGCCGCCGCCATCAAGCTGGGCCTCCAGCACAAGCTGTTCCTCGGCAACCTGGATGCGAAGCGGGACTGGGGATACGCCAAGGAGTATGTGGAGGCGATGTGGCTGATGCTCCAACAGCCGGAGGGGGATGACTACGTGGTGGCCACGAACGAGACCCATACCATCCGCGAGTGCCTCGACGTGGCCTTCGCCCGCCTCGGGCTCGACTGGCACCAGTACGTGGAGATCGATCCCCGCTATTATCGCCCGGCCGAGGTGGACCTCCTGATCGGCGACTACGCCAAGGCGAAGACCCGGCTGGGCTGGGAGCCGAAGACGAAGTTCAAGGAGCTGATCGAGCTCATGGTCGACGCCGACCTGCAGCTCCTTCAGGACCAGCTGGCGGGCAGGGTGCGTCGGGTGGAATAGAATCCTCCGGCCGGGTTCCGGAAGAGCCGAAGGGCCAAGGGCGGCGGATGATGAATCCGCCGTTCCGCTCGTCCTCGGGTCCCGCGGCATTCCCCCCCCGGCCTCGACGGAGCGAGGCCCTCCGGAAGAGGCGAAGGGCCCGGGGCGAAGGGCCAAAGGCTGAAAGTGGCGGCGGATGATGAATCCGCCGAGGGCCACACTTCCCTCACGCCCATCGGGCTCGTTCGGGGGCGCGTTCGTAGCTGACGCCGATAGGCGGCGGGGGGGCTCCCCCCGGGGGCCCCCGGCCTCGACGGAGCGAGGCCCTCCGGAAGAGCGCATTTAGCCCTTCGCCCTTCGCCCAATCACCGAATGCCCATTGCCCTGATCACCGGACTCACCGGACAGGACGGTTCCTATCTCGCCGAGCAGCTGGTGGCGGAGGGGATCGAGGTCCATGGCGTGGTCCGACCCGGCCAGATCACCCTGCCGCCCTGGCTGGAACCCCTCCGCGACCGGCTGCGGTTGCATCCGGTGGATCTCCTCAACCCGACGGCCGTCGAGGGGCTGGTCCGCTTGGTGCAACCCGACGAGGTGTATCACCTCGCCGCCCGGAGCCATGTGGGGGAGAGCTTCGCGGACCCGGCGGCGGTGCTGGAGTTCAACACCGTGGGGACGGCCCGCCTCCTCGGTGCGGTCCGGTCGGCAGCGCCGGACGCCCGGTTCCTCCATGCCGGCTCGGCCCAGGTGTTCGGTCAGCCCGCCGTGTCGCCCCAGACCGAGGACACGCCGTTCCGTCCGGTGAACCCCTACGGGGTGTCGAAGGCGGCGGCGTGCGACCTGGTGCGCGTGGTGCGGGACGGGGCGGGGGTGTTCGCCGTGAACGTGTTCCTCTACAACCACGAGTCGCCGCGTCGTCCGGTGTCCTTCCTTTCCCGCAAGGTATGCCGCGCGGTGGCGGCGATCCGGTCGGGACGGGAATCGGAGCTGGTGCTCGGCGACCTTTCCCCGCGGCGCGACTGGGGTCATGCGCGGGATCATGTGCGGGGGATGCGACTCGCCCTGCGCGCCGCGCAGCCCCGGGACTACATCCTCGCCACGGGCGTCGCCCACAGCGTGGAGGACTGGGTGGCGGCGGCGTTCGGGCGGGTGGGCCTGGATTGGCGCGAGCACGTGCGACGCGACGAGTCGCTGGTGCGTCCGTCGGAACCCTCGCTGCTGGTGGGGGATCCCACGCGGGCGGCCCGGGATCTGGGCTGGCGTCCGGAAACGGATTTCGAGGCGCTGGTCGCCGAGATGGTGGACGCGGAGATTGGGCCAACGGCGAAGGGCTAAGGGCCAAGGG
The DNA here is from genome assembly GCA_964525755.1 of uncultured Verrucomicrobiota bacterium. Lineage (GTDB taxonomy): Bacteria > Verrucomicrobiota > Verrucomicrobiia > Limisphaerales > UBA9464 > UBA6176. Next base: position 2,603 of record CAZGIK010000069.1, read on the forward strand.
CGAAAGTGGATTCACAGCGAAGGGACGAAGGGCGCGAAGACACTGATCTTCATCCGCAGATGAACGCAGATTTCCGCAGATGTCCCGAAGGGTCGGGCGGGCCCGTAGCCGCCGTCGGCAGACGGCCGGTGCCGCGCTTCGTCACGCCCCGCTGCGGGGTCCTTGCGGACCCCGTCGGACTCACCCGCTGACGCGGGCTCATCCCTCCACGGCCTGAGGGGTCTGGCGGCGTGATGGAGGGGCGAGCCTGCGAGCCCGATCGGTCCCGTCAGGGACCGACGCCCCCGCCCGTGGCCGCACCCATCTGGAGTGCGGTGGCAGAGCGAAGCGTCGACACCGCTTTGGCCCAGGCCCACCCACTCAACCAAACAAAGGTCACCGACGGGGGACACGCTTCAACGAGGGAAGTCATCCACACGTTCCGCTCCGCTCCAAAGCGGCGTGGCGCTGACGCCGGGCACCCGCGGATTATCATCCGCAGCTACGGGCGCGGCGGCCATTTTGAGATCTTGGCGTTCCTTGCGGTCGAATACCCCGCTCCGCCCTGCTTCATCTGCGAAAATCTGCGAAATCTGCGGACCAGTCCCTCCAATCCCCAGCGGGGTCCTTGCGGACCCCGTCGGACTCACCCGCTGACGCGGGTTCATCCCTCCACGGCCCGAAGGGGCGTGAGGGAAGTGTGGCCCTCTTTCAGCCTTCAGCCCTTGGCCTTTGGCCCTTAGCCCCCCACCCCCCGGCCGCCTTCTCAGGCGGCCGTTTTCGTGTCGGCGTCCGGGAACCGGCCGCTCATCGGCCGATGAAGACGCGGACCGCCACCCGTGAGCCGACAGGAAACCCATGAAGCGTGATGCGGACGAATGCGGCGTCCTCGGGAGTGGGCGAACCGGTGCGGCTCCAGAAGGCCGGGGTGAAGTCTCCCACCCGCGCCTCGGTGACCCCGGGCCCGGCACCGATCCCGACGTCGTCCCCATGCCGAAACACGGTGCGTCGCGGCGTGATGAGTTCGAGTCGACGGACGACGTCGGGTCTGTCCGGGACGACCTCGACCCGGAGCAACGTGTCCGGGGTGAGATGGGCCGGCAGCGGCAACAGCAGGTGGGCCGATGCGGTGGGCGCCCCGGCGACCAGCTGCAGTTCCTCGCCGGCCCGCTCCCATTCCTGCCCGGGCTCGGTCGAGGACCATTCGCCGTCCAGCGGCTGCCAGTCGACCGATACCCCGCCGCGCGGGCGCAGTTCCATGCGCGCCGTGTCCCGGGACCCGTCCTCGCCAAACCAGTCGAGGGCGACGACCCGGGGGACGGGGTTTGAAGATCGGTCGGGGATCACGTCCAGGGACATCACCAGGTCGGAATCGGCCGCCAGCTCGATGCGGCCCGAGGTGCGGCCGGACCATCCCGGTGGAAGCGTGAGTCTCCAACGGCCCGACCGGGCGTGCCCGGAGAACTCGTGGAGGGAAGCCGTGAGGCGCAACGGAGAGTCCGGCTCGTAGGAGTAACCCAGCCGGGTGTCCAACACCGGCAGCGAACCCGCATCCAGCGCGGCGACGACGGGCGAGGCACGCCTGCCGATCGGAGTGGGGATGGGCGGGCGGTTCGGCCGGCGAGGGACGGGTCGGCGTCGCACGTCGGCGATATGGAACGGATTGGGGGGCGTCAGGATGTGCAGATTGGTGGCGGCGCTCAGGGTGAAGGACCATCGCCGCCCCTTCGGCGGCGGATGTTCACCGTCCAGCCCGAGCGAGAGCGGGCGTCCATTTCGGGGGAACCGAAGGCGCACCTTCTGCAGGGAGGTCTCCGCCGCGGGGGCGGAGTGGACGCCAGGGATTTCCGGCAGGAGGAAATCGGACCGTCGCCAAGGCGAGAACAGGACCGTCCACCAGTGGGTGCGGTCGGGGGACTCGAGGATCCAGCCGATGGTCTCGTCGGAGGGGATGTGATGGAGCCGATGGATGGGGCGATACTGGCGGGCCCGTTCGATGATCCGCAGCCAGGCGGCTAGGGCGGGTCGCGGGGTTCCGTCGGGACCGGTCAGGCCGAAGTCCCCGGCCCCGAGCACAAAGGGGGTCAGGGCGAAGGCCCACATCTGGTCGGCTCCGCCGATGATCCCCTCGAGGGTCATCCGCTCGAAGGCGGCCCGCTGGCGGGCCAGATGGACGGGACCCGGATTCGTGGGCATATCGGCCACGCCGTACTCGGTGACCCAGATCGGAAGGTCCGGCCGTCCGGCCCGGGCGATGAAGCGACGGTGGGTGGCAAGGGATGGCATCAGGTCGTGGGGCCAGCCGTAGAAGTGGATGTTCAGCGCATCCGTGAATGCCCCGCCACGGTTGAGTCGCCACTGCTCGAAATAGGGCCCCGGGAGCGCAGCCATGGAGGGCATCAGGACGGCCAGATCGGGGAAGTGTCGTCGGATGGCCCAGTAGGCGGCTTTCTGCGCGGCGACGACGCGGTCGGGGGTGTCGGCGGAGAAGTACAGATCCGGCTCGTTGCCGATCTCCACGGCCCCGAGGCCGGGGGAATGGAAATCGGCGTTGGTGGCGACGGTGTTGAAGATGTCGCGTGGGCGGGTGGGGAAGCGGGCCTGGCGGTGGCGATGGGGCGGCACGGGGTCGGTGAACCTGGCACCCGGCCAGGCGATGACGGCGCGACGCTGGGCGTTCGTCGTGTGCGTCAGACTCCCACGGGCCCAGGGGATCTCGGGATGGGGGCGAGTGGTGGATCCGGTCCAATAGGCTCCAAACTCCGTGGCGGCCGGCCGGTGCCAGGGGCCAATCGAGAGCAGGAGGCATGCGCCGGCGAGCAGGCGGGCGAGGTGGCTGGTGGCCGGGTTGCGCATGTCGCAGTCGACCCTACCCCCAGCCGCCACCGGGGCCAACGGCCGAGGAGCGCATCGATGGGGCGAGCCTGCGAGCCCGATCGGTCCCGCCAGGGACCGACGCCCTGTGCTCTCCCAACCCCTGCGGGGTCCTCGCGGACCCCGTCGGACTCACCCGCTGGCGCGGGCTCATCCCTCCACGGCCCGAGGGGTCTGGCGGCGTGATGGAGGGGCGAGCCTGCGAGCCCGATCGGTCCCGGAAGGGACCGACGCCGGCTTCTCCATAGCCTCCGTAGCCGACGCCGATCGGCGGCCGGTCCGCGCTTCGTCGGTAAGCGTCACGCCGGGCACCCGTCCTGTGGATGCGTAAGTGTGATACTCGGA
>CAZGIK010000070.1:0-4270 GCA_964525755.1 uncultured Verrucomicrobiota bacterium
CCCGGGGCCGATCGGGCTCGCGGGCTCGCCCCATCGAAGAGGGCGAAGGGCGGAGGGCCAACGGCAAAGGGCCCGGCCGATTCACCATCCGCCGCCACGTTCAGGCCGGCGCCATCGGGATGTTCCGGGTCCGGATCAGCTCCGCATACCAGGCCGCGCTGGCCTTGGGGGTCCGCTCGAGGGTCCCCCGATCGACATGCACCAGGCCGAAGGAGGACTCCGGACGGTACCCGTGCTCCCACTCGAAGTTGTCGAGGAAGGTCCAGGCGAAGTAGGCCTCGACCGGCACCCCGGCGCGGACCGCCTTCACCACCCGCTCCAGATGCTCGGACAGGTAGGCGATGCGTCGATGGTCGGTCCGCAGGCGGCCGTTCTCGTCGAACAACGGCCGCTCGGCCATGCCGTTCTCGGAGACGTAGATCCGCTTCAAACCGAATCCCCGGTAGGCGTGCCAGATCTGGTGCAGCATGTCGTAGATGCCGCTCGGGTAGTACGGCGGCATGAACACCGGCCACCCGAGGTCGTTGGTCGGCGCGTCCTGCATCAGGCGCGAGCGGTACCGGAGATCGGCCGCGGGGTCGTCCTCGACCATCAGCCCGTAGTAGTTGTTGATCCCCACCGCGTGCATCCGCGCGCCCACCTGGATCTCCCGCAGGTCGCCCGGGGCCAGCTGCGGGAGGTGGGGCTCGACCAGGGCCCGAAGTTCCTCGGGATACCGTCCGTGGAACAACGGATCGAGGAACCAGCCGTTGCAGGCGGCATCGGCCAGCCGCACGGCCCGGAGATCCTCGGGCGACGAGGTGAGGGCGTAGCACGGCAGGGTGCTCAGGACCACGCTCACCCGCAGCCCGGGATCGCGTCGCCACAACTCGCCGGCCATGGCGCTGTTGGCGAGCAGCAGGTGGTGGGCGGCCGAGAGCGCCCGGGACAGGCTGCGTTCGCCCGGTGCATGCACCCCCTGGTGATGCCCCAGGAAGGCCGCACACCACGGCTCGTTGATGGTGAAATACTCGCTGATCAGGTCTCCCAGCTCCTCACAGGCCACCGCGGCATGCCGGGCGAGGAACTCGACCGTCTCGTACGAGGTCCAGCCGCCCCGTTCCTGCAGGAACTGGGGCAACTCCCAGTGGTACAGGGTGACGTACGTGTCGATGCCCCGTGCCCGGAGGCCGCCGAGGAAATCCCGGTACCACCGCACCGCCGCCGGGTTGGGGGTGCCATCCCGCCGGAGCAGCCGCGACACGGAGACCGAGGTGCGGAAATGCCGGAGCCCCAGGTCGGCGAGGACCGCGACATCCTCGCGCCAGCGGTGGTAGCGGTCGACGCCCCGCAGGGGGGTGTCGCCGTTCCAGATCCGTCCCTGCTGCCGGCAGAACTCCAGCCACATGCTCGGTTCCGAGCCCTCCAGGGCGAGGCAGTGCTCCTCGCCGATCACCTGGAGGTCCGAGTCGCCGATGCCGAAGCGGAACTCCGGCGGAAAGATGGTCGCCATGTCGTCGTTCCGGTCCGCCTATTTCCCCTTGTCGCGAACCCCGACGCCGCTGGCGCGCTTGGCCAGGCGGCGGCTGGTGAGGACCTTGGTCACGGTGCCGGTCCGGAGGTAGCGGTCGCGCACCGCCCCGAGGAACTCGTCCCGCCGGTCGAAGAGCCGCTTCGCCTTGCGCGGCTTCACCCGGGCCAGCGCGTGGGCGGTGATCAGCGGCAGGGAGATGGTGCTGTCGGTGTAGCACACCACGCTGTCGGGAAGCTTGTCGGGATCCACCTTGCCCCAGCTCACCGCCTCGGCCGGCGTGGCCCCGGACAGGCCTCCGGTGTCCGGACGGGCATCGGTGCACTGCAGGAAATAGTCGTGCCCCTTCTCCCGGATGCCCATCACCTCCTGGATCTGCGGCTCGGTCTGGAGCATGAAGTTCTTCGGGCTGCCGCCGCCCAGGATGAACACCCCGCTGGTGTGGCCCGACGACTTGGCCCCGTAGACGATCGCCGCCGTCTGGTTCACGTCCCGGTTCACGTCGAACGCCAGCTTCGACCCCCGCAGCGACATCGCCGCCACGTTCATGCCGATGCTCGAGTCGCCCGGGCTGCTGGTGAAGATGGGGATGCCGCACTCGTACGCGGTGGCCAGCACGGAGCTGTCCCGCAGCTTCAACTGCCGCTGCCGGGCGAGGACGTACTTGCCCATCAGGTAGTGGAACTCGTCGGTGCCCATCGTCCGCTGGAACTCCGGCCCCTGGATCACCTCGCGGACGAACGCGTCGGTGTCGAGCAGCACGTTGTAGTCGAAGATGATGTCGTAGATCCGCACCACCCCGTCGCGGTGCAGCACGACGTCGTCCAGCGTCGGGCTCCCCTGGTACAGCGCCATGTCGAGCCCGTAATGGAGGTCGTGGTAGAGGTTCGCACCGGTGGAGATGATCCAGTCGATGAACCCCGCACGCATCAGCGGGATGAGGCAGGACTTGCCGAGGCCGGCCGGGGTCAGGGCCCCGGTGAGGCTGAGCCCCACGTAGCCATCGTCGGGCAGCATCTTCCGGGTGAAGAGCTGGCAGGCCTCCCGGAGCCGCCCCCCGTTGTAGGCCAGCAGGACGTTGTCCACCAGGTCGGCGGCGGAGATCCGTCGACCCACCCCCAGCGGATCGAGACGCGGGTACCCGGCGAATTTCCGCGAGGGAGACTTCGGCGATGTGCTCATCTTCCGGACAGTCTGGACGGCGGCCGACGGAAGGCAACGCGGGGATGACGGCGCCCGTCGGAAGCTTGCCCGGGGGACGGGGTTCCCCTATGGCTTGCGCACCTATGGGACTACTCGACGGCAAGCTCGGCCTGGTCTTCGGCGTGGCGAACAAGCGGTCCATCGCCTGGGCGATCGCCCAGGCCTGGCATCGGGAGGGCGCCCGGCTGGCCTTCACCTACCAGGGGGAACGGCTCAAGGAGAACGTCGAGGAACTCGCCGGGACCTTCGGTGCCGACACCCTGATTCTTCCGTGCGACGTCACCAGCGACGACCAGATCCGCTCGGTGTTTGCGACGGTGGGTTCGGCGTTCGGTCGACTGGACCTGCTCCTGCACTCGGTGGCCTACGCCCCGCGCGAGGCGCTCGAGGGGGATTTCCTGAACACCTCCCGCGAGGCCTACCGGGTGGCCCACGATGTCAGCGCGTACTCGCTGGTGGCCCTCGCCCGTGAGGCGGCGCCGCTGATGACCGACGGCGGGAGCATCGTGGCCATGAGCTACTACGGCGCCGAGAAGGTGATCCCCCACTACAACGTGATGGGGGTGGCCAAGGCCTCGCTGGAGGCCAGCACCCGCTACCTGGCCCACAGCCTCGGGACCCGCCGGATCCGCGTGAACTGCATCAGCGCCGGCCCCATGAACACCCTCGCCGCCCGCGGCATCGCCGGGTTCACCGACATGCTCAAGCACTACGAGGCCCACGCCCCGCTGCGTCGGAACGTGATGCCCGACGAACTCGGCGCCACGGGCGTATTCCTCGCCAGCCCCGGCGCGGCGGCGATCACCGGCCAGGTGCTGTACGTCGATTGCGGCTACCAGATCATGGGGATGTGATCCCCCGCGCGGCCCCCCGGCGGATTCACCATCCGCCGCCCCTTCGCGCGTTCGTGGCGGAGGCCGATAGGCCGCCGTCTTCCATCGGGGTCGGGGTCGGAATCGGAATCGATCTCTTCCCGTCCCTTCGCCCCATCCGGAGCGCTGCGCTGCGCTCCTGCGCGGCGCGCCCCGCGCCCCTCGGGCCGTGGAGGGGCGAACCCGCGTCAGCGGGTGAGTCCGACGGGGTCCGTCAGGACCCCGCAGGGCTTGGGGGGAGGACGCACGGACCGGCCGCCGATCGGCGGCGGCTACGGGAGAGAGGGCGTCGGCCCCTCCCGGGGCCGATCGGGCTCGTGGGCTCGCCCCTCCATCGAAGAGGGCGAAGGGCCAACGGCAATGGGGCCCGGCGGATTCACCATCCGCCGCCACGTGGCGCGTTCGTGGCGGAGGCCGATAGGCCGCCGTCTTCCATCGGGGTCGGGGTCGGAATCGGAATCGATCTCTTCCCGTCCCTTCGCCCCATCCGGAGCGCTGCGCTGCGCTCCTGCGCGGCGCGCCCCGCGCCCCTCGGGCCGTGGAGGGGCGAACCCGCGTCAGCGGGTGAGTCCGACGGGGTCCGTCAGGACCCCGCAGGGCTTGGGGGGGCGACGCACGGACCGGCCGCCTATCGGCGGCGGCTACGGGAGAGAGGGCGTCGGCCCCTCCCGGGGCCGATCGGGCT
>CAZGIK010000071.1:0-3937 GCA_964525755.1 uncultured Verrucomicrobiota bacterium
CCACCCGCCGCCACTTTCGCCTTCGTGGCGGAGGCCGATAGGCCGCCGTGCTCCCGGGCTCGCAAGCCCCGGCGGATTCTCATCCGCCGCCACAGCCCCCTTCCCCGCAGGCCCGAGGGGCCGGAGGGGAAGCCGGGCCTCCGGCGGGTTCACCACCCGCCGCCACTTTCACCCCCCGCTCCCAACCCGGCGTGGTCATCTTTCCGCTGCCCCCGGGCCGACAGGATCGATACCCTGCCCCCCGGATGCGACGGTTCTGGATTCTGGTTTTCGCGATCTGGCTCGGGGCCGGGGTCGGGGTGTCGTTCCTCGCCATCCCCGAGGTCTTCGCCGCGTCGCGTTCGGGCGAGGTGACCCGACTGCAATCGGGTCGGATCGCCCAGGCGGTCCTGTCGCGGACATTCCAGGCCCAGTATGTCTTCCTGGTCTTGGCGATGGGCGCGCACCTCATCTCCCTCGGCCGCTCGACCAACCCGCCCGGCCACCGCTTCCGGACCGTTCTTCTCGTCGCACTGGCGGTCCTCGTCCTCGGCGGCGGCCTCGGGCTCCAGCCGATCCTCCGCGGGCTGCACCGTCAGATGTACGATCCCGCCCTGACCGAGGAAACCCAGGCCCGGGCCGCGTCCCGATTCGGCCCGCTGCACGGCGTGTCGCAGGTCGGAAACCTCGCCGTGATGGCGCTCCTCCTGACCGGCCTCTTGAACGCCACCGCCATTCCCCGTCCCACTCCGCCCCGCCCGAAACCCGACGCCGAACCGGAGTAAGCCGGCATTCCGGAACTCGTCCTCGAAGGGCAAGGCCACGGGATCCGAGGACGAGGACGATGACGAGTGCGAACCCGAACGCGTGGCGCACGCCGGGGCAACCCCCTCGGGCCGTGGAGGGATGAGCCCGCGTCAGCGGGTGAGTCCGACGGGGTCCGCCAGGACCCCGCAGGGCTGGGCGGGGTGAAGCCGGACCGGCCGCCTATCGGCGACAGCTACGGGCGGAGGGCGTCGGTCCCTGTCGGGACCGATCGGGCTCGCAGGCTCGCCGCAGTGGAGGGGGCCAACGGCAAACGGCGGGGCTCGCGGGGACGCTCGCGCCACCGACCGCGTGGCGCACGCCGGAGCTCGTCCTCGTACTCAGCCCCGCAAGGGGCGGTCCACGTCCTCGAAGGGAAAGGCCACGGGACCCGAGTACGAACCCGAACGCCCCCCCCGTTTCCCCCTCCCTCCTTCCCGCTGGAAATCTTCCCCCCAGCCGGCCAGCCTCCCCGGCCTTCGACCATGTCGGAACCCGAAACCCCACCGGCCGTCGACCGGCGCGCTTTCCTCCAGGAAGCCGCAGCGGGCGCCGTCGGCGCCTGCTGCCTCCTCGTCCCCGCCGCCGCCGGGCTCGTCGCCTGGCTCGATCCCCTCCGGCCACGGGGCGTCCATGGCGACCTGGTACGCGTCGCAACCCTCGATGCCCTGCCGCCCGACGGCACCCCGCGCCGGGTCACTGTCCTGAGCGGCCGCACCGATGCCTGGACCCGCGACGACGCCGTCCCGGTCGGCGCCGTGTACCTGCGGCGCACCGGCGACCGCGAGGTCGTGGCCCTTCATTCCGTCTGCCCCCACGCCGGCTGCTTCGTCGACTACCAGCCCGGCCGCCGGATGTTCTTCTGTCCCTGCCACGAGAGCACCTTCGCCGAGGACGGGACGATCAACGACCCGAACTCCCCCAGTCCGCGTCCCATGGACCTCCTCGAGGTCGAGCTGCGCGGCGACGAGGTCTGGCTCCAGTTCCGCAACTACCGTTCCGGCATCCGCGACCGGATCCCCGCATGATGAAGGCCCTGGTCGACTGGCTGGACACCCGCACCGGGGTGCGGTCGCTGCTGCGCGAGGCGTTGTTCGAGCGGATCCCGGGCGGGGCCCGCTGGCGGTACGTGTGGGGAAGCACCCTCACCTTCTGCTTCGCGGTCCAGATCCTCACCGGACTCGCCCTCTGGATGGCCTACAGCCCGAGCGCCACCTCGGCCTGGGAGAGCGTCTACTACATCCAGCACGAGATGACCGGCGGCTGGTTCCTGCGCGGCCTCCATCATTTCACCGCCCAGGCCATGCACGTCCTCCTCGTCCTCCACCTGCTCCAGGTGGTGGTCGACGGCGCGTACCGTGCGCCGCGCGAGGTGAACTACTGGTTCGGGCTGGTGCTGCTGGGCCTGACCCTTGCCCTGGGCCTCACCGGCTATCTGCTGCCCTGGGACCAGAAGGGCTACGGTGCCACCAAGGTCGCCACCAGCCTGGCCGGCATCGTCCCGGTGGCCGGCCCGGCCATCCAGCGGCTGATCGTCGGCGGGGCGGACTACGGCCACCATACCCTCACCCGCTTCTTCGCCCTCCACGCCGGGATCCTCCCCGGCCTGATGATCGCCGCCATCGTCGCCCATGTGGCCCTGTTCCGGCGTCACGGCATCACCGCCCGCAAGCCCTACCGGAAGCCCGAGGGCCGGTTCTGGCCGGACCAGGTCCTGATGGACGGCGTCGCCTGCCTGGCGGTGCTCGCGGCGGTGCTCTACCTGACCCTGCGCGGCCACGGCGCCGAGCTCTACGGCCCGGCCGATCCCTCCCAGCCGTTCAACGCCGCCCGGCCGGAGTGGTACTTCCTGTTCCTGTTCGAGTTCCTCAAGCTCGACTTCCTCACCCAATGGTTCGGCCACCACGGCGAGCTGGTCGGGGCCATCATCCTCCCCGGCATCGTCTTCGCCCTGCTCGCCATCCTCCCCCTCCTCGCGCGCTGGCGACTGGGTCACCGGTTCAACATCGGATTCCTCGCCGCCCTGCTGGTGGGCGCCACCGGCCTGACCGTGCGCGCCCTGCGCAGCGACGCCGCCAACCCGGAGTTCCAGGCCGCCCTCGCCAACGCCCGGGCCGAGGCGGCCCGGATCACCGAACTGGTCCGCGCCAACCGCGGCATCCCGCGCACCGGCGCCCTCACCCTCCTCCAGCACGACCCGGCCACCGTCGGCCCCCGCCTGTTCGTCCAGCACTGCGCCGCCTGCCATCGCTACGACGGACACGACGGCCTCGGCGGGATGCCGGTCGACGAACCCACCGCGCCGGACCTCAAGGGATTCGGATCCCGGGCCTGGCTGGCCGGGATGCTCGACCCGGAACGGGTGGCCGGACCGGACTACTACGGCGGAACGAAGTTCCGGGAAGGGAAGATGGTCCGGTACGTCCGCGAGAAACTGCCCCGCCAGGCCGCGTCGGAACCCGGAGCCCTCGAGGCCATGATCGCCGCCGTCTCCGCCGAGGCCGGCCTTCCCGCCCAGCGGGCTCTGGAGGAACGGGAGACCGACCTCATCGCCCGCGGCCGGATCGCCACCGCGGACACCTTCGGCTGCACCGACTGCCATGCCTTCCGGAAACCCGACGAGGACGCCACCGCGCCGGACCTGACCGGATGGGGATCCCGGGAATGGCTGCTCGGGATCCTCGAGGATCCGGCCCACGAGCGGTTCTATGGACGTCGCAACGACCGGATGCCGGCCTACACCAGGGACGGCCGGATCACGGTCGAGGAAGCCGGGCTGTTGGCCGACTGGCTCCGGGGCGACACCGACCCCGCCCGGGTGGCGGCCGCCGGCCGATAGGCCGCCGGGCCGGGATCCACCACAAAGGGACCAAGGGATTCTTTCCGGAGATGTCCCGCCGAGGCGCGGAGACGCGGAGGTTCTTGTTTCTCTTTCCCGGCGCCTCCGCGCCGCGGGAGGATTTCTCTCAGAGCCGCGTTCGTGGCGGAGGCCGATAGGCCGCCGTGCTCCCAGGCTCCGAAGCCCCGGCGGATTCATCATCCGCCGCCACTTTCGCCTCCGTGGCGGAGGCCGATAGGCCGCCGTGCTCCCAGGCCCGCAAGCCCCGGCGGATTCATCATCCGCCGCCACAGCCCCCTTCCCCGCAGGCCCGAG
>CAZGIK010000072.1:0-3669 GCA_964525755.1 uncultured Verrucomicrobiota bacterium
GCCCACCGCCAAAATGCCTCGCCGCAGGGCCTCTCGGAGTTTCCGGACAGGCTCTAAGAGCCCGGCGGCAGTTGCATGGCGGCGGTGAGGCGTTCGCTCAGTTCCCGGGCCGGGTTGAGCCCGGCCTGGCGCAGCTTGGTCTGGAAGGCGGCCACCTCCACCAGGCGGGCCATGTCACGACCCGGCCGCACCGGGATCACCATCAGCGGCACGCGGATCCCCAGCATCTCGGTGGTCTGTTCGTCCAGCCCCAGCCGGTCCACGTCCACGACCTGCTCCCACGACTTGAGCACCACCACCAGGTCGACCGTCTTCTCCTGGCGGATGGCCGATGCGCCGTACATGGCGGCGACGTCGATGATCCCGATTCCGCGCACCTCCATGAGATTGCGGGTGATCGCCTTGCCGGTGCCGATCAGCTGCCGGCCGTCCATCACCCGGAGCTGGGTGATGTCGTCGGCCACCAGGCTGTACCCGCGGTCCAGCAGTCCGAGCACCGCCTCGCTCTTGCCGATGCCGCTCTCGCCCTGGATCACCACGCCGATGCCGTGGATGTCCACCATGCACCCGTGCACCTGTCCCCGGGGGGCGAACAGCTCGTCGAGGACGAGGGTCGCGTGGTTGATGAACCGCATGGTGACCAGGTCGGTCTGGAACAGCGGGATGCCGGCCTCCTCGGCCGCCTGCATCAGCGCGGGATCCGGCGGGATCGACCGGCACAGGACCACACACGGAATCTTCCACCGCAGCAGCTCCCGGTACCGGTGCGCCCGGGCGTCGGGATCCAGCGACCGCAGGTAGGCGGTCTCCACGTTGCCGAGGACCTGCACCCGGCGCGGCGCGAAGTACTTCCGGAACCCGGTCAGCGCCAGGCCCGGCCGGTTCACCGTCGGCTCGCGGATGATCCGGTCCAGGCCCCGCCCGCCGGCGAGCAGCTCCAGGCGCAGGTCGGCGTCGGGATGCCGGTAGAACTGCTCGACGGTGACGGCGATCGGGGAGGCGGCCACGGGGGGATCGGGCTCAGAGGTTGAAGTCGGGACCCAGGTAGATCTCGCGGGCCTTCGGATCGACCAGCATGCGGTCGGCCGACCCCTCGTACACCACGCGGCCCTGGTGGATGAGGTAGGCGCGGTCGACGATCTTGAGCATCTCCCGGACGTTGTGGTCGGTGATCAGGAGGCCGAGGCCCCGCTGCTTGAGGCGGCGGACGATCTTCTGGACCTCGTACACCGCGATGGGATCGATGCCGGCGAAGGGTTCGTCGAGGAGCAGCAGGCGCGGGCTGGTGACGAGGGCGCGGGTGATCTCCAGCCGACGTTTCTCCCCGCCGCTCAGCTGGTAGGCGTAGGAGCGGGAGAGGGCGGTGAGGTCGAGTTCCTCCAGCAGGGACTTGAGCCGTGCCCGGCGTTCCTCGGCCCCGAGGCCGAGGGTTTCGAGGATGGCGAGGATGTTCTGCTCGACGGTGAGCTTGCGGAAGACGCTGGGCTCCTGGGTCAGGTACCCCACGCCGCGCCGGGCCCGTTCATGCATCGGCAGCCGGGTGATGTCCTCGTCCCGGAACCGCACCGTCCCCGCGTCGGGCCGGATCAGTCCCACGATCATGTTGAACGAGGTGGTCTTCCCGGCGCCGTTGGGGCCGAGCAGGCCGACGATCTCGCCGGCGTCCACGTGGATCTCGACGCCGTTCACCACCCGCCGGGTCCGGTACTCCTTGGCCAGTCCCTCGACGGTCAGCAGCCGGCCGTCGGCGACCGGCTTCCCGGCGGCGTTCCCCGGAGGGGTGGCCGATGACGCGGCGGGGCTCATCGCGGGGCGGGCGGGGTGTTGGTCCTTCCGCCGAACAGGCCGCTGTTCCGGAAGGCGTCGGGATTGATCAGGGTGCGGTGCCGGCCCAGCGCCCGGACCCGTCCGGTGTTGAGCTCGTAGATGATGGTGTCCCCGGTGGTCGTCCCCTGCGGCGCCTCCAGCCGGGGTGTTCCGCCGGTCAGGGTCACGATCTCGTCGGCCGCCGTGTACACGGCATGCGCCCCGGTGGCGCGGATCCGCACCGGCTCCCCGCCCTCGCGGGCCGGCGGCCGCACCACCTCGATGACCACCGCGTTGCTGGCCACCAGCCGGTCCAGCCGCCCCCCGCCCGCCGGGATCAGCGCCACCAGGTCCTCGCAGTCCAGCTTCAACACCCCGGGGGCATCGACCGTGACCCCGCCCCAGTAGTGGAACACGCCGTTCTTGAGGTCGAAGTCGGCCGACTGCGACGTGACGGGGATGCCGGCGTCGTCGGCCGCCGTGAGGGCCAGCGCGGCGAGGACGGGGAGGAGGGCGATGGATCGGAACTTCATGGCGAGGCGGGGGCCGGGGTTTCGGACCCGGGCAGGGACAGGCGCAGGAGGGTGCGGACGTTGTTGGTGAGCGTCAGGCGCTGGGTCTCGTGGTTCCAGCGGAAACCCTCGCCGGACACCGTGAAGCGTCCGTCAGCCTGGGTGACCTCGAGCGGGCCGGGCGACGTGACGAGGAAGCTGTTGCCCTCGGTGAACGACACCTCGCAGGCGGGCGCCACCCCGACGATGTCGCGCTCGCCGTCGGCCCGGAAGGTCTCGACCCGGAGGCCGCGCACCCGGAACTGGCGCAGGGCCAGGGGGACGGCGGTCTCCCCGGCAAACCGCGCCTGCAGGCGGCCGTCCTGCCGCAGGGCGAAGGTCCAGCCCTGGACGGCCCCGGCCGCGGGCTCGTCGGACGCCGACCGGAACGCCAACAGGGCGCCCGCCGCGACCAGCCAACCGAACGGGGGGAAACGCTTCACGTGGCGGCAGTCTGGAAACCGGGGGGCGGGTTAGGAAGTGAATTTCGCGACGAGGGCTTCCCAGTGCCCCTGGGCCCGCAGGACCAGGTCGGCCACCTCCCGCACCGCCCCGCGGCCGCCGGGCCGTCGGCACACGTAATGGGCGAGGCGCAGGGCCTCCTCGATGGCATCCGCCGGCACCGCCGCGAGGCCGGCCCGTTTCAGCGCGCCCAGGTCGACGACATCGTCCCCCATGTACAGGGTCTCCTCCCAGCCCACCCCGGCGGTGGCGAGGATCGACTCGATCCCCTCGACCTTGCCGCCCGGGTCCTGGTGGAGGAAGTCCACCCCGAGGTCCCGCGCCCGCTCGATGGTCGCCGCGGAGGGGCGGGCGCTCACCCAGCCGACCCGCACGCCGTGCTGCTGGAGGAAGCGGAGCCCGAGGCCGTCGCGGATGTGGAACGCCTTCATCTCCGCCATGCCTCCCCCCATCCAGACCTGGGCCTCGGTCAGGACCCCGTCGACATCACACAGGAACAGCTTCACCCGCTCGAGGCGGGGCTTGAGGGCGGGCGGCACTTCCATCGGGCCGACCCTATCGGGGTCTCCCCGGCCGGCACAAACCGGATCCGCCGCTGCGGGGTCCTGGCGGACCCCGTCGGACTCACCCGCTGACGCGGGCTCATCCCTCCACAGCCCGAGGGGTGCCGGGCGCGATGAAGGGGCGAGCCTGCGAGCCCGATCGGTCCCGTCAGGGGCCGACGCCCGATGCCGCTACGCCTCAACCCCTGCGGGGTCCTTGCGGACCCCGACGGACTCACCCGCTGGCGCGGGCTCATCCCTCCACGGCCCGAGGGGTGCCGGGCGCGATGGGGCGAGCCTGCGAGCCC
>CAZGIK010000073.1:0-3555 GCA_964525755.1 uncultured Verrucomicrobiota bacterium
CCGGCGGATTCATCATCCGCCGCCACTTTCAGCCTTTGGCCCTTCGCCCTTCGCCACCTCCGGAGGGCCTCGCTCCGTCGAGGCCAGGGGGCATGGGGGGAGTTGCCCGCCGCCTATCGGCGTCGGCTACGAACGCGCCTCCGAACGAGCCCGATGGGCGTGAGGGATGTTTGGCCCCGGCGGATTCATCATCCGCCGCCACTTTCAGCCTTTGGCCCTTCGCCCTTCGCCCTGCGCCTCCCGGCAGGCTTCGCCCCCGTCAGTTCGCAACGGCCCGGCCGCAGGGGAACCTCCAACACTTCCTCGACAATTGAACAGTTCGTTCAATTTCTTCTGAACGATCTATCGGGTTCCCCTGCGGGTGCCAAGGGGAAAGTGGGGTTCGGGGGGGGACGCGGCTTGCGGGGACGCCTGCGCCACCGCCGGTGGGGTGCCGGGCCGTCAGCGCGACTCCTTCTTCTTGTCCTTGAACGCCCCGCGGAACAGCCAGTGTCGGGTGAGCACCTGGTTCACGTTGCTGACGAGGGTGCTGGTGTTGGCGGTGATGTTGGTGTCGCGGGTGAGGAGGACGTTCACGTTGGTCAGGGTGACGTTGACGTTCGACGTGAGGGTGGGGATGGCCTCCTGGACGCTGGTGGCGAGCAGCTTGGAGGTGACGAGGGCCTCGCCGACGGCGTTGGTGATGACGGGGACGGCGTCGTTGAGGCGGGCGGTGAGGTCGCGGGTGTTGCCGAGCACCTCCTGGAGGCCGTTGGTGAGGCCGGGCAGGGTTTCGCGGGCGGTGGTGAGCAGGAGCTGGACCTCGTTGGTCAGCCCGGGAAGCGCCGCCCGCAGGGTGGCCAGGGAACCGTTCAGTTCCTCGGTCATCGGCGGCAGCGCCGCATCCAGTGTCCCCGTCAGCGACTCCACCCGCGCCAGGATCCGGTCCACCCGGCCCATGATCGAGTCGCCCGCATCGAGCTGCAGGTAGTAGCCCTGGTTGCCGTTGGTCAGGGCGCCGTACCGCAGCAGGTCGTTGGTGCGGGAGGGACCGGGATCGGCATAGGCGAACTTCTCCCACAGCACCGCGGGATGCCGGGTGTCGAGGTTGGTCACCGTGCTGATCTCCCCCGGCTGGCCGCTGGTCACCTCGAGCACCACCCCGCCGGCCAGGTCGATCGGGATCCCCCCCACCCGGACGCGCGAGCCGGTGGTGATGTAGCCGGGAAAGGGATCGCGCACGGTGAAGGAGACGAACACGTTGAAGTTGTTCGTCATGTAGTAGTCCCAGCTGTTGCGCGAGACGAAGTCGAGGGCGGTCACCGCGGTGACCTCGCCGATCTTGAAGCCCATCATGTTCACCGGCGTGCCCACCCGGATGCCGTCGGCATTCGGCAGGTAGGTGTAGTACGGCACCTCGGTGACGAACCATCCGCGGGCGTCGGCGGTGTGCTTCAGGAAGAAGGCGAAGGCGCCGAGGATCAGCAGGGCGGTGAGGCCGAGGAACAGGCCGACGTACCATTCCACCCGGTTGAGGCGGGTCCGCAGCTGCGGGGTGAGGTCTTGGAGTGCCATGGGGAGGTCAGAAGGAGTCTCCGATGAGGTCGCGGACCATGGGGTCGGCGGAGGCCATCACGTCGTCGCGCCCGCCCAGCACGCGCCAGGCGCGACGGTCGATGACGGCAAACCGGTCGCCCAGCCCGAGGGTGGGCCGCAGTTCGTCGGTGGCCATGACCATCGTCAACGGCCGGCCGGCCATCCAGGCGTGCCCGGTGTGCAGCTCGCGGATCATGTCCCGCCACCAGCGCAGGTGCATCGGGTCGAGCCCCGCCAGCGGGTCGTCGAGCAGCACCAGCTCCGGCTGCATGGCGAGGGCCCGGGCCAGGGCGGCCCGATGGGCCCAGGCCGGGGGCAGTCGACGCGCCACCACCGCGGCCAGCGGCTCCAGCTGGAGGGCCTGCAGGAGGGGGCGGACCACGTCGACCGCCGCGGGGAGGTCGAGGTTCCGATGGTAGCGCACCGGCAGGGCGACGTTCTCGAGCACGCTCAGTGCGGGCAGGAGGCGTCCGGTGCCGGCGAAGACCATTCCCAGTCGGCAGCGGAGCCGGGTCAGGTCCTCGCCCCGCGCCGCCCGCATGTCCTCGCCCAGCAGCCGGATCCGCCCGTCGGCGCACGGGTTGAGTCCCGCCACGCAACCCAGCAGCGCCGACTTGCCCGAGCCCTGGAATCCCGACACCACCCAGCATTCCCCCGAACGCACCTCCCAGTCCACCGGCCCGAGCATCGTCCGGTTGGGATCCGACGGATGGGCCACCACCACGCCATCCATCCGCATCATCACCTCGGGTGCGACGCTCATAGCAGCAGGTAGACCCCGATGAAGAGGGCGTCGAGGCAGAGCACGGCGACGACCGACTGGGCCACGGTGCGGGTGGTGGCAGCGCCGACCTCGTCGAGTCCGATGGGCTGGGCGAGGCCGTGGTAGCAGGTGATGAGCGAGGTCAGGGCCCCGAAGGCCAGGGTCTTGAGGCCGAGGAGGGGGAAGTCGACCCAGCTCATGGCGTCGACGATGAGCCGGGCGAACTCGCCGGGGCGCAGGGGCAGGCCCTGGAGGAAGGCGAACACGTAGCCGGCGCCGAGCGCGGCGAGGATGAGATACGTCGTGAGGAGGAACACCGCCAGGGTCACCCCCACCACCCGGGGGACGACCAGGTAGTGGATCGGATCGATCCCGAGCGCCTCCAGGGCCTCGACCTCGCCGAGGGCGCGGGCGGTTCCGAGCTCGGTGACCATCGCCGTTCCCACCCGCGCCAGGACCACGAGCGAGGCGGTGAGGGGACCGAGTTCGCGGATGACCACCGTCACCAGGAGCGCCCCGGTGAGCTTGAGCTGGCCCACCTGGACCAGCAGGCGGACGGTCTGGCCGACGATCACCACGCCGAGGGCCATGCCGAGGAAGAGGACGATCGGCAGCGGACGGATCCCGGCCCGGAGGAGCTGCTCGCGGATGAGGGGATGGATGACCTGCGAGGCGCGTCGGAACTGCTGCAGCAGGATGGCGAAGGTAATGAGGCTGAAGGCGCCGATGCGCCGGGCGGTGGTGGTGCCGCGGAACATCCAGCGTCCGATCGGACCGAAGGTCCGTCGCACCCAGGTGCCGGGTTCCGGCGTCGCCGGGGAGGGGAGCTGGGTGGTGCTGCCGGACACGGGGGTGACCCTAGACAGACAGCCGGGGGGGTCAATCGCGGGGGCTTGGGACGCGGACGAACCCCGGAGGACGCCATGCGGGCGTTCTCGTACTCGGGTCCCGCGGCATTGCCCTCGAGGACGAGCCCCGGAGGACGCCACACGTTCGTACTCGTAATCGTCCTCGTTCTCGTACTCGGATCCCGCGGCATTGCCCTCGAGGACGAGTACCGCCCCTGACGGGGCTGAGTACGCGTACGAACCCCGGCAGACGCCACGCGGTCGTACTCGTACCCGTACTCGTCCTCGTACTCGGGTCCCCGTGGCATTCCCTTCGAGTACGAGTACCGCCCCTGACGGGGCTGAGTACGCGTACGAACCCCGGCGAAC
>CAZGIK010000074.1:0-3331 GCA_964525755.1 uncultured Verrucomicrobiota bacterium
CGCGCCCAAGTGGCGGCGGATGATGAATCCGCCGGGGCCCGGCTTCCGCTCCGCGGAGTGCCCGGGTGAGCGGGGCGGTGGGGTGGCTCCGGGGGCCACGGCGGCCTATCGGCCTCCGCCACGGGCGCGCCCAAGTGGCGGCGGATGATGAATCCGCCGGGGCCCGGCTTCCGCTCCGCGGAGTGCCCGGGTGAGCGGGGCGGTGGGGTGGCTCCGGGGGCCACGGCGGCCTACCGGCCTCCGCCACGGGCGCGGACCCACCACGGGGAGGGCGGATCAGTCGAGCGTGCGGATGAAGGCGTCGGCTTCGGAGATCGAGGCGTTCATCTGGGTGATCAGGCTGTCGATCTGGCCCTGGATGTTGGTCGCCTCGCCGCGGAGCGACCCGATGGCCGCGGCGTTCAGGTTGTGCTTGAGGAACAGCACATGCTCGCCGAGTTGCTGGAGCACCGGATCCATCGACGCCTCGGCCCGCCCCAGGCTGGTCGCCAGCTGGGTGTAGCGCGAACGGGTATCCTCCAGCTTGGTCCGGCTCTGCGCGGCAAAGGTCGGGTTCGTGAACTGCCCGATCTCCCGTTCCCACTCGGTGAACAGCGCCGTGGCCACCCCGTCCATGTCGCGGATCCGCTTCTTCACCGCCTTGGCCTGGGAGGCGCAGGCATCGTGGTCCGCCTTCAGCTTGTCGTAGGTCTTCTCGAGGTCCGTGCCGGTCGACCCGTACATCGCCCGCATCCGCTCCAGGGCGTCGCCGAACTGCTCCCCGGCCTGCTTCTGCTGGTCCCGCGCCTCGACCACCGCCGACTTGAGCAGGTCGCGCTTCTCGAAGCCGAACTTCTCCATGACCGAGTAGTACGCGGTCTGGCAGCCGGGCAGCAGCACCGGCACGAGGAGGAGGAGGGCGAGGCGCAGCAGCGGGAAACGGGGGGAAGGGCGCATGGGGGTGGGTGGATCGGGGTTTCGGGGCCCGGTCAGAGGATCTGTCCGGGGCGCTGGCCGCGCAACAGGCGGCGGTAGGTCGCCAGGGCCAGCAGCGGCCAGGCGTTCCGGTACATGTCGTACTTCAGGTAGAACACCTGCGGGAAACCGGTGCCGGTGATCTCGTCCTCGGTCCACGAACCGTCGGCGTTCTGCGTCCGGACCAGGTGCTCGATGCCGCGGTGGATGGCCGGGTCGTCGGGATCGCCCAGGGCGCACAGGCCCATGACCGCCCACGCGGTTTGGGACGGGGTGCTCGGGCCCTGCCCCTTGTAGACGGGGTCGTCGTAGGTGTTGCAGCGCTCCCCCCAGCCGCCGTCGGGCCGCTGCACGCTCCGCAGCCACGCGCCGCCGCGCTGGATCCAGTCCTGTCCCATGTCCACCCCCAGCGCCGCCACGCCGCGCAGCACCTGCCAGGTGCCGTAGATGTAGTTCACCCCCCAGCGGCCGTACCAGGAGCCGTCCGCCTCCTGCTGGCGCCGGACGTAGTCCAGTCCGCGGCGGATGTGGGGATGGTCCACCGGATACCCCTCGTAGCCGAGCAGCTCGAGGATGCGCGCGGTGATGTCGGCGCATTCCGGGTCGAGCATGGCGTTGTGGTCGGCGAAGGGAACCTTCTCGAGGATGCTCTTGGTGCAGTCCTTGTCGAACGCCGCCCAGCCGCCGTCGCGGCACTGGAAGGTCAGCATCCAGCGGATCGCCCGCTGGAGGCATTCGTCGCGGCGTTCCGGGTCGGCCGACGGCGTCTGCCGCAGCGCCAGGAGCACCATGGCGGTGTCGTCGACGTCGGGGTTCCACTTGTTCTCGAACTCGAACACCCAGCCGCTGGCCTCGACATCGGCCGGGTTCTTGTGGATCCAGTCGCCCCGGAACCGGATCTCCTTGTCCATGAGCCAGGCGGCGGAACGGCTGAGCTTGGGGTGGTCGGCGGGGACGCCGGACTCCCGGAGGCACATCGACACGATCGCCGTGTCCCAGACGGGGGAGAAGCAGGGCTCGTAGCGGACCTTGTCGCCGTCGTCGTGCATGAGCTTCTGCAGCTCGTGATGGGCGCGGACGACCTGGGGATGGTCGTCGGGGTAGCCCAGGGCGATGAGGGCGATCAGGGCGTTGAGCATCGCCGGGAAGATCGCGGCGAGGCCGTCGCTGCCCTCGAAACGTTCGAGCATCCACTGCTCGGCCCGGCGGAGGGCCTGTTTCCGGAACGGATGCAGTCCGTGGCGGTTCACCCATTCGGCCAGCTTGTGGAGCCGGTCGAGCCACAGGAACATGTTCCGCAGGCCGAAGTCGAAGTAGCGCGGGCGCAGGGTCTCATCGAGTTCCCATTTCCCGTTGGGATACAACTCATCGAGGTCCACCCCGTTGGCCAGCGGACGGGTGGGGCGGTAGTGGTTGATGATGGCCAGCGGGACGATCATCGCCCGCGACCAGTTGCTCATCTCCCAGAAGTTGACATGGAACCACTTGCCGATGAGGAGCACCTCGCTGGGGATGGTGGGGACGTGGTTCCAGCCCACCAGGCCGAGCAGGGCGAGGTAGAGCTTGGAGAAGGTGTTCATCCGCGGGACCCCGCCCAGGGCGCGGGCCACCTCGCGGGCCTTGAGCATGCGGGGATCGGTCACCGGCACCCCGGCGAGCTTCAGGGCCAGGTAGGCCTTGACCGTGGCGTTCACCTCGGGCGGGCCGTGCGGGTAGATGTTCCAGCCGCCGTCCTCCAGCTGCATGGAGAACAGGTGGTTCACCGCCTTGCGCTGCCATTCCGGGTCGACCTTCCCCCACCAGTGGTAGAAGGCGACCATGTCCGAGACGAGGGTGGAGTCGACGATCAGCTCGCCGATCCAGTAGCCCTCGGGCTTCTGTTCCGACAGCAGGTAGCTCTGCGAGCGGGTGATGGCCTCGTCGAGGCCGGGCACGGCGGAGGGGAAGGGGGCGGACCGGGGGCGTTCCGGGGGTGCGGATTGGGCGGACACGCTGCGGACGGACATGCTGGGCAAAGAATGCGGGGGGGGAGGCGGGTGTAAAGGGGGGAGTTCGGGGGGGGAAGTGGCGGCGGATGATAATCCGCCGGGGCTTTCGAGCCCGGGAGCCCGGCGGCCTATCGGCCTCCGCCACGAACGCGAAAGTGGCGGCGGATGATGAATCCGCCGGGGCTTGCGGGCCTGGGAGCACGGCGGCCTATCGGCCTCCGCCACGAAGGCGAAAGTGGCGGCGGGTGGTGAACCCGCCGGGGGCCAGGCTTCCCCTCCGGCCCCTCGGGCCTGCGGGGAAGGGGGCTGTGGCGGCGGATGATAATCCGCCGGTGCTTGCGGGCCTGGGAGCCCGGCGGCCTATCGGCCTCCGCCACGAACGCGAAAGT
>CAZGIK010000075.1:0-3324 GCA_964525755.1 uncultured Verrucomicrobiota bacterium
CCCCCTTCCCCAAAAGGCCCGCGGGGCCGAAGGGGAAGCCCCGCATCCGGCGGATTCATCATCCGCCGCCACGTTCGCGCCCGTGGCGGAGGCCGATAGGCCGCCGTGCTCCCAGGCTCCCAAGCCCCGGCGGGTTCACCACCCGCCGCCACATCCCCCTTCCCCAAAAGTCCCGAGGGGCCGAAGGGGAAGCACCGCATCCGGCGGATTCATCATCCGCCGCCACGTTCCGCACTCGTGGCAGAGGCAGTGAGGCCGCCGTCCCGCATCGGGGTCGGGGTCGGGGTCGAAATCGGGCTCGCAGGCTCGCCCCACCGCGCCCCGCGCCTCCCGGGCCGTGGAGGGATGAGCCCGCGCCAGCGGGCGAGTCCGACGGGGTCCGCAAGGACCCCGCAGGGGGTGCGGGGTGAAGCCGGGACCGGCCGCCGATCGGCGGCGGCTCCGGGCGGCCGGCGGCGGGGTTGTCAGCCACCCTCGAATCCGTACGGTTCCCCCCATGCCCAACCCGTCGTCCTTCGGCGCCCTGCTCGCCCTCCTGACCGTCGGCCTCCTCCCCCAACTCCAGGCCGCCGGACCCCGGGCCCTCCCGGAAGGACGCCTCCCGAAGGACCATCGGCTGGCTCCCCCCAAGGATCTCGACGGCTATTTCCCCTTCCAGGTACCCGACTCCCGCGAGGCCTGGAACCGACGGGCGGACGCGGTGCGCGACCGGATCCTCGTTTCCCAGGGACTCTGGCCCATGCCCACCCGGACGCCCCTGAACCCGGTGATCCACGGACGCATCGAGCGCGACGAGTACACCATCGACAAGGTGTACTTCGAAAGCGCCCCGGGGTTCTTCGTCACCGGCAACCTCTACCGTCCGCGCCACGTCACCGGCCCGGCGCCGGGTGTGCTGTTCGCCCACGGGCACTGGAAGGACGCCCGCCTCTCGTGGACCGGCGATGACGAGCTGCGCCGGGAGATCGCCTCCGGACAGGAGCGGTTCGAGCGCGGCGGCCGGAGCAAGTTCCAGGCGATGTGCGTGCAGCTGGCCCGGATGGGCTGCGTGGTCTGGCAGTGGGACATGCTGGGGGATTCCGACGCGGTCCAGCTGACCCGGGAACTGGTCCACGGCTTCGCCAAGCAACGTCCGGAGATGAACACCGCGACCGACTGGGGCCTGTTCAGCCCGGCGGCCGAGACCCACCTCCAGAGCGTCATGGGCCTCCAGACCTGGAACGCGGTGCGGTCCCTCGACTTCCTCCTGTCCCTGCCCGGGGTCGATCCGAAACGGATCGCCATCACCGGCGCCAGCGGGGGCGGCACGCAGACGATGCTGCTCGCGGCCATCGACCCGCGGATCGCCCTGTCGTTCCCGGCGGTCATGGTCAGCACCGCCATGCAGGGCGGCTGCACCTGCGAGAACGCCTGCCTCCTGCGCGTCGGCACCGGCAACGTCGAGTTCGCCGCCCTGTTCGCCCCCAAACCCCAGGGCATGACCACCGCCGACGACTGGACCCGCGAGATGTCGACGAAGGGCTTTCCCGAGCTGAAGCGCCTCTACGCGCTCATGGGTGCGCCGGACAACGTGATGCTCCATCGCGGCGAGCATTTCCCCCACAACTACAACGCCGTCTCCCGCTCGGCCTTCTTCACCTGGCTGAACCGGCACTTCCACCTCGGACAGCCCGAGCCGGTCATCGAGCGCGACTACGAGCCGGTGCCCCCGGCGGAACTCTCGGTCTGGGACAGCGCCCACCCGGCACCGGCCGCCGGCGATCCCGGCTTCGAGCGGACGCTCCTCCGGATGTGGCACGAGGATTCGGAGTCGCAGAGGGCACGGCTCGCCGACGAGGACCCGGCCGGGCTCCAGCGCATGCTCCGCACCGGATGGAACGTGGTGCTCGACGGGGACATCGACACGGCCGGGACGGCGGCCTGGGAGATGACCGACAAGCAGGACCGCGGCGACTGGATCCAGATGGCCGGCCTCATCCGGAACACCACCTACGGCGAGGAGATCCCGGCCGTGTTCTGCCATCCGAAGCAGTGGAACGGCCAGACGGTGATCTGGCTCACCGCCGACGGGAAGTCGGGCCTGTACACCGCCGACGGCGCGCTGCGTCCCGGGGTGCAGGCCCTGGTCGATGCCGGGGCCACCGTGCTGGGGATGGACCTCGTCCACCAGGGCGAGTTCCTGGCCGACGGCAAGGCTCCGGCCCGGACGCCCCGGGTGAAGAATCCCCGCGAGGCGGCCGCCTACACCCAGGGCTACAACCCCGCGGTGTTCGTCCAGCGGGTGCACGACGTCCTGACCGCCACCCGGCTGATCCGGGACCACGAACGGCGCTCGTCGCGCATCCACCTGGTCGCCCTCGATGGCACGGCTCCCGTCGCCGCCGCCGCCCGGGCCCAGGCCGGCGCGGCCTTCGCCCGGACCGCCCTCCGCCTCGACGGATTCCGGTTCGGACGGGTGCTGGATCTCGGTTCCTTCGACTTCCTCCCCGGCGGCGCCAAGTACGGCGACATCCCGGGCCTCCTGTCCCTCGGCGGCGGCGACGTGCGCGACTTCCCGGGCGAGGCCGGGTCGACCGAACTGCGGGACTGGCTGCTGCGGTGAGACCCGCGCCCCGCCCACCGCGATGATCACCTACCGGACCGGCAACGACCTCGACCTCGATGCCGTGCTTGAGCTGTACCGGGCCTCCACGCTCGGGGAGCGGCGTCCGGTGGACGATCGGGACCGCATGGCGGCGATGATCCGGAATGCCAACCTCGTCATCACCGCCTGGGACGGGAACCTCCTGGTGGGCATCGCCCGGAGCGTGTCGGATTTCGCCTACTGCACCTATCTGTCCGACCTGGCCGTCCGGGAGTCGCACCAGCGGGCCGGGATCGGACGCGAACTGATCCGCCGCACGCGCGAGGCGGGCGGTCGGGCGAGCCTGATCCTGCTCTCCGCCCCGGCGGCCGTGGACTACTACCCCCGCATCGGCTTCGAGCGCCATCCGGCCGCCTACTGGCTGCGCGACTGACCCGCGCCCGTAGCCGAGGCCGATGGGCGGCCGGTGCGGCTTCACCCCGCCCACCCCCCTGCGGGGTCCTAACGGACCCCGTCGGACTCACCCGCAGACGCGGGCTCATCCCTCCAAGGCCCGAGGGGCGCCGGGCGCGGTGGGGCGAGCCTGCGAGCCCGATCGGCCCCGCCAGGGGCCGACACCCGGCGCCCGTAGCCGACGCCGATAGGCGGCCGGTCCCCGCTTCACCCCACCCCCGCGGGGTCCTAACGGACCCCGTCGGACTCACCCGCTGGCGCGGGTTCATCCCTCCACGGCCCGAGAG
>CAZGIK010000076.1:0-2753 GCA_964525755.1 uncultured Verrucomicrobiota bacterium
CACCCGCCGCCACTTTCGCGTTCGTGGCGGAGGCCGATAGGCCGCCGTGCTTCCAGGCTCCGAAGCCCCGGCGGATTATCATCCGCCGCCACTCTTCCAGCCCTTCGCCCCGGGCCCTTCGCCTCACATATGGCCGATGATGTTGTCGCCGAACTCCGAGCACTTGATCTGCGTCGCCCCGTCCATGAGGCGGGCGAAGTCATACGTCACCCGCTTGCTCCCAATCGCCCCGTTGAGACCCTTCAGGATCAGGTCGGCCGCCTCGGTCCAGCCGAGGTGCCGCAGCATCATCTCGCCCGACAGCACCACCGACCCGGGGTTCACCATGTCCTTGCCGGCGTACTTCGGCGCCGTCCCGTGGGTGGCCTCAAAGATGGCGTGGCCGGTCACGTAGTTGATGTTCCCCCCCGGCGCGATCCCGATCCCGCCCACCTGGGCCGCCAGCGCATCGCTGAGGTAGTCGCCGTTCAGGTTGAGGGTGGCGATCACGTCGAAATCCTCCGGCCGGGTCAGCACCTGCTGCAGGGTGATGTCGGCGATCGCATCCTTGATCACGATGCCCGCACCGGGCTTGCCCTCGGGAATCCGGCACCACGGACCGCCGTCGATCACCTCGGCCCCGAACTCCTCCCGGGCCACCTGATAGCCCCAGTCCCGGAAGGATCCCTCGGTGAACTTCATGATGTTCCCCTTGTGGACGATGGTGACGCTCTTCCGGCCGTTGCGGATGGCGTAGTCGATGGCGCTGCGGACGAGTCGGGCCGTGCCGACCCGGCTGACCGGCTTGATGCCGATGCCGACCTGCACCTCGGGCGAGGCCGTGGAGCCGGCCTGGCAGAGGAATTCGGACGCCTTGTCGGCCGTGCCGAAGCGGATCTTGGCGAAGGCCTTGGGGAACTCGGCCGACAGGAAGTCGAGGAACTTCTGCGCCTCCGGCGTGCCGGCGGCATACTCGATCCCCGCGTAGATGTCCTCGGTGTTCTCGCGGAAGATCACCATCTCGACCTTCTCCGGATGCTTCACCGGGCTGGGCACGCCCTGGAAGTACTGCACCGGCCGGAGGCAGACGTAGAGGTCGAGCATCTGGCGGAGGGCGACGTTCAGCGAGCGGATGCCCCCGCCGACCGGCGTGGTCAGGGGACCCTTGATCCCCACGAGGAACTCCTGGAACGCGGCCACGGTGTCATCGGGCAGCCAGTTGTTGAACCGCTGGAAGGCAGTCTCCCCGGCGAACACCTCCATCCACGCCACCCGACGCTTCCCGCCGTAGGCCTTGGCCACCGCGGCGTCGAACACCCGTTCCGAGGCGGCCCAGATGTCGGGACCGGTCCCGTCGCCGCGGATGAAGGGGACGATGGGCTGGTCGGGGACCTGGAGCCGGCCGTCGCGGAGCTGGATCTTTTCCCCGGCGGGGACGGTGCACGTGGTGTAGGGCATGGCAGTGATGGAAACGTGGGAGCCGTCGGAACACATCCGTCGGCCCAAAGAGGCGGACCGTTTAGGCGAAAGCGTCCCGGGAATCAAGCGCCCCGCGGAATCCGGGCACAAAAAAGCGGGCCAAACGGCCCGCTGGAGAGGTTTGAGGTCGGCTCAGGCCGTCTTCCGGCGCCGGTACCACATCCCGCCGACCAGTGCGGTCAGGGACACCCCGGCAAACCACGTGGAGGCCTCGGGGATAACCGGCGGGAAGTCGATGATCAGCCCCGACGCGGTGTTCCACTCTTCGAACCCGGCATCCGAACTAAAATCGCGACCACCAAAGACACCCACATTACCCATCTGGAAGTAGAGGTAGATGAAGTAGTTGGAAACGCCGTTGATCTGGGTTGGCACCTTGTCCTCTTCGAGAACAAACAACACATCCGCCTTGCCGCTGCCACCGCTGACGGTGTTGTAGTCGAGCAGAAGATTCTGACTCACGACACCGTCGGGAGCATTGTCAGATCCGAGCGAATCCATGCTCCAGATCGGCACCGCGTTGGTTCTCAGGAACGCGAGCTTCTGCGCGTCCGTCCCGCCCGAAGGAAACGACAGAGTTTCGAGATCAACAGATGATCCGAAAAGAGTCAGTTGATCCAAACTGATGTACCGCGCACCAACCGACGCCGTCTCATTCAGGTCCAGCGCGAACGTGAACCAGTTGGTCCCGATCGGAGACCCCGCCGCGGGCCGTGTCAGGGCATTGGGCTGGAGGCTGACACCCGCCTTCACGTCGGTCATCCGATTGGCGGTCGCCGCAACGTTGTATCCCTGCTCCGTGGGTGATGTCTGCAGACGGACAATCGAATTGAACGTCCCCGATCCGGAAACCACCGAGCTCAGGCCGGGGAACAGATACCCGCCGTCATAGAAGAATGATCCCGGAGTCGCGCCAGTGAGGTCCCAGTTGATCTGTCCGTAGGCGGACGAAGCCGCCGACGCGAGCACCACCGCCGCAAGTACTTTTCGATCAAACGCCATGAGTCAGATGGATGCCGGGAGGAAGCCGTCTAGTCAGGACTAACTAACAACCTCCCCGAATCACTGAGAAGGAGACCACCAGAATCTTGGTGGAGTGTCAAGCCGACGGATTCCCACAAATGCCCGCCGACGCACTCTCCCCGCACGTCGCGTCGCGGACGCCGAGCCCCGGCGGATTCCCCACCCGCCGCCACTTTCGCCTTCGTGGCGGAGGCCGATAGGCCGCCGTGCTCCCAGGCTCCGAAGCCCCGGCGGATTATCATCCGCCGCCACAGCCCCCTTCCCCGCAGGCC
>CAZGIK010000077.1:0-2741 GCA_964525755.1 uncultured Verrucomicrobiota bacterium
AGACGGGGGCGGGCAGACGGGGGCGGGCAGACGGGGGCGGGCAGACGGGGGCGGGCAGACGGGGGCGGGATCAGCGTCATAAGACCTCCTGTGGACTTGGAAGGTTAGGAGCCGAAATGGGCCCCGGGCGCAAGGCGCGAGTTTGGATCGGGGGATCTATCCATTTACCCGGTCATCCGACCAACGTCCGATACCGCCCGCGGTGGGCGCGGGGCAGGGTGGGCATGCACCATCTGTCCGACCCATGAGCCCACGTCTTCTTCCCCTTCTCACCGCGGCCTTCCTGGCCGGCGTTGGCACCCTGCCCGCGGCCCCGCTCGGCACCGGCTTCACCTACCAGGGACGCCTCACCGACGGCGACCGCCCGGCAAACGGCGTCTACGACTTCGTCTTCACCCTGTACCGGGGGCCGTCGGACGAGGTGCCGGTGGCCAGCGGGGTGTTGAACGACGACGTGCAGGTGACCGACGGCGTGTTCACCACGACCATCGACTTCGGCGCCGACCTGTTCACGGGTGAGGCGATGTGGCTGGAGGTGGGGGTTCGGCCGGGGGAGGAGACCGGCGACGTGACCCTGCTGTCGCCGCGCCACCATCTCGCCGCCACCCCCTACGCGCACTTCGCCAAGCGGGCGGTGTCGGCCGACATCGCCACCACGGCCACCAGCGCCCTGAGTGTCAGCTGGCAGGCCATCCAGGGGGTTCCACCGTCGCTGCTGGACGGCGATGACGGCGTCAACTACGCGGCCGGGTCCGGTCTGGCGCTGTTCAACGGCGTCGAGTTCCGGGTGCAGTACGCGGGGTCCGGCGAGGCGTCGACCGTGGCCCGGAGCGACCACGACCACTTCGCGCAGTACTGGCGGGGAACCAACAACGC
The DNA here is from genome assembly GCA_964525755.1 of uncultured Verrucomicrobiota bacterium. Classification (GTDB taxonomy): domain Bacteria; phylum Verrucomicrobiota; class Verrucomicrobiia; order Limisphaerales; family UBA9464; genus UBA6176. Next base: position 877 of record CAZGIK010000077.1, read on the forward strand.
CCCCGGACTGGAGGTGCAGAACGCGCGGACCGGCGGGATCGGATTGTCGGGTCGAAGCGACGTCTTTGGCAGCGGATTCACCCCCGCGGGCGGCGCCGGGGTGTTCGGCGACTCGACCTCCGGCCCGGGCGTGGCGGGCTTCAGCAACACCGGCCCCGGCGTCTACGGATGGACCAGCTCCCAGAACGGCGAGGTGGAGACCATCGTCGGCAACAATGATTCCACCGCCGGACGGGCGGTCGTCGGACATGCCCGCGCCACCACCGGCGCGAACATCGGTGTCGTCGGACAGACCTCGTCGTCGGGCGGCACCGGCGTCCGCGGCATCGCCACCGCCGCCACCGGCACCACCTACGGCGGCCGGTTCTCCAACGCCAGTCCCAACGGGTACGCGGTCCATGCGGTCAGCGACCGGTCGGGCGCCGGGTACTTCGACATCGACAACCGGTCCAACGCCTCGACCGCCCTCGAGGCGCGGACCGATGGCACCGGGCTGGTGGCCAAGTTCACCTCCGGCGCCTCCAGCAACACCGTGGCGGCCGTCCAGTCGGTGCACCTGGGGCATGGCGACGGCCTGGCGGCCACCGCCGGCGGACGCGGCAACGCGGGCAACTTCCTGCTGCTCTCCAACTACACCAACAACTCGGCGGTGAACGCCACGGGCATCGGAAGCGCCCGGGCCCTGCGGGCCGTGAGCCTGACCGGCGAGGCCATCCGCGCCGAAAGCAACGGCACCGCCATCACCGCCAAGTCCGATGTCGACGGCACCGCGTTGGCCATCGACGGGGGCGCCATCCGGGTGAAGGGCGCGGGGGCCAACACCTCCACCGCGGTGTTCGTCCACCAGTGCACCAGCGGCAACGTGGTGTCCTCCCCGGGCGGGAACACCATCACCGTGATCGACCACCCGATGTGCAACAACAACCCCAACGCCATCCTCTTCGTCACCCCGCGCATCAACCTCAACAACTTCACGGGCTACTACACCTACGAGGACTTCGCGATCGCCTACAGCAGTTCCCGCAACCGGTGGGTGCTCCTGAACACGTCGATCCTCGACGAGTTGGGCGACTTCGACGTGGGCGACACGTTCAACGTGATGGTGGTCCTCCGCTGAACCCCGGCCTGCCCCCCGACCCGAGCACACCATCCGATGAAACCCAGTCCGATTCCCGCGCTCCTCGCCGCCGTCGCGATCCTCCTGCCGTGCGGCGCCCGGAGCGAGCCCGCGAGCGGCGGACGTTTCACGCTCGACGCGTGGGTTGTGCCGTCGGGGGGCGGATCGGCCGCCGGCGGCCGGTTCCGGGTCGATGCGACCGTCGGGCCGGGAGCGGCGGGCCGCACCGCCGCGGCGCCGCGGTTCGGACTGGTGGCCGGGTTCTGGTCGCCGGTCACCGTGATCCAGACCCCCGACGCCCCCGAGCTGCGCATCGAGCTGCTGGAGGACGGGAGGGTCCGGCTGTCCTGGGATGCCCTCACGAAGGGCTGGCGCCTGGAAGGGTCGGAGGATCCGACGTCGGGGGTGTGGCAACCGGTGGCCACGGAAGCTGAGCCGACCGACACCGGCTCGGCGGTGACGGTCTCGGCGTCGGGCGCGGTCCGCTGCTACCGGCTGGGCCGGTAGCGGCCGGGTGCGGTGGCGCGAGCGTTCCCGCGTGCTGCTTGGGAAGGGGCGAAGGGCCAAGGGCTGGAAGTGGCGGCGGATGATGAATCCGCCGAATCGGAGCCCGGGAGCCCGGCGGCCTATCGGCCTCCGCCACGAATGCGTGGATCGGTCCCGACAGGGACCGACGCGATGCGACTTCCCAGTCCTGCGGGGTCCTGGCGGACCCCGTCGGACTCACCCGCTGGCGCGGGTTCATCCC
>CAZGIK010000078.1:0-2569 GCA_964525755.1 uncultured Verrucomicrobiota bacterium
CCGGGCCGTTTCCGCGAAAACAGGACCCCTCGGAGTTTCCGGACAGGCTCTCAGGCCTGCGGGGAAGGGGGCTGTGGCGGCGGATGATGAATCCGCCGGGGCTTGCGGGCCTGGAGCACGGCGGCCTATCGGCCTCCGCCACGAACGCGCCAAGTGGCGGCGGGTGGTGAACCCGCCGAAGGCCGGGGGCCGCGCCCTCCCGCGTGCGGTGGGGCGAGCCTGCGAGCCCGATCGGCCCCGCAAGGGGCCGACACCTTTCCCCCCCGTAGCCGCCGCCGATCGGCGGCCGGTCCGGCTTCCCCGCCCTGCGGGGTCCTGGCGGACCCCGTCGGACTCACCGCGCGGACGCGGGTTCATCCCTCCATGGTGAAGCGGCATCTCGGCCCCGCCTCGCAGGAGCTCGGCGCTCCGGAAAGCTGCGGAGGGGAGGGGAAGATCGATTCCGATAGCGATTCCGACCCCGATTGCCGATGGGGAAGGGGAGCCCCCGGCAGCTCGGCGGGAGCCTCGCGCCACCGTTTCTGCCGGGTGACTGGGTGCGGTGGCGCGAGCGTCCCCGCGAGCCTCCGTCGGGCTTCCAAAGCGGCGTGGCGCTCCGCTTCCCGCCGCACTCCAAACTCGCGCGGCGCCCCTATGGACTGCGGTGGCAAAGCGAAGCGTCGACACCGCTTTCGTCAGGCCACCCAGCCCGGGACCCCAGAAGCGGACGACGATGGGCCCCATCGCCCCAGCCGGCCCGCTCCCTCGGAGTCGGGAGTCGGGGTCGGTATCGGGATCGGAATCTCGCCCCCGTTTGTGCGGCCCCTATCGGCGCCGGAGGACCTCCGAGTAGCGGCGGCCCTCGCGCAGCCACTGGATCCGGAGGCGGCCCTTGCGATCGGCATCCTCGACGATGGTGGCTGCATCCTCGGGGGACGTGACGGGTCGACGGTCCAGCTCGATCACCCGGTCCCCGACCCGGAGACCCGCACGGGCTGCGGGACTGTCGTCGGCCACCGAAGCCACCAGAGCCCCCTCCTCACCGTCCCCGGAACCTGCGCCGCCCGGCTTCAGGGTCATTCCCAGCACCCGGGTCGGCTCGGGTTCGGTCGCCTCGACCGGTTCCCCGTCCGGTTCCTCCGGCGGTCGGGGCCGGCGCGGGGCGCGGGCCACGAGCGTCTCGCGGTCCGGCATCTCGCCGGTCCGGGACTTCAGCTCGATGTCGGAACCGTCCCGATGCACCGACAGGGTGATCTCGGACTCCGGCCGCTTGCGGGTGACGACCTTGCGCAGCTGCTGGACGGTGGCCACCGGGCGGCCGTCGACCGCGGTGATGATGTCGCCCGGGGCCAGGCCCGAGTCGCGAGCCGGGCCCTCGGGAAGGATGCTCTGGACCAGGACCCCGTCGCGCAGGCCGGGGAAACGTCGGCGCGCCGCCTCGTTCTCCCGCAGGGTCTGGATGCCGATGCCGAGCCAGGAGCGTCGGAACCGTCCGTCCTCGGCCAGCTGGGCGGCGACCTCGAGGGCGAGGTTGGATGGGATCGCGAAGCCGATGCCGGTCTGGAGTCCGCGGATCATGGCGTTCACGCCGATCACCTCGCCCCCGATGTTCACCAGCGGACCGCCGCTGTTGCCCGGGTTGATGTTCGCGTCGGTCTGGATGAACTCCTGGTCCATCATCATTCCGCCGGCGATGTCCTCGCGGCCCTTGGCGCTCACGTGGCCGAAGGAGACCGAGTACTCCAGCTCGAACGGGGCGCCGATCGCCAGGGCGAACTCGCCCACGCGGACGGTGTCGGAGTCGGCGAACTTCGCCGGGACGAGGTCGGTGGGCGGCGACTGGATCCGGAGCACGGCGATGTCCGACTCGCGGTCCATGCCGCGCACCACGGCGTCGAACTCCCGTCCGTCCCGCAGCTTGACGCGGATGCGCTCGGCCTCGGCGACGACGTGGTGGTTGGTGAGGATGTGGCCGTCGGCCCGGAGGATGATCCCGGAGCCCTCCCCGTTGAAGGCGGGGTCCCGGTCCTGCTCGGTTTCGCGTCGGCGTTCGTGCTCGTCGCGGAACTGCTGGCGTAGTTCTTCGGGCAGTTGCTGGAAGAAGGGGTTGTCCTCGATGTCCTCGATGGAACTGCGGGTGGCCACCTGGACCACGACCACGGAGCGGGAGGCGCGTTCCGCCACCTCGACGAACGCCTCGTTCAGGCGGCGGGCGAGGGCGAGGGGGGATTCCGTGTCCGCCGTCGCCGTTCGGGGCAGGGGACCCGCGGCGACGAGGAGGCCGAGGGCGACGAGGCATGGGAGGCGCCGCATGGCGTTGACGTTACGCCGGGGCCGGCGGGGTGCAACTCCCGCGGCGGATCGCCCAGGTGGCGGCGGAAGATGAATCCGCCGGGGCCCGGCTTCCGCTCCGCGGAGTGCGGGGTGAGCGGGGCGGTGGGGTGGCGCGGGGGCACGGCGGCCTATCGGCCGCCGCCACGGGCGCGCCCAGGTGGCGGCGGATGATGAATCCGCCGGAGCCTGGCTTCCGCTCCGCGGAGTGCCCGGGTGAGCGGGGCGGTGGGGTGGCTCCGGGGGCCACGGCGGCCTA